>NZ_VOSS01000117.1 GCF_007997035.1 Ralstonia sp. TCR112 | reverse complement strand
CGCTGGAGCAGGGCAAGCCGTTTGCCGAGGGGCGCGGCGAGGTCATGTACGGCGCGTCGTACGTCGCGTGGTTTGCCGACGAGGCCACGCGCATCTACGGCGATCTGATCCCGCAGCAGCAGCGCGGCAAACGCATGAGCGCCGTCAAGGAGCCCGTGGGCATCGTGGCCGCCATCACGCCGTGGAATTTCCCGCTGGCGATGATTGCGCGCAAGATCGCGCCGGCCCTGGCAGCGGGCTGCACGGTGGTCGCCAAGCCGGCGGAAGACACGCCGCTCACGGCGCTGGCACTGGCGCAGCTCGCGCAGGAAGCGGGGCTGCCCCCCGGCGTGCTGAACATGATTTCCGCCTCGCGTGATCGTGGTATCGAGGCCGTAGCCGATTGGCTGCACGACAGCCGTGTGCGCAAGATCACCTTCACGGGCTCGACGCCGGTGGGCAAGTATCTGGCGCGCGAGTCGGCGGGCACGCTGAAGAAGCTGTCGCTGGAGCTGGGCGGCAACGCCCCGTTCATCGTGTTTGACGACGCAGACCTCGACGCGGCCATCACCGGCTTGCTGGCGGCCAAGTTCCGCAACGGCGGCCAGACCTGTGTGTGCCCCAACCGCGTCTACGTGCAGGCCGGCGTGTATGAGCGCTTTGGCGCCATGCTGGCCGCGCGGGTTTCCGCGCTGAAAGTTGCGCCGGCCACCGACCCGGACGCGCAGATCGGCCCGATGATCAACGCCCGCGCCGTCGACAAGATCGAACGCCACGTGCAGGACGCCGTCGCCAACGGTGCGCGCGTCCTGGCGGGTGGCAAGCGCCTGCCTGAAGTTGGTGAACACTTCTATGCGCCCACCGTGCTGGCCGACGCCCACAACGGCATGGCGCTCTGCAACGAAGAGACCTTCGGCCCCGTCGCGCCGCTGTTCCGCTTTGTCGATGAAGCCGAAGCCGTGCAGGCTGCCAACGACACGCCGTTCGGGCTGGCCTCGTACTTCTATACGCAAGACATCCGCCGCATCGAGCGTGTATCACGCGCGTTGGAAGCGGGCATCGTCGGCATCAACGAAGGCGCGCTTGCCAGCGAGGCGGCGCCCTTTGGCGGCGTGAAGGAGTCGGGCTACGGCCGCGAGGGCTCCAAGTACGGGCTCGACGATTACCTGTCGATCAAGTACCTGTGCCAGGGCGGGTTGAACTAGCGCGCTGAATCCCAGAAGCGTTGCGCACGGAACGGGCGAACATCTACCGTCGATGTCTCGCCCGTCATCATTTCCGCAATTAATCGCCCGGTGATCGGCCCCAGCGTCAGGCCGTGGTGTGCATGGCCGAACGCGAACCACATGTTTGCGTGGTGCGGCGCCGGCCCGATGATCGGCAGCATGTCGGGCGTGCAGGGCCGCGCGCCCATCCACGGTTCCGCATCCACACGTTCGGCCAGCGGAAAGAGCTTGCGCGCGACGGGCTCGACGGCGTCGAGCTGAACGGGCGTCTTCGGCGCATCGCGGTGCGCGAGTTCTGCGCCGGTCGTCAGACGGATGCCGCGCGCCATCGGCGCCAGCACATAACCGCCGTCCGCATCGAGCACGGGATGATTCAACTGCGCGCCTTGCGCTGGCGCGTAGTGCATGTGGTACCCGCGCTTGACGGCCAGCGGCAGGCTGTAGCCCAGGCGCGAGGTGATGACGTCTGCCCAGGGGCCCATGGCAATGACGACGTTGTCTGCGCGCAGCTCGCCTTCCTTGGTTTGCAGCAGCCACGGCGCGTTGGGCGTCAGCGTGTTGGCATCGGCTTCAAAGAAACGGCCGCCGAGTTGCTCGAAGTATTTCGCGTAGGCCGTGACCAGGGCGTTGGGGTCGCTCACGGAATCCGCTTCCGTATAGCGCAGGCCGCCCAGCAGCGATGTGTCCAGATGCGGTTCAACGCTGCGCAGGCGCGCCGGGTCGAGCGCTTCAAAGGCGACGCCGTATTCGCGCTGCCAGCGCTCGACGTTGCGCGTTTCCTTGTCTTGCGTGGCGGCGTTGCGGAAGACCTTGATCCAGCCGCTCGGGCGGATCAGATGCGTGGCACCAGCGGCTTCGGCCAGCGCGCGGTGCTCGCTCACGCTGTGCGCGATCAGCGGCGCATACGCACGCGCAATCGCCGCGTGCCGGGTGGGGTGGGAGTTGCGCCAGTACTGCCACAGAAACGGCAGCAGCCGGGGCAGGTCGCCGGGGTGGTAATGCACATCCGCCGACGTGTTGGCAGCGTAACGCAACAGCGTCGACAGGTCGCGCGGGAACGCATACGGATACACACCCTCACGCTGGATCAGCCCGGCATTGCCGAACGACGTCTCAAAGCCCGGCGCACGGCGGTCAACCAGTGCGACGGCGCGCCCGCGTTTCTGCAGATGCACCGCCACCGATACGCCGACAATGCCGGCGCCCAGCACAAGGGTGTCGAAGCGCATGGCGGCCGCTCCTTAACCCTTGGCCAGTGCCGTGACGGCGATTTCCACATCGATGCCCGGGCGCATCAGGCCCGACTGCACGCAGGCGCGCGTGGGCGCGTGGCCAGCCGGCACCCAGGCTTCCCACGCAGCGTTCAGCTCCGCAAAGTGTTTGGCGTCGGTCAGCCAGATGTTGGCGGAAATCAATCGCGTCTTGTCGACACCCGCTTCGGCCAGCAGGGCGTCGATGCGCTCAAGGATGTTGTTGGTCTGCTCGGTGACCGACTTGAAGTCGATGTCGGGCACTTGCCCGGCCAGATGCACGATGCCGTTGGCGATCACGATCTGGCTCATGCGGGCGTTGGTGTGGAGGCGTTGGATGTCGGTCATGTCGGGAAGAAGTCCGTTGTAGGTTCAGACGGCCGAGGTGCCCATGCCGCTCGTGGCGGCATCGAACACCGGCGGCGCGGTGACGATGGATTGGAGTGCCGGCGTCGGCCGCGTGAGCTTGGCGAGGTCCGGACGCGGCCGCCGCAGCGTAGCAGACGCGTCGAAAGCCTGCTCGAGCGCATGCGCCACGGCAAGCGTTTTGCGGTCTCCGTGGAAGGGGCCGACGATCTGCAGGCCGAACGGCATGCCGGCGTGGTCAACGCCGCACGGCAATGACAGCGCGGGGTGCGTGGTCAGCGTGACGACGTACGTCAGCGCCAGCCAGCGGTAATAGTTCTCCTGCGCGCGGCCGTCGATGTGCGTGGCGTACAGCGCGCTCCACGGAAACGGCGACACCGGCGTCGTCGGCGACAGGATCACGTCGTACTGGCTGAACGCCGCCTGGAATCGCTTGAGGATGCGCGTTTGCTCAGCCTGCGCCCACGCGCAATCGGTAAGCGTCATGGCGGCGCCCAGTTCGTAGTTGGCGCGCGAGTTCGGCCCGATCGACGCCGGGTCGCGCACGTAAGCATCGTGCAGGCCGGCGACAAAGCTCTCCGCCCGAATGACGTCGAAGCAGCGGTGCACCTCGCCGAGGTCGAACTGCACGGGCTCGCACGACCGGAACATCGGCGCGATGGCGGCAATGCGTTGGCGGAAGACCGCGCGGATGCTCGCGTCGACATCGCAGCAGCCGAAGTCTTCCGTCCAGCCGACGCGCAGCGTGGAGAGATCGAGCGGCGCGGGCGTGAGAAAGCTCAGCGGATCGACGTGGAAGCTGAGCGGATCGCTTGCCGACAATCCCGCTGTGGCGGCCAATTGCAGGCACGCTTCGGCCACCGTGCGCCCCATCGGGCCGACCACCGAAATGGGCGTCCAGCCAAGTTTCTTGCGCGAGTTCGGGACCAGCCCGGGCGACGGCCGAAAGCCCACCACGCCGCATTTGGATGCCGGAATCCGTAGCGAGCCGCCGGTGTCGGAGCCGGTGCAGACGGGCAGCATGTCGCACGCCAGCGCGGCCGCCGCACCGCCCGACGAACCGCCCGCATTCAGCATCGGGTTGAACGGGTTGCCTGTCGCGCCCCACACGGGGTTGCGCGTATTGGCGCCGGCACCGAACTCCGGCACGTTGGTCTTCGCCACCAGCACGGCGCCCGCGGCGCGCAGACGCTCGACGAGCAACACATCCTGCGTCGGCACGTTGCCGCGCGCGGTGGGCGAGCCGTACGTCGTCAACAGGCCCGCTGTGTCTTCCAGGTCCTTCACGCCGAGCGGCAGGCCGTGCAGCAGCCCGAGCGGTTCACCATTGAGCACGGCGCGCTCTGCGGCTTTTGCGGCTTCGCGCGCCTGCAGAAAGCACGTCGCTGTGACGGCGTTGACGGCAGGGTTGATGGCTTCGATGCGGTCGATGCAGGCGTCGAGCAGCTCGACCGGCGAGATTTCCTTGGCGCCAATCAGCCGGCGCAGTTCCACCGCAGACCGGCTGACGAGTTCGTCGTTGTGCGACATGAACATTTCCCTTTAAAGCGCTTCGCCCGTGCGGTCCCGCAGCCAGATCACCGGCACCAATGACACGAGGCATGCGGCCGCCACGTACCACGCCGGCGCCAGCGGGTTGCCGGTGCGCTCCACCAGCCAGCTCGCGATGAACGGCGAGAACCCGCCGAAGAACGATGCGCTCACCACATACGTGAGCGCAATGCCGGTGGCGCGTACATGCTTGGGAAACAGTTCCGGAATCATCACCAGCACGGGCACGATCTGCGCCGCCACGAACACGGCCAACAATGCGGACACGACGTACAGCGCCAACGGCGTCGGATGCGCGCCCAGGAAGGCAAACGCCGGGTAGACCGCCAGCAGCATGATGATGCGCGACGTGACCAGCACACGCTTGCGCGTGTAGCGATCGGCCAGGCGCCCGGCAATCGGCGCGGCCACGAACAGCACGAGCGAGCTGACCACGCCAGAAGCCACCGCCGCGGTGGGTGACATATGCAGCGTGCGCACCGCGTGGCTCGGCAGGAAGAACGCGGTGATGTACACCGACACCGAGCCGCCCAGCTCCGCAAACGTGCCGAGAATGGTCAGCTTCAGATGCGTGGTCAGTGCGGCCTTGAGTGCGCCTTGCGGCTTGGCGTGGCCGGGTGCCGCGTCGCGGCGGTCGAGCGTTTCTTCCAGCCGGCGGCGGATCAGCATGCCGGCCGGGGCCGCAAAAATGCCCAGCAGGAACGGCAGCCGCCAGCCCCAGGCGAGCACGGCTTCTTTGGAGAGCGTCACGTTGATGAGCGTGGCGACTGCCGCGCCCAGCGCCAGGCCGAGCGCGGTCGCCGCAAAGTTCCAGCTCGCAAAGAATGCCCGCGTGCGGTCGCTTGCGTATTCGACCAGCAACGTGGTGCCGGGCCCGAATTCGCCGCCCGCTGCAAAGCCCTGCATCAGGCGCGCGGCCAGCACGATCATCGGCGCGAAGATGCCCGCAGTGGCGTATGTGGGCGCCGTGGCGATGAGCGCGCACGACAGCGCCATCATCATGATGGTCAGCACCATCGCCTTCTTGCGCCCGGCGCGGTCGGCATAGGCGCCGATGATGACGCCGCCTAGCGGCCGCACCACAAAGCCGACGCCAAACACCCCGATCGACAACAGGAACTGGTTCACCGGCGATGCCGATGGAAAGAACAGTTGCCCGATCTGGATGGCGAAGTAGCTGTAGATGGTGAAGTCGTAAAACTCCAGCGCTGTGCCGATGGTGGTAGCGGCAATGACTTGCGTGCGTGACAGCGCGGGGCGGCTGTCGAGGGCGAGGGTCGACACGGGCGGCTCTCCTGGGTTGGAGGCTGGGGAGGGTTTGAGTTATCGTATACGAGAAAAATCAAATTCTCGTATACGAGAAAACCCGGAGACGTGCGTGGCATCGAGCGCAAAAGCGGCTATCCAGCCCCATTCAATCGACGAGGCACCGGCGCAGCTCACTCACCAGGAGGTGGGAGCGCGCATCCGCGAGGCGCGCAAGGCGCGCGGGCTGACGTTGCAGGAGCTGTCGGAGCGCTCCGGCGTGGCGCTGTCCACCATTTCCAAAGCCGAGCGCGGCGATATTGCCCTCACCTATGAGAAGTTTGCCGGCCTGGCGCAGGCATTGGGGCTCGAGTTCGAGCAACTGCTCGGCCGGCGCCGCACGCCCGACGCTGGACCGCTGCGGCCGACCTTCACGCCATCCGGCGGCCAGGTCATTTACGACACGCCGAACTACGAATACGGCATGCTGGCCGACGCGCTGACCGGCAAACGCATGCTGCCGATGCGCGCACACATCCGCGCGCGCTCGGTCGACGACTTTCCCGATTACATCCGCCACCCCGGCGAGGAATTCGTCTTCGTGCTGGGCGGCGAGATCGAACTGCGCTTTGAGAACGGCGACGCCTTTCGCCTGACACCCGGCGACAGCCTGTACTTCGACAGCGCAGTCGGCCACGTCTATCTGTCCGTCAGCAAGGAAGACGCCGAGATACTCGCGTGCTGCACCGGCACGGACGTGCGTGAACTCGGCGACGTGATCTGAGCTGCGTTGCCGCGCGGCGTCGCTTGTTCATTTGCGTAAGGCCCGCCCCGCCAGCACATCCGGCACCGCCTTGCCGTCGGCCACGGCCACCGCGCCGTTGACAAGCACCCAGCGCACGCCCACGGGCGGCAGCCCCGGCTGTTCATAGCTCGCGCGGTCGGCGTAGGTGGCGGGGTCGAAGACGACCAGGTCGGCAAACTTGCCGGCCTGCACGGTGCCGCGGTCCTTGATGCCAAAGATTTCGGCCGTGCGGGCGCTGGCCTGGCGGATGGCAAACGGCAGCGTCATCACGTGCTTGCGCGTGACGTATTCACCGATGCGGCGTGCAAAAGTGCCGGCTTCGCGCGGGTGTCCGGCAATGCCGTCGGAGCCGCCCACGACGAAGTCCTGCTTCATGAAGGCTTCCAGGTCGGCGTCGCTCATGTTGAACGACACGATGTTCGTGCCGCCGTGCTGGATCACGCTGATGGCCGCATCGACGGGGCTCACGCCGAGCTTCTTGCCCAGCGCCTCAAGCGATTGCCCGTTGTATTCGGGGTTGGCAGAGATCAGCACCTGCGCGGCGGGCCCGTTGCGCTGTTGCATGGCCTTTTCCATGTCGGTGGCAATGCGGGCACGCGTGGCCGGGTCTTCCAGCCGCTTGAGCAGCGCGTCGTTGCCGCCGTCACGCGCCCAGCCCGGCACCAGCGCGGGAATGATGTGCGTGCTCGACGCCGTGTACGGATACTGGCTTGCCGATACGTTCATGCCGTCGGCCTGCGCCTGCAGCATCAGGCTGATGACCTCCGCGCTCTTGCCCCACGAATCCACACCCAGCGCCTTGATGTGCGAAATGTGGATCGGGATGCCGGACCGCCGGCCGATGTCCAGCGCTTCTTTCACGGCGTTGACGAGGCCGGTGCGGAAGTTGCCCTCGTCGCGCAGGTGTGTGTCGTAGATGCCGCCACGCGCGGCCACCGTCTTGGCCAGCGCCACCACCTCGTCGGTTTTGGCGAACACGCCGGGCGTGTACACAAGGCCGGTCGACATGCCAAATGCGCCGTCGCGCATGCCGTCTTCCATCAGCGTCTGCATGGCCTTGAGTTCGTCAGCGGTGGGTGCACGCGCCACGTCGCCCATCACGCGGTGGCGCACGGCGTTGTGGCCTACCAGCATGGCCACGTTCGTGCCAATGCGGTTGGCGTCCAGCGCCTTGAGCGTCGGCCCGATGCGGTCGAGATCCGGCCCGTCGCCTTCGAGCACGATGCCGTCGTTGCCGATCACCACCGTCGTCACGCCTTGCAGCAGGTACGGCAGGTTCTGGTGCCGGTCTTTGGAGATGAGGTTGTGATAGGCGTGCGTATGCGGATCGATAAAGCCTGGCGCCACCACCAGCCCGCGCGCGTCGAGCACCGTTTTTGCCGGCACGCCCATGGCGGAGGGCTGCACCAGCACGATGCGGTCATTGCGGATGCCCACGTCGGCCACGAAGGGCGCGCCGCCGCTGCCGTCGACCACCGTGCCGTTGCGGATCAGGATATCGACCGGTTCAGGCTCCGGCGCGGCACCGGCCGGACCAGCAAGCGCAAGGCTCAGGGTGAGGGCGGACAGCAGGCACTGCGGCAGACGGTGTGGGCGCATATCGGCTTCCTTGTGGTTTGCAGCGAGTGTAAGGAGCCTGGATTCTTACGTTGCATGCAAATGGTTGGGGCCGGTATGTGGGGGGGACATGTGTTGTCCTTTACCTGAACCACCGTGACAGCTTGCCGACCAGCCCTTGCGGTGGAGGTACCCATCCGGGCTTTAGGAACTCATACACATCGTCGTAATGGTCGAGGGGGCGGATCGGCATCAAATCCATTGGCACCATGAGATGGTTGATCTCGACGGGAAGGCCGCGGTACCAGCACAGTTTGGTTTCAAGCGTGGCAACGTAGGAAAAATAATCTTCCGCCAAGGCATTCTGACTGGGCACATCGGCGTGCTTCAGAATTAAATTTTCTAGGCCCGGGTTATCGGCTCCCATCAGCAGTGAAAAGAAATCTCTCCTTTGCGCTGCCGTTACGCGTTCCGACTTGCGACCATTTTTTTCTAGGCGATCAACTTTGGTTTCGAGGGACGAATAGTCGCCCTGTATCGCCAATTGCCACATGTGCACTTGGAATTGAGGGTTTAGAGGGTTGTCCCTGGCAGAAACAAAGTGGTCGGGTTCCAGTTTTGCCATCTCCATAACCATCTCACGGGAATCAGAAAGAAGGGCATACAGTAATTCGGCTCCGACCTCAAATTTCTGATGACTATCGATGGCTATGTCAGCCAACGTTAGCTGACAGCCCGTGTATAAATTTTGCTTTAAATGTGTTTGGCTGTTGTTTGCAAAGTACTCAAAAAAGGCCACTGTCAGGTGATCATTGGACAGACTGTTGTAGCAGCCGCTCAAGCTAATAGGTTAGATTCGATAACGTATCTTCTGCGCAACCTGAGGGATATGTTCCAGGGAAAATTGGGATCCCCTCCGCTTCTTTTCGATGAGATCGTTATTCATAACTTCATCATTTCAATTTAATTATGGTTGCGCTGTTCGAGTTGTCTCGCGGGTCTCCCTGCAAAGTAGTGTTCGGCAGGCTTTCGATCTGAGAGAGAAGCGCTCGCTCTGCAGCGCTTACAGGCAAAGTTGTCAGCGGGCGACATTGCCGCCGACATGCGCATCGCTATGAGCCGAAAAGTTGCCATTTTTGCAAGGTCGACCATCACATCGTGCTCGACCAAGATTGTGACTCAGTCGGTCTTGTGGCGGTTGCTGCAATTGATTGTTATCTCTGATTTGGAAAGACTTGGCGGAGATAAAGCACTAAATTGGACATGTCGTCATATGCGGCGGGGCCAAATTCTGGCTCGTGTTGGGCCATATAGTCGCCCGGAGGAACATTGGCGGCTAGCGCAATCGGCTCGATCTCCAGAAGTCGTTTTGGGCAGATCAACCAGTTTGTTCCTGGCAAGTTCTCTCGCTTACGTCCTGTGATGGCCCATTCTATCCGGCCTTCGTATTCGGTAATTGCGAGCCGAAGTTTTGAGATTACATCCGGGTTATCTTTCTTAAATCGAAAACCGGTGTGCGAGGGCTTAGTTGATCGATCTTCGGAATAAGGCGGAGCGTTCTTAAACGTGAAGGTTGGTTTTCTTGCCTCGAACTTTGCCCAAACAACCTCATCTAACGTATCAATGAAGTCGAGTAATTCACGTCCTTAAGTGGAGCTCATTGTCTAATATTCCGTCTGGTCCTTGGCTGCAAATTTATTGTCAAGAGCAACTACTAAGTAGTACACAAGCGTAGAGCCTTTTTCTGGCGATTTGTCGGTGTGCTATCCGCTTTTCCAGATGAACCATTTTGCTTAACTGACGCATTCGCGTTCAGTGGCCTTATTTCTGCCAGTCAAGCCAGGCATCCACATATGCCCTCGATCTCGGTCCGAGATTGCAGTGAATGGTGCTCCATAGATTTGGGTCAGTCGACGCTTGTGATGTGTTGCAAAGCGCTTCCAATAGCCCAGTGGCGATCGCAGTGCGCAGACCTTCACTTGAGGACGAAATTCCGGTCTCAATGGAGTTGATTAAAAAAGACCGCTCTTCCATTGAAAGGTCCGTGAAGGACCGTGCCATCTCTCTTCCGATGTTAGAAAAAAGAAGGATCGTCGGGATGTCTTGGCCCCAGTCTTCATATGACTCTTTAATTGTTGACGAAATTATTTTCATTATGGATATTTTGGAAAGAAAATCGTCATAGGTGTTCATTATTTTCCTCGTAGTGCATTTTGCATGTCACGCAAGACAAGTTGAGCAGCGGATCTATCTGAGAAAGATGCGTCGGGGTTGTTATCTAACCATCGCTGCAATGCTCGTGAATAATTCTCTGCTTTCTCTCTGTGAAATACCCCGCCCACGTTTTGGTTGGTCGCGTTTTCATACCGAACGGCATCAGCGGTGCTGCCCGATCCAATTTTTGCTCCGTCACGATACAGGTCGTCCATTAGAACACTTAGTTTAGGGTCGGAAACGAGCGGCTTCGACATCTTGGATGCCAAGTCCTCATTCAGTTTCTGTCCCGTGGCGGCGTTCGCTGTGCCTCCAGATGTGGCAGCGCTATTGCTCGCAGCTCCGGATTTCGCCCCCTCATCGCCATTCCGGCCCGACGCCATCGCATTATCCGGCAACGGAGCCGGTGCCCCTGGCACCACGACAGGCACAGGACAAAGCAAGCCGGGCGCGCATGGCACTGCACCCGGCACAACTGTCGCGCCCGCCGAGCCGCTCGGCGTGTTTCCGCCCCCTCGGCCACCAGTGATCTGATCGATATCGCTTGGTGTCACATGCGGCCCAACATTCCCCGCGTTCTGCATGCCCCGATTGACGCTGGATACGGCGTTATCGAGGCTTTGGTTCACACTTACAAGCTTCTGTGTGATCCAATCTTTGTAGCGATCCTGCAAATCGCGCCCGAGGTCTCCGAACATGCTGTTGGAGTACGTGAATTGCCCGGTACCGCTGAGCTCTCGCTGTTCAGGCAGGTAGTTTTTTCCGCGCTGCTCGGATGCAAGTTTGGCTGCCTTATCGGGGTTGTCGTCCGACAAACCCAGTGCACAGTGCGTCATCGCACAGGCGGCGTCCTCCAGACGTTGTTGCTCAGTCGCGCTGCGCCCCTTCTTGAGCTCGTCTAGCTGCTTCCGTTCATCCGGATGCAACTGGCGGTTGAACATATCAGCAGCCAAGGCGCCGCCGGCACCTGACACAGCTCCTTGGGACCCGCCCACCGCACCACCGACCACAGCGCCAGCCGTACCCGCCACCACGTTGGTAATGACGTTAGCCACCGTCGCCTGCACACTCGGTGGCAAGCCCTTGGTCGCTTCCTGGACGGACTTCTCGATCAGCTTTGCTGCAAGGTCGCCCGCCACCGTACCTGCGACGGCACCGGCCACATCCCCGCCCGTCATCGCCGCGCCGATGGCGGCAATGGCCGCATGCAGAGCAATACGCCCCGGCTCCCCCTCCTTCCATAGGCCCGAGTCGGGGTTCTGCTTGGCCAGTGCACCGGCCACATCGCCGGCCACCTGCATCCCCAGCTTGCCGAACTCGCGGCCCAGCTCCACGCGCTCCTGTACCTGCTTCAGATCGAAGATCTTCTGCACCGAGCCGTTGGCGTTGGCGGTGTCGCGCGAGAGGGTGGCGACATCCTGCTTCTGGTTAGCCTGATCGCGCACGACGATGGTGCCGTCTGACACGGCAGCCCGTGTGGTGCCGGACGCTTCGCCATTGGTGCCGGCCAGCCCCAGGCCCGAAGGTGCATTGGCCAGTGCATTGCCGGCCAGGTTCTTACCGAGGCTGCCTGAACTGCTGTAGCCGATGTTCAGGCCCGAGTGCTCTGCTTTGTACTCGGCGCGGTTTTGCAGGTCGGTAAAGCCCAGCGTGCCCGTGTCCAGCTTGTTCTTCGATGCATCGGCGGTGCTAGAGATCACACCAGCGTTGAGCTGCGTGTGCTCACCCACGTGCACATCAAAGCCGCCCGAGCCCGCCATGAGGCCGGATTGCTGACCGACGCTCTGGTAGTCGGAGTTGATCTTGTCGCGCGACAGCCCGATGCTGCCAGAGGCACCACCGCCTGGCCCAAACGTAACGCTCACACCGCCGCTCGCACTGCTTTGCTTGCTATGGTACGTGTCAGTGTCTTGTGGGCTCGTGATGGTCAGGTTGCGGCCAACGTCGACGACGATCTTGCCGCCGCTGGCCTGTGCGCCATACAGCGTCGCGTCGCGGCCCGAGCGCACGGTGAGCGTGTCGGATGCCGTGACGTTTGTATTGACGTGCGTGACGGAGTCGCCATTGGCATTACCGCTGGCGCGCTGGGCGGAGGCAAAGACAGAGATGCCGGTCTGCTCGCCGAGCGACAGCCCCACGCCCGCGCTGAAGCCGCTGCTGCTGTTGGTACTCTGCTGCTGCGTGGTGGTTTGCGCAGATGCGAGCAACACATCGTTGTTGGCGGTGAGTGAAACGTTCTTGCCAGATAGCGTGCTGCCAAGCGCGGTCAGGTCGCCCGTGCCGGCCACTGGGCGACCGGAGGCGTCGGTCTGGCCCGTGGCGGTGATGTTGAGATTGCCGCCGTGTTCACGCCGTCCTGCACTGCCCTGTCGCTGCTGGCGATCACACCTCCCTTGAAGTCGGTGTTGCCCTTGACGTCGATCTGGAAGCCACCGTCGCCGGTGCGGATGCCCGATTGCTCACCCACAGCCGCATAGTCGCTGTTCAGCTTGCCCTGGCTGACGCTTCCGGAAGCGCTGGATTTGCCCACGCAA
>NZ_VOSS01000116.1 GCF_007997035.1 Ralstonia sp. TCR112 | reverse complement strand
TTCTCACGACGAGGAGACCGTCGATGTGGGACTTGATGTTGCGTCGGCTGCGCCGCTGGCAGTCTGTGGATGCTGTTGGGGCGTCCCCTGTTTCGTCCCCTGCCGGGGCCGACCTACTTTCTTTGTCTTGCCAAAGAAAGGTAGGCAAAGAAAGGCGCGCCCGAGATGGCGAATTCCCCTTGAATTTATGTCGCAGAGAGGGGAAGGGAAAAACTCGCTGCGCTCAGACAGCTTCCCTTCCTTTTTCCTCTCTGCAACAGAAATCCAAGGCGCCATCTAGGGCCGGGTACGGCCAAAACATCGGTGCGCGGGCGCGGGCTCCATGGCTTCGGGCTGTGGGCGCGCTGGCGGCGGCACTGCTGCTGCAGAGTTGCGCAACCGCCGGCGACGGGCACGGCGCCATCGAAGCCGACAAAGCCAAACAGCTTGAAGACGCGCGAGCCCAGGCGCGCGCGCCGTTCCAGTCGGGCAATCTCGCCACGCGCGAGGTGCGGCCCGCCACGCTGCGCGATTCGGGCCAGCCCGATGCGATCTCGTATCTGCGTCATGTCGATTTTCGTTTCGACGGCGGCGTGGGCTTTCTGGTCGATCAGCTGGCGCTGCGCATGGTGCCGCGTGCACAGGGCGACCCCATGTGGCTCGACGATGTGTCGTCGTACACGCTGCAGCCGGTGAGCGGTTCGGTGCGCGTCACGGCCGAGAGCATGGCCGCGCTGTTCAATACCGTGGTGTTTGCGCGCGGGCCGGGCCAGGATCCGCCGCTGCGCGGCTTCAGCTTCGCGCTCGACGACGGCACGCTGGACATGCGCGCCGAGATGCGCCGGCGCGGCGCGTGGGTGCCGATCGAACTGCGCGGCCCGCTGGTGCTGCGCGATCCGCAGACCATCGTGTTTCGCCCCAACGTGGTCAAGGTGCGCGGGCAGGACGCCAGCGCGCTGATGGGCGCCGCGCATATCGAACTGGCCGATCTGCTGCCGGTATCGACGCCCGCTGTGCAATTGGGTGGCAGCGAGATCGTCATGCAGGTGCCCAAACTGTTTCCGCCACCCGCGCTGGATCTGAAGCTCTCCGCCATTCGCGTCACGCGCGACGGGCTGCTCATGCAGATCGGCGATGGTAATCCGCAGATGCCGCCGCTGGCCAACGCCGCCGACGCGCAGCGCCCGTACATCCTCTTTCGCGGTGGCGACATCCGCTTCATGCGCTCGATGCCGATGAACGCGCGCATCGATATCGTCGTCGCCGATCCGGCCAAGCCGTTCGTCTTCAACCTGTACCGCTATCGGGATCAGCTCGTGGCGGGGTCGCTGCGCTTCTCGCCCGATGGCGGCATTCGCGTGCTGATGCCGTCGTTCGACACCCTCGCCGCCGCCAAGGCCGCCAAGGCAACTGCGGTTGCCAAGACGAGCAAGCCTGCCCTGCAACTCGCCAAGAGGACCGCGCCATGATCGCCCCCGCCTTCGCTTTCGCCGCTGTGATGTTGCGCCTGGCGTTGGTCGCGCTCGGCCTGACCGGCCTCCTGGCCAGCGCGCTTGCCCGCGCCGCCGAGCCACCGATGGCCAGCGCGCAACGCAAAGAGCTGATCTCCGTGCGCCAGCAATGGACGCAGCGCTGCGATCCCTCGTCCGGCGCGCCCAATGCCAGCGGCCCGGCTGCGGCGCGCGATTCCGGCACCGCGCCGCCCGTCGTGCAAATGCGCGATGTGGACTTCCGCATCACCGGCGACATCGGCTTCCACGTGCACCAACTGACCGCGCAGCTCGTGGCGCACAAGCCGGGGCAGCCCGTCGACATGGACGATCCGGGCCAGTTCGACATCCGCATCCTGGGCGGCGAAGTGACGGTGCCCAAGGAGTCGCTCGACGCGCTGTTCAACCAGTATCTGCTCGACTATTCGCCGCGCTCGCTCAACGCGCTGTCGCTCACACCCGGCGACGGTGTGCTCGACGTGTCGGGCGGGCTCAAGCTGCGGAATCATTTTCCGGGCGTGTGGCTGCCGTTCGGCATGCGCGGCACGTTGGCACTCAAGGAATCGCGCTACCTTGTCTACACGCCCACCGAGGCACGCGTGATGGGCATCCAGACGCTCGCACTGCTCAAGGGGATGGGCCTGGAGCTGTCGCAGCTTGCGCCGCTCAACCGCACTGGCGCCAAGCTCGACGGCAATGACATGGTGCTGGACCAATACACGGTGTTCCCGCCACCGCGCCTGATCGGTCAGATGAAGACGCGCGTGTCACGCCCGACGGGCTGGTGCTCGGCTTCGGCCCCGCGCCCGCCATGTGCGCGCCTGCGCCAACCGACGCCGCCAGCCGCATCTGGATCCAGTCCGGCGACCTGAAGATGTACAACGTGCTGGTGACCAACAGCCGCATTCTCGTGACCGATACATCCACGCGCGGGCCGCTGCGCTTCGATCTGTACCACTACCGGGAGGCCGCTGCGCGCGGCACCACGCGCATGGATGCGGACGGCACGCTGCGCGTCGATCTCGCGCCGGCGGCGGCCGTCCAGTAACACCGGCGTCAGCGCACTACTTTTGGCAGACGGCGTGCAGGATCGCCTCGCCCTCTGAGCGCGGCACGACGGCCTCCCAGCGCGGGCCGTCGATGGTCTTGGTCAGCACCGTGCCGTGCTGGCTATCCTGGATCAGCGCACTGACCGGCAGGATGCGGCCCTCCTTGCAGTCGTAGACGGATGTGCGGGTGTCGTATTGATACGCCCTGCCGTCTGAAAGCTTGCGCGGCGCGTCATAGGCGTCGCGCGTTGTGGCGCGCACGGTGCCGTCCTTGTTGCGCTCGATGGAATCCTTGTCCAGATAGAGCGAGCCCGCGTTGTCGGCCAGCGGGGCGAGCTTGACCCAGTTGTCGGCCGCCATGGCCGCCGAGCCACCCATTGCCAGCGCCGCAGCCACCCAGTAGATCAGCGTCGTTCGTTCCATTCGCATCGCAACCTCCGTTTGCCTCATTGCACAGACGTATGCGGGGCGACGCGGTATCGCTGCATCGTTCTCCGCACATTCGAACTAGGCGTAGCAAACCGCATGCCCCACGCGTGACGCTGCTGCGGCAGGCAACAAAAAAGCCCGCA
>NZ_VOSS01000115.1 GCF_007997035.1 Ralstonia sp. TCR112 | reverse complement strand
CCGAGATGGCGACTTCCCCTCGAATTTATGTCGCAGAGAGGGGAAGGGAAAAACTCGCTGCGCTCAGACAGTTTCCCTTCCTTTTTCCTCTCTGCAACAGAAATTCAAGGCGCCATCTAGGGCTCCAACGGCCACACCATCGGTGTGCGGAGGGCGGCGGTGCGGTTCGTCGCCCTGGTCGTTTTTAGTGCACTTCCGCGGGCGCGGCTTGCGCGGGGATGCTGCTCACCACATTCAGCGTCGGGCGTCCGCCTTGGCGCATTAGGTCGGCGGCGCGCTCGGCAATCATGATGATTGGGGCGTTGGTGTTGCCGCCAATCAGCGTCGGCATGACGGAGCCGTCGATCACGCGCAGGCCTGTCAGGCCGCGCACGCGCAGTTCGGGGTCGACCACGGCCATGCCATCGTCGGCGCTGCCCATCTTGCAGGTGCCGACGGGGTGGTAGATGGTGTCGGCGTGCTGGCGGATGAGCGCGCGCACGGCTTCGTCGTCGGAGCCGTCGCCGCGGACGTTTCCGGAATACAGCTCCCGCCCGCCGAGGTCGGCCAGCGGACGCTGCGCGAAGATGCTCTTCACGGCGCGGAAGCCGGCGAGCATGCCGGCCATGTCCTCGGGGTCAGACAGGAACTTTGGATCGATCAGTGGGGCGTCGCGCGTGTCGGCGGAGGCCAGGCGCACTTCGCCGCGGCTCTTCGGGCGCAGCACGCAGACGTGGCACGAATAGCCGTGGCCGTAGTTGAACGTGCGGTTGTGGTTGTCAGCCATGGCGACCACGAAGTGCAGTTGCAGATCGGGATCGGCCAGATCGGGCCGGCTCTTGATGAAGCCGCCGGCTTCGGCAAAGTTGGTCGCCAGCATGCCGCGACGCTCGCGCCGGTAGCGCAGGATCTGGCCCAGCATATGCGCGCTGCCGCGCGCGGAATAGCCGATCAGATCCAGGTTGAAGACTTTCTTGTGCAGGATGATGTCGAGATGATCCTGCAGGTTCTGGCCGACGCCGGGCAGGTCGTGCAAGACCGGAATGCCGAGCGAGCGCAGATGCTCCGCCGGGCCCACGCCAGAAGCCATGAGCAATTGCGGCGAGCCGAACGCGCCCGATGAGACGATCACCTCGCGGCGCGCGCGCAGCGTTTCTGTGCGGCCCGCACGCTCCACCACCACGCCCGCCGCGCGCTTGCCTTCAAAGACGATGCGCAGGGCCTGCGTGTCGGGCGTCACCGTGAGCTGGCGGCGGTTGCGGCTGAGCGTGGCGTCGGCCTTGTCGCCGCCATGCAGGTAGGCGCGCGCGGCGTTCCAGCGCTCGCCGTTGTATTGCGTGACCTGGTACAGGCCGACGCCCTCCTGCTCGGGGCCGTTGAAATCGTTGTTGCGCCGGTAGCCTGCGGCCACGCCGGCCTCCACAAAGCGTTGTGCGATGGGGTTGCCGGTGCGCAGGTCGCTCACGTGCAGCGGGCCGGTGCCGCCGTGCAGCGCGTCGTCGTCGCGGCCGGCAAAACGCTCGTTGCCTTCGGAGCGCTTGAAGTAGGGCAGCACATCGCTCCAGCTCCAGCCGGTGCAGCCCAGCGCCGCCCAGTGGTTGTAGTCGCTCGGCGTGCCGCGGATGTAGATCATCGCGTTGAGCGACGAACTGCCGCCCAGCCCCCGCCCGCGCGGCTGATAACCCTGGCGGCCGCCCAGCCCGGCTTGCGGCACGGTCTGGAACCCATAGTTGCGCTTGTTCTTGAACGGCAGCGACGCCGCGCACCCGGCGGGCACCCAGACTGACAGGTGGTGATCGTGCGGGCCGGCTTCGAGCAGCGCGACGGTCACGTCCGGGTCTTCGGTCAACCGGCTGGCGAGCGCGCAACCGGCGGAACCGGCGCCGACGATGACGTAATCGAAGGTGAGGGCCGAGGTGAGCAAATCGGTGGCCATGGATGTCTCCGGATGGGTTTTTTATTGGGCGAGCGACGCCGCCGGCTGTTTGCCGGTCACGAACTCACATCCTAGGCGCCATGGGTTGTTTCAAACGGCCGGGCTTACCCGCATTAGAGGCATCGTTCGATGTCACGCAGCAATCCAGCGCGCCGCCGCCCACAAACCCTTGTCCGGGTAGCGATGGCGGGATGCTGCAATGCAGCAATTCCGCGCTGGCACACGGTTGCGTGGGCCTCGGCAAGCCTGGCATGCGGCACACGGCAGAGCCGTATCAGCCCGTCGCAGAAGCGCGTGGCGACCATACTGCTTTGCAATTGCACCGATCCGCCGACCCTGTCAGGAGCCCCCCATGCAACCTGCCGACCTGCCCGCCCCGCACATGCTGCGCATGCAGCAGACCTTCGAGGCCATGCGCGCCGCGCACCAGGCCGACATGCTGCCCGCGTGGGCCCCGCGCCGAGACCGCCTGATGCGTCTCAAGCGCCTTGTCATGGACAACCGCGAGGCCATCGCCCAGGCGGTCAGCGCAGACTTCGGCAATCGCTCGCGGCAGGAAACCGAGTTGCTGGAGATCTTCCCGAGCGTAGACGGCATCAAGCACGCGCTGTCGCACGGCAAGCGCTGGATGCGCGTGCAGCGACGCGGCGTGAGCCTATGGTTCCGGCCGGCCAGCACGCGACTGATTCCGCAGCCGCTGGGCGTGGCGGGCATCGTCGTGCCGTGGAACTACCCGATCTACCTGACCATCGGGCCGCTGGTCTCCGCACTGGCGGCGGGCAACCGGGCGATGGTCAAGCTGTCGGAATACACGCCGCGCTTTTCCGCCCTGTTTGCCGACCTGGTCGAGCGCAGCTTTGCCGCCGACGAAGTGCGCGTCATCAATGGCGATGCGGCGGTGGCCGAGGCCTTCTCGCGGCTGCCGTTCGACCACCTGCTGTTCACCGGCTCCACCAACGTCGGCCATCACGTCATGCGTGCGGCCGCCGACAACCTCACGCCCGTCACGCTCGAGCTGGGCGGCAAATCGCCCACGCTGATCGGGCCGGATGCGGACTTTGACCGCGCGGTGGAGCGCACGCTGGTGGGCAAGCTGCTCAACGCCGGGCAGACCTGCGTGGCGCCCGACTACGTGCTGCTGCCGGCCGGCACCGAGCAGCGCTTCATCGATTCAGCCCGCAAGCTGGTCGGCAAGATGTACCCCGACATGGCGCGCAACCGCGACTACACAACGCTCATCAGCCCGCGCCACTTCCAGCGCATGGCCAGCCTGGCCGACGAGGCACGCGAGCAGGGCGCGCAGGTCCTGCCGCTCGCCAACGTTGCGCCCGACGACGCCACGCGCCTGTTCCCGCCCGCGCTCATCACCGGCGGCACCGACGACATGCGCGTCATGCAGGAAGAGATCTTCGGCCCGCTGCTGCCGCTGGTGCCGTATCGCACGCTGGACGAGGCAATCGACTACATCAACGCGCGCCCGCGCCCGCTGGCGCTGTACGTGTTCGAGCGCAGCAACAGCACCATCGACCGCGTGATGAGCAGCACCATTGCCGGCGGCGTCTGCATCAACGAAACCCTGCTGCACGTGGCGCAAGACGACCTGCCCTTTGGCGGCGTGGGGCCGAGCGGCATGGGCGCGTACCACGGCATCCACGGGTTCGAGCGGTTCTCGAAGATGAAGCCGGTGTTCAGGCAGGCCCGGCTGAACGGGCTGAGCCTGTTCCGCGCGCCGTACGGCAAGACGTTCGAGACGATGATGAAGCTCTTGGTGGGCTGACAAGTCATTAGCAGCGATGAGGTTTTTGCGGCCAAGCATTAGCTTCTAGAATGCAGCGATGGCCAAGAACCTCGACATCACCCTCGTCCGCACCTTCATTGCCGTGGCGGAAAACGCCAGCATGACGGTGGCGGCCAACGCGCTGCACCTCACGCAGGGCGCCATCAGCCAGCAGATCAAGCGGCTCGAAGACGCCTTCGAATGCCGCCTGTTCGAACGCGACGGCCGGCGGCTCGAACTCACCCACGCGGGTGAACGGTTCCTCGGCCGCGCCAAACGCCTGCTCGCCCTCAACGACGAAATCTGGGCCGACATGGCGGCGCGCCCGCTGCAGGGGCCGGTGCGCCTGGGCGTGCCTTACGACCTGGTCGGCACCGTTTTCCCGCCGATCTTCAAGGCGTTTACCGAAGCGTGGCCGTCGGTGGAATTGACCATCGTCTGCGGCACCTCGCCCGAGCTGGCGGAGGGCATTGCGCGCGGCGAGCTGGACGTCGCCGTGGTCGAAGCGCCGGTGGATGAAGCCACGGGCGAATGCCTGTGCGTGGAGCGGCTGGTGTGGGTCGGCCCGCGCGGCGGCAACGTGCATGCAAAGCGCCCGCTGCCGCTGTCGATGGTGGATGAAAGCTGCGCCTTCCGCACCCGCGTGCTCAAGGCGCTGGGCGAGCACGGCATCGAATGGCGCACGGTGTTCGAGAGCGGCAACATTGAAGCGACCACCGCCACGGTCCGCTCCGGGCTGGCCGTCACGGCATGGCTGACGCCGACGGTGCCGGCGGACCTCGACATCCTCGGGCCCGAAGCCGGCCTGCCCGAACTGCCGATGTTTGCGATCAGCCTGCTGCTGCCGGCGCAAGGCGCGAGTGCGGCCGCGCTGGCGTTGGCGCAGTGCGTGCGCGACGGGTTCTCAACGCGGCAACGTGTGGCGGAGCGGCGCGCCGCCTGACCCCTGGCCAGCGGTTACAGCCCGCCGCCTTCGATCTGCACGCGCCCCTTCGGCGTATTGAGCACGAGCGTCAATCCCGGCCGCTCTGCATCGGTCAATTCGACAGATCGGTTCTCCGCGCCCGCAGCCTCCCAGCCGAGCCGATGCAGCCTCTCGCGGATGGACGCCATCTCTGGATGCGCGAGTTGGAATCGGGTCAAACGCAGCCCCACATCCTGCATCGTGTCGACGGGGCTTTGGCCGCCCGCCCAGTCGATGAGTGCGGGCCAGCATCCGTCCAATTCCGCTTCACCGTCTCTGCGGTGAAAGAAGTGCCATCGCAAATCGCCACGCGTGACTTCAAGCAACTCGTGCTGCAGTGATTCGCTCACGTTGCGCCCCAGATCAGGAACGCTCGCGACCCATCCGAACAACCGGGGCGCCTCTTCCAATGTGCCTTCCCGCATCAGGCGGTCCAGCGCAAACCAGCGTGCTCTGTTGGGCGGCGCGGCCTCCGGATCGATGGCGATGAACTCCAGAAAGACGCCGGGCGCAATCCGCGTGACAAGGTTGTGTGTGCCCATCAAGGGATGCTTGCCGCCAGCAGGCAGTGACACGCCAAACCGCTGCAAGGCATACGCCTGCGCCTGCTCAAGCGATTGCGCGACAAAGGCAATGTGATCGAGCTTCAAGATGGCCCCCGCTGTATCCGTCTCAAATGTGAGGGCCCAGCATGCCACAGCGCCTTCCACGACGTTGCAGCGTGGTACCGGCATCCCCGCCCGTCTCGGGAATGCGTCTGCCTGTTGTTATGCGGCGGTGACCTGCCGTCGCTCGATGGCGGCCAATACCTCCCACGTGCGCGGGTCCACCTCGCTCCCCCCGAGCGACATCGACAGATACGCGTCGAGGGCATCGATAAAGCCCTTCACGAAGGCCTGCGGATACGCGTGTTCCGAGAAGTACGTGAGCTGCTCGCGCAGCATGCCCAGCCGCCGCTGGCCATGGGTCTGCATGTCAGCGCGCGTGCGGCACAGAAATGCGCGCGCCGAGATCGCACCGTTCAGGTAGAGGCGGTTGTTGGTCAAAGACATGCGGCACCTCCCGGTTGTGTGGGAAGCCTGCAGCGCCAAGGTGGAGGGGAGGGATAAGACGCGGGGCGATGCCCGCTGAGTGCGGTAGCCATGTGGCCTCCTGGAGTGGATTGGAGGAGACCCGGTCCTCGCTGCGAACGAGGGTGGCGGGCCTGACGACAGGGTTCGCAGACCGGCCCACTCCAGCTCGCCGGCAGACCCGAAGGTCTCCCTGCCCGGCCCGCCGCAAAAAACATAGGCGTGCGCAAGCACCGGACATGAAAACGCCGCTCGGAAGCGGCTGTCCGTCTGGAGGGAAATGGGCTGCGAAACCCGGTCACCGCAAAGGCGGTGACGGTGGGGATTATAGGTGCCGAAGTTCAACTGTGGCGCCCCAAAGCGTCCAGTCGAGGCCGATTCCTATAGTGACCGTCTACAGCAGCGGCTAAGTTCATGTCCGATTTCTGCTCGGCTGGCCTATGGAGATTGGAATGACTAAAACGCGATTCAAGAGCGACGCATCTGAGGCTATTTACAGCACAGCATCCGATTTACATCGCGCCGGTCTCATCGATGGAAAGACCCTGCGCGAATACCATGAGCTGTGTGTCGGGCCCGTACGGAAGCCCACTGACAATGCGGATGACTCGTCACCGCCGGACTGCGAAACCCCCGCTAAGAGCGATTGATTTTGCAAATCCGGTTTCGGAGAATGTGTGCGATTTCTCTTTGGCGTTTCAATAGAGTTCCCCCCACCAAAAAGCGGCACGATGCTGAAAGCAATCTGGACAATGCTGCCCCGCAAGCGGGTTACGACAACGGCCGAAGCACCGGAGAACAACCATGTTCGGCACGTGGCAGCGGCCTTCCATAACCGCGAGGAATTTCAGCGACGGGCTGCGGCGGCCGCATTGGTACTTGGCAGCAATACGATTGACACGCTCGTTGGTCTATTGCGCAGTGAACATACGCCCCCTGATGCACTGGCACCTCAATTCGCTGGGCTTGGTGCTTGGCTAACCGCGCGTCAGTTCGCCATCTTCGAGGTTTTCTACCACTTCGGTGCGCCTGCCGTTCCTACCCTGCTGAGTGTTATCCGCGGGGGGTACGACTGGACGCAGGGCAACGCCATCGAAATACTGTGCAGGCTCTATGCAAAGGGCGCTGCACCGGCATCAGCGTTTGAATTGCTGAAGGAAACGATTCCGTCGATGCGCGAGGAGGCGTTGATTTATGCCGCCGGCCCGCTGCACATGCTCCGGCAGCAGGACACAACGCTCAGCGACGTTCTGGAAGAGCTTTTGGAGATACCCCAGTTTTCCGACGCGTACCAATACAGGGTGACGGGCACGTGGCCATCGGCTGAGTAGCACCAAAAAACAAAAACCCGGCCAAACGGCGGGGTCCCCAAATCCTTTTGAGCCTGCAAGCAATCAAGCCTGCGGCGCAGCCCCATCTTCCGCAGCGACCTCGCCATCGGCCTTGGCTTCATCCTTCTTTTCGAGCATCTCTTCCAGCGCGCCCGCGCCCTTGAAACCGGCGACGGCGGCGACAGCCTTGGTCAGCAGGCCGGCATCCGGATCGACTTTCTCGGCGGCTTCAACGGCGGCGACGGCGCCGGCGATCTTGCCCACTTCATCCAACAGTCCCATGGTCACCTCCGCGTGATTGAACGGGAGAGCCATCTTGCTCCCGGCACGGGGCGCAAGTGCAAGCAAAGTTAAAAATTTTCGAGGGCGTTCGTTTGCGTACGCCGTGCATCACTCCGCTTCTGCGCCGGCAGGGGCTGCGGTGAGCGCAGCCAGGCGCTGGCGAGCGCTGTCGGTAATCGGACTCGACTGGCGCGTCGCCACGTCGATCTGCACGATCACCGATTGCGATGTCGCGGCGCATTGGCCGTTCTGGAAGATGGCCTGCTCGAGCTTGACCGAGCTGCGCCCGACGCTCGCCACACGCGTGCCGATCTGCACGGAGCCCGGCCAGAGAATTTCGTTGCGGAAGTCGAGCACGAGCTGCGCGATGACGAACTCGCAGCCGGGCGCGGCCAGCGGGTTGTCGGGCGTGAAGAGCATTTCCACGCGGCCGGTCTCTAGGTACGTGGCGAAGACGGCGTTGTTGATGTGGCCCTGGCGGTCGGTGTCGCCGTAGCGAAGCTTGTCGGTCGAGTGCAGGGGGTAATCGGAAAGGGATGGCGTGATCGTCATGTGGGGCGCGCAGTCTGGATCAATCTGCGCATTCTGCCTGCCTTCCTGTGCAAGTGCTGACAGCGCGACCGCACCATGGCGTTTCCGTTGACTCGTATCAACGCGCCGTTTTCAGCAGCGCTTACGTTGGAAGCAGATACCGGCCGCGCACAAGGTGCGGCCGCAGACATGGCAAGGAGGCCACATGAAAACCCTGGTACTGGCGACGGACGGATCGACCTATTCCGATGCGGCAGCGCGGTGCATTGCCGGCAAGACCCTCTTCGGCAGCGACGTGACGGTGCACGTTGTGCATTGCATGCCGGACCTCTCTGGCGACATCAAATCGCTCGTCGGCAAGGCAGAGGTGGACGCGTGGTACGCGGAGGAAAGCACCGGCGCCATGGCTTCGGTCTGTTCGATCCTGGGTGCCGCCGGCGTGCCGTTCGAGCAGCACGCACTGGTGGGTTTTCCACCGGATCGCATCGTGCACCACGCGCAAAGTGCGGGGGCGGCGGCCATCGTCATGGGCTCGCACGGGCGCGGCGTATTCGTCGAAGCGCTGATGGGCTCAGTGGCGGGCCGGGTGCTTGCCCATGCCGAATGCCCGGTAGTGCTGGTGAAGGCGCCCAAGGCTTGATGGTGGCGGCGCGGTCGCAGCGAATCTCTGCCGCCCGCCGTTACCCCAGGGCCCGCACCGACGTGCTGATGGCCCGCGCGCATTGCAGCAGCGCGGGGCCCAGCTTCGCTTCCATCTCTTCCGCCGTCCATCGGCCGGTGGGCGCAACAAGGTGGATGGCGCCCAGCGGCCGCCCATTGCTGCTGACGACCGGCGCGGCAATCGTCATGTCGCCGAGGAACAGTTCTTCGCAGTTGGTGGCGTAGCCGCGCTGGCGCGCCTGGCGCAGCGTTTCCATGATGGCCGCCACGTCGGTGCGCGTGTGCATGGTGTGCGCCACGCGCTGCGAACTTTCGACGATGGCCTGCGCTTCGGGCATCGGCAACGCGCTCAGGTAAGCGCGGCCAGACGCGGTGCAATACATCGGGATGCGGGCGCCGATGGGCATGTGCACCGGCACGAAATGCGCGCTCACGAAGCGTGCGACATACACCATCTCGTCCTGATCGGGCTCGGTGAGGCACGAGGTTTCGGTGGTCATCTTGGTGAGTTCGGCCAGGAACGGATTGGCCACGTCGATCAGCGTATCGGCGGCCAGGTAATTGAAGCCGATCTTCATCACCGCGGGGGTGAGCTGGTAGCGCCGCGTCTGGGGATGCTTGCGCAGGTAACCGAGCTGCTCGAGCGTGTAGACCATGCGCTGCGCCGAGCTTTTGTTGATGCCGGCGGCGGCGGCCACGTCGGCAATCGTCATCGTGCGGCGCTGCGCGTTGAAGGCGCCGAGCACGGCCAGCCCTTTCTCCAGCGACTGGTTGAACAGCAGGTCGGGGGCGTCGGCAGGTTCAGCGGCGTCGGTCATGACAAGTGGCGGCTCAGTGACAAATCAACGGACAAAGAATCGCATATCGATTCACATACGTCGATTAGTGGTTTTCCATAGTTATTTATCGATTCGTTACGTTCGAATATTGGCACAACCATTGCATTACGTTGAGCCAGTCCCCGTGCATGCGCGTTCGGGGTGCATCTTTTTCCGTTGCCTGGAGGATTGCCATGTCTGTTGTCACCACCTTCCGTCGCGCTGCACTGGCGTTGTGCATGCTCGGCACCGCATCGTTTGCCTGGGCGCAGGGTGCGCCGGCCACCTACAACGTCGGTGCCACGGCCACGGGCGTGCCGTTCACGTTTCTGGACGTCAAGACAAATTCCATCCAGGGGATGATGGTCGACACCGTGACGGCCGTGGGCAAGGCCGGCGGCTTCAACGTGAACGTGCAGCAGACGGTGTTCTCGGCGCTGATTCCGTCGCTCACGTCGAACAAGATCGACATCATCTCGGCGGCGATGCTCAAGACGCCGGCCCGTGCGCAGGTGGTGGATTTCTCCGACCCGGTCTACTCGTACGGCGAAGGCCTGATCGTCAAGGCTGACGATGCCAAGAACTACGCCACGCTTGATGATCTGAAAGGCGAGGTGGTGGGCGCGCAGGTCGGCACGGTGTTCCTCGACATGCTCAACAAGAAGGGCATCTTCAAGGAAGTGCGCAGCTACGACTCGGTGGCCGACATGACGCGCGACCTGGCGCTGGGCCGTATCAAGGCCGGCCTGGGCGACCAGCCGATCATCGCGTACCAGATCCGCCAGAACGCCTTCCAGGGCGTAAAGCTGGCTGCCGGCTACAAACCCGCCAACGTGGGTGATGTATGCCTGGTGGTGCGCAAGGGCGATACCGAAACGCTCAACCGCCTCAACAAGGCCATCGCCAAGATCAAGGCCGACGGCACGCTGGATGCCATCGTGAAGAAGTGGGGCATCTGATTCCCGACGGGTGATGCGCCATGAGTGTTGCAACGTTTCTTGAGAACGCGCAGGACTTTCTCCCGATCCTGCTGAAGGGGGCGGTGGTCACGGTAGAGGTGACCGTGCTGTCGTTCCTGCTCAGCAGCGTGATCGGCCTGGGGCTCGCGCTGATGCGCCTGTCGCCCGTCAAGGCCGTGTCTGCGGCCGGGGCGACGATCGTCAACATCATTCGGGGGCTGCCGATCATCGTGCAGCTCTTCTACATCTACTTCGTGCTGCCGGACATCGGCATTCAGCTCACCGCGTTTCAGGCGGGCGTGATCGGGCTGGGCATTGCGTATTCGGCGTATCAGGCCGAGAACTTCCGCGCCGGCATCGAAGCGGTCGACCCCGGCCAGCGTGAAGCGGCGCAAGCGATGGGCATGCGCGGCGCGCTGATCATGCGGCGCGTGATCCTGCCGCAGGCGTTTCGCATTGCGCTGCCGCCGTACGGCAACACGCTGGTGATGATGCTCAAGGATTCGTCGCTGGTGTCCACCATCACGGTGGCGGAAATGACGCGTGCGGGGCAGCTCATCGCCTCATCCACGTTCCAGAACATGACGGTCTACACGCTGGTCGCGCTGCTCTATCTGGTGATGAGCCTGCCGCTGGTGTTCGGCCTGCGCAAGCTGGAACACCGCATGGGTGCGGGGAGGGCCAAACGATGAGCATGATCGAGATCCGTGATCTGCAGAAACACTTTGGCGACCATCACGTGCTGCGCGGCGTGAGCTTGCACGTGAACAAGGGCGAGGTTGTCTGCCTGATCGGCCCGTCGGGCTCGGGCAAATCGACGGTCCTGCGCTGCATCAACGGGCTGGAGTCGTACGACGGCGGCGAGATCCGCGCCTTTGGCGAACGCGTCGATCAACACAGCAAAACGATCCACACGCTGCGCAGCCGCATGGGCATGGTGTTCCAGCGCTTCAACCTGTTCCCGCATCGCAGCGTGCTGGAAAACGTGATGGAAGGCCCGGTCTACGTGAAGGGCGAGCGCCCCGAAGCTGCGCGAACGAAAGCAATGGCGCTGCTGGAGAAAGTGGGCCTGGCCGCCAAGGCAGAGGCGTATCCGGCGCAGCTTTCCGGCGGCCAGCAACAGCGTGTGGCGATTGCCCGCGCACTGGCGATGGAGCCCGAGGCGATGCTATTTGACGAGCCCACGTCTGCGCTCGACCCCGAACTCGTCGGCGACGTACTGGAGGTGATGCGCGCACTCGCCCGCGAAGGCATGACGATGATCGTCGTCACGCACGAGATGGGTTTTGCGCGTGAGGTGGCAGACCGCGTGTGCTTCCTGCACAGCGGCACCATCGTCGAAGAAGGCCCAGCCGCGCAGGTCCTGGGCGCCCCGCGCCAGCCGCGCACGCAGGACTTTTTGCGCCGCGTGCTGCACAAGCCCGCCGATGCTCCCGCCGGAGACCTCGCGCCATGACGCAGCCGCAACTCGACATGGCTGCGGGCGGCGAGCCGCTGCCGCCCTCGCTATGGGCAGCGACGGCGCCTGCTGCACCGCCTACACCGCCGTTGATGGAATCGATCAGCACCGACGTGCTCGTCATCGGTGGCGGATACACGGGACTGTCCACCGCGCTGCATCTGGCCGAGCGCGGCACGCAGGTCACCGTGCTCGAAGCCAACGATCCGGGCTGGGGCGCTTCCGGGCGCAACGGCGGACAGGTCAACCCGACGCTCAAGCACGACCCCGATGAACTGGTGAGCCTGCTGGGCGCCGCGCGTGCCGAACCGTTGATCGACACCGTCTCGCGCTCCGCCGACCTGGTGTTCGACCTGATCGACCGGCACCGCATCGACTGCCAGCCCGTGCGTGCCGGGTGGCTGCAGCTTTCCTATTCGGACAAGGCCGTGCCGGCGCTGCACGCCCGCGCACGGCAATGGGAGAAGCGCGGCGTGCCGGTGGAAATGCTGGACCGCGCCGCCGTCGCGCAACGTGTCGGCACCGAGGCGTTTGCCGGCGCATGGCTCGACGGCCGCGCAGGCGCCATCCAGCCGATGGCGTATGCACGCGGCCTGGTGCGGGCCGCGCAGAATGCCGGTGCCGCCGTGCATGGCCGCACGGCCGTCACCGCGCTGGAGCGGCAAGGCACGCAGTGGATTGCCACCACCAGCACGGGCGCAACGGTGCGTGCGCAGCGCGTGGTGATCGCCACCAACGGCTACACCGGTCCGCTCTGGCCGGGCCTGGCGCAGACGGTGCTTTCGGCCAACAGCTTCATCGTCGCCACCAAGCCGCTCAAGACGGCTGAAGCCGAGCGCATTCTGGCGCGCGGCGAAACGGCTTCCACATCGCAACGGCTGCTGCTGTATTTCCGCAAAGACGCAGCCGGGCGCCTGCTGATGGGTGGACGCGGCTTCTTTTCCGAGCCGCGCGACGCGCAGGATTTTGCACACCTCGAACGCTCACTGGAGCTGCTCTTTCCACAACTCGGCCCGCTGGAATACGAATACCGCTGGGCCGGCCGCATCGCCATCACGCGCGATTTCATGCCGCACATTCACGAGCCGGCGCCGGGCATCACGATGGCGCTGGGCTGCAATGGGCGCGGCATCGCGTTGTGCACCAGCCTCGGCCAGCAGATTGCCGCGCGGCTGGCGGGCAGTGGCGAGGCGTTTCCGTACCCCGTATCGCCCATCACGCCGATCCCGCTGCATGGCCTGCAGCGCTTCTACATTGCGGCGGGCGTGGCCTGGTACAGCCTGCTCGACAAGCTGGGCGGCTGAGCACAGCGACACCCCAGGCCGGTGCGGCATGGTCTAGGATGAAGGCTCCTTTTCGTCACATCCTGGGGGACCCATGTCGCATCGCCGCCGTCTTGCGCTCGCTTGTGCGGGCGCCGCGCTGTTTGCTGCCGCCACGCCGTCGTTCGCCTATTTCCGCAACGTGCTGGCCAGCACCATCATCGGCTCGATGAGCCCGACGGAGTTGAAGTCGTTCACCAAGGCCATCGGCGATGCGCTGAAGAGCACCGCCGACAACACGCCGGCGCAATGGACCTCGCCGGCCAGAGGCAAGCAGGCCGCCGTCGACGCGACCATCACACCGCTGGAATCGAAGACGGACGCCGGCCAGCCGTGCCGCCGTCTGCAGAGCGAACTGACGCGCGGCAGCAGCAAGGAGCAGTGGACGGCGTGGCTGTGCAAGCAGCCCAGCGGCGAATGGAAGTTGCGGCAGCTGGCGCAGTAAGGCAACGGCCACCGGGCGGTTTGTAGCGGGGAGCGAGCCGCCCAGATCCAGCGGCTCGCCCGGCGGCGGCGCTCAGCGGATCGCCCGAAACGCCACCGCCAACCCCAGCAGAATCATCGCCATCCCCGCCATCGCGAGGAGCGCCAGGCGATGGCCGAGCACAAGGTCATCCAGCAGCGCCGTCACCACCGGCACGAGGTAGAACAGGCTCGTCACGTTGACGAGATTGCCGCGCTGCATGAGCCGGTAGAACAGCAACTGCGCTCCCACTGACATCACCACGCCCATCCAGAGCAAGGCGGTGATACCAGGCAGGCTTGGCGCGAGCGCCAGCGATTGCGCAGGCAGCGCGAAAGCAAACGCCGCACACATCAGGAGGCTCACCGCGTTCTGCAGCGGCAGCGTATCGATGGGCGACTGGTTCAGCCGCTTCTGGCCGATGGCGCCGACCGTCATGCACAACAGCGCGGCCAGCGCATAGCCGAGACCGGCCATCGGCACCTGATGCGCATCGGCGCCGCCCACCACCAGCGAAAGGCCGCCCAGCGCGAGGACGAGGCCGGCCATCCGCGGTGCGGACCAGGTACGTTCAGTCACGAGCAGCGTCAGCAGCGGCTGCACGCCGAGCACCGTGGCCAGTAGCCCGGGCGTGAGGCCGCGGTCCAGCGCGAGCAGATAGCAGATCGAATAGCCGCCGGTCAGCAAGGCACCGGTGGCGGCGACCTTCAGCCGTGAGCCCGGCGCCGGCCACCACTGCCTGCGCCGGAGCCCGAGGCCCGCCAGCACCAAAGACGCGAGCGCAAAGCGCCCGACCAGAAACGCGAACGCCGGGACATGCTGCACCCCGATCTCCGCAAAGATTGCACCGCTGCTCCACAGCAGCACGAATAGAACCGTCGCGCCGGACCCTGCCAGCGCGGCTTGCATGGAACGCATTCCACTCACCTGTCGAAAAGAGATGTCGGGTTC
>NZ_VOSS01000114.1 GCF_007997035.1 Ralstonia sp. TCR112 | reverse complement strand
CGCGGGCAGGCGTCGCAGCCGTTCGTCGCCAACTTGGTGACGCAGGTCGACGTGGTGGAGGCTGGCGGTCTGCCGCTGCCCGTGACCATCAACGGCAGTGAGGATCGCGCCGACCATGCCGAAAACGCCTGGGTCTGCTCGCCCATCACCACGTACGGCCGCTATGCGGCGGAAGAATCCGAGCGATTGATGCCGCGCATGCTGCGGCCGGTGCTGCGCGGCGCCATTGGCCTGGCCGATGCGTGGATGCGGCATGCGCAGCTCGACCGTGCGGTGGCCGTCAACAACTGGCTGGTCAGTACGAACCTGTATCCATCGGCGGCGGCCTTCGATCTGGAAGCGCTCGCGCGAACATGCCGCGAGCGCTGGCCGGACCGCGCGATCTGGCTGCGTTCGCTCAACACGATCCAGCACGCCGACTGGCTGCGCGCCGCCACGGCTGCCGGCTTCGATTTGATCCCCACGCGGCAGGTCTATCTGTTCCTGCAGTTGCAGCGTGCGTCGCGCGTGTCGGAACTGCGTCGCGATCTGCGGCGGGACCTCAAGCTGCTCGACGCGACGCCGCTGACCTTCGTGCCGCACGACGCCTTGACCGACACCGACTTCGCGCAGGCCGAGCGGCTCTATGCGCAGCTCTATCTCGACAAGTATTCCGCGCTGAACCCGCGTTACACCGCAGCGTTTCTTCGCGCGTGGCACGCGGCAGGGCTGCTCGAATGCGCGGGTTTTCGGGATGCGCAGGGCGTGCTGCGCGCGGTGGTCGGCGTGTTTGGGCAAGGGCCGTTGCTGACCGCGCCCATCGTCGGCTACGACACGACGTGGCCCCAGCAAGCAGGGCTGTATCGCCTGCTGATGGCGCACGTGCTGCGCCTGACCATCACGCGCGATGCCGAGTTGAACCTGAGCGCTGGCGCCGCGCACTTCAAGCGCCTGCGCGGAGGCGTGCCGGCCATCGAGATGAGCGCCGTCTACTGCAGGCATCTGCCACCCGCCACGCGCCGCGCCGTCGCCGTGCTGCGCACCCTCACCACCCGGATCGGCGTGCCGATCATGCAACGCTTTCAGTTATGACTGCCTGGAACGCCACGCTGCTGCGCGGCTGGTATCCCGTCGCCGAGGCGAACCGCCTGCGCGACAAACCGATGCACGTGACCGTGTTTGGCCGCGCGGTGGTGCTCGCGCGCTTGCCCTCCAGCGGCTTGCTTGCGCTGGACGATCGCTGCCCGCATCGGCATGTGCCGTTGTCCGACGGCCAGCTCGTTGGCGAGACACTGCAGTGCAAATACCACGGTTGGACGTTCGGCGCCGACGGCCGCTGCACCACCATGCCGGGCCTGTGCCCAGGCGCCGCCGTGCCCGCCGTGCAAGTGAATGCGTGGCAGGTGTTCGAGCACGACGGGCTGATCTGGATGAGTGCACGGCCGCCGGGCGAAGCTGCGCCTGCGGCCTTGCCGGCGTTCCTGCAGCGCTTGCCGCCCGGCAGCCGCCGCTTTCTGTGGAGCACGCTGTGGCAGGCACGCCCCGCCGACGCGCTGGAGAATTTTCTTGACCCGCTGCACACGCATCTCGTGCATCCGGGTCTCGTGCGCAGCCATGGCGCGCGCCAGCCGATGACGGTGACCGTCGCCCAGTCGGCAGATGGCCTGCAGGTCGACTACGCCGGCCAGCCGCAGCAAAGCGGTCTGCTGTACCGCCTGTTCGAATCGCCGCGCACGATGGAGCGTGCGCATTTCGGTATCGCCGCGCCTTCCACCGCCCAGCTCGAATACCGCTACGCCAACGGCAGTGCGCTGTATTTCACGCTGCACTTCACGCCCGAAGACGAGATGCGCACGCGCCTGTTCGCCACGCTGCATGTGGAAAACCGCTGGGCGCCGGCCTGGGCCGTGCGCTGGCTCGTCTGGCCGTTCCTGTATCGCGTGGCGGAGCAGGACCGCCGCATCGTGGAAGCGCAGGCCGCCAACAGCGCACGCTTTGGCCGGCAGGACGGCATGTCGACCGAACTCGATCTCGTGCGGCCGATGCTGGATGCGGTGTGGATGCCGAACGGCAAGCCGGTGGAGGCCGGCGAGCGCGTGATGCAGATGTGGCTGTAGCGCCGCGCTGCTACATCGACCGCCCGTCGAAGTGGGTGACCGGCACACTGGCCAAATCGATGTCTTCCAGACAGCGCACGTTGACGGCAATCATGGGCGTGCCGTCGGGCATGACGCCCTCGGCATACGGATGGATGCCGCAGGTGGGGCAGAAGCGGTGCTTGATGACGTGCTTGCGGAAGAGGTAGGTGCTTGCGTTGTCTTCCGGCGTCAGCAGCCGCACCTTGTCGCGCGCCACGAACCACAGCAGCGAGCCCTTGCGCTGACAGATGGAGCAGTTGCACGCCATCGCGCTTTCCGGATGGCCTTCGACTTCGAATGCGACCTTGCCGCAGTGGCAGCTTCCCTTGTGTGTCATGCCGGTCTCCTGTGATGTCGTTTTGTGGCGGGCTTGGCGCGGTCCACTATAGGCGAGCCGGTTTGGGAGCGGCGCCCCGGTTTCTCGGGAATCGCCCTAGGTCTACGCGGCCGCATGCCGATGCGACAATCGCCGCGAGTCGGTCAAGCGACCGCGCCACACGGACTGCCGCGCCTTGACGGCGGCCGCGTCATGAGGAGCCATCATGCATCGCCATCGTCCTGTTGCTGTGATTCGAGCGATTTCCGCTGCCGCTATCTTTGCCGCCGGTGTCGGCGCGTTTGCGCAAGTGCCAGAACCGGCGGCGGCATCGGCTCCGGCCTCGGCACCGCCGCTTGCGGCGCAGATCGTCAACATGGGCGGCATGACGCCGGACGAAATCGGCCCCGTCATCGCCGAGATGGGTACGCTGCGCACCAAGACGCTGGTCACGGCGGCCAACGGCACGGTGGGCGTCCAGGTCGGTACCGTCGCCAAGCACACGCATACGTACGCCGACGAAATCCAGTACGTGATGTCGGGCACGGCCACCGTCTGGCTCGACAGCGCGCCGCGGGAAGTCCGGGCGGGCGATCTGGTCGTGATTCCGCGCGGCGTGGTGCACGGAACACTGACCACCAGCCCGGATTTCAAGTCGATGGCGATCAAGCTGCCGCCGCAGCGTGCGGGCGATACGCACAAGGTGCCGTGATATCTGCGTCGTGATTGGCGACGGGTTGGCCTGGGTCAGGGAAGGATAAAAACACCATCCCTTACAATGGCGCCCTCCTCAAGAGTCCATCGCCATGTCCGCCCCGCTCGCCAACGACACCTTCCTGCGCGCCCTGCGCCGCCAGCCGACCGACTACACCCCGCTGTGGCTGATGCGCCAGGCGGGCCGCTATCTGCCTGAGTACAACGCCACGCGTGCGCGGGCCGGCAGCTTCCTCGGCTTGGCCAAGTCGCCTGCGTACGCGACGGAAGTGACGCTGCAGCCGCTGGACCGCTACCCCTTGGACGCGGCAATCCTGTTCTCCGACATCCTGACCGTGCCCGACGCCATGGGCCTGGGGCTGTCGTTCGCGCAAGGCGAGGGGCCGCGCTTTGCCAAGCCGGTGCGCACGGAAGCCGATGTGGCGGCGCTGTCCGTGCCGGACATGTCGTCGCTGCAATACGTGTTTGACGCCGTGGCGGAAATCCGCCGTGCGCTCGTCCAGGACGGCCGCCAGCGGGTGCCGCTCATCGGCTTCTCGGGCAGCCCGTGGACGCTCGCCTGCTACATGGTCGAAGGCGGCGGTTCGGACGACTTCCGCACCGTCAAGTCGATGCTCTACGCGCGCCCGGACCTGATGCACCGCATCCTGGAGATCAACGCGCAGGCCGTGATCGACTATCTGAATGCACAGATCGATGCAGGCGCACAGGCTGTGCAGGTGTTCGATACCTGGGGCGGAGCGCTGGCCGATGGCATCTACCAGGAGTTTTCGCTGGCCTACATGGCCCGCGTGGTGAAGGGTATTCGCCCCGGGGCCGACGGCCAGCGCGTGCCGGTCATCCTGTTCACCAAGGGCGGCGGCCTGTGGCTCGAAGGCATGGCCGAGACCGGTGCTGACGCGCTGGGCGTGGACTGGACCGTCAACCTGCAGCGCGCTCGCCAGCGAACGGCGGGCCGCGTCGCCTTGCAAGGCAACCTGGACCCCACCGTGCTGTTTGCCGAGCCGGAGGCGATTCGCGCGCAAGCGCGCCGCGTGCTGGAAGACTACGCAGCCGGCGGTGGCAGCGATGGCCACATCTTCAACCTCGGCCACGGCATCTCGCAGTTCACCCCGCCCGAAGCCGTATCGGTGCTGGTGGAGGAGGTGCACAGCTTCAGCCGCGCGCTGCGGTCGAAAGCGAAGTAACACGATCAAGATCAATGCTGCAGTGCGATAGCGTTTGAATCGTGCCGCAATAGTGCGTGAAGTCGGGGGCACGGGTGGAATCTTCGCCGCTTTGGTGCAGTAGGGGTGAGTGACTACTCGCGTGCCGGTGGCCCCATCTGGCCCCAACGGGGTGTCAAGCGATTTATTTCGCGCTTTCTGGTGCGTAAGCCGGCTGTCAAGACTTGACTTATGCACAAAGCTGTCGCGGCTGGTTCTTTCCGCGGCGCAACAGGGGCGGCTCTGTGCACGCACCGCATAAGTGTTTGATTTTTCTGAAAGAAAGCCGCGTGCGCGTAAATCGTGCAAGCTAGAAAAACAGCGCGTCTACCGGCCTTCGCGGGCGCAGCGGCCGACTTTTCAACAAAGTTATCCACAGGCCGTGTGGATAGGCCGGAAAACGGTCGCCGATCAGGGCGCCAAGGCATAAACCTCAAGTAGTACTTGAACATTGAACCGACCATGGCAATGGCTGTGAAGGCAAGGTGAGATGGGCAAGACGCATTTCCCAGGTGCAGGATGCGCCGCTGCATCGCAACAAACTCTTTGCAATTCAACCGTTTGCGCCAAGCATGACCACCGCCCACGTCGACGCCGCGTTTTCTGATGCCCAGGTGTCGGCTGCCATTGCGCGTGTGGTGATCGATACACCGCTCGATGCCGTGTTCGATTACCGGTGCGGGCAACCTGTGCTGGTTGGGCAGCTCGTGGTGGTGCCGTTCGGCAACAGGCGGGTGGTGGCGTTGGTGGTCGAAACTGCCGCAACCACCGATGTTCCGCAAGAAAAGCTGCGCGATGTGGAGCGGGTGCTGGCCTGGGTGCCGCCGCTCGACGCCGAATGGCGGGCGCTCGCCGAATTTGCTGCCGGTTACTACCACCGTGCGCTCGGCGAGGTGACGTTGCCCGCGTTGCCGCCGTTGTGGCGCACGCCGGGCAGCTGGGACAACCTCGCCCGGCAGGCCAACGAAACCGTCTACGTGATGTTTGAACCGGCGCGGGCCGCGTTGCTCGACAGCGTTCCGAAACGTGCGTCCGGCGCCATGCGCCTGGCCGAAGCACTGACCGGCGATGGCGAGCTGTCCACCAGCGCCGCCGTTGAATTGCACGGGCAAGCCGTCGCCAAGCTGCGGGACTGGACGACCGTCGGCTGGCTGCGCGCAGAACTGCGGCCGAAGGCGCTGCTGCCGCAACCGCTCGAGCTGCCGGCGCCTTCCGTCGCGCCCGCCCTGAACGACGAACAGGCCGCCGCCGTGGCGGCCATCGCCCAGGCCGGGGCGGCGGGTACCTTCAGCCCCTTCCTATTGTTTGGCGTGACCGGAAGCGGCAAGACCGAGGTCTACCTGCACGCCATCGCCGACGCCTTGGCGCGCGACCCCGCCGCGCAGGTCCTGATGCTGGTGCCCGAGATCAACCTGACGCCGCAGCTGGAGGCGCGCATTGCGGCGCGTTTTCCCGGCGTGCCCATGGCCGCGCTGCACAGCGGTCTGGCCGAACAGCCGCGCGCGCTGAACTGGCTGGCCGCGCATCGCGGTGAAGCGCGCATCGTGCTCGGCACGCGGCTGGCGATGCTGGCGTCGCTGCCCAACCTCGCGCTCATCCTTGTCGATGAGGAGCACGACACGTCGTACAAGCAGCAGGAGGGTCTGCGTTATTCCGCACGCGACCTGGCGCTATGGCGTGCCAAGCAGCGCAACATCCCCGTGGTACTGGGCTCTGCCACGCCGTCGCTGGAAACCTGGTGGCGCGCCGAGCAGACGGCTACGACGCGCCTGACGCTCTCGCAACGCGCGCAGGCAGAAGCGGTGCTGCCGCGCGTGTCGCTCATCGACCTGAACCTGGAGCGCCGCGCCGGGCGTGCGATTCGTGATGGGCTGTCCAAACCGCTCGTCGATGCGATTGCCGATCGCCTGGCGCGCGGCGAACAAAGCCTGCTGTTCCTCAACCGCCGCGGCTACGCGCCTGTGCTGTCCTGCGACGCCTGCGGCTGGCTGTCGGGCTGTCCGCGCTGCTCGGCGTACCTGGTGCTGCACAAGCCGGAGCGGCGCCTGCGCTGTCACCACTGCGGGTACGAATCGCGCATTCCGCATCACTGCCCCGACTGCGGCAACGTCGACATCGCCCCGCTCGGGCGCGGCACCCAGCGCATTGAAGAAACGCTCGGCGAGCTGTTTCCGCAGGCCCGCGTCGCCCGCATCGACGCCGATTCCACCCGCCGCAAGGGCAGCGCCGAAGCGCTGTTCGACACCGTGCACGAAGGCGGCGTCGACATCCTGATCGGCACGCAGATGGTCGCCAAGGGGCACGACTTCCAGCGCGTGACGCTGGTGGGCGTGGTCGCGCCCGATTCCTCGCTGTTCTCGCACGACTTCCGCGCGGGAGAGCATCTCTTTGCCTCGCTGATGCAGGTGGCGGGCCGCGCGGGCCGGGCCGGCTTGGCCGGCGAGGTGCTGATTCAGACGCGGTATCCCGACGCACCGGCGCTGCAGGCGCTGGTTCGGCACGACTACGACGGTTTTGCGCGCCAGCTGCTGCGGGAGCGCAAACAGGCCGGGCTGCCGCCGTTTGCCTATCAGGCGTTGTTGACCGCAGAGCACAAGGAAGTCGCACGCGCGCTGGAGTTTTTGGGCGCCGCGCGTTCGGCTGGTGAAGCCTTGGCCGCTGAATTGGGCGCGCCGGTGTTTTTGCATGATCCGGTGCCGATGACGATGGTGCGCCTGGCCAACCGCGAGCGGGCGCAGTTGCTGGTGGAATCGGGTTCTCGCGCGGCTTTGCAGAAGCTGTTGACTGCCTGGACTGAGGGGTTTGCGGGGATTGGCAAGACTGTGAAGGGGGTGCGGTGGCAGTTGGAGATTGATCCTTTGAGGATTTGAGCGTTGGTGGTCCACCTCCCTTTCGTTCCCTGCCGGGACCGACTCACTTTTCTTTGTCTTGCCAAAGAAAAGTAAGCAAACAGAAGGCGCGCCCGAGATGGCGAAAAGATTCCTTGAATTTGCGTAACCGGGCGGAGGTGGGGAAAACTCGCTGCGCTCAGACAGTTCCCCACCTTTTTTCCGCCCGCTTACGAAAATTCAAGGCGCCATCAAGGGCTCAACGTCAAAAGAAAAAGGCCAACCCGTCGCGAGGTTGGCCTTGTCTTTTGGGCTTGTGTCCAGATGGTGTGGCTTTTGTCCTTTGACTTTCCTGCCCTAGATGGCGCCTTGAATTTCTGTTGCAGGGAGGAAAAAGAGGGGGAAACTGTCTGAGCGAAGCGAGTTTTTCCCGTCTCCGCCCGGTTACGGAAATTCAAGGAATCTTTCGCCATCTCGGGCGCGCCTTTCTTTTGCCTACCTTTCTTTGGCCAAGACCAAAAGAAAGTAAGTCAGCCCCGGCAGGGGATGAAACAGGGGATAGACCACCAAGTCCCAAAAACCCAAAATACGCAACATGCAAGAAGCCGCGCGCCCGAACCCCGACCAACTCCTAGCCGAACTCCAATCCGGCCAAGAGCATTCCGCCCGCGGCAAACTCCGCATTTATTTCGGCGCCTCGGCCGGTGTAGGCAAAACCTACGCGATGCTGGCCGCAGCAAAGGCCGCCCGCGCCGCCGGCATCGACGCCATCATCGGCCTGGTCGAAACCCACGGCCGCGCCGAAACCGCCGCGCTGGTCGCAGACCTTGAGCACCTTCCCACCCGCCAAGTCGAATACAAGGGCCGCACGCTGCCCGAGTTCGATCTGGATGCCGCACTGGCGCGCCGGCCCGCGCTGATCCTCGTCGACGAGCTTGCCCACTCCAACGTGGCAGGCTCGCGCCACCCCAAGCGCTGGCAGGACATTGAAGACCTGCTTGCCGCCGGCATCGACGTCTGGACCACCGTCAACGTCCAGCACCTCGACAGCCTGAACGAGGCCGTCGGCAGCATCACCGGCATCCGCGTGTGGGAAACCGTGCCGGATGCGGTGTTCGATGCCGCCAACGAAGTCATCCTCGTCGACCTGCCCGCCGATGAACTGCTGCGCCGCCTGGCCGAGGGCAAGGTCTACATGCCCGAGCAGGCGCAGCACGCCGCGCGCAATTTCTTCCGCAAGGGCAACCTCATTGCGCTGCGCGAACTCGCCCTGCGCCGCACCGCCGATCGCGTCGACGACGACGTGCAGGCCTATCGCCGCGCGCGTCGTATTGAAAACGTCTGGCGCACGCGCGAAACCGTCGTCGCGTGCCTGGACCCGCAGGGCGATGGCGAACAGGTCATCCGCAGCGCTGCACGCCTGGCCGCGCAGCTGGAATGCGACTGGCATGCCGTGGCCGTGGTGATGCCGCATCTGCGCGCCGCCGATGCGCGCACCGAGCGTTTGCATGCCCTGCTCAAGCTGGCCGAAGACGCCGGCGCCAAGGTGGAGACGCTGGCCGGCACCAACGCCGTCGAGGCGATCACCGGTTATATCCGCCGCCACAACATCACCAAGGCGGTGATCGGGCGGCCGCCGGAGAAGCGCTGGCGATCGGCACGCGCCATCGTGGTGGCGCTGCGGCTGGCGATCGGGCTGGAGCGCCGCCTGCCGAGCGGCGACTTTGCCGAAGCGTTGGCACGGCACTGCCCCGAGGTCGACGTGATTCGCGCGGCGGCGGACCCGACGCATATCCAGCTGCCGCCGCGCGCAGCAGACATTGGCCGTGCCGACGTGCGCAGCGAGGCGCAGCGTGCGGCCGATGCACAGGCCGGTTGGCTCAAGCCGGCGTACGTGGCCGCGTGCGTGTACGTGGGCGTGGCGACGGCGCTGTCCAGCCTCGTTCGGCCGGTGTTCGATCTGGCCAACATCGTCATGCTGTTCCTGGCGGCCGTGGTGGCGGTGGCAATGCGCCATGGGCGGGGGCCGGCGGCGCTGGCGTCGGTGCTGTCGGTGGCGCTGTTCGATTTCTTTTTCGTGCCGCCACGCTTTTCGTTTGCCGTGAGCGACGTGCAGTACCTGCTGACGTTTGCGGTGATGCTGGCGGTGGGCATGCTGGTGGGCCAGTTGACGGCGGGCCTGCGTGAACAAGCCCAGGTGGCGGTGCAGCGCGAGGCGTCGGCGCATGCGCTGTATGAAGCCGCACGCGAGTTGTCCGCCGCGCTGACGCTGGACCAGATCGTCAGCATCGGCGGGCGCTTCGTCAACGCAACGTTTGGCGGGCGCTGTGCGTTCTTCTTCGTCGGACTCGATGGGCGGCTGGGCGCACCGCAAGTCGCCAAGCCGGAAGGCAGCACCGATGCGCCGTCCGGCATGCCCAACCTTGACCGCGTGCTGGCCGATTGGACGTATCAGCATGGCCAGCCTGCCGGTACGGGCACGCATACGCTGCCGTCGGGCTCGGTGCTGTATCTGCCCCTGAAGGCGCCGATGGCGATTCGCGGTGTGCTCGCCGTGGAGCCCGAAACCTTCCAGGTGCTCGCCCAGCCCGACAACCGCCGCCAGATCGACGCCTGCGCCACGCTCATCGCCATCGCCATCGAGCGTGTGCATTACGTGGAAGTGGCCCGCGATGCGCTGGTGCGGATTGAATCGGAGCGGCTGCGCAATTCGCTGCTGGCCGCCGTGTCGCACGACTTGCGCACGCCGCTCACGGGCCTGGTGGGGATGGCCGAGACGCTGCTGCGCGCGCAGCCGCCCTTGCCCCCGCTGCAGGCCGAAGCTGCAGCCGCCATCGGCCAGCAGGCGCAGCGCATGCGCACGATGGTCACCAACCTGCTCGACATGGCGCGCCTGCAGAACCAGGACGTCAAGCTGCGGCTGGAATGGCAGTCGATCGAAGAGCTGGTTGGCGCGGCGCTGCAGGCGAATCCGTTGCCCGATCACCGTGTGGTTGTGGACAACCTCGCGGCGCTGCCGCTCATTCGCTGCGATGGGCCGCTGATGGAGCGTGTGCTGTCGAATCTGCTGGAGAACGCGGGCAAGTTTGCGCCGGCCGGCACCGCGGTCCGCATCTCCGGCGAGATCGTCCAAGACGAAGCGCGCGGCAACGAACTGCGCCTGCGGGTGCGCGACCACGGGCCCGGTGTGGCTGCCGGCGCGGTGCGCACGATCTTCGAGAAGTTCACGCGCGGCGAGAAAGAATCGGCCACCACGGGCGTCGGCCTGGGCCTGGCGGTGTGCGAGGCGATCGTCAGCGCCCATCACGGCCGCATCTGGGTGGAGGCGCCGGCCGATGGCGGTGCGTGCTTCGTTATCGCCCTGCCTGCCGCCGAGCCGCCGCCTGTGGAAGACGCCGAGCCCATCGCCTAGTTGCACCGTTGCGGGGCATATGGACATGCCGAAAAAGTCGTTCGGTTACGGTCGCCGCTATGACAGGATCGCGTCACACGCCCGCTACCCGCGGGCGGATTTCATTCACGACAAGATCCACGAGGTTTCTCCATGTCTCTGTTTTCCCGCCTTGCGCGCGTGGCCGTACCGGCCATTGCCTTTGCCGTTGCCACTGCCGCCAACGCCGACACCAAGCAGATCAAGCTCGGCACCATGAGCGGCCCCGATGCGCAAATCTGGGAAGTCGTGCAGAAGGTCGCCAAGAAGGACGGCCTGGACGTCAAGATCATCGAGTTCAACGATTACGCCCAGCCTAACCCCGCGCTCGATTCGGGCGACCTGGACGCCAACGGCTTCCAGCATCAGCCCTTCCTCGACAGCCAGATCAAGGCGCGCGGCTACAAGATCGTCAATGTGGGCCTGACCTACGTGGCGCCGATGGGTTTTTACTCGAAGAAGATCAAGTCGCTCGCGCAGCTCAAGGAAGGCGCCAAGGTCGGCATCCAGAACGATCCGTCCAACGGCAACCGCGCGCTGCTTCTGTTGCAGAAGGCGGGCGTGATCAAGCTCAAGGCCGGCGCCGGCGCGAACGGCAACAATGCGACACCGCGTGACGTGGTGGAGAACCCGAAGAAGATCAAGCTGATCGAGCTGGATTCGGCGCAGCTGCCGCGCTCGCTGGATGATCTGGACGCCGCTTCGATCAACACCGACTACGCGGTCAAGAACGGCCTGACGCCGGCCAAGGACGCCATCGCACTGGAAGATCGCCAGGGGCCCTACGCCAACCTGATCGCCGTGCGCGAAAAAGATAAGAACCAGCCGTGGGTGAAGACGCTGGTGCACGCCTATCAATCGGAAGACGTGCGCAAGTTCATCGACACGCAGTTCAAGGGCGCGATCCTGCCGGCGTTTTAAGCAGCGGACGCTAAGTCAGCGGTTACTTTCGCGGATGCGTCGATGTTGAAGTGTGGCATCTCGGAAGCCGGAGCGGGTTTCCGCTGTGCCACAGCGTTTTGTTGCGATGCGTCATCGTGTGACAGATGCAATCGTTTTCGTCACACGTGGCGCCGCGGCAACGCTTGTAGCCTCTCGTTACATTAAGTAGTTCTACGTTATTGCAACGCAACAAACGATTCGCTATAGTAGGAACTGTCTCCTCCACCCTCCTTGGTGGATTGTGGCCCGAGCACCTGGTGCTCGGGCTTTTTTCTTTGGCGCGCGGCTTTTGCTGTTCTTCTGGTCGCCTTGCATCTCAGCCGGTTCCGGCTACCCTGAATTCTCAATTTTTCTGCGCGTTTTGCTTGGCGGCGTTGCCCGCTAGCAACGAGCGAGGAATTTTCAATCGTGCGCTTCGAGCCTCACTTCAATGACTGACGCGCATGTCGGCGGAAAAGAATCGAAGCGCTGTTTGAATCACGCCGACGCCGCGAATGTGCGCGCAACCGCCTGCTTTGTGTGGCTAACATCGCGAAATATCGTCAGTTTTTGTCCTACAAGCCTTTCGGCCAACCCCGGACAGTCTGACTGCCCTCCCTTCACTAAACTTCACCTTGCTCTCTCTTTAGAGAGCACTCCCCCCCTTTTGAGCCCGCCCCTGTTGCGGGCTTCATTTTTTTCGGGCACGATTTCCTCCATCCCGACGCCGTCGACACGGCGCCGGAAGCTCAAAAGGTTGGGGGAATCGCTCAAGGCCCGCGCAGTTGAAAAGCTGCGCGGGCTTTGTTTTTTCCGGGGCCGCGCACGGACTTCGCCTGACAAGGCCGCCGGCCGGTGCTTCAATGGCGGCTGACGGCGGCGTCACACAGCGCAAGCGATGCGCCTCGCCCCCATCCCTACAACAACAAGGATTGGCCGATGGAAGGTTTCGCGCAACTCGCCGTGCTGGTGGTGGACGACCATCCCGTGCAACGGGCCGCGGCCCGGCAACTGCTCCATACGCTGGGCGTGCAGCAGATCCTGACGGCCTGCGACGGCCGCGAGGCGCTCTACCTCCTTCAGCTCTGCCACGTCGATCTCGTGCTGTGCGACATCGACATGCCCGGCATGAACGGCCCCGAACTGATGGAGCAGATGCACCTGCGCGGCGGCCGCGTCTTTCCGCGACAGGCCCCCGTGTGGGCGTGGGTCAGCGCGTTGGATGCGCCGATCGTGGAGTCGCACGTCAGCCTGGCCGATGCGATCGGGCTGACGCGCACCCACGGCGTGCAGAAGCCGTTGCGCCCGGCACACGTGCTGCCGTTGCTGGAAGCCGCCGCCGCCCGAGAGCGAGACCGGCCGCCTGCCGCAACGGCTGGCTTGCCGCAGTTTTCCGACGACGAGCTGGCCGCGCTCATCCACGAAACGCCCGAGCAGATCGAAGTCGTCTTCCAACCCCAGCACGATCTGGCCAGCAACCAGATTGCGGGCGCCGAGGCGCTCTGCCGCTGGATGCACCCGGTGCATGGGCGCGTGTCGCCTGCCGCGTTCGTGCCGCGCCTGGAGGCGCTGGGGCTGGCTGATGGCCTGTTCTTTCACGTGTTGGAGCATTGCGTGCGCGTGCAGCACGCGCTGGCCGCGCATGCATATCCCGTTTCGATTGGCGTGAATGCGTCGGCGCAGACGCTGAGCCGGGCCGGCACCGTCGACCGCATCGAAGCCATCGTGCGCGAGGCGCGCATTGCGCCCGCTGCCATCGCGATTGAGCTGACGGAAGACTCGCCCGTGCACGACGCGGCGCAGCTCACCATCGCACTCAACCGCTTGCGCCTGCTGGGCCATCCGCTGGCCATCGACGATTTTGGCGTGGGCATTGCCACGCTCAAGCTGCTGGCCGATCTGCCCTTCACCATTCTGAAAATCGACCGGTCATTTACAGCCGCGGTAGACCAGACCAGCCAGCGCGGCGTGATCTGCCGCACGATGATCGAGCTGGCGCGCACGCTGCATCTCGAGTGCATTGCCGAAGGGGTGGAAACCGAAGCGCAGCGCCAGACGCTGCGCGCGCTGGGTTGTGCCACCGGGCAGGGCTATCTGTGGGCGGCCCCGCTGTCTGTCACCGCGTTTCTTGCGCACGTGCAGGCGGCTGCGTAAGCGCGAACGCTGCAGGGTCATTCAGTTTCTCTCAACCCAGATAGAAGCAGCTTCTGCCCCGAAAGGTTACGCGGCGCCAAAGTAAGAAAAGTCTGATCCCGAAGGGCATATCCGGTGAGTAAGGTACCGGCTCCTTTCCGCGGCGCTCCTGACTTCCATGACGGCTCCGATCTCTCCCATCCTGTTGCTCGTCACGCCGGCCAAGTCTTCCCCGGCGACGCGCCTGGCCTGACGGCGTGCACATGTGCCCTGTCCTCTCGATCGTGCTGGCGGACGATCATCCGGTGATCCTCATGGGGCTGGCGGCGGCCATTGGGCAGTTTCCACAGCAGCAGGTCGTCGCACAGGCGCACGATGGGCGCGAGCTGATGCAGGTGCTTACGTCCGTCGACTGCAACGTCATCGTGACGGACTACAACCTCGGTGGCGAACCGGCCTTCGACGGCATGCAACTGCTGGCGCGCCTGCGCAAGCAGCATCCCAGGTGCGGCATCGTCGTCTGCACGATGGTCCACAACCCGGCGCTGCTGCGCGCCATGCGGCAGATTGGCGTGGCAGGCATCGTCAGCAAGAACGATGATTTCGTGCATGCCGGGCACGCCGTCATGGCGGCCGCGCGCGGCGTGCGCTATGACAGCCCGCGCATCCTGGAAGACACGGGCCTCGGGTCCAACGAACGCGATGCGTCCGAGCGGCTGAGCGCGCGCGAGCGCGAAGTGCTTCGCCTGTATGCGGCTGGCACGGCCGTGTCCGACATTGCGCTCATGCTTGGTTCGAGCGTGAAGACCGTCAGCACGCAGAAGGCCATGGCGCTGCGCAAGCTCGGCTTGGCGCGCGAGATTGATCTCTTTCAATACGCCCGCGCCAGCGGGCTGATCGCGCGCGGCTGAGCGCCAGCCTCAGCTGGCCGGGCGATGCATCGGCACGGCTTGCGCCGCTGCGATGGCGGTGCCAGATGCCTGCGCGGGTGCCGGGTCCACACTCATCAGCCAGTTGAACAACGGCGTTGCCAGCAGCGCGCCGACCAGCTGCGCCAGCATGTAGCCAGGGACATCGCCGGGGCGGATGCCGGAGGGGCCGTCGGTCAGCGCGCAGGCAAGGGCCAGCGCCGGATTGGCCACCGATGACGACGACGTGAACCAGTACCCCGCCGCGATATAGGCAGCCACCACCAGCGGCAATTGCTTCGGCGCGTGACGCCCGCATGCGATGCCCGCGCCGATCAGCCCGAACGTTGCCAGTGCTTCGCTCCACCACAATGCGGGCCCGGTGGCGGCATGCGTGCCCGGCGCCCACGCCGGCATGCCGAACATGGCGTGCGCGGCGGCCACACCGAGCACGGCGCCCATGGCCTGTGCAGCCAGATAGGCCAGCGCCTCATGCCCCCGCAGACCGCCCCGCAGCAACGCCGACAGCGTGACCGCCGGGTTCAGGTGCGCCCCCGACACTGGCGCGAACACCGTCAGCAGCGCCAGCAGACCGGCGCCGCCAGCGAGCGACTGCGCCAGCAGCGTCCACGTGGCATCGCCACCGGAGAGCCGGCTTGCGTGGATGCCCGTGCCGATGACCACCGCAATCAGCAAGGCCGTACCGAGCGCCTCCGCGACGATGCGGCGGGCCAGCGATGGAGCGGCGGACGGGGCCGAGGCCGCGGTGCGAAGGTGGGAAACAGTGGCCATGCGGAAAGAAGGCGGGCGATGCCAAGCGCATCGCGCGGGAGTGTGGAATGTCCGCCGGGGCCGATCAATGCACCCGGGCGCGCTTGTGTCGCGCGCCCGGGTATCGAATCGTGGAAGTGATGTGAGGGTGCAGCTCAGGCCGGGCTGGCCGCGCCGGCGGACGCCAGTTGCCGTTGCTGCGCCCCGAGCCGCGCGAAACCCACCGCAGCCGCGCCGAGCGCCGCCAACATGGCGATGCATCCCGCCATCGTGCCGTGCGCCATGCCGATGGCACCGCCGCCAGCGGCAAACGTGAAATACAGCCCGCCGATGCAGGCGACACCCAGGGCGCCCGCCAATTGCTGCGCCGTAATCAGCAGCCCAGCCGCTGCGCCGGCCTGCGTACGTGCCACGCCGGTCAGCACCAGGCCGATGAGCGGGACGACGACCAGGCCTTGCCCTGCGCCGTACAGCGCCACCGCAATGCCGATGCGCATCATGCTCGGCGTGGCGGGGTGCGCCCAGTCTGAGCCGAATCCCGACAGCAGCGCCAGCAGGCCCAGCGCCATCAGGCCAAGGCCTGCCAACAGCGCGCGAACGCCATGGCGCCGCACCAACGCATTCGCCACCCGCGACGTGATGAGAAAGGTGATGGCCAGCGGCAGGATGGCAACGCCCATGCGCACCGCAGACAGCTGCCGCCCGTTTTGCAGATACAGCGTCAGCACGAGGAAGAACGCCATCATCCCGATGTAGTGCAGCGCTGACGCGGTCATCCCCGTCATGAAGGCGCGATGCTGCAGCAAGGTGGGCGGCAGCAGCGGCGTACCACCGGCGCGGTCGACCCGCGCTTCAAGCTGCTGGAATGTCGCCATGCCCAGTACGCCCACGGCAAGCAGTGCCAGCGTCCACACCGGCCAGTGCAGTTCGCGACCGAACAGCAGCGGCACGAGCACGGCCGCTACGCTGGCGGCCATCCACGCCACGCCGGCGGTATCGAGATGCACTTTTGCCGCGTCGGCGCTCGGGTGCGGAATCCAGCGCCAGCCGAGCAGCGCGGCCGTCAAACCGACCGGCACGTTGATCAGGAAGGCCGAGCGCCAGCCGAGTCCGGCGATATCCGCGCTGGTGAGCGCGCCGCCTACCAGCAGCCCGGCCGCACCGCCGGTGCCCATCACCAGGCCGAAGATCGATAGCGCGCGGTCACGCTCCGCGCCGGCAAAGAGCGCCTGCACGCTCGCCAGCACTTGGGGCACCATCATCGCGGCCGACAGGCCTTGCGCAAAACGCCATGCAATCAGCGCCGCAGCACTGCCCGCCAGCCCGCAGCCGGCCGAAGTGGCGGTAAAGGCGACGAGGCCCAGCAGGAACACGCGCCTGCGCCCGAACAGGTCGCCCAGGCGGCCGCCGGTAATGAGCAGAATCGCGTAGCCAAGCTGGTACACCGCCAGCACGGCCTCCAGTTGTGCGGGCGTGGCATGCAGGCTCGTGCGGATGCTCGGGATTGCCACATTGGCGATGAACGCATCGACGATGAACATGAATTGCGCCGTCACCATCACACCGAAGGCGAGCCAGCGGCGCGGTTCGGATACGGAAGAAGCAGAAGAAACGTGGGTCACGATCGGCTCCGGAAAGAGAGGTGAACGCAGCGTAGGTGCGCGAGCCGATTCGATGCAGAGCTAGGATTAACCTAGGATTAGCTTGTCCCTCCCACTTGCACATGCCAGCGTGTGTAATACCGCCATGGACGATTTCACCGCCGACCTTGCCCCCTTCCCTGCCGCGCCGCGCAACGAGCTGGGCGAATTCCTGCGCAGCCGCCGAAGCCATCTGCGTCCGCAGGATGTGGGGCTGCCCGAGGGCAGCGGGCGCCGCCGTACCGCCGGCCTGCGCCGGGAAGAAGTTGCGCAGCTCGCCAATATCAGCATCGACTGGTATGTGCGCATCGAGCAGGGGCGCGACGTGCGGCCGTCGGTGGCGACCATCGAAGCGATCGGGCGGGCGCTGAAGCTGTCTGCGGATGAACGCGCGCACATGCGTGGTCTGGCGCGCGCGGAATCGGTCTTGACGGGCGCCGCAGCTGGACCGGCGGGGCGCCCACCCGCCGAAGCGGTGCGACGTCTTGCGCCGCGCCGTTGCCGGCATGGTCCTGCCCGCTCACGTGCGCAGCTACCGCACCGAGCTGCTGTGCTGGAACGAGGCGACCTCGCAGCTCTTCATGGATTTCGGCACGATGCCGCCGGAAGACCGCAACTCGCTGGTCTACATGTTTCTGTACGCCAATGCGCGCGAGCGTTTTGTCGAGTGGGAAAACGAGGCGCGCCGCATGCTGGCAAAGTTTCGCGCGGTGTACGACCCGCACGCAGACGACCCGGTGCTCGTGGCGCTGGTCGACCGGCTGCGCACCAGCAGCCGCGAGTTCGATACGTGGTGGCGCCAGCACGAAGTGCGCGCCCAGCGCGCGGAGCACAAGCTGATCCGCACGCCCGGCGGCAAGGTCGTCCGCTACGACTACATCGGCCTGCCGGTGATGGAAGACCCGCGCCTGCGCATGGTGCTGTACGTGCCGGTCGAGGACGGCGCTGAACGTTCAGGCCGTCAGCGTTCAGGCCGTCAGCGCCGCCAGGATGGTGTCGGTGTCGCGCACACGGCCCAGTCGCGGGAACACGTTTTCCACCGACGAACGATGCATCGCCGCATCGTTCGAACTCATCGCATCTTCGGCCAGCACCAGCGCGTAGCCGTGCTCCCACGCAGCGCGCGCGGTCGACTCCACGCCCACATGCGTCGAGATGCCGCCCAGCACGATGGTCGTGATGCCGCGACGGCGCAGTTGCAGATCCAACTCGGTGCCGTAGAACGCGCCCCACTGGCGCTTGGTGATCTGGATGTCGGTGGCTGCGACTTCCAGCTCGGCGGGCTGTTCCCACCATTGCGGCGGCAGGCCGCCCGGCTGCGTGGGTGTGGGGCGGTCGACGGGCTGGCGCGGCGCGTCGGCGTAGTCGGCCGCCCAACCTACGCGCACGAGCACGACGGGCGCACCCAGCTCGCGAAAGCGCCTGGCGAGCCTGGCGGACGCGCCCACCACCTGCTCGGCCGTGTGGGGCCCTTGCGCAAACGGCAGGATGCCGCGTTGCAGGTCGATCAGCACCAGCGCGGTGGTCTTCGCAGACAGGGCAGAGAGGGTTTGCAGCGGTTCAGACATCAGGGGCTCCAGGTCAATCGGGCTTACGGACGGCGGATGACACACGTTGCCGTGGCATGCGCCAGCAATGTGCCGTCCTGCGTCTTGAGCGTGCCTTCCGACACGCCGATCGTGCGCGAGACATGCAGCACGCGTCCAACGGCCACCAGCGGTGTATCTACCGGCACGGGCTTCACCATCTTCACGTTCAGGTCGACCGTGCCGTAGCCGACGCCGGCTTCGAGCATCGAATGCACGGCGCAGCCTGTTACGGAATCGAGCACCGTCGCCGCAAAGCCGCCGTGCACACCGCCAAGCGGATTGAGGTGGCGCTTGTCGGCCTGGGCAGTGAAGTGCACGGTGCCCGCTTCGATGGAATCCATCGTCATCGGGATGGTTTCGCTGATGGACGCGCGCGGCAGCTCGCCGTGCGACATGGCCTGCAGCAATTGCAGGCCGGTCATTTGGGACGGATGCATGGGAGGGATCGGTGGAGTTGAGATGGGGCGACTCGACACTCTACCGCGAGGCCGATTGCCATGGCTGCAATGCGTTGCACTGCCCAGCGCAACAACCCCTGCCCCTGCACACGTCCCAATGCGGGTAGACCCTGCCGGTGGAACTGCGGCCGCTCTTACGGCTGGCCGGCAATGTGTTTGCGCGCGCGCCCACCGACCTTGCGCCGCTCGACCGCGACGGCCGGCAGCACGAACTGCAGCCGATTGCCGGCGCGTTCAACCAGTACCAGCGGCGCATTGCCGACAACGCGCTCACGCAGAAGCGCTTCATTGCCCATGCCGCGCACCAGATGCGCACGCCGCTGGCGATTCTCGATACGCATCGACAACGGCCCCGGCATTCCGCCCGAGGCGTACACACGCGTGTTGGAGCGCTTCACGCGCCTGGAAGGCACGCAGACCCAGGCAGCGTCGGGCTGGCGGTGACAGTGTGGCTGCGGCGCACCAGCGCGCCCGCCGCAGCGTCAGTCACCGCGTCTGCCTGACGACTGCGGCGCTTATTGCACCGACACGAACACCGGGTTCGAGTAGAACCACAGATCGTTGTAGTTGCGATCGTTGATGGCGTTGAAGCGCGCGGCGTTTTCCGTCACCACGGTCTTCTGGTCGGGGAGCGGATTGCCGTTGCTGGTCTCGCCCGACACGTTCATGCCGAGGTTCGTGCCGCGCAGGCGGAAGTACTGGTTCTTGGCGGCCGTGTAGGTGTACGTGACGGTGTTGTAGCCGTCGGCGTCGACCTTCCAGTCCGCCTTGGTGAACGTGGCGACGACCTTGGTGGAGTCGTTGGTGTCCTTCGCATAGGCCGGCGTGCCTGCTGCAGCCTTGCCCGTCACGTCGCCGGCAATCAGGTCGACATGATCGACCACCGGCCGCATGTTGACCTTGAAGCCGCTGCCGAGCGGGTACTCATAGTTGTTGTGATCGGGGCTCTTGAAGCGGATGGTGATCGTCACCTTGTCGCCGGCCTTGGCCGTGAGCGTACCGCCCATGTCGGCAGATGTGGCTGCGGTGCCAGCACGGAAGTCCAGCGCGTTGATGAGGTCGCCGAATACGGCGAACGATTTGCCCGAGCGCATGGCGGCCAGCAGCGTCTTCAGGTCGGGGCTGGTGCCCGGCAGCCAGATATAGGTCTTGGCGTATTCGCCGGGGTAGTAGCCGCTGCTGAACTGCTGCGTGGCGTCCACTTCAAAGTGGTGGTCGGAATCGGCAAAGTTCCAGATGCGGCGGCCCTCGCCGAGCAGCGCATCCCAGACGCCGCCGACTTGCGCGACCACGTAATCGACGCCGCCGTAGGTGCGGTTCTTCAGGTTGGCATCGATGTAGGCGCTGGTATAGCCGCCGCGATCGGGTTCCATCTGGTTGCCCACCATGCCTTCGATGCCGAACATGATGTCGGGCGCCGTGTCGTTGAACTCGCGGAAATCCGCCACCGTGTACTTGCCCGGGTTGCGCGACGGGTGATTGATCAGGCCGTAGCTGGTGTTCGGGTAATTCGTCTTGAGCCACTTGAAGGCATTGACCACGTCGGTGTGTGTCGTGCCGGCGCGCGGGCCTTCCTGCTGCCATGCGGTCACATCGTTCGGGTCGAACAGCGATGCGGACTGCTGCGTGAAGAAGTACTCGAACTTGTTCAAGCCCTTGGCCGACGTCTGCAGCTTGTCGGTGCCTTCGAAGATGCCCACGTTCAGGTGGTCGTGCGTCGGCATGTCCCACTCGGCGGCGGAGAAGACCAGCTTGCCCGCGTACTTGCCTGCCGCCTGCGCCTGCGCAATGGCGGGCATCTCGTACTTGGCGATGCCGGCCGATGCCGCAATGGAGCCGCCGACCAGCGTGGCGCCGGTGGCGTCGCGCGGCGACGGACGCAGGTGGTTCGATACGGCCATCCAGTCGAGGCTGTTGAGATCGAATGCGTGGTCGAGCACCGTCGACAGGGGCGTGACGGCATCGACGGACTCCGCCGTGTGCACGTGCAGGTCGCCCGTGGTCCACATGCCTTGCGGCTTGGCCGGCTCTGTCGGTGTGGTGGGGGTTGTCGGTGCCGGCGAGGTACCTGCGGTGCCCGTGGGCGCGGGGTCGTCACTGCCGCCGCACGCGTACAGGCCGAGGGTCAGGCATGCCGGTACTGCAATGGCGAGCAGCGTCTTCTTGGTCGAAAGCATTGTGGTTTCCTGTCGATTCGATGAGGTCGGGCAAACGCCTCCGGCCACCCATGCGTGTGGGCGGCTCATGCAGAACTAAAACGTTTGCGCGGCCGAATCTTGGCGACAAACCATGACGTTTTAGTGACGAACCGGTGTGAAAACAGAAGCTGATCGGCCCTAAGCGAGCCGGCGCCGGACGCAAACAGTGCGCAAAGAAAACGGCCCCTAAAAAGGGGCGCGTTCAACGGGCTGCGGGTTTGGCGTCAAGGGGCGTCCTTGGCGGACGTATCGCGCTCTTCCTCGCCGGCGGGCTGGTGGTGCGATTTGCGCCCGCCGACCTCTGACATGTCGCGCTCGCGGACTTCCGCTTCGCGCACCGTCGTGCCTTCGGCATCGGTTTCCGACACATCGGTCAGAAACGTATCGTCGCCGGAGGCGTGCCCGGCGCCCTTCTGGTGTCGGCTATTCATGGTCACCTCTGTCAGTGATGTTGCGGCGGCCGCGTTATTTCACCGCGGGTTTCAGCTGTTCCGCCATCTGCAAGTGCTCGCGCAGCGCCGGCAGGTTGTGTGAGAAGAACGCCTTGATGTCGGGGTCCTTCGCATCCTTCGAGGCCTTGTCGAACAAGGAAACTGCCTCCTTGTGCGCCTTCACCCCCACCTCGTCGGCGTAGGCCTTGTCGAACTTCGCGCCTTCAAGCGCACTGAGCTTGTCGACCTTGGCGCGTTCGTCTGCGGGCAGGCTATCGGGCACCGTAATGCCCTTCTTGCCGGCCAGCGTCTTGAGTTCGTCGCCTACGGTGGTGTGGTCCTTCACCATCCGTTGTGCGAAGGCGCGCACGTCGGGGTTGCTCGCGCGCGTAATCGCAACCTGGCTGGCCTGCACTTCGAGCATGCCCGAGGCCGCGGCCTTGGTAACGAACGTCGTGTCGGACTTGTCCGCTGCTGCCCGTGCCACGCCGATCGCTCCGCCAAAGCCCAGCGCCCCTGCCAGGAACAACGCGGCGACGCGCCGTGCACCGATATGCTGTGTCGATCTGTTCATGGGTGATCCTCCTGCGCGAGTGCGCATCACTTTTCGTTGCTGACGGCCTTCGAAACCGCGGCCGGCGTGTCGTACTCGTCGTCGGGCATGTCGCGCAACGTTTTCAGCGTGCTGTCATCCGCGCCGTTGGCCTGCGCGGTTTTCAGCAGCTCTTGCTTCTTGGCGGGGTACGACGCGCCCTTCAGGGCCTTCTGGATGCCGATCGGCGAATGCGTTGCGTGTTCGCCGCTGCTGCCCCCGCCATGCGCGCCGCGCTCGTGCGACTTGGCACCGGCACGTTCGGACGACTTGCCTGCGCTGCCCTGGCTGGCGTGTCCGCCACGCTCCTTGGCCGATGCGCTGCTGCGTTTGCTCTGCGACGTCGATTTCGAGTGCGACGCGTGCTTGCTCTTGTCGCGAGTGGGTTTCATGACACCTCCGCTGGTCGGGTTGATCGGGCCGCAGCCGAAAATGGCGCGGCCCACGACCGTTTTGCAGCAGCGAACATGCCTGCGGGGCGGTGGTTGGGGGGACCGGAGTGGGCGGGCGACAGCTTAGTTACGTAGGCCCGACATCGTGCTTCAGTGCGTGCTACGGCAACTCTGGCGAGCGCTTACGCTGCTACGCTTTTGCGCCGGGCAGCACGCGGCATCGGCAGTGGCGCCTCTCCCAATGCGCGACTGACCGCGTTGGGTTTGTCGACCAGATCCTGCAGCGTGTAGCCATCGAGCACCTCGAAGTACGCCCGCAACGCCGCGTGCAGCACGCCGCGCAGGCCGCACACGCGCGTGATGACGCAATGGTTGTCGTCGCCGTGGAAGCACTCGACCATGCGGAAGTCGGGTTCGGTGGCGCGCACCACGTCGCCGAGGTTGATTTCGGCCGCCGGGCGGCCCAGCGTGATGCCGCCCGAGCGCCCTCGCACGGTATGCAGGAAGCCGTCCTGACCAAGCTGCTGGACGATCTTGATGAGGTGGTTCTTGGGAATGTCGAAGGCATCCGCAATGCGCTGGATCGTGACGAGCTCGTCCGGGTGCACGGCCACGTAGATCAGCGTGCGCAGGGCGTAGTCGGTGTAGTCGGTCAGTCGCATGGCGGGCGTGCGGCGTTGCCGCAGGTAGAAACATTCATGAGAGGCACATCTTATCGGGAAGTTGCGCAGAAGATGCGCCGGTTTGCCGCAGGTCAATTTGTTGCATCGCAAATATACGTTTAATAGAATCCAATGCAAGCGGTTGCCTGAGCACCAGGCCATCCAAAACAAAGCGTGACGGCGCCCCCCCCCCCCGTCTTATTTGTTGCATATTTCACGCATATTTGGAGTCCAGCATGCTGTCCGACAAGTCCAAGCCCTATATCGATGCCAGCGTTCCAGTGCTGCGCGAGCATGGCTTGACCATCACGCAGACCTTCTATCGCAACATGTTCGCCAGCCACCCCGAGCTGACGAACGTGTTCAACATGGGCAACCAGGCCAACGGGTCGCAGCAGCAGTCGCTGGCTTCGGCGGTGTTTGCGTATGCCGCCAACCATGGCAACAACGCGGCGCTGGCACCTGTGGTCAACCGTATCGTGCATAAGCACGCCGCTGTCGGTATCAAGCCGAGCCACTATCCGATCGTCGCGCGCCACCTGCTGGGTGCCATTGCCGAAGTGCTGGGCGATGCTGCCACGCCCGACCTGCTTGCCGCCTGGGACGAAGCCTACTGGCTGCTCGCCGCCGAGCTGATCGCCGCTGAAGCGCGTCTGTACCAGCACACCGGCAGCGGCCCCGACCATCGCCAGCCGGTGCGCATTGTCAGCCGCCGTCAGCAGGCCGAAGACGTGGTGTCGCTCACGCTCGAAGCCGTGGGCGATGCGCCGCTGGCCGATTTCCTGCCGGGGCAGTACATCTCGGTGCAGGTGGAGCTGGCGCCGGGCGCGCTGCAGCAGCGCCAGTACAGCCTGTCGGACGCGCCGAATGGCCGCACATGGCGCATCTCGGTCAAGCGTGATGCGGGTGACGTTGACCGCCCGGCGGGCACCGTGTCGAGCTGGCTGCATGCCAATGCGCGCGAAGGCGACGTCCTGCTGGTCAGCCAGCCCTACGGCGACTTTGTGCCGCAACTGGCGACCGACAACCCGATCGTGCTGATGTCGGCGGGTGTCGGCATCACGCCCATGATCTCGGCGCTCAACACGCTCGCGCAGGAGAACAGCGCACGCAAGATCGTGTTCAGCCACGCCGCGCGCGCCGCCTCGCATGTTGCTCACGTCGACGATCTGGAGCGTGCGGCCCAGGCGCTGCCGGCATTCGAGGCGCATGTGTTCCTGGAATCCGGCGAAGCCGCGGAATTCGCATCGCGCCCCGCACGGCCCGGCCGCATGACGGTGGACACGTTCGTGCGCGACAACGCGACGGAAGCGGACTTCTATCTCTGCGGCCCGCTGCCGTTCATGCAGGCACAGCGTGCTGCGCTGCTCGCCAGCGGCGTGCCGTCGGAGCGTATCCACCGCGAAGTGTTCGGCCCCGACCTGCTGGACGACATTCTCTGACTCTCTGACCTGAACCACGGAAATCACCATGCCCCGCCAAGCCCCGTTGCTCACCATCGGCAAGCCCGACCCGGCAAGCCGCGTGCCTTACGCGGGGCGGGCCGTCTTCGCGCTCGGCTTCCGGCCGTTCTACCTGCTTGCTGCAGCGTTTGCCGCGCTGGGCATGGCGTTGTGGGCGGCGTTGCTGCTGGGTGTCCTGCCCTCGGCCCAAGGTCCGGCCACGATGGCGCCGCTGTTCTGGCACGCGCACGAGATGGTGTTCGGTTTTGCGGCGGCGGTGGTGGTTGGTTTCCTTTTCACAGCGGGAAAGAACTGGACCGGCCTGCAGACGCCGCAAGGCACGCAGCTCGCGGCGCTGGCTGCGCTGTGGTTGGCGGCACGTGTGCTGATGTGGACCGGGCCCGTGCCGCTGGCTGTGGCTGCGGACGTGGCGTTCCTGCCGGCGTGCGGCGTGGCGTTCCTGCGCGTCTTGCGGCGCGCGAAGAGCGCACGCAACTATGGCTTGGCGATCGCGCTGCTGGTGCTCGGTGCCGTCAACGCAGCGTTCCATGCCGCGTTGGCGCTGGAGGCGCCGCTGGCCGCACTGCGTTGCCTGGATGCGGCCGCCGGGCTGGTCTGCCTGTTCGTCACGGTCATCGGCGGGCGCGTCATCCCGATGTTCACGTCCAACGCGGTTCCGGGCGTGCATGTCCGCCGTGTGGTTTGGGCCGAGCGCGCAATCGTGCCGGCAACGGCGCTCGCAGTCGTCATGTTGGCGACGCCGCTGCAAGGCATCGTTCCTGCCGTCGTGTTTGCGGCGGCAGCAGTCGTGCAGGCTGTCCGCTGGGCAGGCTGGGACACACGCCGCACGCTGCGCACGCCCATCGTCTCCATCCTGCATGTGGCGTATGCCTTCCTGCCCGTCGGCTTTGCCATGTTGGCAGCGGCTGCACTCGGCTGGGGCGACCGTTCCACCGCGCTGCATGCCCTCACGGCCGGAGCCATCGGCGGCGCCATCATCGCGATGATCACGCGCACCGCGCTCGGCCACACCGGCCGGATGCTGCGTACGGGGCGGGCAGAGAATTTCGCCTACGCCGCCATCGCGCTGGCTGCAGTCGTGCGCGTGGCAGGCCCCGCGCTGCTGCCGCGCGAGGTGTGGATCGGTGGGGCGAGCGTGCTGTGGGTGGCGGCGTTCGCGGCGTACCTGTGGCGCTACACGCCGTGGCTGATGGCGCCGCGCGCCGACGGCCGGGAGGGCTGAGCTTCAGCGTCGGCCGTTCGTCCGGGCCGGCAGCTTCCGTAGAATGGCGCAGCCCCTCTGCACACTGCGCCCACGATGGATGTCCATTTGACGATCCACGGCCGGCATGACCTTGCCGGCCAGCTCTATCGACAACTCCGCACCGCCATCCTCGATGGCCGGCTCGTGCCGGGCGAGCGTCTGCCTTCCACGCGGGACCTGGCGCTGCAGATCGGGGTGTCGCGCAAGACCACGCTGGACGTATTCGAACGCCTCATCGCCGAGGGCTATCTGCGCACGCGCGCCGGCTCCGGCACCTTCGTCGTTGAGGCCACCGAAGGATTGCGCGCACGCACGCCGACGGCCTCGCCTGCGGCGCAATTGGCGTCGCCTGCGCCGGTCGCACGCACTTTCGACACACCCTGGAACAACATGCCGGCGGTGCTCCCCATGCCGCGCGCGAATATCGTTTACGACTTTGTGGGAGGCGTGACCGAGAAGCGTTTGTTCCCGTTTGACGTGTGGCGGCGCTGCGTTGCGCATGCGTTGCGCCAGCAGGCGCGCGGGCGCGGCGGCTATCACGATCCGGCGGGCGACCAGGCGCTGCGCCTGGCCATCTCGCGCTATCTCGCGTTCAGCCGCGCGGTGGTGTGTGCCTGGGCCGATATTGTCGTCACGCATGGCGCGCAGCAGGCTATCGATCTGATCGCGCGCGTGCTGGTGCGCCCGGGCGACACCGTGGCCATCGAAGATCCTGGCTATCCGCCCGCGCGCATTGCGCTGCAGGCCCTCGGCGCGAATGTCGTGCCGGTGCCGGTCGATGCCGAAGGCCTCGTCGTCGATGCGCTGCCCGAGCACGCCAAGCTCGTCTACGTGACACCGTCGCACCAGTTTCCGCTCGGCATGCCGATGAGCCTCGCGCGCCGCGCGCAACTGCTCGACTGGGCGCAACGGCATGACGCCCTCATCATCGAAGACGACTACGACAGCGAATTCCGCTTCGACGGCCGTCCGATGGAATCGCTCAAAAGCCTGGACGCTGCGGGTTGCGTCGCTTATGTGGGTACGTTTTCCAAGACGATCTTTCCGGAGCTGCGCATCGGCTACGTGGTGCCGCCAGCCTCGCTCGTGGCGCCGCTGCGGCACGCCAAGCAGGTGGCCGACTGGCACAGTGAATCGCTCATGCAGGCGGCGCTGGCCAAGTTCATGCTCGACGGCGATTTCGGCAAGTACCTGCGCCGCATGCACAAGGAATACGCAGCGCGCCGCAATGCGCTGCTGCGGCATCTGCGTGGCCCGCTGGCGCCGTGGTTGGCGCCCGTGCCGTCGGCGGCGGGCATTCATATGGCAGCGCAGGTCCACGCGCCGTTGCCCGAAGCCGAGCTGGTGAAGCTGGCGGAAAGCGTGGGCGTCGGGCTGTACGGCACGGCCCGGATGTATGTGGCGCGGCCGCCGCAGCCCGGACTGCTGATTGGCTACGGCCACGTGAACGTTGCCGAGATCGACGCGGGCCTCGGCAAGCTGGCGGAGGCGCTGGCCAAGGTGGCTACCTGATATTCGCGCGGATTGGCAATTCCAAGGTGCCACCTGCGCGCCTAGACTGGCTCCAGTTCTCAAGCACAGGAGCCTCTCATGGAACCCCGCCTCGACTTCTATCAAAGCAATCCCGCCGCCATCCAGGCGGTCCTGGGCCTCGAAAAAGCGCTGGGCAAAAGCACGCTGGAAAAGCCGTTGACAGAACTCGTGCGCCTGCGTGCCTCGCAAATCAACGGCTGCGCCTATTGCGTCGACCTGCACACCGCCGATGCCCGCAAGGGCGGCGAAGACGACCGCCGCTTGGCCACCGTCTCGGTCTGGCATGAAACGCCCTTCTTCACCGACCGCGAACGCGCCGCGCTGGCCTGGACGGAAGCCGTCACCCTCGTCGCAGAAACGCACGTGCCCGACGAGGTCTGGCAGGCCGTGCGCGCGCAGTTCTCCGATGCCGAGCTGGTCGACCTGACGCTGCTGGTCAGCACCATCAACACGTGGAACCGCCTGGCCATCAGCTTTCGCAAGCTGCCCGCCTGAGCGCCGCATATACTGCCTCGCACGGCGAACGCCGCACACGGAGGCCCCATGCTGCACAACGTCCGCACCCTAAGCGTGAATGTCGAGCGTCACTTCGATGACGTGGCCATGTTCCTGGCCGAGCCACTGAACTTTCCGATCTGGGCGACCGGCCTGTCGGAAGGGCTCGCGCCCGGTACGCAGGGTTCGGGCGCCGCACCCGACGAGTGGATCGCCAAGGCCGCGCCCAACAGCGACGAAGGCACCGTGTTTATCCGCTTCAGCCCGCCGAATGAATTTGGCATCGCCGATCACTGGGTGCGTCTGCCGGACGGATCGATCGTGTACGTGCCGCTGCGCGTGGTGCGCAACGGCGCCGGCACCACCGTCTCCCTCACGCTGTTTCAGCAGCCGAACATGGACGATGTGCAGTTCGACGCCGATGCCGAATGGGTGCAGCGCGACCTGGTGAAGCTGAAGACGGTGCTGGAAGCCGAATAACCGCTCAGGCCTTTTCCGCCTGCGGTGCTTGCGGCACCGTTTGCGGACCGGACGCGCCGGCAGGTGCACCAGATGCCGGTGCTGCAGGCGATGCCGCCAGCGACGGATCGCCTTGCGCATCCGAGCCCTTCACTTGGCTCACCCAGAACACGCAGAACAGCCCCGCCGCCACGGCCAGCCAGCCATTGAGGCCATAGCCCTCGATACGGCCGCCGGCACCGGCGGACAGCAGCAGCCCGCCCACCCACGCGCCCACGCCGGTACCCACCGACATCACCGCGCTGTTGGCCGACAGGAACGCGCCGCGCACCTGCGGGGCGGGCACCGTCGTCATCAATGCCTGCATCGGGACCATGCGGCTGGAGAGGACGACCATGAAGAACGGGAAGAACAGCAGCATGCCGATGAACGGCCAGTCGGGCAGATGCGTCATGAGCAGCACCGGGATGAACGCCAGCAGTGCCGCACCCACGAACACGCGGCGGCGGCCGTAGCGGTCGGCCAGCTTGCCGACGGCGCGCGAGCTGAAGAACGACGCCGCGCCGCCCGCCACATACAGCCACGACAGGTTTTCAGGCGCCACGCCGTGGTTGGCCACCAGCACCGGCGAGATGAACGGAATCACCAGCATGTGCGAACCCATCATCACGAAGGTCAGCACGAAGGCGCGCAGATGGCGCGGGTTGGTGAGCAACCGCCACAGGCCGGAGAGCACCTCGCCCAGCGTCTGGCTGCGATTGCCGGCCAGATGCTCGGCCAGCGGCGGAACCGTTTGCCGCGCGCCCAGCCAGATCAGCACCGTGAGCGCCGTCAGCAGGAAGAACGGCGCCGACCAGCCGAAGTGCGCGCCAATGGCAATGCCGACCGGCACGCCGGCCATGGCCGCCAGCGCAAACGACGACATCACCACGCCGGTGGCCGCGCCGCGCCGCGCAGGAGGAACCACGTCCGACAAGACAGCCATGATGATCGACCCCAGCACGCCGCCCGTAACGCCCGCAAACGCGCGTGCAAACAGCAGCATGCCGTAGCTGCCCGATAGCGCGCAGGCCAGGTTGGCCAGCGTGAAGAGGCCGTAGACCGCCAGCAGCAGCCGGCGCCGGTCAAAGCGGTCGATATAGGTGGCGGCCAGCAGGCCGGAAGCACCCGAGCACAGTGAATACACCGACACGGCCGTGGCGAACGCCGCCGGGCCGATGCCAAACGTATGCATGATCTGTGGCCCAAGCGGCATCATCACCATGAAATCCATGATGACGGTGAACTGCGTGAGCGCGAGCAGCCAGAGCAAGCGGCGCTCGCGCGAGGGATCAAGTAGAGGCATGAGGGCGAAGAAAGAAAGGGAGCGGGCGGCGCGCGCGGCTCGGAAGGGACAGCCAAGCGCGCCGGGTTGTGTCGAAAAACATATCTTACGATAGTTGTCGCGACACAAGAAGTCAAACCTTATTCAGCGGATTTTCCGCCTCGTCACGGTGCCAAGGCGCGCAATGCGCTATTTCGCCCGCAGCATCCACAGTACGTCGAGCACATGCTGCGTCGATCGCTCGACGTTGCCCGCCCGGTGCGCGATGCCAAGTTCGCGCCACAACGCAGGCCGCAGCGGCCGCATGGTGATGCGCACATCCGACGGTGCGGCGGACGCCTCGTGCGGGAGCAGTGTGGCGCCATAACCGGCGGCAACGAGGCTTTTGATGGCGTCGTTGTAGTTGAGCTGGATGCGCGGCACGGGGTGATAACCGTCCGTGGCGAACCACTCGGTCGTCTGGCGTGACAGACGCGTGGTGGCGTCGTTGAGGATCAACGGCTGCGCGCTCAGCCAAGCCGGCGTGATGCGCGCGGGGCTCGTCCAGTGCGCCGGCAGGAACGCCATTACCGGATCGCGCCGCCATGGCTTGATGGCGAGCCCCGCCACCTGCGATTGCGGCAGTGCCACGAGGCCAATGTCGAGCGCGCCATCGGCGAGCCTCGCCAGCGTTTCCTGCGACGTGAGCACCGCCACCTGCACGTCGATGCCGGGGTGGTCTTGCCGCAGCACCTCCAGCGCCTGCGGCAGCAAGTGGGCGATGGCGCCGGTGGACGCGCCCAGCCGTACGCGCCCGCTCAGTCCCTGCACCTGGCGTTGGATGTCGTCCAGCGCCTGCTCGGCATCGGCCAGCAGCTTGCGGGCGCGCTCCACCATCACCTCGCCGATGGCGGTGGGCTGCACCTGCCCGCGCTTGCGAGAGAGCAACTGCGCGCCCACGCGATCTTCGAGTTCGGCAATGTGCAGGCTGACGGTGGGCGCCGCCAGATGCAGCGCCCGCGCCGCGTCGGCAAACGAACCGCGCTGGGCAACTTCGACGAGCGTGCGCAGGCGGTCCAGGCTGATCTCTCGCATGATTCAGAAACGCTGAAGGTGACGGTTGTGAAATTCAACTTTTCATATTCTAGGTCGCGCTCGAAGATGGAGGCTCGCATTCATCACCATCTTCTTTCCCTGGGAGCGCTCCCCCATGTCCACACCCCTCGTCTTCATCGACGGCGACCAAGGCACCACCGGCCTGCAAATCCACGAGCGTCTGCGCGGCCGCGTCGAGCGGCAAGACCTGAAACTGCTGACCCTTCCCGCCGACGCCCGCAAAGACGCGCAACGCCGTGCCGAAGCCATCAACGCCTGCGATATCGCCATCCTGTGCCTGCCTGACGCGGCCGCGCGCGAGGCGGTCGCGGCCATCGTCAACCCGGGCGTGCGCGTGATCGACGCCAGCTCCGCGCATCGCACCACGCCGGGCTGGGTCTACGGCTTTCCGGAAATGAGCGAAGGGCAAGCTCAACGTGTTGCGTGCGCGTCGCGCGTGACCAACCCGGGCTGCTACCCGACCGGCGCGATCGGGCTGCTGCGCCCGCTCGTGCAGGCGGGCCTTGTGCCGGCGGATTACCCGATCAGCATTCATGCCGTGTCCGGCTATTCGGGCGGTGGCCGCGCCGCGGTGGAAACCTACGAGGGGCCGGAGGCGGCAAACGCCCTGCCGTTCCAGGTGTACGGGCTGGGTCTGGCGCACAAGCACACGCCGGAGATCCAACTGCACGCCGGGCTCACGCAGCGGCCGATGTTCGTCCCGGCCTACGGCGCGTATCGCCAGGGCATTGTGCTGACGGTGCCGCTGGAACTGCGTCTGCTCCCCGCCGGCGTTGATGCCACTGCGCTGCATGCATGTCTGGCTGACCACTACGCCGGGGCGCAGCATGTGGAGGTGATGCCGCTGCAGGTGCCGTCCGCCGTGCCGCATCTCGACCCGCAGGCGCTCAACGGTACCAACGACATGCGCCTGGCCGTGTTCGCCAACGACCATGGCCAGGTCCTGCTCACGGCGGTGTTCGACAACCTCGGCAAGGGCGCATCCGGCGCAGCGGTCCAGAACCTTGATCTGATGCTGGCGCGGTAGTGGCAAATCGAATGGAAGTTATCGGAACATTTAATTGGTCGATTGCGGGCGACTTCGCTATCGTCAACGCCGCCCGCGTACGAACCGCCTGTTGCTGTTTGCGCTCGGGGCCGGACCAACCCATTGCCTGAATGCAACATGTCTAAGACCACGTATTACGCGCCGCATGGCGGCCATCCGCCGCAGACGGATCTGCTGACCGATCGTGCGATGTTCACCGAGGCGTACGCGGTGATCCCCAAGGGGGTGATGCGCGACATCGTCACGAGCTGGCTGCCGTTCTGGACCCAGACGCGCCTGTGGGTGATCGCCCGCCCGCTGTCGGGTTTTGCCGAGACCTTCTCGCAGTACATCGTTGAAGTGAACCCGGGCGGCGGCAGCGACAAGCCCGAGCAGGACAAGAACGCCGAAGCCGTGCTGTTCGTCGTTGAAGGCGAAGCCGAGCTGACGCTGCAGGGCAAGAAGCACACGCTCACGCCGGGCGGCTACGCGTTCATTCCGCCGGGCGCCGACTGGACGCTGCACAACGTCAGCGACGCCGCGGTGCGCTTCCACTGGATCCGCAAGCACTACCAGGTTGTCGATGGCATTCCCCTGCCGGAAGCCTTCGTGACGAACGAGCAGGACGTCGAGCCGATCCCGATGCCGGGCACCAACGGCGCCTGGGTGACGACGCGCTTTGTCGACATGAGCGACATGCGCCACGACATGCACGTCAACATCGTCACGTTCGAGCCAGGCGGCGTGATTCCGTTCGCCGAAACCCACGTGATGGAACACGGCCTGTACGTGCTCGAAGGCAAGGCCGTCTATCGCCTCAATCAGGACTGGGTCGAAGTGGAAGCCGGCGACTTCATGTGGCTGCGCGCGTTCTGCCCGCAGGCCTGCTATTCGGGGGGCCCTGGCCGCTTCCGTTACCTGCTGTACAAGGATGTGAACCGTCACATGAACCTGACCCTGAACCCGTCGCGTTAAGCGACGCAGAGGTCGGATAAAAAAGCCCGCCGGTATTTGCCGTCGGGCTTTTTTTCATGGCGGCGCTTCTGCTTCTGCGATTGCGCCTACTTGCGCGTCGCCACGATGAACAGGCGCGGAAACGGCAGCAGCACCGTGCCGTCGTCGAGTGCCGGATAGGCGGCGGCGATGGCATCGCGGTAGCGCGCGAGAAATGCGGGCTGTTCGGCTTCGTTCAACGCTGCGAGGAAGGGGCGCAGGCCGGTTCCCTTCAGCCATTCCACCACCGCATCCGCGCCACCGCGCAGAGGGTGGTAATACGTGGTGCGCCATACGTCCACCCGACTGCACAGCGGTGACAGCATGGCGTAGTAGCGGCGTGGGTCAAACCGCTCCGTGCGTTCGACGCCCTTGAGCTTGCCGGCCCACGGGCCGTCGGCAGCCACCTCGCGCATCAGGCGGTGCGTCGGCTCATCCAGGTTGTCGGGCATCTGTACCGCCAGGTGGCCGCCCTGCGTCAGTTTGCCGATCAATTTCGGGAACAGCGTGCCGTGATCGGGCAACCATTGCAGCACGGCGTTGGCCAGGATCAGATCGAACGGTTCGGGCGGGTTCCACGTGGCAACGTCGGCGATCTCGAAATCCACGTGCGGCAGGCGCTTGCGTGCGGCCTCGATCATGTCGGCCGAAGTATCGAACCCGCGGGCGGCCGCGCCGGCGCGCGCGCCATCAGTGCCTCGGTGGAATTGCCTGGCCCGCAGCCGATGTCGACGGCACTGCGGATGGCCGTTTGCGGCACGGCGGCCAGCAAGTCCCGGGCAGGCCGCGTGCGTTCTTCTTCAAAGCGCACATATTGATCTGCGCTCCAATCGTGCTGCGTGGTCATGGTGGTTCTCCTTGCCGGGGTTGCGATCGAACAAGGCCATTCTCTGGCATGGCCGGAGATCAGTAAAATGAATTCATTGCGGGAATTCATTCATTTATCTGATGAAAATCGATACGCTCGGCGTGCAGGCATTCGTGGCGATTGCGGAGAGCGGCAGCTTTACGCAAGCCGCCGATACGCTGCACGTGACGCAGACGGCCATCACGCAGCGCCTGCGCAAGTTGGAGGCGTTTCTTGGTGTGGCGCTGGTGGAGCGCACCACGCGCCGGACCGAGCTGACGGAAATCGGTGAGCGCTTTCTGCCGCAGGCGCGTCGGCTGCTCAATGAGTTGTCCGATGCGCTCACGGAGATACGCGAGACCGGCCTGAGCCAGCGCGGCGACATCACGATCGCCTGCGTCCCGACGGTGGGCGTGCACTACCTGCCGCGCATCCTGCGCGCGTTCTCCGAGCACCGCCCACACGATCGCGTGAAGATTCTCGACCACGCCTCGGCGTCCGTGCTGCAGGCGGTGCTGCGTCGTGAGGCCGAGTTCGGTATCAGCATTGCAGGCGACCAGCATCCGGAACTCGTGAGCGTGCCGCTGACCAGCGATCCGTATGTCCTCGTCTGCCGCGACGATCACCCGCTCGCCAAGCGCCGCCGCATCCGGTGGCAGGCCCTGCAGCCCCACCCGCTCATCTTCGCCGGCGAGGTCAGCGGCAACCGCAGCCTGCTCGACGGCGCACTCAAGGCAAGCGGCGTGACGCTGCATTCGTTCTATGAAGTGCAGCGCAGTTCAACAGCGCTCGGGCTGGTGGCCGAAGGCCTGGGCGCGGCGGTGGTGCCGCGGCTGGCGATTCAGAAGAACGCGTATCCGATGATTCGTACGGTGGAGCTGGTCGAGCCCGAAGTGTCGCGCACGCTGGTGCTCGTTACGCGCAAGGCAGCGCAGCTGTCGCCTGCAGCGCGTGCGCTGTATGACCGGATCGTCGACGGGGCAGCATCAGCGAGGTGATGCTCGCGTGGAGGGCCGCGCTTACACGGTCCCTCTCACGCCATGCCGGCCCGTCACGCGCGAGCGCCGTCCGTGCTGCCCGGGTAGCTCGTATCGCCGCGCCATGCGAGCAAATCGTGCGCGCTGGTCTGCCGATCCGCGCCTTGCGCATACGGGTCGAAACGATCGTACTTCCACGACAGATAGCCATAGGTGTCGGCCTGGCGGTCAGCGCCCTGCGTGAACGGGTCCGTCTTGTCGACGGCGCCTTGCGTGTAGGGGTCGTACTTGGCCTGCGCGGCCGAGGCCGGTTGGGCGATGAACAGTGCGGCGGAAGCGGAAAGCGTGGCAAGCAAGGCCAGGGTAAGGCGGCGGGTGTGCATGATGAACTCCTCGTGCGGTGAACGTGCCGCCGGAGGCGGCTCCATTGGATCGCTAGCGGCGCGTGGCCGCCCGGATCCCACAGGTTGGTCGCGGTGCGCATGCAAACCTGACACTGCATCGACGAAAAACACGCCGCACCAGCCTCAGCCTGTACCTGCAGATACGCAGGCCATGCGGCAATGGATGCAGCCTTGTCACACCAAACACGCAGACGTTGCTACGGCAGTTGCATCAACCCGTGCACGCCCTGCCATCCCACGTACAACCCGACGAGGGCGATCAGCACGCCTGAGAGGTACGGCGCCTTGCGTGCAAATTCACCAAAGCCGCCCCAGCGCCGGGAGACGTGCTTCACGCTCAGCGCCGCCAGCGCGCCCGAGGCCACCAGCGTGAGCGCCAGCCCGATGCTGAAGCACAGCACCAGCGCCGCGCCCAAAGTGATCTTCTTGAGCTGCAGGCACAACAGCAGCACGGTGATCGACGCCGGGCACGGAATCAGTCCGCCCGTGAGCCCGAACACGATGATCTGGCCGGTGGTGACTTCACGGTTGGTGAAGCGGCGGCGGATGTCGTTGGCGTGCGCGCGTTCGTGGGCGTCCTGGTATTCGGCAGATGAAACATCGAGGCCGCCATGGCTGTGATCATGGTCATGGTCGTGATCATGCTCGGAGAACGTGACTTCGTAGTCATGCCGATGGTGTTCGTGCCCGAGCGACAGGCGCGCCACAAAAGCATGCGGCTCGGGAATGGCGTGCTCCGATTCGAGAAAGCCGTCGCGCTGGACGAAGCGGAAGGTTTGCCGGCTGCCGTCGGGACGCTCGGTCCCGACCTGCACTTGCTCGGCTGACCATGCGGTGCCGCGCGTGCCCTCGCGTGTCAGCCGGAAGCGCGGCGGCACGCCATCTTCGAAGATGGCCAGCTGCACGACGCCATGGCCGGTGTCGATGCGCTGCACGTCGTCATGGCCGTGATCGTGGTGATGATGATCGTGGTCGTGCGCCGCGTGCGTGCTGCGCCAGGTGCGCCACATCATCCACGCTGCCACGGCCACGATCAGCACGGCCGACACCATCTGAAAATACGGCTCGGTCGTTTCTGCGTTCCAGTTGCGGCCGAAGTACAGGCCCGCCATGGCCACCGCCCACACCACCGCCGTATGCGACACCGTGGCCGACAGCCCGAGCAACACCGCCTGCGTGAGCGTGCCGCGGATCGCAACGATGAACGCCGCCATCATCGTCTTGGAGTGCCCAGGCTCCAGGCCATGCAGCGCACCGAGCAGGATCGCACTGGGAACGAACAGCCAGGCGTTGCCTTGCTGCAGCAGGGTGGTGAACGCGGTCATGGGGAAGGCAGTGAATTCGGGGTAGGCGAAATATACTCCCCCCGAGTATAGTGATGCTACCCTCGCGCGTCATTCACACCACCCCGATACCCGACCCATGGCTCATACCATCCGCGACAAAGCCAAGCTGCTGGCGCGCGTGCGGCGCATCCAGGGGCAGGCCGCTGCGCTGGAAAAACAACTCGCCGAAGAGGGCGATTGCACGGCCGTCCTGCAGCAGATCGCGGCGATTCGCGGTGCGGTTAACGGACTGATGGCAGCGGTCATCGAGGGCCACCTGACCGATCACGTCGTGAAGGAGCCTGCCGAG
>NZ_VOSS01000113.1 GCF_007997035.1 Ralstonia sp. TCR112 | reverse complement strand
GCGCCGCATAGGGCAGGGTAGGGCCACACCGTCTGTGCGCGGGCGTTGGCGGTGCGCTTTTTCTTGATGGCGGCTCAAGCCGCGTCGCGTATTCGCGGCGCTGGGCGTGCAATGCGCCTGCGACGCTGGCCAGCAGGTCCAGGGCCAGATGCGCTGTGATCCCGCCCTTGTCGTGGCGCGGGTTGTATTCCACCAGTTCGAATGCGGCGAAACGTGCATCGCGTGCGCAGGCGGCAAGTGCCTGGGCCATGCCGTGTGCGGTGAGGCCATCTGTTTCGGGCGTGCCGACGCCGGGTGCGACGGCGGGGTCGAAGGCATCCAGATCCAATGTCACGCCAAAGGCCGCGGTGCCCGATTTGACCTGGCGGATGGCGTCAGCCATGACGGCGCGCAGGCCGCTGCGTGCCACTTCGGCGGCGTCGACGACGCGCACGCCAAGCAGATCCAGCAACGCGCGTTCGGCGGGCTCATAGCTGCGCGCGCCGATCACCACGACGTGTTCCGGCAACAGCTTCGGCGCGGCATCGCGGATTTGCGTGAGGGCCGCTGCGCCATGGCCGAGCAGCGCCGCCAGCGGCATGCCGTGGATGGCGCCGGAATCGCTCGTCTGCGGTGTGTGGCTGTCGAGATGGGCGTCGATCCAGATCAGGCCGAGCGGACCCTTCGGCCGCAAGGCGTTTGCCACGCCGGACCACGTGCCGATGGCGCACGAGTGATCGCCGCCGATGACCACGGGCACATGTCCTTGGTGCACGCTGTGCGCCGTCGCATCCGCAAGCGCGCGCGAGAACCCGGCCACGCCCGGTAGCGCTGCCAAGCGTGCCGAGCGGTTGTGCCCGGCCGACGTCGCCAGTTCGATGTCGTGCACGAGCCCAGCGTGCGTGTCCGGCGTCTGCAACCGCGCAAGCCCGCCGGCTTCCAGCAGCGCACGCGGGCCGTCCTTGCAGCCGTCGTCTTGCGCGCCGCAGCCGATGGCCGCGCCGATCAGATCAATGATGGTCATGTCACTCCCCTTGCGAGTTCTTGCGTCACGCCACCTTGCGGCGCGGCCACCCTGCCAGCGTCTGGCGGATGGCCTCCAGCGCCAGTGCCAGTTCCGCCTCGCCAATCACCAGCGGCGGTGTCAGGCGCACCACGTTGCCGTTGGTGTCCTTGGTCAGCACGCCGCGCTCGGCCAGCGCGAAGGCGAAGTCGTGTGCGTCGATGTCGGCGTCGAGCTGCAGGCCGATCAACAAGCCGCGTCCGCGCACCTGCCGCACGCCGTGGCCGACCAGCGTTTTCAGTTCATTGATGAACGCTGCGCCCACGCGCGCGGCACGCTGTGGCAGTTGTTCTTCCATCAGCAAGGCAAGTGCCGCGCGTCCGATGTGCGCCGCGAGCGGGTTGCCGCCAAACGTGGAGCCGTGGTCCCCCGGCCGAAACACGCCGATGACGGCCTCGCGCCCCGCGATGGCTGACACGGGCACCATGCCGCCGCCGAGCGCCTTGCCCAGCACCACCAAGTCGGCGTCAACGCCTTCATGCCAGCTCGCGAGCACATCGCCCGTGCGGCCGAGGCCTGTTTGCACCTCGTCGCAGATCAGCAGCACGTTGTGCCGGGTGGCGAGTTCGCGTGCGAGTTTCAAGTAGCCAGCAGGCGGTTCGACGATGCCGCCTTCGCCTTGCACAGGTTCCATCAGGATGGCGCCGGTGTTGGGCCCGATGGCCGCACGCAGCGCATCGGCGTCGCCAAACGGAATGCGCCGGAAGCCCGCCGCGAACGGGCCGAATCCGTAGCGATATTGATCGTGCGAGGAGAAGCCGACGATCGTCGTCGTGCGGCCGTGGAAATTGTTCTCGAAGACGATGATCTCGGCCGCCTCGGGCGCTAGGCCCTTCACGTCGCGTGCCCATTTGCGGGCGGCTTTGATGGCGGTTTCGACGGCCTCGGCGCCGGTGTTCATGGGCAGCGCGCGGTCCATGCGCGTGATGCGGCAGACGTCGGCCAGGAACGGGCCCAGTTCGACGTTGTGGAATGCGCGCGACGTGAGCGTCAGGCGGCCCGCCTGCTCTATCAGCGCGGCAACGAGTTTGGGATGCGAATGCCCAAAGCTGACGGCCGAGTACGCCGACATCATGTCGAGGTAGCGCCGGCCATCGGTATCGAACAGCCACACGCCCTCGCCGCGTTCCAGCATGACCGGCAAGGGCGCGTAGTTGCGTGCGCCGTAACGGTCTTCCAATGCATAGCTCGGATGTTGCATTGCGGTCGTCATGATGGCCTCCTGCCTGGATCGGTCGTTCACTTGCGGCGGATTGTGCGATCTGACAGACTTGAAATCAAATCGAATGTTTTTCGTTTTTCGATCCAAAAATTTGATGAATTGAGGCGCCATGTCGCACTCGCCGCTGCGTTATCTGCATAGCTTCCTGACCGTCGCCAATGAGGGCAGCTTCGTGCGTGCCGCAGACCGCCTGGCCGTGTCGCAACCGGCGCTGTCGTACCAGATGCGGCAGCTGGAGCAGTGGCTCGGCGTGCCCTTGTTCGAGCGCTCGGGGCGCAAGCTCGTGCTCACGCGCGCCGGCACGTCGGTGCGTGCGTGGTGCCGCGATGCGTTTGCCGGGCTGGATGAACTGCGCGCCGCCTTGCACAGCGGCGAGATGGAGCGCGTGTCGCTCAAGCTGGCGAGCGGCTCCAGCTTCGGGCGCTATGTGCTGATGCCGGCGCTCCTGACGCCGTCGCCCGAATCCGACGCGCCGCTTCTCGACGAGGTGCGCTTGGAACTCGCCTTCGGCAGCGACGAGGAGGTCTTCGGCCATGTCGAATCCGGTCGCGCCGATCTCGGTTTCGTCTACACGCCGCGCACGTCTCGCCTGTTTGAGCACCACGCTGTCTATACCGAGGAATTTGTGCTCGCCTGCAGCGCCCGCGCACTGCGCGAGCACGCTGCGCCGCGCACGCTGGCTGATTGCGCGGCACTGCCCTTCGTCACCTACGACGAATCCGACGCGGTCTACGGGCTGTGGTTCAAGGCGCTGTTCCGGCGCATGCCCGAGACGACCGTCAGCGCGCATCACGTCTCCGACCTGGAAGAGGTGAGCACCTTGGTGGAGGCTGGCATGGGCTGGTCGGTGCTGCCGCTGCACGCCATCCAGGATGCAGTGGAGCGCGGGCGCTTGCACGTCGTGCGCCCGATCGTGGCGCGACGCTGCCTGAACACCGTGTTTGCCGTGCGTCGCACATCGAGTTTCCCGAGCGAAGCCCAAGACCGCTTGCTGGTGCGGCTGGCGCAGCTCGATGCGGCCGCGCGCGCTTAGCCGCGAAATCGTCCCCTTCCTGACCTGCACAGCGTCAATTTCCGCCTTGAAATTAATTAATTCGACAATTAATATTCGCGGCATGGCAACCCGTAAACCTCCCGCTCGCGGCCCCGGCCGCCCCCGCCGCCAGGATGGCGCAACGCAGGACGACCTCCGGGACCGCCTGCTCGACATTGCCGTCACATTGTTTGCGCGCGATGGCGTCGGCCCGACCACGCTTGCCGCCATCGCCCGCGAAGCCGGGGTGACGGCGCCGATGGTGCATTACCACTTCAAGACGCGCGATCAATTGCTCGACGCCGTGGTGGAAGGGCGCATCCGGCCGCTCGTCGATCAGGTGACGGGGCCGGCGCTGGCGATCATCGCCGACGACGCGCATCTGCCCGACCTTGCGCAGACGGTGGCAGGTGTTGCGCAGCGCATGGTCGCGGTAGCGACGGCCACGCCATGGTTTCCGACGCTGTGGATTCGCGAGATCGCCAGCGAGGGCGGGCAGTTGCGCGAGCGTGTGTTCGCACGCATCGCGCTGGAGCGCGCCACGCTGCTGGTCGACCGCATTGCGCGCGCGCAGGCCGCCGGCGCGGTGAACGCGTCTTTGCAGCCGCCGCTGGTGATGGTGTCGTTGATCGGCCTGGCGATGCTGCCGCTGGCGACGCGCGCGCTGTGGGGGCGCCTGCCGCTGGCGGATCGGGTCAGCGACGAGGACATCGGCCGGCACGTGGCCGCGTTGCTGCTGCATGGCATCGGCCCAGTCGCCACGCCCGAGCAGGCGGACGGGAAATCAGCCGAGCGGAAATCGAAATCGAAGCCCAAGTCCAAGCCAAAGAGCAAGGGGCGCGAGTAGGGCGTACACGGCAGGTCAATCGCATCAATCGCATCAATCGAATCCCGCGGAGGGCGGTATGCGGCAAGCGTTGTGCATCGGTAGGGCAGGGTCTTTGGCGGCGGTATCGGCCGCAGCCATCGTGCTGGCGGGCTGCGCCAAACACGACGACCGCACCTACCAGGGCTATGTGGAAGGCGAGTTCGTCTACGTGGCCTCGCCGGTGGGCGGGCGGCTCGAACATCTCGACGTGCAGCGCGGGCAGACCGTCAACGCGGGTGCGCCGCTCTTCGTACTGGAATCGGTGGATGAGACGGCGGCCCGCCAGCAGGCTGTCGCGCAACTGCAAGGTGCCGAAGCGCAACTCGCCGATCTGAACGTCGGCAAGCGCGTGCCGGAAGTGGACGCGGTGCGCGCGCAACTGGCGCAGGCGGTGGCGGCGGACAAGCTTTCGTCGACGCAACTCGCGCGGGACGAAGCGCAGTTCCGCGCTGGGGGCATCGCGCAATCGCAGCTCGATGCAAGCCGCTCGACCGCGCAGACCAACGCGCAGCGCGTGCGTGAGTTGACCAACCAGCTGCGCATTGCCCAGCTGCCGGCGCGCAATGACCAGATTCGCGCGCAATCCGCGCAGGTGGAAGCCGCGCGTGCGGCGGTGGCGCAAGCGCAATGGCGGCTCGATCAGAAAGCGCAGAAGGCTACGCATGGCGGTCTCGTGTTCGACACGCTGTATCGCGAAGGCGAATGGGTCGGCGCCGGCAGCCCCGTGGTGCGGATGCTGCCGCCGGCCAACGTGAAAGTGCGGTTCTTCGTGCCGCAAGGCGTGGTCGGCGCGCTCAAGCCCGGGCAAGCCGCGCGCCTGCACTGCGATGGCTGCGCGGCGGATATCAACGCCACCGTCACCTACATCGCCACCGAAGCCGAATACACGCCGCCCGTCATCTACAGCAACGCGACGCGCGACAAGCTGGTCTTCATGGTGGAGGCGCGGCCCGCTGCGGCCGACGGTCCGAAGCTACGCCCGGGCCAGCCCGTGGAGGTCACGCTGCCATGAGCGCTGCCAGCCACGACGGTCAACCGCACACACGCAACGGCGACTACGCCATCGACGTGCATGGCCTGAACAAGCACTTTGGCGACAAGCACGTTGTGAAAGACCTCTCAATGCAGGTCGCGCGCGGCGAGATCTTCGGCTTTCTCGGCCCCAACGGCAGCGGCAAGACCACGTCGATCCGGATGATGTGCGGGCTGCTGACGCCCGACAGCGGCAGCGGTTCGTGCCTCGGTTACGACATCCTCAAGGAGTCTGCGCAGATCAAGCGGCGCGTCGGCTACATGACGCAGCGGTTCTCGTATTGGGATGATCTTTCGATTCGCGAGAACCTGGATTTCGTGGCGCGCCTGTACGAGATGCCCAATCGGCGAGAGGTGGTCGACCACGCGCTGGAGCATCTCGGGCTGGCCTCGCGCGCCAGGCAACTGGCGGGCTCGCTGTCCGGCGGCTGGAAGCAACGCCTGGCGCTGGCCGCGTGCATGCTCCACAAGCCTGAGCTGCTGCTGCTCGATGAACCCACCGCCGGCGTCGACCCGAAAGCGCGGCGCGACTTCTGGGAAGAACTGCACCGGCTGGCGGCGGAAGGCATCTCGGTGCTCGTCAGCACGCACTACATGGACGAAGCCGAGCGCTGCCACAAGCTCGCCTACATCGCGTATGGCGAACTGCTCGCGCACGGCACCGCCGATGAGGTGATCGCCGCACAGCATCTGTCGACATGGTCGGTTTCGGGCGGCAATCTGGTGGAACTGGGCCGCAAGCTGGAAGGGCAGCCCGGCGTGGATCAGACCGTCGCGTTTGGGTCTGTGCTGCATGTGACCGGCGCGGACGCGCAAGCGCTGGAGGGCACGCTGCGCAAGCTCGCCGGAGAATCCGGCACGCGCGCCGAGCCGATCGACACCGGCCTCGAAGACGTCTTCATCCACATGATGAAGCGCTCCTCCGACAACTACGGGGCGCAGCCATGAAGCCGGACGGCAATCGCTTTTCCCTCGTGCGCTGGTGGAGCGTGGTGCTCAAGGAATTCCTGCAACTGCGCCGCGACCGCGTGACGTTCGCGATGATGATCGGCATTCCGATCATGCAGCTGTTTCTGTTCGGCTTTGCCATCAACGCCGATCCGAAGCATCTGCTGACCGGCGTGATTGCCGCAGACCAGAGCGAGTTCACGCGCAGCTTCCTGGCCAGCATGCGCAACTCCGACTACTTCGACTTGGCGACGACCCTGCCCGACGAAACCGCCGGGCGCGAGGCGTTGGCCAAGGGGCAACTTCAGTTTGTCGTAACGATCCCGCCGGACTTCACGCGCAGGCTCTTGCGCGGCGAGAAGCCCTCCCTGCTCGTGGAAGCCGATGCTACCGACCCTGCTGCTACCGGCTTGGCTGTGGCTTCGCTCTCGCAACTCGTGCAGGGCGTCGTCAGCAAGGACATGAAGGGTGCGCTGTCGCCGCTGGCAGGAGGTGCGGGCGCGGGCCCGAGCGGTGCCGCGCCGCCATTCGATGTGCGCATCCACAAGCTCTACAACCCGGAAGGCATCACGCAGTACAACATCATCCCCGGCCTGATGGGCACCATCCTGACGATGACCATGGTGATGATGACGGGCCTGGCGATGACGCGCGAGCGCGAGCGCGGCACGATGGAAAACCTGCTCGCCACGCCGGTGCATCCGCTGGAGGTGATGACGGGCAAGATCGTGCCGTACATCTTCATCGGGCTGGTGCAGGTGACGATCATTCTGCTGATGGCGTTCTTCGTTTTCCACGTGCCGTTTGTCGGCAGCGTGTGGATGGTCTACGTGTCGGCGCTGCTGTTTATCGTGGCGAGCCTGACGGTAGGGATCACGCTGTCGTCGCTGGCGCAGAACCAGCTGCAGGCGACGCAGCTGACGTTCTTCTACTTCCTGCCGAACATCTTGCTCTCGGGCTTCATGTTTCCGTTCGTGGGCATGCCCAAATGGGCGCAGGTGATCGGCAACCTGCTGCCCATGACGTACTTCAACCGGCTGACGCGCGGCATCCTGCTCAAGGGCAATGGATGGTTTGAGCTGTGGCCAAGCATTTGGCCGCTGATGGTGTTTACGGTGGTGGTGTTGGGGGTGGCGTTGCGGTTTTATCGCAGGACGTTGGATTGAGGTGGCTATGTGGACGCTGTGGATTCGACGCGCTGACGCTGGTGGTGCATCCCTTGTTTCGTCCCCTGCCGGGGCCGACTTACTTTCTTTGTCTTGCCAAAGAAAGGTAAGCAAAGAAAGGCGCGCCCGAGATGGTGAATTCCCCTTGAATTTATGTAACCGGGCGGAGACGGG
>NZ_VOSS01000112.1 GCF_007997035.1 Ralstonia sp. TCR112 | reverse complement strand
ATCAAGATGACCGCACTCGTTATTGCTGAACACGACAATCAATCCATCAAGGCCGCGACGCTGAATACCGTGACGGCCGCCGCCCAATGCGGCGGTGACGTCCATGTGCTGGTGGCCGGCGCTGGCTGCGGCGCGGCTGCACAGGCCGCCGCGCAGATCGCCGGCGTGACCAAGGTGCTGGTAGCCGACGCCCCGCAGTTTGCCGATGGCCTGGCCGAGAACGTCGCCGAGCAGGCCCTGGCCGTTGCCGGTAACTACAGCCACATCCTGGCGCCCGCCACCGCCTACGGCAAGAACATCCTGCCGCGTGTGGCCGCCAAGCTGGACGTGGCCCAGCTGTCCGACATCACCAAGGTCGACGGCCCGGACACCTTCGAGCGCCCGATCTACGCCGGCAACGCGATTGCCACCGTGCAATCGACCGACAAGGTGAAGGTGATCACCGTGCGCGGCACGGCATTCGACCCCGCTGCCGCCACCGGTGGCTCCGCTGCTACCGAAAACCTGACTGCCGTGGCTGATGCCGGCATCTCGCAATTCGTCTCGCGCGAAGTGACGAAGAGCGACCGCCCGGAACTGACCGCCGCGAAGATCATCGTGTCCGGTGGCCGTGGCGTGGGCTCGGGCGAGAACTACACCAAGGTGCTGACGCCGCTGGCCGACAAGCTGGGCGCAGCGCTGGGCGCCTCGCGCGCGGCAGTGGACGCCGGCTTCGTGCCGAACGACTATCAGGTCGGCCAGACGGGCAAGATCGTCGCGCCGCAGCTGTACATCGCCGTCGGTATCTCGGGCGCGATCCAGCACTTGGCCGGCATGAAGGATTCGAAGGTGATCGTGGCGATCAACAAGGATCCGGAAGCGCCGATCTTCCAGGTGGCGGACTACGGCCTCGTGGGTGATCTGAACACCGTGGTGCCGGAGCTCGCAAGCGCAGCCGGGTGAACAGCAAACAGCAAACAGCAAACTCATGGAGAACGCTGATGGCAGATCTTTTTAGCAACCCGATGGGCTTGATGGGATTCGAGTTTGTGGAATTCTCATCCCCGACGCCAAACACCCTCGAGCCGCTGTTTGAGACGCTCGGCTTTACCCTCGTCGCGCGACATCGTTCCAAAGATGTTCTTCTTTATAGGCAAGGGGAGATCAACTTCATCGTCAACCGTGAGCCGAAAAGCCTGGCTGCCTACTTCGCGGCTGAACACGGGCCTAGCGCGTGCGGCATGGCATTCCGTGTCAGAGATTCCCATCAAGCGTTTAACCGCGCGCTCGAACTCGGTGCCCAACCGATCGACATTCCGACGGGCCCCATGGAGTTGCGCCTTCCTGCCATCAAGGGCATCGGCGGTGCGCCGATCTACCTCATCGACCGGTTTGAAGACGGCAAGTCCGTCTACGACATCGACTTCGAATTCATCGAAGGCGCGGATACGCACCCAACAGGGTATGGACTGAAGCGCATCGACCATCTGACGCACAACGTCTACCGTGGGCGCATGGCGTTCTGGGCGGCCTTCTACGAAAAATTGTTCAATTTCCGAGAGCTTCGATACTTCGACATTCAAGGCGAATACACAGGGCTGGCGTCGCGGGCGATGACGGCGCCCGATGGGAAGATCCGGATTCCCCTGAATGAAGAATCGTCCAGGGGCAGCGGCCAGATCGAAGAATTCCTCCTGCAGTTCAATGGAGAAGGCATTCAGCACATCGCGCTGCTGACGGGCAACCTGATCGACACCATCGATCAGCTGCAGTTGGCCGGCGTGCCGTTGATGACTGCGCCGAACGACTATTACTATGAAGCACTGGAGGCGCGCCTGCCGAATCATGGGCAGCCCATCGAGCAGTTGAAGGCGCGAGGCATCCTGCTGGATGGCAGTACTTCCGGCGGGAAACCTCGCCTGTTGCTGCAGATCTTTTCTCAAACCGTGCTTGGGCCGGTCTTCTTTGAATTCATTCAACGCCAGGGCGACGAAGGTTTCGGCGAAGGCAACTTCAAAGCGCTGTTCGAGTCGTTGGAGCGCGACCAAATCTCGCGCGGGACGCTCAAAACAGAAGGCTGACGTCAGGAGGGGAGATGCAATGAAGTGGTTGACTGTTTTCGCGCTCCTCTTGTGCTGCTGGGCCACCACATCACAGGCACAAAGCGGTGATATCGCGGCGCATGTTGAAGTGCATGCAATTCCGTCCCTCACGCTGTCGGACACCCAGGTCTTGACCGGCAGCAAAGATGGAAAGCCGGTAACGGTGGGGGGTGTGCTGCGCCTGGCCCAGGCAGGCGGGCGTCAACCGGTAGTGGTGCTCATTCACGGTTCCAGCGGCATTGGCCCCAACATCGAGATGTGGGAGCGCATTTTTAACGCCATGGGCATCGCCACGTTCGCTATCGACGGCTTCACGGGGCGGGGGATCGTTTCGACGAGTCGGGACCAAAGCCAACTCGGTAGGTTGAACCTCATCATCGATGCGTATGGCGCGCTTTCCGTGCTCGCGCACCATCCGCGAATTGACCCCGACAGGATTGTTCTGATGGGGTTCTCACGCGGAGGGCAGACCACGCTGTATGCGGCGATGCGTCGGCTTCATCGCTTATGGAATGCGAGCGGTGCGCGCTTCCAAGCATACATTCCATTTTATCCGGACTGCATGACGCGTTACCAGAATGACACTGACATAGACGCTCCGATCCGAGAGTTCCATGGCGCCGATGATGACTACGACCCGCCCCAACAGTGCGCTGCTTATGTACAGCGGTTGCGCAAGGCGGGCAAAGACGTTGTGATGACGGTGTACCCGGAAGCGCATCATGCATTCGATCTGCCGTTCGATATGGCACCCACGGTTGCCAAGGGATCGCAAACTGTCCGCGCGTGCCAGATTGCAGAAGACGCAAAGGGGACATTGATCAACGTCGCCACGCAATCCGAATTCAGCTTCCAGGATGCGTGCGTGCAACTGGACCCCCATGTTGGGGCCAACGCCCAGGCGAGAGATGCGGCGATCCGTGACGTCCGTGCCTACTTGGGCAGGCTTTTCTCTCAGCATTAGACACACAGGCCGACTGAATTTTTCCCTTCATAGAACGAGCGAGAGCGACTTATGAAAGTACCCCAGAGCCGGTGGCTCAAATCCGCTGCAATCTTTGTCGGGCTCATGGCGAGCCTCTTCACCCTAGCGAGCGAGGCAAAAGAAGTGGGTAGCCCGATCCGAAATATCGTCCTGGTGCATGGCGCCTTTGCCGATGGCTCCAGTTGGTCAGAGGTCATCTCGGCCTTGCAGCGCAAGGGCTACCACGTCACCGCTGTTCAGAACCCGCTGACGTCGTTGTCAGACGACGTTGCCGCCACCCGGCGTGTTCTTGCGCGGCAGTCGGGCGATGTCATTCTTGTGGGGCACTCGTATGCGGGCGCCGTGGTGACGGAAGCGGGGAACGCCGACAACGTCAAAGGCATCGTCTACCTGTCGGCGCTCGTACCGGATAGTGGAGAGTCCGTATCCGACTTGCTCACGCGGTTGAAGGCGCCCATGGATGGTTTGAAGCCCGATACGGAAGGCCTTATCTGGCTTGACGACCCGGTAGCCTATCGCAATGTCATGGCGGGCGATGTGCCTGAGCCTCGTGCACGCATTCTTGCCGCGACGCAGGTGCCCATTTCTGTCTCCGCCTTTGAGGGCAAGGTGTCTCGTGCGGCATGGCACGGCAAGCCGACGTGGTATCTCGTAACCGAAGAAGACCACGCGCTCAAGACACCCGTGCAGCGCGAGCTGGCCCAACAGATCGGGGCTCGCGTGACTTCATTGAAGTCGAGCCATATGTCGCTGGTGTCGCATCCTGGCGCAGTGGCTAACTTGATCGACCGCGCCGCCAAAGAAGCGCACCGTTGAACCCAGCCGACAATGAAGGCCGCGAGGCGTGAGCCCGGGCCTTCATTGCTTCCTCACGGCGTGTCTGGCTCGTTGGCATCCTCGTGATGTCGGAACGCATGTGACGTCATGACCGGCAACTCAGCGGCCAGGAACTCGATGAACGCGCGCACAGCCGGCACAAGACCGCGACGCGAGGGAAAGACTGCGTGAAGCTGGTGTGCCGGCATGCGGTACTCCGGCAGCAGCACCACAAGACGACCATCTTGAATGGCCTGTGCGCACAGGTCGACCGGCAACTGCGCCACGCCCGCACCACGAATCGCCATCTGCTCCAGCAGATAGACGTCGTCCGTCACCAATGCCGGCTTGTAGCGGATTTCCTTGGCGGCACCATCCGGACCGGTCAGCTCCCAGCAGGCGGACTCGCCACGCGCACCGCCAGGCCCGACGCCATTGACACCTTCCAGCGCATCGACGGAATCCAACGGGCCGTGCTTCGCCACAAAAGCTGGGCTGGCTGCAAGCACCTGTTCGCTTAACCCAAAGCTGCGCAGCACCAACTCCGAGTCATCCAGCGTGGACCGGATGCGCAAGGCGACATCGTAGCCTTCCGCAATGACATCGACGCGCCGGTTGGTCAGATCAAGCTCCAGCCGCACATCCGGATGGGCCTCAAGAAATTTGGCCAATACAGGGGCGAGAAAGATATGCGCAACGCCGACTGGGCAACTGACACGCAGCCGCCCTGATGGCTTGTCGCTCGCGCGCTCTGCCACTTCCATCGCGGCCCGCGCCGACTGCGTGATGGCCTCGCAGTGCGCATAGAAAGCCGAACCCACGTCAGTCACGCGGACTGCGCGCGTCGAGCGCTGCAGTAGCCGCACACCAAGCCGTTCCTCCAGCTCCGCCACGCAGCGGCTGACCCGAGATTTCGGGATGCCAAGCGCCCGCGCAGCACTGGAGAAATTGCCCTGCGTAACCACAGCGGCAAACATGACGAGATCGTTGAGATCCTCCACGACAGTGCTCCGAAAACGATGGCTTGGGTGAGCCAGGATTGTCTCATTCATAGGACGCTCCGTAGCGAAACACGCCCCTAGTTGCGCAAACGCCGTCCCCCTATCTTGACGTCCATCCCCACATCTTTTCGGAGAGACGTCATGCAAATCCTGCACCTCGATTCCAGCATCCTTGGCGACGCGTCTGCGTCGCGTGTCCTGAGCGCCGCCATCACGGACGAACTGCGCCGCGACAACCCGACGGCCTTGGTCGTCCATCGGGACCTCGCACGCGAGCCCATCCCGCATCTGGACGGTGCCATCGCCGCCGGCTTCCGCAGCCCAGGCGTGGGTGACTTCGATGACGCCATCCGAGCTGAACACGCACGCTCTGAAATGCTGGTCAAGGAACTGCTTGCCAGTGACGTGATTGTTGTTGCGCGCCGATGTACAACTTCTCGGTGCCCAGCCAGTTGAAGGCCTGGATCGATCGGGTGGCCCAGGTCGGCCGCACGTTCAAGTACACCGAGAACGGCCCGGTGGGCCTGATCGAGGGCAAGCGCGTGATCGTTGCCTCCACGCGCGGCGGCATGTATTCGGCTGGGCCTGCCGCAATCATGGACTTTCAAGAAGCCTATCTGAGCGCGGTGTTCGGCTTTCTAGGCATTGTCGATGTCCGTTTTGTACGCGCTGAGCGGCTCTCCCGGGGCGCAGACGCGCGCAGCGAATCCTTGAGCGCGGCGCACGCCAGCGTACGAGAGGCCGCTTACCCCACCGGGCTTTGACTCGGTTCAAGCGAGCCGCGTCGTCCAGATTCTTCCGCAACCTGATACCCCTGGAGATTGAATCCATGCTGTATGCCATCACGCTCAATTACATCCGCCCGATGGAAGAGGTGGAAAGCCATCTCGATACCCATCGCGATTGGCTCGTCGAGTACACCAGACAAGGGCGGATTCTCGTGGCCGGACCACTGGAGCCGCGAACCGGTGGCTTTGTGCTGGCCGCCTGCGACAACCGCGCGGAGCTTGATGCCATGCTCGAGAAAGACTCGTTCCACGTGCACAAGCTGGTCGACTACACCATCGTCGCGGCCACGCCCGCGCTTCGTGCCGGCGAATTTTCAGCGACATGGGCGCCCGACGCCAAAGCCGTGTAAGCCGTACCGAAAGATTTCGAATACAGACTCGCCAACCTACTGAAAACGACAACCATGAAGCTCAATGCACTGCTTAGCGCCGCAATGGCGGCCCTGTTGGTACCTGTTGGAGCCATTGCTGCTGGTGGGCCGGGTCCCGCTGCCCCAGCCGCAACACAGTTCAAGGTTGGGGCGCTCCGCGTGACGTCGCTTGCCGACGGTGTCTACGTGCTTCCCAATGACGGAACAATCTTTGGCGCCGATGTTGGCCCGAGCGCCGTAGCTGAGGTCTTGAAAGCCGCCCAGGCACCTACCGACCAGATCACGCTGCCCGTCGATGCCTTGCTCGTCCGCGATGGCTCACATCTCGTGCTGATCGACACAGGTCTCGGACCCAAGGTCGGGGGCGTATTGCTTGAAAGTCTCAAGCTGGCCGGCGTCACTGCCGCGCAGGTCACCGATGTTCTGATCACGCACCCGCATCCGGACCATATCGGCGGGCTGCTAACCGATGCGGGCGAATCCGCGTTCCCTCACGCAAAGATCTGGTTCTCGTCCATCGATTGGGCCGCCTTGCAGAAGCAGCCCGGCATGGCGGAACTTACCAAGGCCATTGGGCCGCAAGTCACGCCGTTTGACACCGGGGCCAAGGTGACGCCGTCCATCACGTCCGTTCCGCTGAAAGGACATACGCCCGGGCATGTGGGCTATGAGATCGTCTCGGGCAGCAGCCGTCTGCTCGACATCGGGGACGCCGCCCACAGCGCCATCATCTCCTTGCAGAAGCCGGAATGGACGATGGGCTTTGACAGCGAGCCGCAAGTCGCCAAGGACAACCGCCGGGCAACGCTGACACGGCTTGCGGCGTCTCACGAAACCATCTTTGCACCGCACTTTCCGTATCCGGGTATCGGTACGGTCGCGACGGCCGGGGAGGCCTTTGCGTGGCGCCCTGCCGTAGAGGCCGATGGCGCGCCGCGCAAGTAAGGAACGGCAGTCACGCTGATGGCGATAGGGGTGGCGGATTCCACATCACCGGGATCATCCGGTAGCCGTCACCATCTTGTACCAGATGGCCGAGCGCTGGGAACGGGAAGTGGAACCCGTGCACCAGCATCCTTTCCGCCACAGCCTTGTCGTACAGCGTGCGGCGCGCCTTCTCTGCCATGGCGGGGTCCATGTCTGTGGCGCCGTGCCACCCCGGGTGGCGAATGAATAGCGCGGGGTGCGTGGTCGCATCCCCCTGGATCAGAACTTTGTCGGTGCCCGATGCCACAACGAACGACGTGTGCCCCGGTGTATGACCGTGTGTCGCCAAGGCTGTGACACCTGGGGCGACTTCTGCATTGGGCTGGAACTGCTTCACGCTGTTGCCCAGAATTCCAAATATGCGACGGGCGCGCTCGAAGTTTGCCTTCATGCCTTCTGACGTTGCGCGGGCCATCTGCGCGGAGTCCATCCAAAAGCCATATTCGGCATCCGACACCCAGATCTCGGCGTTGGGAAACGCCGGCTTCCCGTCTGCGGTCACCAAGCCGCCAATGTGGTCCGCATGGAAATGGGTGATCAGTACCTTGTCGACCGCCGCCGCACTGTGGCCGGCCGCCGCCAGGTTGGTGTGGAACTGACCGCCTACGCCACGGCTCTGCCGGAATGCCGCCTCGCCCAACCCGGTGTCAATGACGACAAGCTGCCCTTGCGTTTTCACCACAGCAGGCGTGAAGGTCAGCGTGATGGCATCGGTAGGAAAAAATGCCTCATGCAGCGCGCGTGCCACCGTCGCCGGCGGGATGTTGGAAACAAAGTCATCCCTGCGTGGGAACGTGACCGACCCATCGGTGACAGAAAGCAATTCGATTTCGCCTACGGCATGTCTGTACACAGCCGGTGCAGTGTTTTGGGCCATGGGATGCGAAGTCGCGGATGCAACAGAGGCTGTGGTTGCGGCAACTGCCTTTTCCGCTGCTGCGCTTCTTGAAACGCCATACGCGGTAGCTGCTGCCAGTGTCGTGCGCGCCAGGAACGTGCGGCGTGAGACGTTGTTCATACGGAGGGCTCCTTATTTGGAGGACGCTCGCCAAGTGCTGACGCCATCCTCGGTCAATTGGCTTCTACGTAACCATTGTCGTTGCCCGCACTGTTGAAATTAAGAGATAAAAATACAAAACAGCTATATTGGCCATTCATAAATGTGGGCGGCCTACGATGGAACGCGATGATTTGATCGACCTGAACGCCTTCGTCGCAATTGCAGAAGAGAAAAGTTTCACCCGGGCGGCAGCGCGACTGTCCACGTCGCAATCTGCGCTCAGCCATACCTTGCGGCGGCTCGAAACCCGGCTTGGCGTGCGCCTGCTCACCCGCACTACCCGCAGCGTTGCTCTGACTGCAGCGGGTGAAGTGTTTCTGCAAGGCCTGAAACCGGCCTTCGAAGCCATCGACGCAAGCCTTGGTGCAGTCGGATCGTTGCGCGAGACCCCGAGCGGAAGCATCAGGATCACCGCGCCCCGGCACGCCGCAACCGCGTTGCTATGGCCCGCGCTGCGCACGTTTGCGACCGACTACCCAGACGTCGAGGTTGAGGTCAGCACAGACGCCGCGCTGCGCGATCTCTTGCGTGACAGGTTTGATGCGGGTATCCGGCTGGGTGAACTCGTTGCGGACAACATGGTTGCCGTCAGAATCGGCCCCGACCTGCGTCTGGCTGTTGTCGCGGCGCCTGAGTATGTTGCCCGTCACGGCATCCCGAAAACGCCGCGGGACCTGGCGCAGCACGCATGCATCAATTTCCGTCTGCCCGGCAGCGGCGGGCTCTATGCCTGGCAATTCAGAAAGGGACGCCAGGAATTGAAGGTGCGCGTGGGCGGGCAACTTGTCTTCAATGACCCCGACATGATCCTCGCTGCGGCGGCCGATGGGCATGGCATTGCGTGCTTGATTGAGGACCACGCTGCACAGATGATTCACAGCGACCGGCTCGTGCGGCTATTGGAGGATTGGTGCCCACCGTTCTCTGGTTACCACCTGTATTACCCCACCCGCAAAAACAACTCCGCCGCATTCCGGTTGCTGGTGGAGCGATTGCGCGCAGGGTAACGTGGCGATTTGAGTTTGCCCGGGGCAAGTGCATTTCGCTTGTCGCCCATCTGAGCCACGGAATCAGCTGGCGATGTGCCTCGTCACGCCGTCTCCTTTTGCCAAGGCTGCGTGGTGGGTGTCACAGTGGACTTGCTCTCCATCATGTCCGCCAGTTGCTCGATGACAAACGCGCGACTGCTGGCCATCCGGTCGGGAGGGATATCAAAGTTTGGAGGACCTGAGTGCTCCCACATAGCCACCCGAAGCGGCGGCAAGATCACTACAGGGGGTGTAGATGCGGGCCTGCGCGGTGTTCCGCTGCGCCGATTGTCCCCTCTCTCTTCACGGGGTAGCGCGTCCGCGGGCCTGTTTCGCTTGCCAGCTTTCCCGTAAATCTGCGTCGGGTCGGGGGCTGGATATCCGTTTGAGGTCTAGCGGACACCACGTAACTGACTGAAATACAAGGAATTTCTTGGTCTGAAGATATTTGCCCACGCTCGAGAGTTCCAAATTGAGTGACCAAAGTTCCAGATTGAGTGAATCTCGACAACAAACTTCTGCTCCCCCCGTTCTTGAAATCGTAATACCCCGTCCCTATAATTAGCACTCGCCGGACAGGAGTGCTAACAAACCTCCAGTCCCCGATGCTTTCCCGAGGCGCCGCGTTCTGCGGCGCGTTTTGTGAATAAACACTCACTTTGCATTGAGGAGTTGTGTATGAACCTGCGTCCTTTGCACGACCGCGTGATCGTGAAGCGCCTGGACAACGAAACCAAGACCGCTTCGGGCATCGTCATCCCTGACGCCGCCGCTGAAAAGCCGGATCAAGGCGAAGTGCTGGCCGTCGGCCCGGGCAAGAAAGACGACAAGGGCAATGCGATTGCGCTGGACGTGAAGGTCGGTGACCGCGTGCTGTTCGGCAAGTACGCCGGCCAGGGCGTCAAGGTGGATGGTCAGGAAGTCCTGGTCATGCGCGAAGAAGACATCATGGCCGTGGTGCAAAAGTAAGCACGCGCTGCGCCGCACCGCTTACCCGTAACCCAATCCTCATTGCCGGCGCCGCTGACTGAGCGCGCGGGCAACATCCAAAGATCTCGGAGATTCTCAAGATGGCAGCTAAAGACGTAGTGTTCGGCGACGCCGCACGTGCCAAGATGGTCGAAGGCGTGAACATTCTCGCCAACGCAGTGAAGGTGACCCTGGGCCCGAAGGGCCGCAACGTGGTGCTGGAGCGCAGCTTCGGTGGCCCGACCGTGACCAAGGACGGTGTGTCGGTCGCCAAGGAAATCGAGCTGAAGGACAAGCTGCAGAACATGGGCGCGCAAATGGTCAAGGAAGTCGCTTCCAAGACCAGCGACAACGCCGGTGACGGCACCACCACCGCAACGGTGCTGGCCCAGTCGATCGTGCGCGAAGGCATGAAGTATGTTGCCGCCGGCATGAACCCGATGGACCTGAAGCGCGGCATCGACAAGGCCGTGACGGCCGCTGTTGAAGAGCTGAAGAAGATCAGCAAGCCGACGACCACCAGCAAGGAAATCGCTCAAGTTGGCGCCATCTCGGCCAACAGCGACGAATCCATCGGCCAGCGCATCGCTGAAGCCATGGACAAGGTCGGCAAGGAAGGCGTGATCACCGTGGAAGACGGCAAGTCGCTGGCCGACGAGCTGGACGTCGTGGAAGGCATGCAGTTCGACCGCGGCTACCTGTCGCCGTACTTCATCAACAACCCGGAAAAGCAAGTTGTTCAGCTGGACAACCCGTTCGTGCTGCTGTTCGACAAGAAGATCAGCAACATCCGCGACCTGCTGCCGGTGCTGGAACAAGTGGCCAAGGCTGGCCGTCCGCTGCTGATCATCGCTGAAGACGTCGAAGGCGAAGCCCTGGCAACGCTGGTGGTGAACAACATCCGCGGCATCCTGAAGACCGCTGCCGTCAAGGCTCCGGGCTTCGGCGACCGCCGCAAGGCCATGCTGGAAGACATCGCCATCCTGACGGGCGGCCAGGTCATCGCTGAAGAAGTCGGCCTGACCCTGGAAAAGGCAACCCTGAACGATCTGGGCCAAGCCAAGCGCGTTGAAATCGGCAAGGAAAACACCACGATCATCGATGGCGCAGGCGATGCCCGCAACATTGAAGCCCGCGTGAAGCAAGTGCGTGCCCAGATCGAAGAAGCGACCTCGGACTACGACCGTGAGAAGCTGCAAGAGCGCGTGGCCAAGCTGGCCGGCGGTGTTGCCGTGATCAAGGTTGGTGCTGCCACCGAAGTCGAAATGAAGGAAAAGAAGGCCCGCGTGGAAGATGCTCTGCACGCGACCCGCGCTGCCGTGGAAGAAGGCATCGTGGCAGGTGGCGGTGTTGCACTGCTGCGTGCCCGTGCACTGATCTCCGGTCTGAAGGGTGCCAACGCTGACCAAGACGCCGGCATCAAGATCGTGCTGCGCGCCATGGAAGAGCCGCTGCGCCAGATCGTCACCAACGCTGGCGACGAGGCTTCGGTTGTGGTGTCGAAGGTGATCGAAGGTTCGGGCAACTACGGCTACAACGCCGCCACCGGCGAGTACGGTGACCTGGTGGAAATGGGCGTGCTGGACCCGACCAAGGTGACCCGCACCGCGCTGCAGAACGCCGCTTCGGTCGCTTCGCTGATGCTGACGACGGACTGCGCCGTGGCAGAACTGCCGAAGGACGATGCAGCTCCGGCAATGCCGGGCGGCATGGGTGGCATGGGCGGCATGGACGGCATGATGTAATTTGCCGTACCGGCCCTGGCCCGGCATCCTCCGGGATGGCTGTTCCAAGCAAAAAACCCCGTGGGTGCGAGCCCTCGGGGTTTTTTGTTGCCTGCATTTGTTAAGACGGTGTTAACGCAGCAATGCAGTGTGCTTCGCTACAATCGGCCCACCCGCGAGCCTCAGCGTCGTTGAATATCGATACGCGTCCTGAAGCGGGGCACGACAACAACTCAGGGAAGGGAAAACAGATGAACGACATCGCACGCGAGTCCGTCCTGGGCGGCGCCCCCGCTCCAGCTGCGCCGGAACCGTTGCGGCTGCGCTTTATCGGCAGCGGCTCGGAATACTTCCGCATCTGGATTATCAACCTGCTGCTGACCATCGTCACGCTCGGCATCTATTCGGCCTGGGCAAAGGTGCGCACGCTGCAGTATTTCTATCGCAACACCCAGCTGGCCGGGTCCAGCTTCGACTATCACGGCAGCCCGATCGCCATTCTCAAGGGCCGGGCGATCATTTTCGTGCTGGCGCTGGCGTTCAACCTGCTCGGCCATTCGTCAGCTGCGGTGGGGCTGGTACTGCTTGCGTTGATGGCGGCTGCGTTCCCGTGGCTGCTCGTACGCTCGCTGCGCTTCCGCATGGCCAACTCCAGCTACCGCGGGCTGCGCTTCGCCTTTACGGGCAAGGATGCCGAGGGCTACATGGTGTTCCTGGTGTGGCCGATCCTGAGCGTGTTTTCGCTGTACCTGTTGGCGCCGCTGGCGCATCAGCGTTTCAAGCGCTATCAGCACAAGAACACGCGCTTCGGCACCGTGCCGTTTGATTTCTCGGCCACGCCGGGCAATTTCTACGGCGTCTATCTGCGCACATTCGGTCTGGCGGTGCTGGCCGTTGTGGTGGCTGGTGTGCTGTCGCTGCTGCTGGGGGTGTCGTTCCATCGTGCGCCTGGTATTGGTCAGATCTTCGGCTTCATCGTCATCGGCTTGTTCATGTATGCGGCGATGCTGTTCTTGACGCCGTACGTCCTGTCGCGCCTGCAGAACCTGGTGTGGAGCAACACGACGCTGGGCGCGCACCGCTTTCAGAGCCAGGTGGGTGCTGGCAAGCTGTTCTGGATCTTCGTATCGAACGCGGTGATGATCGTGATCACCGTCGGCCTGTTCACGCCGTTTGCACGTGTGCGCACTGCACGCTACAAGCTGGAATCCGTGACGATGTTTGCGTCGGGCTCGCTCGACACCTTCGTGGCCGGCGAGACTACCAAGGTAAGCGCCCTGGGCGACGCCACGGTGGACTGGTACGACATCGATATCGCGCTGTAAACGCGCTGCAAGGCAAAGGCACCCCGCTGTGATTCTCGCGACCTACTTCGACGGCCGTACCTCGCGCGCGCAACCCGTGCGCCTTGCCGTCGAGGCGGGCGAGGCGGTGCTGTTCGACCCCGAGGGGACGCCACTGCGCCGTGCGCCGCTGTCTACGCTGCGGGTCTCGGAGCGCGTCAAGCATGCTCCGCGTCTGATTACGTTCGAGGACGGCGCCTTCTGCGAGGTCAACGACCCGGCGGAGCAAACCTCGCTGAATGCGCTGCTGCATCGCACCGGCTATCGCGAAGGGTGGGTCGTGCTGGCGCAGAACAGCTGGAAGCTGGCGTTGGGCGCGCTGCTGACCATGGTGGTGGTGCTGGCGCTGGGGTATCGCTACGGCTTGCCGTGGGGCGCCAAGGTGGTGGCCAATATGGTGCCGCAGCGCGCCGAGGCACAGCTGGGGCGCAGCACGCTCAAAGCCATGGACGAACGCTGGCTCCGGCCCAGCAAGCTGCCCGTCGCGCAGCAGGACCGCATCCGCGCACGGTTTGCAGCGCTGCACAGGCCGCCGCAGGCCACGCATACGTATCACATCGTGTTTCGGGATGCCGACATCGGCGCCAATGCCTTTGCGCTGCCCGGCGGCGACATCGTCGTGACCGACGCACTGGTCAAGCTGGTGGGCGAGGGCGATGGCCTGACGGGTGTGCTGGCGCATGAGGCTGGGCACGTTGAATATCGCCACGGGTTGCGGCAGGTGATTCAGTCGTCGGCCATCGGGGCAACGGCGGCGCTGCTGTTTGGCGATGTCTCGACGATCCTGTCGGGCGTGCCGGCGGCTCTGCTGACGCTGCGCTATTCGCGTGACTACGAGCGCGATGCCGACCGCTATGCCGCGCTGCTGCTGCAGGAGAACGGCTTGTCCGTCGGCGCGTTTGCCGATGTGCTGCAGGCGCTGGAAGACACGCACGGCGGCACGCGCAAGGCAGATGCCGCCAAGAAGCCCGACGCCGCCAGCGATGACGACGCCTCGGCGTTCTTCTCGTCGCACCCGCTTACGCGCGAGCGCATCGACACGCTGCGCCGCTTCGACCGCACGCACGGCGGCAGCGACAGCGGCGACGCCGACTGACCCGGAGCAAGCAGCTGCGTCAGCGGAACGTCCAGAACCGGTGCAGCATGAAGGTTAGCGGTGGCACCGTCGATAGGATGCCCGCCAGCCCCGCCCAATAGCTCAGGCCCAATGTCTGCGCGCACCACGAAATTGCCAGCGTCAGCGCGAGGCCCAACAGCGAGACGGCGTAGAAGCGCAGGAAGTTGGCGCGCGCCGGTTTGGCCGAAAAACTCCACAGGGCATTGAGCAGGTACGAGCACACATTGGCGCAGACAAACGCGGCGCCGTTGGCGGTGACCTGCGTTGCCGAGACGCCGCTGATCAGCGCCGTGGCGATCGCCACATGCACGCCGGTGGCGACGACCCCAGACACCCCAAAGCGGAACACGCGGATCAGCAACATGCGATCCGGCAGCGGAAGCACGCCTGCCAATGCGTTCATGACGCTCGATTCTGCATGTCGCATGATGCGTCTCCGGTCGGCATCAGCGCCGTGCCGCGTGGCTGCGCTGGCGTTCTCCTTGCGGCTGGCGCGGGCGAGCGCTCGCAATCGGGATCACCTGCCGGTTGTTGACGCTCGGGACGCGGCTGCGCGGGCGGCGCTCCTGATAGCGGCGCTTGACCAAGTAGATGGGGCGGCCCTTCGCTTCGTCATAGATGCGGCCGACGTATTCGCCGATCATTCCCAGACCGATCATCTGCAACCCGCCGAAGAACAGCATCAGCGACAGCTCCGAGGCGTAGCCCGGCACCACCACGCCGAAGATCATCGTGCGCAGGATGATGAAAGCGCCATAGCAGAAGGCCAGCGCGGCAACCAGCGCGCCAAGGTACGTCCAGCTGCGCAACGGCAAGGTGCTGAAACTCGTGATGCCTTCCAGCGCGAAGTTCCAGAGCCGCCAGCCGGAAAACTTTGACGTGCCCGCGCTGCGTTTCTCACGCTCGTACTGCACGATGACCGTGTTGAAACCGACCCATGCAAACAGGCCCTTCATGAAGCGGTGCCGCTCCGGCAGTTGCTTGAGCGCGTTGACCACGGCGCGGTCCATGAGCCGGAAGTCGCCCACGTTTTCGGGCAGCTTCAGGTCGGACAGGCGGTTGTGGATGCGGTAATAAGCGGCGGCTGTCACGCGCTTGAGGAACGAATCGCAGGCGCGGTTGGCGCGCTGCGCCAGCACGACCTCAGCACCTTTGCGCCAGTGCGCGACCAGCGTGGGGATCAGCTCCGGCGGATCCTGCAGGTCGGCGTCGATGGGGATGACGGCATCGCCAAGTGCTTCGTCCAGCCCCGCGGTGAGTGCGGCTTCCTTGCCGAAATTGCGCGTCAGGTCCACCACACGAATGCGGGCGTCGGCCTGCGATACGGCGACGAGCTTGGCGAGCGTGTCGTCTGCACTGCCGTCGTTCACGCACACGATCTCGAAGTGCATGCTGTCGATCGCTTCCAGGATCGGCACCACGCGGGCGAAGAACAGATGCAGCGCATCGCCTTCGTTGTAGAACGGCACGACGAGGGAAAGCAGTGGCGTGTCGTGTGGGTCTTGATGGTTCGGCTGCATGACTTCCCCCAAACTTTGATGACGGCGTGCAGACCTATGGCTGGTCTGTCGATGGTTATGCGCCGGTGCTTGTGTTGACCGCTGCCGGCACGCCTGCTACGGCTGAGAGGGCGGGCTTGGCAGCGGTGTGCACCCGTGCGTGCGTGAGCGTTCGGTGCACGATCAATGCCATCATCGCCGCCAGGAAGAACGGCCCGACCTGTGGCAGATGAAAGAGCGGATTGGTGAACTCGAACACCGGCAGCAGCCACGCCGCAACCAGTACCCCGCGCTCCATGCTCGATAGGCCGAAGCGAATGCCATGGCCGACGTAGCCTGCAATCGCCACGACCAGCCAAGTCAGCTCATACGCACGCACATACGGCGAGATCAGCAGCGTGGCGGTGGCCAGCGCTGCAATACGCAGGCCCGTATCTGCCGTGCGGCGCCACACGATGGCGGTGGCCAGCAGCGCCAGCATGGCCGTCGACATCTGGATCGCGTAAGCCAGCTTGATGCCGATGCCGGCTGCACGCGCCGCCGCCAGGAACGTTGGCATGACATACCACGCGGTGCCGCCTTGTTCGACCAGGTTGGTCTCGGCCCAGTGCGCGCTCTGAAAGAAGGCGGGCACCGTGTCCCAGCCGCAGACGGCAATGCTGATGGCCGCGAACAGCACGGCGGTGACTGCCGCGCTGGCCATCGTCTTCCATGCGCGGGTGACGAGCAGCACCACCGGAAACAGCAGCGCGAGTTGCGGCTTGATGGCGAGCAGGCCAACGGCCACACCCGCCAACACGGGCCGCTTGTCGAGCCACGCCACGGCCGTAGCGGCCAGCCCGGCGGTAAGCATGGAGTTCTGCCCCATCAGCACCGTCACAAACACGGCCGGCGAGCTGACCACCGACATCCACGCGCGCTGACGCGCATCGACCTTGTCGCCGAGCAGCCCGACCGTGGCCTTCACATAGAGCCAACCGGTGGCCAGCATGAAGAGCAGGTAGCTCGGCCACAGCGGCAACAGCGACAACGGCAGCACCACCAGCAGGAAGGTCGGCGGATACAGCCACGGCAGAATGCGCTCGCTGCCGGCTTCCAGCGTGCCGTACTGGTTGATCACCACCATGATCTTGTCGATGTCGTAAGCGTGCAGCGGATGCTCGTGCAAGGCGATGTGCGAGGCGCCCCAGAACACCGAGAAGTCCGACGCCGGCCCGGTGATGCGCGTATCGGTGAAGCCGTTCGTCACCCAGGCGCCCAGCGCGAAGATCAGCACGAACACCGCCAGCATCAGCTTGCTGCTCTTGCGCACCGTGTTGGCGTTGATCCAGTGGCGATCGGCCTTCGGCGGCTCGTGTTCGGGTTGTGACGACTGGCCCATGGCGCTTTCCTCGTGAATGGTCTGCATGCCTAGTTCGCGAGGCGCGGTGGCACGTAAGCGCCGTAGTTGGTGCCGGAACCGCCGCCGCTGACCTTCGTGTTGGTCGTGAAGTTGCCCTCGAGGTAGGAGTGCGTGCCGTTGGTGAAGATCTTCGTGATGGTGAAGCCGGCAAACGCGACTACCGGCGAGCTAGAACCGGGGACGACGTTGGCCACCACGGGCATCGTCACGGTATAGGGCAGCGCGGGAATGGCGTCGTAGACGCTGGTCTTCACGCCGGTGGAGATGTTGATGGTGTCGCCGATATTGATGGTGGTCGGGTTGCCGCTCGTGACCAGGCCTTTCTCGGTGTTGGCATCGGTGGCGCCACCAAAGCCGGTCCACTCGCCGCTGGCGCAGGTCGGGCTGCTTGCGGGGTAGCTCGCGTCGATGTCGATCACGTACGGCTTGCCGGTCGACGGATCGAGCAGCGGCTGGTTGGTGGTGTAGTTCCAGTACAGATCGAACAGGCACTTGTTGAGCGCCACCGGAAAGAGCGCGCCAGGATTGGCGCTGCCGGGCGCGGCAATGACGGCGACCGCCGTGGCGCGGATGTCTGCCGTGCCGCCACCAAACACCCATGTGAGCCAGCCAGCGACAGGCCCGCCGTTGTTGCCTGAGCTGCGGGCGATGGTGACCTGCACGCCCGGCACGTCGTTGGTACCCGGCGTGATGGTTTGCGCCTGCATGCCGGCGGGGGAGCCCGTCAGGTTCCAGTAGCCGGCCGTGACGGTGCCAGTGGCAAGGGTCTTGCCGTCGGACGCATTCAGCGTGACAGCGTTGCTGCCTTTGGTGACGGCGTTGCTCCATTGCGGCGTCGGGTTGGCTGGAAAGAGGCCCGCGGCGCCGGCCAGCGCGGCGGCATCTGCGGCGTTCTGCAGCTCATTGCGCACCACATACAGGTGCGCGACGTCGACGGCGATGGCACCGACCGACAGGAAGACGACCAGCAACATCGGGGCGATCATTCCGACCGCGCCGCGTTGCCGTAGAGAAAGGGCTCGCTTGGTCATGGCATACCTCGCACAGTGCAGGAGCTGCGGGTTACTCGCAGAGCATGGTGGTCTGCGCGCTCATCGCCAGTGATCCGGTGAACGGCGCCAGCTTGCCCAGCACGAGGCCGGTGAACGTGTACGACACCGTGACGGTGAGCGGGTTACCGGTGGCCGAGCACGTGGTGACTGCGCCGACCGTGCAGTTGGAGGCGGCGCCGAACGTGACCAGTCGGTTCTGGCAGTAGTTGGTGGCCACGCTCTGGATCTTGGTGCTCGTCGGCGCCGGCGAGCTGAACACCACGCCCGCCCGCGCCGCCTCGCGGCTCGCGTTGGTGATGACGGCCTTGTCGTACCACGCCGCACCGAATTCGACGATGCCGAACACCACCAGCAGCAGGATCGGAAAGACCAGGGCGAACTCGACGCCGGCAGCGCCGCGCATCTTGCGCGTGCGGGCAGGGCGGTGCGCGTTACGTTGAAAGGCACGGGAGCGCATGATGGTCTCCTTGAAGCGATGGCGGGTCCGCTGTTTGACTTCGACTTACTGTTGGGCCGCGACCGAGCGCAGTGCGCCGATCACCTGGATGGCGGCAGGGCCCAGCAGCACGACAAACAGCGACGGGAAGATGCAGAAGATCAGCGGGAAGAGAATCTTGGTGCCGATCTTGGCGGCGCGTTCTTCGGCCAGCATGTGGCGCTTGGTGCGGAGCATGTCCGAATGCACGCGCAGGGATTCCGCCACGCTGGTGCCGAAGCGGTCGGCCTGGATCAGCATGGCCACCAGCATGCTGACGTCTTCGACGCCGGTGCGGGCGGCCAGGTTGCGCAGCGCTTTTTCACGGGCGAGGCCGGCACGCAATTCAAGTGTCAGCAGTTCGTACTCTTCGGCCAGCGCGGGGCGGGCGGTGCGCATTTCTTCCACCACACGCAGCACGGCGGCATCCAGCCCGAGGCCCGCTTCGACGCACACCATGATGAGGTCCAGGCTGTCCGGAAACGCTTCGAAGATGTCGCGCTGGCGGCGGCGGATCTTCATGCGCAGCGCGATGTTCGGCAAGTAAAAGCCAAGCAGTGCGGCGCCGAACAGCACGCTCAGGAACTCATTCTGGTGGTTGGCATCGAAGCGGCCGAGCAACGCCATCGACAGCAACAGCGGCAGCCCGATCGCCAGCAGCGTCTTGATGCCGAAGTAGATGGCAGGTGCATCCGGCGAGCGCCAGCCGGCATGCACGAAGCGCGTACGCAGGTCGGACGCGTCCCAGCCGTCCTTGGGCAGCGACGCCTTGGCGAGCGGCTTGGCGATCTGGCTGATCTTGTGCAGCCAGTTGTTGGAGGTGTCCTGCGGCACGAGGCTCGGCGCTTCACGGTCGATTTGCCCGAGACGCCGCTGCAGCGCACTCGGCCGCAGCACATTGAGCGCCACCAGCACCGCGCCAAAAACGATGATGAACGTGCCGCCAAGCAAGACTGTCTGTGCGATCTGCATGTCCGTTCAGGGTTGCCCCCGCCTCCGAATTCTGTTCTGTGCGCTGTGGCGCTGATGTCGTGTCAGATGTGGATGCGTACGATCTGGCGGATCCACAACACGCCCACGCAGGTCATCACGATGGCGGTCCACATCATGTGAATGCCGGTCGGGTCTTTCCACAGCGTGGACATCAATTCCGGGTTCAACTGGTAGACCACCACTGCCATGCCGGGCGGCAGCGCGGTCAGGATCCAGCCCCCGAGCCGGCCTTCTGCCGACAGCACGCGCACCTTGTCGAGCAATTGCAGCCGCTTGCGGATGAGCGAGCCGACGTTGTCCAGGATCTCGGCCAGGTTGCCGCCCGATTCGCGCTGGATGAGGATGGCGATCACCAGGTAGCGCAGGTCGTCCACCGGCACGCGGTCGATCAGGCCGGCCAGCGCGTCATTGAGCGTGACGCCGTAGTTGATCTGGCCGAACACCATCGCCAGTTCTGCGCCGATCGGCTGCGGCAGTTCATCGCCGGCCATTTCCAGCGCGCTCGGCAGCGAGTGGCCGGCACGCAGCGCACGGCTGATCAGGTCGGTCGCTTCCGGCAGCTGCGCTTCGAGCTTCATCAGTCGGCGCGTGCGTCGATGCAGTACATAGAACAGCGGCAGCGAGGCACCCGCCGCGGCCAGCGCAACCGAGGCCACCCAGGGCGGATTGAGCGCCGAGATACCGATAACCACCGCCACCGGCACGATCAGCGTCAGTGCCAGAAACCGCGCGACCGACCAATCCAGCCCCGATTGCAGCAACAGCAGGTCGAGCCGGTTGACGCGCGGCAGCTTGCCAAGCAGTGCCGCCACTTCCGGCGATTCCGCCAGCACGCGCTGCTTGAGGATGCTCTCGTCGGCGCCGTGCCGTGCGCTGCTGAGCAGGGCCATCTTCAGCCGCTGGCTCAGGCGTTTCGCCGTCTGGCTGTGGCGGCTGTCCCACCACAGATACACCCCCGATACGCCCAGCACGATGGCCACGAAAACCGAGAGCGTGAAACCGATCACCATGGTGTCCATGTCGGTTCTCCTTTAGACCTCGTATTGCACCGAGGGGTCGTACAGCGTTTCGGGCAGATGGATGCCGAAAGCCTGCAGACGTTCCGAGAACTTGGGCCGCACGCCCGTCGCGCAGAAGTGGCCCTTGATGCGGCCGTCCGCGTCGATGCCCTTGCGGCGGAAGGTGAAAATCTCCTGCATGTTCACGACTTCGCCTTCCATGCCCGTGATTTCCTGCACGCTCACCAGCTTGCGATTGCCGTCGGTCAGGCGTGTGACCTGCACCACCACCGTCAGCGCCGAGGTGATCTGCTGGCGCATCGTCTTGGGCGGCAGTTGCAGGCCCGCCATGCTGACCATGTTTTCGAGCCGGGTGAGTGCATCGCGCGGCGTGTTCGCGTGGATCGTGGCGAGCGACCCTTCGTGTCCGGTGTTCATCGCATGCAGCATGTCGAGCGCTTCTGCACCGCGCACTTCGCCGAGGATGATGCGATCGGGCCGCATCCGCAGTGCGTTCTTCACCAGCGAGCGCTGCGTGATCTCGCCACGGCCTTCGATGTTGGCGGGGCGCGTTTCCAGGCGCAGCACATGGTTCTGACGCAGTTGCAGTTCGGCCGCATCTTCAATGGTGACGATGCGTTCGTTTGCCGGGATGTAGCCCGACAGGATGTTCAGCAACGTGGTCTTGCCGCTGCCCGTGCCGCCCGAGATCAGGATGTTCAGCTTGGCCTTGACCATCGCATCGAGCAGTTGCGCCATTTCCGGCGTCATCGTGCGGAAGTTGACCAGGTCCTGGATCGTCAGCGGGTTGACGGAAAAACGCCGGATCGACAGCAGCGGCCCATCGATCGCCGAAGGCGGAATGATCGCGTTGATACGCGAGCCGTCGGGCAGCCGCGCATCGACCATCGGGCTGGATTCATCGATGCGGCGGCCGACGCGCGACACCATCTTTTCAATCACGCGCATCAGGTGGGCGTCGTCGTGGAAGGTCACGCTGGTCAGCTCGAGCTTGCCGCGGCGTTCCACGTACACGTACTTGTGCGTGTTGACGAGAATGTCGGAGACGGTCGGGTCGGCCAGCAGCGGTTCGAGGGGGCCGTAGCCGAGCATCTCGTCCTGCACGTCGGAGACGAGGCGGCGGCGTTCGCTCTCATTGAGCTGGTGCTTGCCTTCGTCGACGATGCGTTCGACCAGTTGCGCCAGTTCGCGCTTGATCTGCTCGGGCGTGAGCTGCTGCAGGCGGCTCAGTTCCACGCGGTCGATGATGATCTGGTGCACATCCTGCGCCACCTGCTGATAGGCCGCGCTGGTGTGGCCGTTCGAGCCATTGGCGTACGCAACGCGTTGCGGTAGCGCCTCGCCGGCTTGCTGAAAGAGTTGTTCTCGCAATGACATGATGGGCTCCACGCGATCGATCGATGGGTTAGGCACGCGTCAGGCGCGCACGGGCGCCGGCACTTGGTTGGCATGGCCGAACAGCTTGCGCAGCAGGCCGTCGCGCTGGGGCTGCGTGGCAGGAAACAGTTGGCGCGCCATGTCCGTCAGCGCACGACTGATCTGGCTGTTCTCGGCCACCTCCAGCACGGGCCGGCCCTGGTTGACGGAGTCGCGCACCGGGGTCGGGTCATACGGCAGCACATGCGCGACGGGCATGCCGAACGCGCTTTCCATGGTGTTCTGCGTGAACGGCACGCGCTTGTCGTACTGATTCACGACGAGCTTCAGCCGCTCCGCGCGATAGCCGAGCGAGTTGCAGATCTCCATCAGCCGGCGGCCGGCGCGCAGGTAGGCGAGGTTCAGTTGCAGCACGGCGTAAATCGCGCTGCTGTGATCCAGCACCAGGATCGACGCCGGGTTGATGTCCTGCCCCAGGTCGAACACCACCACGTCGTACATGGATGCAGCCAGCGTCAGCAGGCGTTCCAGATGCATCGCCTTGATCTCGCCGGCCTTGATCGGGTCACCAGCGCCCGACAGGACGTCGAAGTCGGGGCCGACATGCGTGACGCAGGTATCGAGCAGGGCGGCATCGAGCCGGTCAATCTGGTTGCAGACATTGGCCAGCGTTGCCGGCGGGGTCTGGTCCGTCACCAGGAAGGCGGCGTCGCCGTATTGCTGGCAGAGATCGACCAGCAGCACGTGCTTGCCATGCCGTGCACTCAGCACGTGAGCAAAGTTGGCCGCGGTGAAGGTGGTGCCGCTGCCGCCCTTGCACGACAGGAACGACAGCACCTGGCCTTCGTTGCGCGGACCGGACAGCGCGTGGCTCGTGCAGCGCTGCAGCTCGTCGCGAAACTCGTGCGCGTCGGGCGGCCACGGCAGCACGCATTGCACGCCAGCGCGCATGGCACGCATCAGCAGGTCGGCAGACGGGTTCTCCGTCAGCAGCATGCACAGCGTGTCTGGGCGGTCCGTCGTCAGGCGACGCAGTTGCTGGATGTCGTCGGTGCTGAAGCTGGCCGCTTCGAGGATCAGCAGATCCGCGCCCTGCGCAAGCCCCGGCTGCCCGAGTGCCTGGGCCGGAGCGGCGCACGTGCGCTGAACGACGTGGCTGGTGGCCTGTGCAATCAACCCTGCGAGGTATTGCAGGTGCGATTCGTCGGCGGATACGAGAGCGATCTTGGCCATGGCCTGGCTCCTGTGAGCGTCTGGTGACGCGCCGCGGGCGGCGGCGCGCTTTCCTCTTTCTGCGTTCTTGCGTAGTGCGATCTAGCGGTCCTGCGAATTCAGGCTGCTGCCCGATCCCACGCCCACCGTGAAGGCGCTGACATCGGCCGACGGCTTGACGAACTGCGTGTTGTAGCGATCCATGGCGGCGGTGGCGGCACGTCCGTCCACGCCGGTCACCGGGTCGGTGTTGGCCGAGGCATTCGGGTTGAGCGTCTGCATGGCCTGCACCGAGCGGAGGGCTTCACCGAAGTGCTTGTCGTACTCGGGCGTGGTCGTCATGCATCCGGCCAGCGTGAGAGCGATTGCGCTGCAGAGTCCCGCCCGCGCCAGCTTCGAAGTGATGTTCATGATGCGTCTCCTTGAAGGTTGTGCGGTTGGGTCAGTCATGGAAGGGCTGTTCGCCCATCGACACGAAACGGCGCGCGGCCGGTGCCGGCGCCATGGCGGCAGGCGCGGGCGGTGTGCCGTTGTCGGCCGGTGCTGCGGGTGCCGCAGCGGCGGCGGGTGCT
>NZ_VOSS01000111.1 GCF_007997035.1 Ralstonia sp. TCR112 | reverse complement strand
GCGGCGCTGATCACCGATGAGGATGCACCGATGCTGCACCAGGTCTGCCGGATGCACCGGCGCACCATGCTCGGCAACGTATGCCGGCGAGGCACATAGCACCCGGAAGTTCGGCGCCAGCGGCCGCGCGATCAGCGTCGAATCGGTCAGCGCGCCGAAGCGGATGGCCATGTCGTAACCGCTGTCGATCAGGTCGACCACGGCGTCGGTCAGTTCCAGCTGCACGCTCAGTTGCGGATGCTCGCGCTGAAACGCCGCCACGATGGGCGCAATGCGCCGTCGCCCGAGCTGGCCCGGCGCCGTCACGCGCAGCAGGCCGCTCACGGCCTGGCGACGCTGCATCAGCAGCGACTCGGCCTGTTCGATTTCATCGAGGATGCGCACCACGCGGCTGTGGAACAGCACGCCCTCTTCGGTCAGCGTCTGACGGCGCGTGGTGCGCTGGATCAGGCGTACGCCCAGGGCGGCTTCGAGCTGCGCCAGGCGCTTGCTGATGACGGACAGCGGCAAATCCATCTCGCGCGCCGCGCCCGACAGGCTGCCGGCGGAAACGATACGGGCAAACGAAATGAGCGCGGGCAGGTTGTCGAGCATGGGGCAATTCTTCGTGTTTCGGAAAGGATGTTTCCTATTGGCAGCGGTATTTCCGCGATTTCGCGAAGGCTAGCATGCCCCGGTCTTTCACGTTCGCGCTTGCGCCATGACCCGACTGCCTGATACCCCGCCCTCCACCGACGCTCGCGTCGACACCGCTGCCGCCCGGCCGCACGCTGGTCGCCGCACGTTTCTCAGCCGTGCAGGCGCCGGGGCAAGCGCCCTGGCTGCCGGCGCGCTGCTGGCCGGCAACGCCGCCGCGCAAGCACCGCGGGCCAGCGGCCCAGCGGCTGCGGGCGCGCCCAGCGCAGGCCAGTTCTGGCCAGACGGCATCCGCCTCGTCATTTCCATCTCGATGCAGTTCGAAGCCGGCGGCCAGCCGCCCAAAGGCACCGACAGCCCATTCCCCAAGATCGACTTTCCGGCCAGCATGCCGTCCGACCCGGCCACCAACACGTGGTTTGCCTACGGTTACCGCGAGGGCATTCCGCGCATGCTCGATCTGTGGGACCGGCACGGCGTGAAGGTGACCTCGCACATGATCGGCGAGGCGGCGCAGCGCCACCCTGAACTCGCGCGCGAGATCGTCGCACGCGGCCACGAGGCCGCCGGGCACGGCCCGCGCTGGAGTTCGCAATACGCCATGACGCGCGCCCAGGAACGCGCCTTCCTGAGCGAAGCCATGACGATGGTCGAGGCGGTGACGGGCCAGCGCCCCGTGGGCTACAACTGCAACTGGCTGCGACGCGGCCCCAACACGCTGTCGCTGCTGCAGGAGCTGGGCTACCTGTATCACATCGACGACCTGAGCCGCGACGAGCCCTTCATCGAACAGGTCAACGGCCGCGACTTCGTGGTCGTGCCCTACACGCTGCGCAACAACGACATCCTGCTGATCGAAGGCCGCAACTACTCGCCGTCGGCCTTCCTCGAGCAGATCAAGCTCGACTTCGACCAGCTCTACGAAGAAGCCGGCTCGCGCCGCCGCATGATGTCGATCAGCGCGCACGACCGCATCAGCGGCACGCCGCAGATGGTGCGCGCATGGGACGCCTTCCTCCGCTACGCCAAGCAGCATCCCGGCGTGGCCTTCCTGCGCAAGGACGAGATCGCCCGCTACACGGCCGCGAGCCCGCTGAGCGTGCGCGAGGCTGAAACCATCTGACGTCGGCCCGGCGGCGGCGCTGCATGCCCGCCGCCCGGCTGCTCGCCTACCCACTCTCTGCACGCACTGCCATGCCGCATATCGTGATCGAAGCGACCGAGCCGTTGGCACGCCGCCTGGACTTTCCCGCGCTGTTGCGCACGATCCACCAGCAGTTGGCCGACCGCGGCAGCGCGCGGCTGACCGACCTCAAGAGCCGCGTGCACATCGCCGAGACGTTTCTTGCCGGTGACGACGCCCAAGCGCAGTTCGTCGTCGCCCGCCTGGTGCTGACCAACCCGCGCCCCGCCCAGATGCAGCGCGACATGGCCGCGACGATCCACGACGTTCTGCGCGATGCCATTGCCGCCCGCGCAGACGCCGGCGCCTGGTGGCAATGCTGCGTGCTGGTGGAAACGCTCGACCGGACGCTGTACCAGAAGACCGACTCGCGGGCGCCCGCCTAGCCCGTCAGTCAGCACCGCACCCCGCAACACACACAACAACACCCAAGGAGACCACATGAACCCGCACCCGCACGCCGGTGCGCTGGCGCAGCCTGCGCCTGCCGCCGCCACGCCACCCGCACTGCCCCGCACCACGCCGGACGATCCGGCACTCGACGCCATCTACCGCCGCATCGCCTGGCGGCTGATGCCGATCCTGCTGCTGGCCCAGGTGTTGGCCTACCTCGACCGCGTCAACATCGGCACCGCCAAGCTGCAGATGGCGGCCGACCTGAGCCTGAGCGCCACCGCCTACGGGCTCGGCGCGGGCATCTTCTTCGTCGGCTATTTCTTCTTCGAGGTGCCGAGCAACCTGCTGCTGCATCGGCTGGGGGCGCGCGCCTGGATCGCACGGATCATGGTGTCGTGGGGGCTGCTGTCGGCGGCCATGGGCTGGGTGCAGAGCACGACCGGGTTTTACGTGCTGCGTTTCCTCCTGGGCGTGGCGGAAGCGGGCTTCTTTCCCGGCATCGTGCTGTATCTCACGTACTGGTTTCCGGCGCACCGGCGCGGCCGCATGACCACGCTGTTCATGAGTGCCACGGCCGTGGCAGGCATCGTGGGCGGTCCGTTGTCGGGATGGATCCTGGCGGCATTCGACGGGCAGCTCGGGCACGCCGGCTGGCGCTGGATGTTCGTGCTCGAAGGGCTGCCCTCGGCGCTGGTGGGCGTGCTGGTGTTCTTCCTCTTGCCGAGCCGGCCGCGCGAAGTGCGCTGGCTCAATGCCGATGCACTGGCGCGTCTGGAGGCGGATCTCGCGCAGGCCGCACCGGCGCAGGCGCCGCTGCATCGCGCGTCGGACATCCTCAACGGCACGGTCCTGCTGTTTGCGCTGATCTATTTCCTGCTGCTGGCGGGCCTGTATGGCGTGAGCTTCTGGCTGCCGAGCGTGATTCGCGCCGCCGGCATCGCCAGCACCGTCACGGTCGGGTGGTTGAGTGCCGTGCCGTATGCGGTGGCCATGGTGGCCATGAACCTGGTGGCGCGGCAGGCCGACAGGCGGCGCAACTGGGGCACGCTGGTCGGCGCGTGCGCGCTGGTGGCCGGTGCGGGCTTTTGTGTGAGCGCATTGACCGTCGACCAGCTCGTGCCCGCCATGGCCGCATTGACGGTGGCCTCGGCGGGCATCCTGTCGGCGCTGCCGCTGTTCTGGAACCTGCCCACCGCGCGCCTGGACGGCGTGGCAGCGGCTGCCGGCATCGGCTTCATCAACGCCATTGGCAACCTGTCGGGCTTCGTCAGCCCCTTCGCCATCGGGTGGCTGACGGACCTGACACACACGGCGACCGCGGGCGTCGGGCTGCTGGGCGCATGCGCCATGCTTGCCGGTGTGCTGACGCTGGCATACGGGCGTCGCGGTCGCCCGTCCTGACATCAGCTATAGACAGGTGCGGCCGACGCGGATACGACTGCGCTCCGCGTCGGCCGCTGCATCAAACCGCATCCATCGGCAACTCGCGAAACGCGCTCAACTGCTCCGCCGCTGCCGAGTACGCCACCAGGCGCGGATAGTCCGCCGCCGGCACGCGGTCCGGCACCATCAGCTGGATGAAGGCCCAGGCCACGGCCACCGTCACGCCGGCCTGCGTCAGCTCGTTCTGGTCGACGGGCAACGGCGCGTCCTTCCACTCCGCTTCCAGCGCTTCCAGCGCCGCCAGCAACTGGCTGTGCACGCGTTCAACCCACGGCCCGTGCACTTTCTCGCTCGGGCGCAGGTTGTGTTCATAGACGATCTGCACCGCCTTTTCGCACGCGGCCAGCGCCAAGCCGATCACGCGCAGCGCATGCTGGCGCTCGGCAATCGCGGCGGGCATCAGGCTGCGGCCCGACAACGCTTCTGCGTAATCGATGATGAGCGTGGAGTCGATCAGCACGGTGCCGTCATCGCACACCAGCGTGGGCGCCTTGACCACCGGGTTGATGGCGCTGAACTGATCGAAATGCCGGAACACCGACACCGACGCATGCTCGAACGGCAGCCCGAGCAACTTGAGCGAAATGGCCGTGCGGCGCACGTACGGGGAATCAAGCATGCCGATCAACTTCATGGAATCTCCTGGCGAGTGTGGGCGTGTGGTGGATGCGAAACGTGGGTGCGAACCGCGCTGCTGCGCGCGCACGGATGCACATGATAGTCACCGCGCGCCAAGCGTGCTGGCCGGCTCAGGCACGTTTTCTGCGTGCGCCACGTCGCTTTTGAGCCGTCTGTCGCCGACACCGGCCGGCCTCCCGATTTTCTAGAATGACCTCAACTCGGGTGCACTGTGCTGCCCGCCGGACAGGAGACCTTATGCCGTTTCTCGCGCATCACCATGACTGCCTCGGCTGGAGCGGTGAGATGGCGCAGCGCGTGCAGGCATTCGATTGGGCTTCCACTGATCTGGGCCCGATCCAGGACTGGCCCCCCAGCCTGCGTGCGGCCGTGCAGATGGTGCTGGCATGCCCGGTGCCGCTGGTCATGCTGTGGGGCCGCCACGGCTACATGGTCTACAACGATGCCTACGCCGAGTTTGCCGGCGGGCGTCATCCCTATCTTCTTGGCTGCCCCGTTGAACTGGGCTGGCCCGAAGTGGCCGATTTCAACCGCCATGTCATGGATGTCTGCCTGGGCGGCGGCACACTCTCGTACCGCGACAAGGAACTCGTCCTGCTGCGCAACGGCCGCCCCGAAGACGTGTGGATGGACCTTTACTACAGCCCGCTGCCCGACGACACCGGCCGCCCGGCGGGCGTGCTGGCCATCGTGGTGGAGACCACCGAGCGCGTGCAGACCGAGCGCGAACGGCAGGCCGCCGAACAGGCCCTGCGCCAGTTGACCGAAACGCTGGAGCAACGCGTGGCCGATGCGCTGTCGGCCCGCGCCGAAGTGGAAGCGCAATTGCGCCAGGCGCAGAAGATGGAAGCCATCGGCAACCTGACCGGCGGTGTGGCGCACGATTTCAACAACGTGCTGCAGGTGATTGCCGGCAACCTGCAGTTGCTCTCCGTGGAGGCACCCGGCAACGCGCGCGTGCAACATCGAATAGCCGCCGCCACGCGTGCCGTACAGCGCGGCTCCACGCTGGCCGCGCAGTTGCTCGCGTTTGCACGCCGGCAGCAGTTGTCTCCGGCGGTCGTCAACCCGACGCGGCTGGTCCGGGGCATGAGCGAGATGCTGCACCGCGCGCTGGGCGAAGCCATCAAGGTGGAAACACGTCTGGCGGACGACTTGTGGAACGTACAGGTCGACCGCAACCAGCTCGAGAATGCACTGCTGAACCTGGCGATCAATGCGCGCGATGCCATGCGCGGCAATGGCGTACTCACCATCTCCGCCGACAACGTCACCCTCGACAAAACGGAGGGACAAGGGCGCGACCAGCCTGCCCCTGGCGACTACCTCGTCTTCTCCGTCGCCGACACGGGCGTGGGCATGCCGCCCGAAGTGGTCGAACACGTCTTCGAGCCCTTCTTCACCACGAAGCCCGACGGCCACGGTACGGGCCTGGGGCTCAGCATGGTGTTCGGCTTCGTCAAGCAGAGCGGCGGGCACATCGCCATCGACAGCGCGGTCGGGCGGGGCACCACGGTGCGGCTCTACTTCCCGCGCTGCGCAGAGTCTGTGCCGGACGACGCCGCCGAATTGCCCGACACCGTCGTCACCCCCATGGGCGGGCGCGAGACCATTCTCGTGGTGGAAGACGATACCGACGTGCGCCTGACCGCCGTCGACATGCTGACGCAGCTCGGCTACCGCGTGCTCACGGCGGCCAACGGCGAAGCGGCGCTGGAACTCATGGACAGCGGCACGCCCATCGACCTGCTGTTTACCGACGTGATCATGCCGGGCCCCATCAAGGGCGGCGAACTGTCGATACGCGCCGCGCAACGCGTACCGCCGCTGCCGGTGCTGCTGGTGTCGGGCTACACGCGTGACCAGGTGCTGCACGACGGCAGGCTGCCGCCCGGCGTGACGCTGCTCGGCAAGCCCTACCGGCGTGACGACCTCGCGCGCATGGTGCGCAACGTGCTCAACGCCAGCCGCACAGCGCAGGCACAGGCACAGGAGCACGCGCAGGCAGAAGTGCCATCGGCATCGCATCTTCCGTCGGCGCCCCATGCCGCGGCCACCGACGTGTCGCAGCCGCCCACGGTGCTGCTGGTGGAAGACGACACCGCCTCGCGCGAAGCCATGCAGGAAGTGCTCACCACCCTCGGCCTGCAATGCGTGTCTGCCGCCAATGCCGAAGACGCCCTCGCACTGGCGCGCACGCGCTCCGTGCAGGTGATGCTGACCGATCTCACCCTGCCCGGCCAGTCCGGCGCGGATCTCGCCCGCACGCTGCTGCGCCTGCAGCCGCACGTGGATGTGCTGCTGATGTCCGGCTATGGCACGGAGGCCGAGATTGGCGAGCCCATCCCCGGCGCACGCCTGCTCGGCAAGCCGATCGACCTGGGCACGCTGCAGCAGGCGCTGGCGCCGTGGCTCGCAACCGCGACGCGGCCGACACGCAACACGTGACGAACGCCGCATAATCGCCGCACCTGTCACAACGGACCGCGCCCGCCCGTCTAGGGAGAAACCGCCCTAGACGAAGCCTCCGCCACGCCATGACCCAGCCAAGCCCAGCCGCCGCCCGCCGCACCGACCGCGAAGACACGGCCTTCACCGCCGCGCGGCCGCGGCTCTTTGCGATTGCCTATCGCATGCTCGGCAGCCGGGCCGATGCAGAAGACGTGCTGCAGGACGCCTGGATGCGCTGGCACCAGACCGACCAGACCGCGCTGCAATCGGCCGAGGCGTGGCTCGTGACGGTGGTCACCCGCCTGTCGATCGACCGCCTGCGCGCCGCCAAGGCCGAGCGCGAAGCCTACGTCGGCTGGTGGCTGCCCGAGCCGCTGGTGGAGCCGGAATCCACCGCACCCACGCCCGAAGCCGCCGTGGAACTGGCGGGCGACCTGTCGATGGCGTTGCTGTGGGTGCTCGAGCGGCTGTCGCCCGAAGAGCGCGCCGCGTTTCTCATGCGCCAGGTGTTCGATCAGGACTACGCGGAGATCGCCGCCCTGCTGGGCAAGACCGAAGCCGCGTGCCGGCAGATGGTGCATCGCGCATCCGACCGCGTGCAGCAGGAGCGCCCGCGTTTTGATGTCGCGCCCGATGCGCATCGGGACTTGCTCGAACGCTTTGCCGAAGCCTCGCGCACAGGCCAGCGCGAGGCCATCCGCGCGCTGCTGGCGGACGACGCACAACTGGTGGGCGACGGCGGCGGCAAGGTGCCGTCGTTCATGCGCATCATTCAAGACGCCGGCCAGATCACCAAGATCTACTGCGAACTGGTGCGTGCCATGGGCGAGGTTCGCTACGTGCACGCCCGCGTGAACGGCGAACCCGGCCTGCTGCGCTACGTCAACGGCACATTGGAATCGGCCCAGTCGTTCGTCATCGAGAACGGCCGCATCGTGGCCATCTACGTGGTGCGCAATCCGGACAAGCTGGCGCACATCGGCATCGGCGCATAAAAGAACGAAGATTTTCTGGCCGAGCTGTCACACGCCGGCCGCCCGGGGCGTCTTAAGGGTATGGAGCGACGCAAGGCAGCCACCCGCCGCCCGCGCCGGCTCCTTCATCAACCCCAACCCTCAGGAGCTGCTCATGTCGCAAGCCCCCCGCATTGCCTACTTCCAACTCGCACCGAAGGCATTCAACAACCTGCTGAACCTGTCGAACGGCCTGCGCCGCGACTTGCTGGGCGCGAAGCTGGTCGACCTCGTGCTGCTGCGCGTATCGCAAATCAACGGCTGCGCCTTCTGCATCGACATGCACTGGAACGACCTCGTCAAGATGGGCGAGGACCCGCGCCACCTGAACGCCGTGGCCGGCTGGCGCGAGGCCCCGTTCTTTACCGAGCGCGAGCGCGCCGCACTGCGCTGGGCCGAGCTGGTCACCAACACCCCGCACAGCGATGCCAGCGACGAAGAATTCGCCCGGCTGCGCGAGCACTTCAGCGATGAAGAGATCGCCGAGCTGAGCTTTGTCATCGTCACCATCAACAGCTGGAACCTGCTGAACGTGAGCCTGCGCAACCCGGTGCCGTTGAAGGCGCCGTATGTTGCAGCGGCGTAACAAGGTCGGCGCCAATACGACCATCGCTGTACAGCAGCGCCTGCGTGCCCGCGTAGGCGCTGCACCTACAGGCTCAACCGGTTCAGCCGTGCAGGAAGCGCACCATCAGCACTTCATCTGCATAGCCGGTGGTCGATTTGAGGGCGCGCGGCTCCACGCCGTAGGTTTCAAACCCACACCGCTCGTACAGGGCCAGCGCCGCGTCGTTGCCGCGCACCACCGACAGCGTGACCTGCCGGACCAGGCCCTGTGCCGCCGCCACGATGCGCTCCACCAGCGCCGCTCCTACGCCGCGGCCGCGCGCGTCGGGCGCCACGTAAAACCCCCACACAAACCCCTTGTGCGCCAGCTTGGCCATCGTCTGCTGCTTGAAGCCGACCATGCCGATGATGCGCGCGTCGCTGCCGGTTCCCGCATAGGCGCCCAGCACGATGGTGGTGGCCAGGCGCTCGGCAAACGCTTCCATCGACAGCCCGACCTCCGCCTCGTACGTTGAACCGAATGCGTCAGGCGAATCCTGGAGTGCAGCGAGACGAATGGCGCGGTAGTCGGCCACATCGGCCGCATTGGCAGAAGAGAGCTGGCGGATCACGACGGCGTTGGGGTTGTGGGTGGCGTTGGACATGGCTGGCAAGGGAGCGGCGTGTAGGCGAGAAACAACGTCAGCCGCCAGTATCGCGCCAATCTCATGGCCTAGACCTACAGCGCCGCCTCCGTCCATGAAGCCGAGGGCTTTGTCGGTCAATTGGCCTATGTCGGCGTTTGGGTAGGGGTTTCTATCCTTCGGGGAAACGCGAGTCAGCGGACCGCGACAACGAGAACCGGGGGAAGCCATGGCCGAGCTTTTGATCGCCCACGCGCAACGCAGCAGCCGCGCACACGCAAACGCACAACCGGCACCTGCGCCAATTCCACCCGACGCCTCCCGGCACACACGCGGCTTGCACGGCGCCGCGCTGGTCATGGCCGCCGCGCTGTCGCTGGGTCTCACTGCCTGCGGTGGCGGCGACGATGCCGGAGCCACGACCCCGCCGACGAACAACAACACGCCAGCGCCCACCCCATCGCCCACACCGTCGCCAACGCCGGCACCCGCGCCCGCGCCCGCCCCGGCCACCTACTCCGTGGGCGGCACCGTGAGCGGCCTGGCCACCGGCAAATCCGTCACGCTGCTAGACAACGGCGGCGATGCGGTTGTGGTCAGCGCCAACGGCAGCTTCCACTTTCCGACCAAGCTCGCACAGGGCAAGCCCTATTCCGCCACGGTCGGCACGCGGCCTTCGGGCGAGAACTGCACCGTCACCAACGGCAGCGGCATTGTCGGCACCAGCAACGTGACCACCATTGCAGTGGCCTGTGCACCACGGCCGCTGTTCGGCTATGCCGTCAACTCGAACGACGGCACGATCTCCGCCTTCACGCTGGACCTGACCACCGGCATGCCCACGGCCATTGGCTCGTCGGTGCCCGTGGGGCAAGGGCCGCTGTCGCTCACCATCGACCCGGCGGGCAAGTACGTCTACGTGGCTAATGCGAACGACAACACCGTCACCACGCTCTCCATCAACGCCGATACCGGCCTGCTCACGGTGGTGGGCCCGGCCACGCCCACCGGCATGCAGCCGTACAGCATTGCGCGCACGCCCAACGGCAAGTTTGCGTACACCGCCAACTTTGGAGACAACACGCTGTCGGCGTTCTCCGTCAACACGGGCACCGGCGCGCTGACCGCGCTCGCCCCAATTACCGCCGGGGCCAACCCGTACACGGTCACCATCAACAGCGCCGGCACCTTCGCCTACGTGGTCAACGCCAACAGCGGCGCCACGCCGGGCACGGCCATGGCGTTTGCCATCAACAACACCACAGGCGCACTCACGCAGGTGGGCACCACGGTCAACACCGGCAACACACCGCAGTTCATTGCCGTTGCGCCCGGCGGCGGCTTTGCCTACGTTGCCAATTCCGCCGACAACACGCTGGGCGTGTACAGCATCGGCAACACCGGCGCGCTCACCGCATCGGGCTCGCCCGTGGCGACCGGCACCAACCCGTTCTACATTGCCATTGCACCGTCGGGCAGCTTCCTGTATGTGACCAACGTGCTGGACAACACCGTCAGCGTCTTCAACATCAACAGCGCCAACGGCGCGCTCACGCTGGTCGACACCACGCCCACCGGCAACGCGCCCGTAACCGTGCTCGTGAACCCCGCCGGCACCTTCGCCTACGTGGTCAGCGCGGTGGACAACAGCGTCAGCGCGTACAGCATCAACAGCACCACCGGCAAGCTCACCGCCGTGGCCAGCGGGTCAGCCGCCACCGGCAACATCCCGCGCGGGATGGCGATTGTGGCGGTGCCGTGAGGGTGTGATTGAGCTGAGCTGAATCGGTCTGCAGGAATGCAAAGCCCCTCGCCATAGCGAGGGGCTTTGTTTTATTGCGGGGCCCCATATGGCAGCGGCAGCCCCCGCCAACCTCACACATCAATCGCCGAAGTCGATTTCACCTTGCGGCGCAGTTCGTATTTCTGGATCTTGCCCGTCGACGTCTTGGGCAGCGGCCCGAAGAACACCGCCTTGGGCACCTTGAAGCCGGCCAGCAAGGTCTTGCAATGCGCGATGAGGTCTTCTGCGGTGGCGGTGGCGCCGTCCTTGAGTTCAACAAAGGCGCAGGGCGTTTCGCCCCACTTGGCGTCCGGCTGGGCGACCACGGCGGCGGCCAGCACGGCGGGGTGACGGTACAGCGCGTCTTCCACCTCTACGCTCGAGATGTTCTCGCCGCCGGAGATGATGATGTCCTTGCTGCGGTCCTTGATCTTGATATAGCCGTCGGGCATGCAGACGCCCAGGTCGCCGGTGTGGAACCAGC
>NZ_VOSS01000110.1 GCF_007997035.1 Ralstonia sp. TCR112 | reverse complement strand
ACCCTCGCGCCACGACGGCGCGCGTTCACCAGCGCGGTGTGAACGATGGGCGCTGCGCAGTAGTGCGTCACGCCTTCGTCGCGCATGAGGTCGAACACCAGCTTCGGCTCGAATTTGCGCAGGCAGACATTCACGCCTGCGCGCGCCGCGATCGTCCACGGGAAGCACCAGCCGTTGCAGTGGAACATCGGCAGCGTCCAGAGGTAGACCGGATGCTTGGGCAGATCCCACTCCAGGATGTTCGACACCGCGTTGATGGCCGCGCCGCGATGGTGATAGACCACGCCCTTCGGGTCGCCCGTGGTGCCCGAGGTGTAGTTGAGCGCAATCGCATCCCACTCGTCGGCGGCAGCTGCCAGGTGTAGTGCGGGTCGCCGGAGGCGAGGAACGTTTCGTAATCGGTGTCGCCAAACGGCTCGGCCTGCGGGCCCAGGGCATCGTTCACGGCAATCACCTTCAGGCCGGGAATCTCCAGCGCCATCTGGCGGGCCACGTCGGCAAACTCGGTGTCGGCCAGCAGCACGCGCGCCTCG
>NZ_VOSS01000011.1 GCF_007997035.1 Ralstonia sp. TCR112 | reverse complement strand
AGGTGCGGGCGGCGCAGCGACCAACGTGGCAGGCAATGGCGGCGCAGGCGGCAGCGCGACCAACGGCAGCGCAACCAACGGCGCGGCGCGTCCACGGCCGGCAATGGCGCTGTGGGCGCAGTCGGTGCGGCCGGCGGCGCAGGTGGCGTTGGCAACGGCGGTGTCGGCAACGGCGCGGTGGGTGGCACGGGCGGTGCCGGCGGCACGGTCATGGTGGACGCAGGCACGTTCAACATGTCCAACGCCATGACCAGCGTGGGCCAGTCTGCAGCAGGCGTGATGGTGGCGAACCAGAACAGCGGCTTCGCTTCCCTCATCCAGCAAAGCATCAACGTGCAGGCCAACCTGAATGTCGGCAAGTAGCCCGGTATCGGGTATGAGCGGGGAAGTGCCGCGGCGCGCGGCGATTAAGCTTCGCGCATGACGGTGGATGGGGCCGGACTGCATCGGCGGTCCGGCCCGCAGTTGGAGCGTAGAGGAGACATTCGATGCGATCCGACAGAAGAACCACAGCAGGATGGGCGGCATGGTGGCTGGCATGCGGCCTGGCAGTGTGGCCAGCGGCAGCAACGATGGCGTCAGACGATGTGCCGATCGCAGACGGTGCGCAGGTCGCCAACACGGAAGCGGTGCGTCCCCCGGTCGCCGCGGCCGTGTCGGTGCCTGGGTTCGGTCATGCGGTGGGAGCAGATCGGCTCGACAGCTATCGCGGCGGCACGCAGGATCTCTACCAGACCGTCAATGACGCGCGCCTGTCGGGCACCGTGAGCGACAACGCCGCCGTCAACGTGGCGACGGGGTCGAACATCGTGCGCGACGGCTCGTTTGCCAATGCCAGCGGGATCCCCACGGTCATCCAGAACAGCGGAGCGAACGTGCTGATCCAGAACGCCACCATCGTCAACGTGCAGTTCCGGCCTTGAGCTTGTGAAGGACGGAATGATGCGCAAGACGTTGGGTGCAGTGCTGATGGCGCTGGCGTGCGGGCCTGCGTGGGCGGGCGCAGTCGACATGCTCGGCACGGGCGGCGGCACGTATGCCGTGCCGGTGACGAGCATGAAGGCCGCGCGCTATCTGCGCACCGTGCATCAGCGTTTCGACTTCAGTTGCGGGTCGGCCGCGGTGGCGACGCTGCTCACGTATCAGTACGGCTACCCGGTAAGCGAGCAGACCGTGTTCCAGGCCATGTACGAGCATGGCAACCAGGAGAAGATCCGGCGAGAAGGCTTTTCGCTGCTCGACATCAAACGCTATCTGGCCTCTCTGGGCTTTGAGGCGGATGGTTTCGAGCAGCCGCTGGATGCATTGAAGGACGCCCACTTGCCGGCCATCGTGCTGTTGACCGAGAACGGCTATCACCACTTCGTGGTGGTCAAGGGCGTGCAGGAAGGGCGCGTGCTCGTGGGCGATCCGGCCATGGGCACGCGTGCGATCCCGCGTGCGAGCTTCGAGAGCATGTGGGACAACCATTTGCTGTTCGTCGTCCACAACCGCGAGACGGGGGCGACGTTCAACGCTTCATCGGACTGGCGCGTGGCACCGCGTGCGCCGCTGGAGGAAGGCATGGACCGCAGCGGCCTGGGCAACATCGTCGTTCCCAAGCATGGTCCGTCCGACTTCTGAGCGTCAGTTGCGCGTTGCCGTCCGGTGGACGGGCAGGAGGGCATCATGAAGCGGTTTGGCAAGGTGGCGCGGGCTGCGGGATGTGCAGGATGGCTTGCGCTCGCTGCGGCCGGGCATGCGTATGCGGCCGGCATGGACAGCATGGACAACAACCCGGTCCATGCCTGGCACGCCGTGTCCGAAGACAAGCTCGACGACATGCGCGGCGGCTTCGATGTGCCCGCGCTTGCAGGGCTGCACATCTCGTTCGGCATCGACCGTGCGGTCTACATCAACGGCGATCTGGTGGCGAGCGCATCGGTCAACATCCCCGATGTAGCGCGAATGACGGCCGCGCAGGCGCAGCAACTGGCCTCGGTGGTCAATACGGTCAACCTCGTGCAGAACGGGCCCAACAATGTCGCGCCGCCTGACGTGACGGCGGGTGCGGCAGCGGCCGCCACGGTCATCCAGAACAGTCTGAACAACCAGACGCTGCAAGCCGTGACGACCATCAACGCAGCGGTCAACAGCCTGCCGCAGTTCCGTCAGCTGAATCTTTCCAACGTGCTGCAGGGCGCCCTGGCCAACGTCGTCACCCTGCTGCACTGAGCTAGAACTGGATCGGCAGGCGCAGCGTGACGGTCAGGTCCGGCGTGTCGCGCGTGAGGCCTGCACCCACCGACAGGTTCAGCGTCATCTTGGGCGAGAGCCGGTACGAATAGCCGACCAGCAACGTGCCGAGAATGGTTCGCACCGAGCCCGGCACGCGCTGACCGTTCTGCTTGGTCGGCGCGATGATGCTCTGGTCGTAGCCGATGGAGAACGACGCCTTTTCGTTCAGCGCCAGGCCCATGCCGAAGTTCAGGCCGATGATGTCGCCGGCCTTCACGTCGCCCAGGAACTGCTTCGAGCCGTCCACCAGGTTCAGGCTGACATCCTTGCGCTCGAAGTTGTGCAGGTAGCTGATGCTGCCGAAGAACACGGCGGGGTCGGTCGGGAACAGCCACGTCAGCCCCGGCTGTACCGCAAAGAAGCCTGAGCCCGTTGGTTGCTGCAGCGGCAGGCCGGTGCCCGTGGTATTGCTCACGCAGCGCGTCACGCAATCGGTGGTGACTTCAAACGGATCCTTGCCGGTGCGCGTCTTGAAACGCAACCAGCCGATGTAGAACGGCTTGTCGACACCGCCCGCATTGATCTGGTACCGCGCGGTCAGTTCCACATCGCCGATGCCGCGGCCGTGCGAGCTGAAAGCGTTGTCCGTCGCCGTGCCGGTGAACAGTTCGCGGCTGACGGTGTCGCTCGCGCTGTAGACATAGGGCACGCGCGCTTCCAGTTCCCAACGCCGCGCCAGGCCGTAGCGCACCGCCACCGTGCCGGTCAGCGTGGTGGTCTTCACCTGCCGCACGTCGATCAGCCCGATCAGCAGCGCGGGGATGATCGTGTAGCCCACCAGCGCCACGCGGTCCGACGACGAATACGCCATCTGCAATGACGGCTCGACGACCACCTTGCCCGGTGGTGTGAGCGCGCTGGGCTCGTCGAAGATCTGCGCGATGCGTGGCGGCCGGTCAGGCGGCTCCGGCGGTTTGCCGACAGGCGTGGTGCGTGTCTCTTCGTTCTGCGCAATTTGCGAAGCATCGCCCGCCGCGCCGGGAGCACCGGCACCGCGCACGGTATCGAGTCGGCCCTCGCTCATGCCGAGCGCGCGCCGCATGCGCCGAAGATGCGCTTCCTGTTGCTGGATGGAGCGCTTGAGTTCCTGCAGGCGCGCCTGCGTATCGGCAAGCTCGCGCTGCAGCGCTTCCAGGCTGGGCGGCTTGTCGTCCACCGGCTCGTTGGTCTGTGCAAGGACCGGCCCGCCGCAGAGCAGCAGGCATGCGCACGTAACCGCGTGGGTTGACCCACCTTGCGGCTTCCATGGCGTTTTCGTCATGGCATGTCCCCCGTCGAGAGCGCCCTGTCCACGAAAAGCGGATGGGCCCTTCACGATTTCCCCCGGGTGGCGTACTGCGGATACCACTATAGGCGAGCGAACGTGAAACGACAGGGCGTTGGCGTCCACAAAATGGACGAGGGGCGCATGCCCGTTTGGCGGATCGCCCAGGCAAGAAAAAAGGCGCCCGGAGGCGCCTCGTGTGTCTTACGCAGCGTCAGCGCTTACTGACGTGCATTGCGCAGGTTATCCGGCCACGGCGTGTTGTAGTTGGTGCGGAACGGGTTGATGTCCAACCCGCCACGCCGCGTATAGCGTGCATAGACGGCCAGTTTGACCGGCCGGCACTGACGCAGGATGTCCGTAAAGATCCGCTCCACGCATTGCTCGTGAAATTCGTTGTGCTCGCGGAACGAGATCAGGTACTTGAGCAGCGCCTCCTGGTTGATCGGCGCACCCACGTAGCGGATCTGCACGCTGCCCCAATCCGGCTGACCCGTCACCAGGCAGTTGGACTTCAGCAAGTGCGACACCAGCGTTTCTTCGACCGGGCTTTCTTCCTCGTCGGCATGCAGCAGCTCGGGCGTAGGCTGGTAGACATCCGTTTCGATGTCCAGCCGATCGAGCAGCAGGCCGTCGAGTTCGCCCATGCGTTGCCGGGCAAATTCTTCGTGCGTGACGATGCGGACCTGCACCGGCGCTCCGCACGCTTCCGACAGATCGTGGTGGATCAACTGCTGCAGCGCTTCGTGCGACGCCACCTTCGTCTGGTTGAACGAATTCAGATACAGCTTGAACGACTTCGATTCAACGATGTTGGGCGAATCGGCCGGCACGATCACGGTGCCCAGCGCCACCTGCGGCTTGCCGCGCAGGTTCAGCCACGACAGCTCGTACAGGTTCCAGAGATCCACGCCGAAGAAGGGCAGGGCCGTGCCGGCGGCAAGGCCGATCTCGTCGCGCTTGCGCTGGCGCGGAATCGGAAACAGCAGGCTCGGGTCGTATTCCGTCTTGTAGGCGGAGGTCTTACCGAGCGGCGAATGTTCGGGTTGGTTGCTCATCACAAAAACAGGCTGTAGACGGGGTTCTCGCTTTCGTCCCAATAGGTATAGCCCAGCGTGGCGAGGAACGCCTTGAACTCGCGCTTCTCGTTCTTCGGTACCTGGATGCCGACGAGGATGTTGCTCGAATCCGCGCCCTGATTCCGGTAGTGGAACAGGCTGATGTTCCAGTTCGGGCTCATGCTCGAGAGGAACTTCATCAGCGCGCCCGGCCGCTCGGGAAACTCGAAGCGGTAGAGATGCTCGTTTTCTGCCAGCGGCGAACGGCCGCCCACCATGTAGCGGATGTGCTGCTTGGCCAGTTCGTCGTTCGACAGGTCGAGCGTCGGGAAACCGTGCTTGCGGAAGTTCTCGGCAATCTTGTCGCCCTCTGCGCGCGACGCAATTTGCACGCCCACGAAGATATGCGCGGCGTCCTTGCTGGCAATGCGGTAGTTGAACTCCGTCACGTTGCGCGACCAGCCGACCAGTTCGCAGAAGCGCTTAAAGCTGCCGCGCTCTTCGGGAATCGTCACGGCAAACACGGCTTCGCGCGCCTCGCCCACTTCGGCACGCTCGGCCACGAAGCGCAGGCGGTCGAAGTTCATGTTCGCGCCGCTGGCCACGGCCACGAGCGATTCGTTCTTCAGCTTATGCGTTTCGGCATACTGCTTGAGGCCGGCCAGCGCCAGCGCACCCGAAGGCTCCAGCAGGCTGCGCGTGTCCTGGAACACGTCCTTGAGCGCGGCGCAGATGGCATCCGTATCCACGGTGATGATCTCGTCGACGAGTTCGCGCGTGAGGCGGAACGTTTCCTTGCCGACAAGCTTGACCGCCGTGCCGTCCGCAAACAGGCCCACCTCCTTCAGTTCGACGCGCTTGCCGGCGGCCACCGAGCGCGCCATCGCGTCGGAATCCACGCTTTGCACGCCGATGACCTTGACGTCGGGCCGCACGGCCTTCACGTAGGCCGCAATGCCCGAGATCAGCCCGCCACCGCCAATCGAGCAAAAGATCGCATGGATCGGCTGCGGATGCTGGCGCAGGATTTCCATGGCGATGGTGCCCTGGCCGGCAATCACTTCCGGATCGTCGAACGGGTGGACGAAGGTGTAGCCGTGCTTCTCTTGCAGCTTGGCGGCGTGGTTGTACGCGTCGGAATAGCTTTCACCGTGCAGCACGACCTCGACCCATTCGCCGCCGCGCGAGCGCACGCCGTCAATCTTCAACTGCGGCGTCGTCACCGGCATGCAGATCACGGCCTTGCATTCCATGCGCGCCGCACTGAAAGCCACGCCCTGCGCGTGGTTGCCCGCCGATGCCGTAATCACCCCGCGCTTGCGCTCGGCCGGCGTGAGCGACGCCATCTTGTTGTAGGCGCCGCGCAGCTTGAACGAGAACACCGGCTGGTCATCCTCGCGCTTGAGGTAGACGCGGTTGCCGGTGCGCGCCGACAGGTTCGGCGCGAACTTCAGCTCGGTTTCCACCGCGACGTCATAGACCTTCGCAGTCAGGATTTTCTTGAGGTAATCGATGGCCATGGTGCGGACCGGGGTTGGACGTGAACAGAGCCCGTAAGCCTATCACGCGGCGCCTGGGCCGACCGGCCCGCCTGGCCTGCCTTGCCGGACGGGCGCGCCGGTCGGTACACTGCCCCGGCCGCGTCCGGGCGGGCGCGGCGCATCATCGGCGAGAGGCCTCCATGAACACCCCGTCGTCTTCCTCCGAGCGTGCCGGACGCGCGCGCCGGGGCCGCAAAGTCTGGTCCGGAACGCAGCACGTCATTGCCTACGGCATGCCGCCGCTGGGCTGGCGCGACGTTTATCACCATGCGCTGGAGGTCAACTGGCCGACCTTCTTCGCGTTGCTGGCGACGATGTTCCTGGCGCTGAATGCGGTATTCGCGGGGCTGTATTCGCTCGGCGACGGCGCGATCGCGAACCAGTCGCCGCCCGGCTTCGTCGGCGCCTTCTTCTTCAGCGTCGAGACGCTGGCCACGGTCGGCTACGGCGACATGCACCCGCAAACGCTCTACGCCCACGTCATCGCCACGCTGGAGATCTTCATCGGCATGTCGGGCATCGCCATGGCGACGGGAATGGTGTTTGCGCGATTCTCACGCCCGCGCGCCAAGATCATGTTTGCCCGCAACGTTGTCGTGCGGCCGCTCAACGGCAAGTCCACGCTGATGCTGCGCGCCGCCAATGCGCGCCAGAACGTCATCGCCGAGGCCACCGCCCGGCTGCGCCTGATGCAGGACGAGGTCTCGCCCGAGGGCTACTCGATCTACAAGATTCACGACCTGAAGCTGGAGCGCAGCGAGCACCCGATCTTCCTGCTGGGCTGGGTGATGATGCACGTCATCGACGAGACCAGCCCGCTGCATCGCGCCACCGCAGAATCGCTCGCCGCCGGTGACGCCTTGCTGCTGCTGACCATCGAGGGCGCCGACGAGACCGCCGCGCAGACCGTGCAGGCCCGCTATTCCTGGCGGCACGACGAGATCCGCTGGAACTATCGCTATGCCGACCTCATCCGCGACGAGGGCGCGTCACGTCGGTGGACTACGACAACTTCCACCTGATCCACCCGATCGAGACGCCCCCGCAGGCACAATGAGCGGCTTGTCCGATTCCAACGCGCAACCCCCGTGGCCCTGAACCTCGTCTGGCTCGCCTTCTTTCTCGTCGCCTTCGTCACCGCCTGCGTGCAGGTGGTGCAGGGCGACATGGAAGTCTTCTCGCGCATGTTGACCGGTATGTTCGATGCCGCGCGCACCGGCTTCGAAATCGCCATCGGCCTGACCGGCATGATGGCGCTGTGGCTCGGCATCATGCGCGTGGGCGAGCGCGCCGGCGTGGTCGATCTGTTTGCGCGGCTCGTGAACCCGGTGATGCGGCACTTGTTTCCCTCCGTGCCGGCCGGCCACCCCGCCAACGGCGCGATGATGATGAACGTGTCGGCCAACGTCCTCGGCCTGGACAACGCCGCTACGCCGCTCGGCCTCCAAGCCATGCGCGAGCTGCAGCAGATCAACCCGCAGCCGCAGCGCGCCAGCGATGCGCAGCTGATGTTTGTGGTGCTCAACACCGCAGGGGTGACGCTGGTACCGACGTCCGTCATCGCCATCCGCCAGGCCATGGCCGTCAAGCAGGGGCTGGTGGGTTTCAACGCGGCGGACATCTTCCTGCCGACGTTGCTGTCCACGTTCATCGGCTTCTGCGCGGGCATTGCGGCCGTGGCGTGGTACCAACGCATCAATCTGTTCAAGCCGGCGCTGCTGGCGTATTTCGGCGGCTTTGTCGCGGCGATGGGGCTGCTGTTTGCGTGGCTGCACCAGTTTCCGCCGCAGCAGATGGCGACGTGGATCGGCCTGATCGGCGCGGGCGCCATCCTCACCATCGTCGTGGCGTTCCTGGTCTGTGGGGCATTTCGTCGCATCAATGTGTACGAAACCTTCGTCGATGGCGCCAAGGACGGCTTCCAGGTCGCCATCGGCATCGTTCCGTATCTCGTCGCGGTGCTGGTGGGGATTGCCGTGTTTCGCGCGGCGGGGTGCATGGATGTCCTGATGCAGGGGCTTTCTGCGCTGTTCACGCACCTGGGCATCGACACGCGCTTTGTGCCGGCGCTGCCCGTGGGGCTGATGAAGACGTTGTCCGGCGCCGGCGCGCGCGGCCTGATGGTCGACGTGATGACGACCTACGGCGTCGATTCCTTCCAGGGAAAGCTGGCCGCCATCATCCAGGGCTCGACCGAGACCACGTTCTACGTGCTGGCCGTGTACTTCGGCAGCGTCGGCATCAAGGACACGCGGTACGCGCTGGCTTGCGGGCTGTGGGCCGACCTGATCGGGCTCGTCGGCGCCGTGCTTGTCGCCTACCTGTTCTTCGCCTGACCGGCTAGGGCGGCCCCCAAGCGACGCCGCGGCCGCCCGCCCTCTACAATCGATCGCATGGAACAGTGGATCGACACGCTTTTTGCCACGCTCGCCCTGCCCAAGGTCGGGCTGCCTGCCATCTTCGTCGTCAGTTTCATTTCGGCGACGCTGCTGCCGCTGGGCTCCGAGCCGGCGGTCTTTGCGTACATCAAGCTCAATCCGGACATGTTCTGGCCCGCCATCGTGGTGGCCACACTCGGCAACACGCTGGGCGGCATGGTCGACTGGTGGATGGGCTATGCGGCCAAGCTGGCGCTGGTGCGCTACCACCTGGCGCGCCGCCGCCGCCAGCACAACGCCGAGCACGCCCAGCACGTGCCGCACCCCAAGCGCCACCGCGAGCCCCCGCTCGACAAGAAATACTTCCGCTGGATGCGCCGCATCGGCCCGGTGTCGCTGCTGGTGTCGTGGCTGCCCGGCATCGGCGACCCGCTCTGCACGCTGGCCGGTTGGCTGCGCCTGAAGTTCTGGCCCAGCGTCATGTACATGGCCATCGGCAAATTCCTGCGCTATCTGGCGATGACCGCGGCGCTCATGACCCTGCCCGACGGCTTCTGGCACGGCATCTTTGGCTGGATCAAGGCTGTAATGATCTGACGTTTGCGTGGCGTGGGGCGCACTCTCAGGCCTTCGCGCTTTTCGCAAGCCATTGAAAACGCGACGCTTTTCCCGCCCATATCAGCCGCAGGGATACCGTTGCTGCAACGCATCAACGGCGCGCGTTGCAGTACAATCGCCCTTTAAAGACCGCGCGCTCTTGTCCTCCTTGCCGCGACCTCCTCCCCAGCGGCACGCCATGAATGCCCCACTTCTGATCGACGCCAAACTCACGGCGCAGGACGCTGCGCCCCGGCTGCGCGAGATTCCCTACAACTACACCTCGTTCTCGGATCGGGAAATCGTCATCCGTCTGCTGGGCGAGTCTGCGTGGCAGATCCTGGACGAACTGCGCGCCGAGCGTCGCACCGGCCGATCGGCACGGATGCTGTACGAAGTGCTGGGCGACATCTGGGTGGTGCGTCGCAACCCGTATCTGCAGGACGACCTGCTCGACAACCCGAAGCGCCGGCAGATGCTGATCGACGCACTCAATCACCGCCTGGCGGAGATCGAGAAGCGCCGTGTGGCCGATCACGATTCGCACCACGACCCCGTGGGCGACGAGCGCGCCAGCAAGGTCGAGCAGCTGGTTGTGCATGCCCGCCGCGCCGTCAAGGCATTCCAGGAAGAGTTCGCCCAGGTGTATGACCTGCGCCGCCGCGCCCAGAAGGTGCTCGGCCGTGTCACCGCGAAGGACAACATCAAGTTCGACGGCCTGTCGCGCGTGTCGCACGTGACCGATGCCACCGACTGGCGTGTCGAATATCCGTTCGTCGTGCTCACGCCCGATACGGAAGAAGAAATTGCCGGCATCGTCAAGGGCTGCTTCGAACTGGGTCTGACCATCATCCCGCGCGGAGGCGGCACCGGCTACACCGGCGGCGCCGTGCCGCTCACGCCGTTCTCGGCCGTCATCAATACGGAAAAGCTGGAGCGTCTGGATGCGGTCGAGATGACCGACCTGCCGGGCGTCGATCACCCCGTGGCGACCATCTATTCGGGCGCCGGCGTGGTGACGCGTCGCGTGGCGGATGCGGCGGACAAGGCCGGTCTCGTCTTCGCCGTGGACCCGACTTCGATCGACGCGTCGTGCATAGGCGGCAACGTCGCCATGAACGCGGGCGGCAAGAAGGCCGTGCTGTGGGGCACCGCGCTGGACAACCTCGCCTGGTGGCGCATGGTTGACCCGGACGGCAACTGGCTCGAAGTCCAGCGCCTGAATCACAACCTCGGCAAGATTCACGATGCGCCGGTCGTCACCTTCGAGCTGAAGTGGTTCGACGGCAACGCGCCGGTCGGCGCCAAGCTGCTGCGCACCGAGACGCTTACCATCGAAGGCCGCAAGTTCCGCAAGGAAGGCCTTGGCAAGGACGTCACCGACAAGTTCCTGGCCGGCCTGCCCGGCGTGCAGAAGGAAGGCTGCGACGGCATCATCACCAGCGCGCGCTGGATCCTGCACCGTATGCCCAAGTCGGTCCGCACCGTGTGCCTGGAGTTCTTCGGCCAGGCGCGTGACGCGATCCCGAGCATCGTCGAGATCAAGGATTACCTCGACGCCGAGACCAAGAAGCCCGGCGGCGCCATCCTCGCGGGCCTGGAACATTTGGACGAGCGCTACCTGCGCGCGGTCGGCTACGCCACCAAGAGCAAGCGCAACGCGTTCCCGAAGATGGTGCTCATCGGTGACATCGTCGGCGACGACGATGACGCCGTGGCGCGCGCCACCTCGGAAGTGATCCGCCTGGCCAACGGCAAGAGCGGCGAAGGCTTCGTGGCCGTGAGCCCCGAGGCACGCAAGAAGTTCTGGCTGGACCGCTCGCGCACGGCCGCGATTGCCAAGCACACCAACGCCTTCAAGATCAACGAAGACGTGGTGATCCCGCTCAATCGCATGGGCGAGTACACCGACGGCATCGAGCGCATCAATATCGAGCTGTCGATCAAGAGCAAGCTCAAGCTGACCGACGCGCTGCTCGATTTCTTTGCCGGCAGCAACTTGCCGCTGGGCCGCACCGACGACGCCAACGAAATCCCCAGCGCTGAACTGCTGGAAGACCGCGTGCAACAGGCGCAGCAACTGCTGCGCGCCACGCGTGCACGTTGGCAATATCTGCTGGACCATCTCGACACGCCTGTCACCACGGCGCGGGCGAGCCTCATCGGCCTTGGCCTGGGCTACCTTGCGCAGACCATCGACGACCGTCTAGTGAATCAGCCTGACGCCAACCTGTTCCACCTGCTGCAGGATCGGACGATCCGCGTGTCGTGGAAGTCGGAGATTCGCGCCGAGCTGCGCAAGATCTTCAACGGCGGCGAGTTCAAGCCGATCCTCGACGAGGCCCAGGCGATCCACAAGAAAGTGCTGCGCGGCCGCGTGTTCGTCGCCCTGCACATGCACGCCGGCGACGGCAACGTGCACACCAACATCCCCGTCAACTCGGATGACTACGACATGCTGCAGGACGCCCACAAGGCGGTGGCCCGCATCATGACGCTGGCGCGTTCGCTGGACGGTGTGATTTCGGGCGAGCACGGCATCGGCATCACCAAGCTGGAATTCCTGACCGACGAAGAGATCGCCGACTTCGCTGCCTACAAGCGCCGCGTCGATCCGAACGGCCGCTTCAACAAGGGCAAGCTGCTGCGCGACATCAACGACCCGCAAGGCCTGGCCGCTGATCTGCGCAACGCCTATACGCCGTCGTTCGGCCTGATGGGGCACGAGTCGATCATCATGCAGCAGAGCGACATCGGCGCCATCTCGGAGTCGATCAAGGACTGCCTGCGCTGCGGCAAGTGCAAACCGGTGTGCGCCACGCACGTGCCGCGCGCCAATCTGCTGTACAGCCCGCGCAACAAGATTCTTGCCACCTCGCTGCTCATCGAGGCCTTCCTGTACGAAGAACAGACGCGCCGCGGCGTGTCGGTCAAGCACTGGGAAGAGTTTGCCGATGTGGGCGACCATTGCACGGTCTGCCACAAGTGCGTGACGCCGTGCCCGGTCAAGATCGATTTCGGCGATGTGTCGATGAACATGCGCAACCTGCTGCGCAAGATGGGGCAGAAGAAGTTCAACCCCGGCACGGCAGCGGCGATGTTCTACCTGAACGCGACCAACCCCGAGACGATCAACCTCACCCGCAAGGTGATGTTCGACTGGGGCTACAAGGCGCAGCGTCTGGGCAACGACATCCTGAAGAAGTTCGCCAAGAAGCAGACCGCCCGGCCGCCCGCGACGGTAGGCAAGCCGCCCGTGCGCGAGCAGGTGATCCACTTCATCAACAAGAAGATGCCGGGCAACCTGCCCAAGAAGACCGCACGCGCGTTGCTGGACATCGAGGACAACGAGATCGTCCCGATCATCCGCAACCCGAAGGCGACCACGCCCGATAGCGAGGCGGTCTTCTACTTCCCGGGCTGCGGCTCGGAGCGCCTGTTCTCGCAGGTGGGTCTGGCCACGCAGGCAATGCTGTGGCACGCCGGTGTGCAGACGGTGCTGCCGCCGGGCTACCTGTGCTGCGGTTATCCGCAGCGCGGCACGGGCCAGTTCGACAAGGCCGAGAAGATCGTCACCGACAACCGCGTGCTGTTCCACCGCGTGGCCAACACGCTCAACTACCTCGACATCAAGACGGTGGTGGTGAGCTGCGGCACCTGCTACGACCAGCTGGCCGGATATGAATTCGACAAGATCTTCCCGGGCTGCCGGATCATCGACATTCACGAATACCTGCTCGAGAAGGGCGTGAAGATCGACGGTGTGCAAGGCACGCGGTACATGTACCACGACCCCTGTCACACCCCGATCAAGACGATGGACCCGACCAAGCTGGTCAACCAGCTGATGGGCGGCAACATCGGCGCCGATGGCCAGACTCGCGCGATCGAGAAGAACGACCGCTGCTGCGGTGAGTCGGGCACCCTGGCGATTTCGCGCCCCGACATTTCCACGCAGGTCCGCTTCCGCAAGGAAGAAGAGATGCAGAAGGGCGCCGACAAGCTGCGCAGTCTCGGCCAGACCGCAGGCCAGGGCGGCGAGGCGTTCAACGGCGACGTGAAGATCCTCACGAGCTGCCCGGCATGTCTGCAGGGCCTGTCGCGCTACACCGAAGATGTTTCGGTGCAGGCCGACTACATCGTGGTCGAGATGGCGCGTCACGTGCTCGGCGAAACCTGGCTGCAGGACTACGTCGCGCAGGCCAACGCCGGCGGCATCGAGCGGGTTCTGGTGTGACGGCTACGGTGACCGGCGAGCGCGCGCCCGGCTGCGCGCTGTGCGAGACGGACGGCGGCGAACCCGTCTGGCGCAATGGCCGCGCGCGCGTGGTGCTGGTCGAGCACGCGCGCTTTCCGGGCTTTTGCCGCGTCATCTGGAACGACCACGTGGCTGAGCAGACCGATCTGTCCGATGCCGATCGCCACTGGCTGATGGACATCGTCACCCGGGTGGAGCGCGTGCTGCGCGCCGAACTGGCGCCCGACAAGATCAACCTCGCGAGCTTCGGCAATTTCGTGCCGCATCTGCATTGGCATGTCATCCCGCGCTATCGGTGGGACACGCATTTCCCGGAAGCCGTGTGGGGCCCCGAGCAACGCGCGCCCGATACTGCGCGCATGGCCGAGATCACGGCCAAGTTGCCGGCGCTGTCGTACGCGCTGCAAGCGGCGCTGGCCGACGCCTGAGCCCCCTCGGCGATACGGTGGGTAACGCCTGGTAACGCATCGCCCCGTCGTGCGCGGAACCCCTGTGACTCGCACGGCGTCTGATTCTCTTTCTGTTGCGCCAACGCCCTCGCCATGACGACACCGCGCACCGCCGCCACGCCCGATTCCCACAAGGATTCCATCTCCGAACTGACCGTCCACCATGGGCGGCTGAATTTGTCGGAAACCTGGCAACTGATTCGTCCGTACTGGTTTTCGGAAGATCGTCACAAGGCCTGGGGGCTGCTCGCGCTGGTGATCGCCCTGAACCTGTTTCTGGTCTACATGAACGTGCTGTTCACGGACTGGAATCGGCTTTTCTACAATGCGCTCGAGCAGAAGAACTACGGCGAATTCTGGACGCAACTGGGCCGCTTTTCATGGATCGCCGCATTGCTGATCTTTGGCTCCATCATGCGGTTGTACTACTCGATGATGCTGCAGATGCGGTGGCGGACCTGGATTACCGGCAGCTTCCTCGACGACTGGCTTAGCAAGCAGGCGTTCTACCGCCTGGAGCAGACGCACAGCGCCGACAACCCCGACCAACGGATCGCCGACGACCTGCGCACGTTCACCGATGCAACGCTCACCTTGGCGCTGGGCTTCCTGAATTCGGCTGTCACGCTGGTGTCATTCTTCGGGATTCTGTGGGCGGTGTCGGGGCCGCTGGCGTTCAGCCTGGGTGGCCACGACTTTGTGATTCCCGGCTACATGGTGTGGTTTGCGCTGCTGTACTCGATCGTGGGCTCGGTGATCATCCACTTTGTGGGGCGGCCACTGATCGGGCTGTCGTTCCAGCAGGAGCGTTACGAGGCGTACTTCCGCTTCCTGCTCGTGCGCGTGCGCGAGAACAGCGAGAGCATCGCCCTGTACCGCGGCGAGCCGACCGAGAAAGCCATCCTGCGCGGCCGCTTCGAGCGCATCCGCGCCAACTGGAACCAGTTGATGGACTACACGCGGCGCCTGACCTTTGCCAGTTCCGGCTATGCGCAGTTCGCCATCATCTTCCCGTTTCTGGTGTCGGCGCCGCGCTACTTTGGCGGCACGCTTACGCTGGGCGGCATGATGCAGGTCGCCACCGCGTTCGGGCAGGTTCAGGACGCCATGTCGTGGTTTGTCACGAATTACCGCACGCTGGTCACCTGGAAGGCTTCCACCAACCGTCTGATCGAATTCCAGCGTGCCATCCGTGCCGCCGAGCGTGAAGAAGAGCACCGCGCCGGCGTGCGCGATGTCGAGGTGGAAACCGCGGCCGTACCCGCCATCGAAGCCCATGGTCTTGCGCTGAACCTGCCGAACCGCAAGCCCGAAGACATGCTGGTCGAGCCCTTCGACATGACGCTGGCACGCGGTGAGCGTGTGCTTGTCAACGGTCCGTCCGGCTGCGGCAAAAGCACGCTGGTGCGCGCCGTGGCCGGTATCTGGCCCTATGGCAGCGGCCGCATCGAAGTCCCGCAGGACGCCCGCGTGCTGTTCCTGCCGCAGCGCAGCTATCTGCCCTCCGGCACGCTGGCTGACGCGCTTTCGTATCCGGATCTGGCCACCCAATACACCGCGGAGCGTCTGACTCAGGTGCTCATCGCCTGCCGCTTGCCCGCGCTGGCCGGCCTGTTGGACGAGGTGAGCAACTGGAGCCTGCGCCTGTCGCCCGGCGAGCAGCAGCGCCTGGCTTTTGCACGGGCTTTGCTGCAGCGCCCCGATTACCTCTTCCTCGACGAGGCCACCAGCGCACTCGACGAAGACACCGAAGCGTTCATGTACAGCCTGATGCTCGAATCGATGCCCGATGTGACCATCGTCAGCGTGGCGCACCGCAGCACCGTGGCACGATTCCACCATCGCCGCCTGCGCTACGTCCCCGAAGGCAACCCGTTGACTGCGGTAAGCTATCGGGTGGTGGAAGAGCCCGCGCACGTTGCGCTGGCCGCTTCCTGAAACACCGTTTTTCTGACTCGACGAGACGTTTTCATGGCCGGACTTTCCGCCGACACCCCGCACCCGACCGGCATTACCGTCCACACGCAATCGCGCGTGCTGGAGATCGCCTTTGCCGATGGCAAACAGTTCAGCCTGCCGTTCGAATATCTGCGCGTGCTGTCGCCGTCGGCTGAAGTGCAGGGGCACGGGCCCGGCCAGGAAGTGCTGCAGACCGGCAAGCGCGAGGTCGGCATTGTCGGCGTCGAGCCGGTGGGCAATTACGCGATCCGGCCGCTGTTCTCCGACGGTCACGATTCCGGCATCTTCGACTGGGCCTACCTGTACCGCCTCGGCATTGAGCAGGCCACGCTCTGGCAGGCGTATCTCGATCGTCTGGCTGCTGCCGGCGTCGACCGCGACGCCCCGATGGCAGAGAACGCTGGCCACGCCTGCGGCCACAGCCACTGATTCCCGATTCACTTCGCGGCGCCTGGGCGCTGCATCCGCATCCTTTTTTTGTCATGAGCCAAACCCACTTCGGATTCCAGCAGGTCGATGAGCAGGAGAAGGCCGGCAAGGTCGCCGGCGTGTTCCATTCCGTCGCGAGCAAGTACGACGTGATGAACGACCTGATGTCCGGCGGCCTGCACCGCGTGTGGAAGATGTTCACCATCGCCCAGGCAGCGGTCCGCCCGGGCTACAAGGTGCTCGACATCGCGGGCGGCACGGGCGACCTGGCCAAGGCGTTCGCCCGCCAGGCCGGCCCCACCGGCGAGGTGTGGCTGACTGACATCAACGAGTCGATGCTGCGCGTCGGCCGTGATCGCCTGCTCGATGCCGGCGTGCTCACCCCCACCGCGCTGTGCGACGCCGAGCACATTCCCTTTCCGAATGCTTACTTCGACGTGGTGACAGTGGCATTCGGCTTGCGCAACATGACGCACAAGGATCGCGCGCTTGCCGAAATGCGTCGCGTGGTGAAGCCAGGCGGCAAGGTCATGGTGCTGGAGTTCTCCAAGGTGTGGCAGCCGTTGGAGAAGGCTTACGACCTGTACTCGTTCAAGGTGCTGCCGTGGTTGGGCAGCAAAGTGGCGGGCGACCCCGAAAGCTACCGCTACTTGGCCGAATCCATCCGCATGCACCCGGATCAGGAAACGCTCAAGCAGATGATGGAACAGGCCGGATTGGACTCGGTCGAATACTTCAATCTGACAGCAGGTGTCGTGGCTCTGCACGTCGGCCGTCGCCTCTAAGTGTTTCCGTCGTTCCGCCAGATGGGCGATGCAGCGCGCTGCGGCGATATGCCACGATCCTTCACATTGAATTTCGGCATTGACGTCTTCATCTAATGGCGTCACTGCCATTGGAGAGAAGACAGCGATGAGTTTGCATTGGGGTGGAAAATTGATGGCGGGCGCGCTGGTCGCGACGCTCGCACTGGGCACGGCAATCGACGCCAACGCCAAGCGCATGGGCGGCAGCCGCAGCATCGGCAAGCAGTCGTCCACGGTGACGCAACGCCAGCAGACGCCGCCGGCCACAACGCCGTCGCCCACGCAGCAGGCCGCGCCCGCCGCGCAACCATCGCCGGCCGCACCAGCTCCGGCCGCGCCGGCCGCAAAGCCCGGACGTAACTGGGGCGGCATGCTGGGTGGCCTGGCTGCCGGCCTGGGCCTCGGTTATCTCCTGTCGAAGTTCGGTCTGGGCGCGGGCCTTGCCTCGTTGCTGTCGAACCTGATCCTGATCGCGCTTGTCGCGTTCGTGGTGATGTGGATCATCCGCAAGGTGCGAGGCAGCCGTCCGCAAGGTCCGGCCTACGCCACGGGCGGCCCGTCGCTGGGTGGCGATCGTGAGCCCTACGTGCCGCAACCTGCCGCGCCGGCC
>NZ_VOSS01000109.1 GCF_007997035.1 Ralstonia sp. TCR112 | reverse complement strand
CAGGGTACGGCCACACCGTCGTGGCACTAGTGTTGGTGTTGGAGCACACCGCTTCGTGCGCCGTGCTCTTGCTGCGACTTGGGGGGCCGCGCTTCAACTTCGAAGTTCAGAACGCGTACATCGAGGTTCTGAACGGTTGCTTTGGAGTTCAGAGACTTCGACTTTGAGGTTCTGAACCTGGACTTTGAGGTTCTGAACTCGACTTCGGGGTTCCGAACTCGAGCTTTGGGGTTCTGAACTCGGACGTTGGGGTTCTGAACTCGGACGTTGGGGTTCTGGACTCCGACTCTGAGGTTCTGAACCTGAATTTTGAGGTTCTGAACTTCAGCTTTGGGGTTCTGAAACTTCGACATCAAGGTTCTGAACGCCAGCTTTGAGGTTCCGAACGGCAACGTTGAAGTACTCGAACGCCAACGTTGACGTTCCGAACCCCAAGCCCGGGGCTTTGAGCCTCGACAGAAGGCGGCACACAGCGCCACGAGAGGTGCCCAGCCGGTTTGGCCGTCCCTGCCCTAGATGGCGCC
>NZ_VOSS01000108.1 GCF_007997035.1 Ralstonia sp. TCR112 | reverse complement strand
CACGCTGCCCGAGCTGCCACCAGCGCCGCCGCTGCCGCCCGCGCCGCCCGCGCCACCGTTGCCGCCAACGCCGGCACCCCCGTAGCCGTATCCGCCACGTCCTCCAGCCCCGCCATTGGCCGAACCGCCATTGTTGGTGGCGACGTTGCCGATGCCCGACACGCTGATGTTGGTGACGGTGCCGTCCAGCTTGGAGACGGCAATCGCCTTGCTGGTGTTGAAGGAATTGGTGAAGGTTGCCGTTGCCGTGCCGCCGTTGTTGGCCGCAGCGGTGCCATAGCCATCGGCGTTGACCCAGCCGCTGTTGTCGCGGTTGCTGCCCTGGCTTTGGTTGTTGTGCTGATTCGAGTTGTCGGTTGCCGTGGTGGTTGTGGTGGTTGCCGTGCTCGTCGTCGTGTCTGTGCTCGTATTGGTTCTGGTGATGGTCGACGTGTTGGTTTGGGTCTTGTCACCCGCGCCAGACGCCGTATTCCCGATATCGGCCAATGCAACGCCAGAGACCCCCAATCCCATGGCGATCGCGGTGGCCAGTAAGGTCTTCTTCATAACGCACTCCATAAAGGTGAGAGGGACGGCTGGAAACGCAGCCAGTCAGGCCGGCGCGCTCTGCCTGTGGGAACAACATGACCCACCCCGGGGCGGCTCGTTTGCATAATCGGTGCCAACTTCCGGGTCCGCCCGACACCGCGGTTCTAAGCAATTGAAAACGCAAAAGTTTCACCGGCACGCGCGCACATAAGCGCGGGCCGTGCCGCGCAATCGTGTCGAGATGTGCAACGTTTGAGGGGTTGTTTGGGCCCTTCCGGTTGCAGCGCCGATACAACGCCATGGAACGCACGGCGGCCATGGCATGCATGACCTTCGCGCCAAGACGCAAACCACACGGACGGATGGGCGCAGCGCCGGTGTTTGAGACAGGCGATTGGCTGGGTGTTTCAGGCGTGATACATCGGCGCATCGGCGCTCACATTGCATGAGCGGCAGCCCTGCGCCGACAGAGCATCCCGTGGCGCACGTTGCGTCGGGTTGCGTGTCTCGACGACGTTTGTATCGCGAGCTGGGGGCCTCTTGCGGCCGCTCGGCTGCGAGCGCCCCCTATCAGCAAGACGCATGCGGGAAACGTGTCTCGGTTTTTACCTCGCGGCTTGCCCCGGGCAGGCAAACAAAATTGCGCGCGGCAAGCATCGTCATGGCAACGAAAAGCCGCGCGCAACCGGTTCGCATTTCAACTGCGAAACTGCGAGCTCGCTTCAGGCCGTGGCGGCCACCGTCAGCTTGAGCTCTTCGATCATGCGATCGCGCATGACGAACTTCTGCACCTTGCCCGTCACCGTCATCGGCATCTCGGTGACGAAGCGGATGTAGCGCGGAATCTTGTAGTGCGCGATCTGGCCCTGGCAGAACGTACGGATTTCGTCTTCCGTGGCCTGCTGGCCGGGCTTGAGGACGATCCACGCGCAGACCTCTTCGCCGTACTTCGGGTCGGGCACGCCAAACACGTTGACGGCCTGCACCTTCGGATGCCGGAAGAGGAATTCTTCGATCTCGCGCGGGTAAACGTTCTCGCCACCGCGGATCAGCATGTCCTTCACGCGGCCGACGATGTTGCAGTAGCCCTCGGCATCGAACGTTGCCAGATCGCCCGTGCGCATCCAGCCGTCGTGGATGGCGTCGGCGGTCTTGGCCTCGTCGTCCCAGTAGCCGAGCATGACCGAATAGCCCTTGGTGCACAGCTCGCCCTTCTCGCCCACCGGCACCACCTCGCCCGCACCGTCCACGAGCTTGACCTGCAGATGCGGCTGGATGCGGCCGACCGTGGTCACGCGCTTGTCGAGCGGATCGGTCACGGCGCTCTGGAAGGAGACGGGACTCGTTTCCGTCATGCCGTATGCGATGGTGACCTCGCGCAGGTTCAGCTCCGACACGACGCGCTTCATCACCTCGATGGGGCACGGCGATCCGGCCATGATGCCGCCGCGCAGGGTGGATACGTCAAAGCTCTTGAAGTCCGGATGTTCGAGCTGCGCGATGAACATGGTCGGCACGCCGTGCAGTTGCGTGCAGCGCTCTTCCGCCACCGTGCGCAGCGTGGCCAGCGGATCGAATGCTTCGCCCGGGAACACCATGCACGCGCCCGTGGCCGTGCAGGTCAGCACCGACATGACCATGCCGAAGCAGTGATACAGCGGCACCGGAATGCACAGCCGATCGCCGCCCCGCAGGTTCATCGCCATGGCAACGAAGCGCGCGTTGTTGACGACGTTCACATGCGTCAGCGTGGCGCCCTTCGGCGCGCCTGTCGTGCCGCTGGTGAACTGGATGTTGATGGCGTCGTCAGGCGACAGCGTGGCCGTGATGGCATCGAGCGCATCAACGGGTACGCTTTTTCCGCGCGCAATCACCTCGGCAAAGTTGAGCATGCCGGGCGTATTGGCCTCGCCCATGCGGATGACCCAGCGCAGCGCCGGCAGCTTGGCGGCATTCAATGCGCCGGGCTGCGCGGTCGCCAGCTCGGGCGCGAGCGTCTGCAGCATTTCCAGGTAGCGCGAAGTCTTGAACGCTTCGGCCGCCACGATGGCCTTGCAGCCGACCTTGTTGAGCGCGTATTCCAGCTCTGAAAGCCGATACGCAGGGTTGATGTTGACGAGGATGAGCCCCAGGCGCGCCGTCGCGAATTGCGTGAGCACCCATTCGACGCGGTTGGGCGACCAGATGCCGATGCGATCTCCCCGCTCCAGTCCCAGCGCGTGCAGGCCGGCGGCCAGCGCGTCGACCTGTTCGGCAAAGGCGCGCCACGTCCAGCGCACGTTCTGCTCGCGGAACACGACCGCCTCGTCGTCGGGGCAGCGGCCCACGGTATCCGCCAGCAACGCCGAGACCGTGACATGTGCGAGCGGTACCGACGTATCGCCCACCACATACGACACACCGTTGCGCGGTCGCGCGTCGAAAACCTCACCAGCCATGGATGTCTCCTCCAATCAACGTTGGCCTTTTTGGGGCCTTGTTCTGAATGATTTGTAACCACTGCTTCAAACGCAATTTGACGCAGGTTGACGTATTTGGCAATCCGTTGCCCGACGAACAATGACGCGGAACAATTGCTGCGCTGCAGCAGCAAAAATCGGTGGGCGTCGTCTTCAACGCGCTAACATGCCGGCCTGATGTTTTGCGCTTTCTTGCTCGTAGGGAATGACGATGATCGTAGTAGTGATGGGTGTTTCGGGTTGCGGCAAATCCACGGTGGGCCAGAAGATCGCCGAGCGGCTGGGCTGCGCTTTCCGTGATGGCGACGAGTTCCACTCCGAGGCCAACCGCGCCAAGATGCACGCCGGCATTCCCCTGAACGACGACGACCGCAAGCCCTGGCTCGAATCCATCCGCGCCTACATGGACGAGAAGACAAGCAACGGGCAATCGCTGGTGGTGGCGTGCTCAGCGCTGAAGCAGCGCTACCGCGACGTGCTGCGCGGCCCCGCCGGCAACGCTGAATTCGTCTATCTGAAGGGCGATTTCGATCTGCTGCAAGGCCGCCTTGCTGCACGGAAAGACCACTTCTTCAACCCGAACCTGCTGCGCAGCCAGTTCGACGCACTGGAAGAGCCGACCGACGCCGTCGTCGTCGACATCGCGCTGCCGCCCGAAGCCATCGTCGACGAGGCTGTCGCGCAACTGCAGGCACGCGCCGCGCACCGCCCGGCCGCCTGAACCTGCCCGATCAGCGCTAGCTGCGCGTAAGTTGCTGCAACACGGCCTGCACCTCGCCGTTGCACACGCGGCTCATGCGCTCCTGCTCACGCGGCGTATCGATCTGCTCGTGCGCCTGCAAGCCCAGTTCGATCAGCGATTGCGCACGCGGCAGCCAATGGCGCGTGAGCGCTGCCTGCAAATCGGCGGCAATGCGGTCCGGGTCTCCAAAGTAGAGCCGGCCGCCGTATTCGCTCTCGATCTCCTTGCGGATGACCTCGGCAGCGTGCGGCAGCACGGCGCGGTTGACGGCCACATGCCGCAATTCGTGCTCGCGGATGGCGTTGTACGCGCACGTGCCCGGCGCAAATTCGCGCGCGACGGTCACCCGAAAATTGTTCAGCACCAGCTCCACCGAAATGGACGGCCGCAGGCAGGTCGTGGCCGGCTGCGTGGCGATCGCCATGTATCGGCTCGTCACGTCGAAGCGCGCCAGCAGCGTCGCATACGTCTTGCCCAGCACGCGCGCTGAGCGATCGTACGGTGGCGCTTCGGCAGTGAGCTGCTCGACCGAGCGGTCGTTGGAAAAGGACAGCGGCGTTTCGGTGGCACGCACCTCCACGCGCATCGGGCCCAACGCCTGGTCGCACGCCTTGAGCCAGTGCGATTTGTTGGCATTGAAGGCGTGGGCGCCCGTTGTTCCGGTCGCGGCCGCGACGTTTTCGATCGGCGCAAAGCGCACATCCGCCAGCCTCAGCCGATGCAGCCGACTCCACTGCCAGGCACCGGCCGCCACGGCCAGCACCACACCCAATACCACCACCCGACGCATGCTGGGCTCCCCGTTTGCGCATCCCGACCGGGCTACGCAGGGGCGCCGGTTGGGTCATGCCGGTGTCAGTTCCACCGGTTCTCGGTTCTCATGCTGGGCGGCAACCAGTCGCCTGATCTGCTCGCCCGATCGTTTGAGCGCTACGCGCGCCTCTGGAAGGAAAGGATAGAAGATCGGCCACACGTGCGGAAGCCGCCGCCCCATTTCTACCGAAACGGATACCCCGGCCGCCCGCGCGCGCTCGGCCATTCGGAGGGTGTCGTCGCGCAGCACTTCGCTCGTGCTGACATAGCAGTGCAGCGTGGGCAAGCCCGTGAAATCGGCATACAGCGGCGAGGCGAGCGGATGGTCGGTCGGCGCGCCCGAATCACCCAGGTACAACGCGGCCCCGTGCGCCATCCATGCGCCGCGAAACATCACGTCGGATTCATCGTTGTCGATCAGGCTCTGGCCGGTGGCGGCAAGATCCGTCCACGGCGAATACAGCACCGCGCCCGCCGGCAGCGGGTCCGCCGCATCGCGCAAGGCCACGAGCAACGCCAACGCCAGTCCGCCGCCAGCGGAATCGCCCGCCACGACAATGCGCGATGGCGCCACGCCCTGGGCGAGCAGGGTGCGATACGTCGACAGCGCATCTTCCACCGGGGCTGGAAAGGGATGTTCAGGTGCCAACCGGTAGTCCGGCACGCACACACGCGCCCGCGCATGCGTGGCGAGCCCAATGGTGATCGGGCGATGGGTGCGCGGGCTGCAGAAAAAGTAGCCGCCGCCATGCAGGTAAAGCACGACCGGCGCGTCGTCGTGCAGGTCCGGATCGGCGGGTTCGATCCATTC
>NZ_VOSS01000107.1 GCF_007997035.1 Ralstonia sp. TCR112 | reverse complement strand
CGACTTCCCTTGAATTTGTGTGACCGTGCGGGGAAGGAGGCAAACTCGCTGCGCTCAGATCAGCCTCCTTCTTGATCCGCCCGCTCACAAAAAATTCAAGGCGCCATCAAGGGCTCAACGTCAAAAGAAAAAGGCCAACCCGTCGCGAGGTTGCCTTTGTCGTTTCGGCTTGCGCCCAGAGTGTTTGGCTTTGTCCGTTGACTTTCTCTGCCCTAGATGGCGCCTTCAATTTTTGTAAGCGGGCGGAAAAAAAAGGCGGGGAACTGTCTGAGCGAAGCGAGTTTTCCCCGCCTCCGCCGGTTATGAAAATTGAGGGAGTCTTTCGCCATCTCGGGCGCGCATTTCTTTGCTTACTTTCTTTGGGCAAGACCAAAGAAAGTGAGTCAGCCCCGGCAGGGGATGAAACAAGGGATGCACCACCAACAAACAACCATATCGACAACAACAAGGAGACAACACATGCACCAACCCCGCCGTAACGTCCTCCGCCTGACAATCGCCGCCACGCTAGCCACATCGCTCCTGGCCGGCGCCATCAACACCGCCCATGCAGAAGCCACCGAAGTCCGCATCTCCCACGGCTACGGCATCCTCTACCTGCCCATCATGGTTATGGCCAGCGAACACCTGCTGGAGAAGCAGGCCAAGGCCGCCGGCCTGGGCGACGTGAAAGTCAGCTACCGCGTGCTCGACGGCGGCAACGTCATCAACGACGCCATGCTCTCCGGCGCGCTCGACATCGCCTCGCTGGGCGTGCCCGGCTTCCTCACGCTCTGGGACAAAACCCGCGGCAGCGCGATGGAAGTGCGCGGCCTGTCGTCGCTCAGCTCATCGTCGATGTACCTGATGACGCGCAACCCCAACGTGAAAACGCTGGCGGATTTCTCCGACAAGGACCGCATCGCCGTTCCCGGCATCAAGACCTCGCTGCCGGCCGTGGTGCTGCAAATGGCTGCCGCCAAGACCTTCGGCGACAAGCAATTCAACAAGCTCGACCCGATCACCGTGCCGCTGCCGCACCCTGACGCCACCGCCGTCATGCTGGCCGGCGGCAGCCAGATCAACAGCCACATGGCCTCGCCGCCGTTCTCGTACACCGAGGCGGCAGCGCCCGGCCTGCACCGCGTGTTCAACACCGTCGACGTGCTCGGCAACATCACGCTGGACATGACCTACACCAGCAAGAAGTTCTACGAGGCCAACCCGAAGCTCTCGGCGGCGTTCGTGGCGGCACTGGATGAAGCCAACGCTTTCATCGCCAAGGACAAGACCAAGGCGGCGCAGATCTACATCGCCCAGTCGAAGGTGAAGAGTTCGCCGGAAGAGGTGAAGAAGATTCTGGACGATCCGGATTCGCGCTTCACGACCACGCCGGTGGGCGTCGCACACTATGCTGAGTTCATGCAGCGCGTGGGCACGCTCAAGAACAAGCCGGCGTCGTGGAAGGATCTGTTCTTTCCGACGGTGCAGAGCCGGCCGGGTTCGTAAGCAGGCCGCGCGCAGCATCCACACGGAGACATTCCATGGCACTACGCATCGTCCGGCTCGGCGAGCCGCGTCACCCCGATGAAGGCTTGCGCATCGGTACCGTGCGGCGCCCGCCACGCGGCGTGCCCAAGGAAGAATTCGCCAGCCGCGATTTCTATGACGTGTGGATGCCGCTGCTCTCGCCCACGCCCGAACTCGTCAAGCAAGCCCAGGCCGCGCAATCCCAGCACGATGAAAAAGCCTGGCAAACCTTCGTGCGCCACTTCCGCACCGAAATGCGCGACGGCGATGCAGCGCGCCTGCTCGACATGCTGGCCGCGCTATCGCACCAGACCAACCTGTCGGTCGGCTGCTATTGCGAGGACGAGGCGCACTGCCATCGGTCAGTGCTGCGCGCGTTGTTGGAGGAGCGCGGGGCGAAGGTGGTCGGCTAAGGGAACGCTCGAGAGGACGGCACGTACCCCACACGGGTGACGACGCGCCGCTGCGGCGAACCTATAACGAAGAGGCGCACGACCGGCAGTCGCCCGCGTCGCGTCGCCGCCATTCGTCATTCCAGGAGCACCGCCATGGGCCGCCGCTACATCGATTGCCGCGCCTTCCCCAGCGAGACCAACTGCTCGGTCGCCATCAGCGCCGACAGCGATGCCGAACTGCTGGAGGCAGCTGTGCAGCATGCCGTTTCCGTGCACAAGCACACCGATTCGCCCGAGTTGCGGGCGCAACTGCAAACCCTTTTCCAGGACGGCACCCCCGCCGTGGCGCCACCAAAGATGGCTGCTGCCTGATCCAGGCGCGCATGGACCTACCGACGCGCCGACAGGGCCAGCATCAGCCGCACGACATCGCACTGGCTGTGCGTGTTGGTCTTGCGATAAACGTGCTTGAGGTGCGTGCGCACCGTGTCGAGTGAAATGCCCAGCGTGCGGGCAATGCAGGCAGGGTCGGAGCCGCTTGCGAGCAGATCGGCAACATCGGCTTCGCGACGCGTCAGGTGGAACGCATCGGACAACCACAGACTGGCCGGCTGCGCAGGCGAGATACCCACTCGCGCCGCAACGCGTTGCCAGCACAACGGCAGTGCCTGTGCAAAGTGCGGCAGCAAGGCTTGCGGCATCGCACCACGCCGCACAGGCTGCGGCACGCCTGCCTTGCGGTAATCGAGCCATACCGCGCCGCGCACTTCGGCATCGGCCACGGGCCAGGCCTCGACGCCATCACCGCGCACCGCGTGCAGCAGCACGTCCGCCGAACATGCGCCACGCGATGCCGCCCAGTGCCAACGTCCATCAACGCGCCAGCGGATCATGGCCGCAGCGTGGTCCGCGCCGCACGCATCGCGCAGCACGTTCATCACGCCAACGGCGTCACCGGCGCATGCCGCCACATAACATTGGCGCAGCACGGTTGCCGAGGCATGGGATGACGTAACAGAAAGACGCGGCATGAAGGCAATACGGGCGCAGCGGTTTGCGACCGCTGCGCGTTTTGAAAGGGACTTCATTATAGGAAGCGCGTCACCTTCCGCACTGCCCCTTTTGCCCTAAGCCCATCGTGCATCAGGCCAGCGCGCGGCGCGACATCCAGCGTGCGCGCAGATGGTCGTACGCGAGGTTGAAGAAAAACGTGTACGGCAGGAACAGCAGCATGATGCCAATGTCGAGCACGAACGCTTCCCACAGACCCACGTCGAGCCACCAGGCGGCCAGCGGCACAAGCATCAAGACCAACCCGCCCTCGAACAGGCAGGCATGTACCACCCGCAGCGCCACGGTGCGCGAGAGCCTGTAGCGACGCTCCACGCGCTCGAAGATGGCGTTGAACACCATGTTCCACACCATCGCCACCGCCGCAAACATGAGCGTCATCACGCCCATTTCTGCCAACGGCAAATCCATCAGCCAGCTAAACAGCGGGGCGCAGATCAGCATGGCAACCAACTCGAACGTCAGCGCATGTACAAGGCGCTCGGCTGGCGTTTTTTGTATGACTTGCATTGCTTTTACCTCCAAAGAACGAGGACCATTTTCATCGGTATGAGCGGTATGATCCAGTTTATTACTATCGGTTTTTCCGATATATTGGACGGTACACCGCCGTCCGGAGTGCCCAATGCGTCATTCACCCGAAGCTTTACTGGCCTTTGCCGAAGCCGCCACGCTCGGTTCCTTTTCCGCCGCAGCCCGCAAATTGGGCAAGCGGCAGTCCACGGTCAGCGAGGCGATCGCCAATCTTGAAATCGACCTGGGCCTGACGCTCTTCGACCGCAGCACGCGCCAGCCCACGTTGACCGAAGCGGGCCACGCGATGCTCACCCAGGTGCGCCGCGTGCTCGACGCCAGCGCGCAGATGGACCGACTGGCGGCGCAAATGGCCGGTGGCCTGGAGGCGCGCCTGACGCTCGTCGTGTCGGACACCTATCAGTCGGACCGGTATGAGCAGACGCTCGCCACGCTGGAGCAGCGTTACCCCGACCTCGAACTCGAATGCCTGATCGCCGAACACGAAGACGTGGTCGATATCATCCAGCTGGGCCGTGCCCAGATCGGCTTGGTAGCGGCGCAGGCAGCATATCCGGCCGATATCGGCTGGGCCACCATTGCAGAGCAATCGGAGATCGGGCTGTTCGTGGGGCTGCAGCACCCGCTCGCCCGATACGGTGAAGAGGAAGTGCCGCACGCCATACTGCGCGAGGCGCGCGAGCTACGGTTGAACACCTTCGTCGATCCGACGGGGCCGCGCACCGACGCGGTGCCCGTGCGCAGCCTGCGCCGCTGGTCTGCGCCGAGCTACCTGATGCTGCTGGAAATGGCCGTGCTGGGCTTCGGATGGACGGAGCTGCCGCGCTGGCTGGTAGACCACTTTGCGGCAGACCGATTGCATGAAGTGCGTGCACGGGGCTGGCCCCGCCTCGTGCCGGTCGACGCCGTATGGTCACGCAATCGCACGCTGGGGCAGGCCGGCGCCTGGCTGCTGGAAACGATGCTGGCGGGCTAGGCGCTCATGCGTTTTCGTCGAGCCGATCGATGATCAGATGCGAAAGCTGCGCCGTCTGCTCCTTCGACAAGGAAAACTCCATGCCAAACGACGGAAACGCAGATGCAGGGGCCCCCAGCGCGGGCGACCCGCTCGCCACGCGGCCCGTCAGGGAGAACGACTCCAGCTGACCATCCACGTAAGCGCTGAAATCGAGTGCCAGCCTGTCGCCGGGCTGAAACGCCGCGCTGGCGCTTTGCACAAGCGCCCCATTCAGGCAGATGTCGCGGATCACCGCCACGCGGTCTGCCGCTGACGCCGCCTGCCCGTCGGGGCGCAAGCGGGCACCGATCCGGACCTGCACACGCTTGGCACGGCGCAGCGGCATCTTCTGCATCTTGATCGGCGCAGACAGCACGAGATACGGCGCGGGAAATTGCCCCACCGACACCACGCTGCACATCATGGTGACGACCGCGCGGCCGGAAAATCCGCGCAGCAGGAGGATGTCCCGAATCTCTGGGCGCAGCGTCCGCTTGCCGTCGGCGGGCTGCGTGACGAACAGCGCCTCGCCTTCGATGTAGCCGATGAGCCTGCACGGCAGCAGCCCGCGCAGTGGCGCCGATTTTTCCTGCACCTGCAGGACGGTGCCCACACTGAGGCCGCTCGACGCGAGGCGGGGCTTGGCTTCACCGGATGCCGCAGGCGCAGCAACCTCAACGCCCTCGCCTTCATCCAACGCCAGCACCGGGCCGTGATGGAACAGGAGGCGGACGTCTTCGGCATCCGGAACCACGGCGCCGGCGGGCAGCAGCAGACGGCCTCCACTATCGGCGAGCGGGAACGGCAGCGGCTGGCCAACCGGCACGTCTTCCTGGGTAAGTTGCCGCGTTTTTTGCAGGGTCATGGGGGCGATGGATCTGTGCGTCTAGGCCGGGCATGTGCCTCGGCAGGCTTACCGGCCATTTTGCAACAATGGCGGGCAAACGGCCGGAGATCAACTCGCGCGAACCCTGCCTGCCTGACGCACATCAACTGCAAGCGTTTGCATCACGCCGCCAGTGCCGTCGCTTCGATTTCCACTGCCAGACCGTAGTGCAGCGTCGGCACCGGCACCACGGCGCGCGCCGGGCGCAAGTCACCGATCCACTCTCGGTAGAGCGCATCGAACGCGGGCCAGTGCGTTTCCATGTCGGTCACGTACACGCGCACCTGCACCAGACGCGAACGGTCGGTGCCCGCGGCGGCAAGCACGGCGTCGAGGTTGGACAGCACTTGCCGCACCTGCGTCTCGAACGGCGCGTCAACGAGCTTTTCGCCGGTGGGCGTCACGGGAATCTGTCCGGCGACGAACACGAAGCCATTGGCGCAGACCGCGTGCGAATAGTGCCCTGCCGGCGCACGCAACGCCGGCGCGTTCAGATAGTGCGCGCCGCTCATCTGGCTGCCTCCGCACCCAGCACCAGCTTGGCGAAGAGCTGCAAGTCCACATTGCCGCCCGACAGGATCACGCCGACGCGTTTGCCGCGCACGTCGACCTTGCCGTTCAGCGCCGCAGCGGCGGCCAGGCAGCCGGTGGGCTCGACCACCGCCTTCATGCGCGAGGCGAAGAACTGCATGGCGTTGACGAGTTCTGTATCCGTCACGGTCACGATGTCGTCGACCAGTTCGCGAATCACGGCAAACGTGTGGTTGCCCAGATGCTGCGTCTGCGCGCCGTCGGCCAGCGTCTTGGGTGTATCGATGTGGACGATCTGGCCCGTGCGGAAGCTCTGCTGGCCGTCGTTGCCCGCCTCGGGCTCCACGCCGAAGACCTTGCACGCCGGGTTCAGCGCGCGCGCTGCCGTGGCGCAGCCGGAGAGCAAACCGCCGCCGCCCAGCGGGGCCAGCAGCACATCGAGCGGGCCGACCTCTTCGATCAATTCCTTGGCGGCCGTGCCCTGCCCAGCCATCACGTGCGGATGGTCGTACGGCGGGATCAGCGTCAGCCCCTGCTCTTCAGCGAGCTTGCGGCCGATGGCTTCGCGGTCTTCGGTGTAGCGGTCGAAGAACACCACCTCGCCGCCGTAGCCGCGCGTGGCCTCCACCTTCACGACAGGCGCGTCCTTCGGCATGACGATGACGGCGCGCATGCCGAGCAGCTTGGCCGACAACGCAATCGCCTGCGCGTGGTTGCCCGACGAAAACGTGATCACGCCGGCCTTGCGCTGCTCCGGCGTGAATTGCGACAGCGCGTTGTACGCCCCACGAAACTTGAACGCGCCCATGCGCTGGAAGCTCTCGGCCTTGAAGAACAGCTCGGCGCCGCTCATGGCGTTGGCGGTGGCCGACGTCAGCACCGGCGTCTTGTGGGCAACGCCGTGCAGGCGGGCGTGGGCGGCAACGACGTCGTCGTAGGAAATGGGCAGGCTCATGCGAGATCCTCGGGAAGGTAGGTGTAGACGGTGGAGCGCGCCACGCCCAGCGTTTGGGCGACTTCTGTCAGCGCGCGGCGCAAGTTCAGCAAGCCGCTGGCGGCCAGCTCGCGCATGGCCTCGCGGCGCTGGTCGAGCGTCATGGCCATGGGCGTGGTGTTGCGTGCGGCGGCAAATTGTTCGAGCGCGATGCGCACGTCTTCAACGCGGCGCGATGCAAGCGACTCAGGCACCGGCGGCGCTGCCACATCCACGCGCATCAGTTGCGTCAGGCCGGTGGTCACCGCGTTCAACATCGATACATCCATGTTCAGGCAGATGGCCGCCACGTAATCGCCGCGGCTGTTCTTCAAGCCGATCGATGTGCTCTTGGCGGGGCGCCCGTCGGGAAACCGGTTGGCGTAGTTTTCGATGACTTCGGGAAACTCTGGGTCGGCAAGCCGCGCGAGGCCCAGCTCCGTCACGGCGTCGCCCACACGGCGGCCGGACAGGTTGTTGGCGATGGCAACGACGGCGTGATCGGGATTGGTCAGATCGTGCAGGACGACTTCCACCAGCGGCGCCAGCGTCTTGCCCAGCGCCTCGACGATCTTCCGGCCTTCGCGCAGAAGAAGGCGGTTTTCTTCGATGGGCTTCATGGGTGTTGACGATACGTCAGTTACTGACATTTCGTCAATTCCGCATTCGGCGTCATCCACGCACTCATTTGGGGCGCGCGATGGGCTGGCGCATTTCAGGGCTCCGCCTGCGATGCAGCGGCCAGAAAACATCCTGAAGAAAGCTCACCAAATCTGCCCCTCCATGGAAGTCCGACGACGCATCGTGTCAGGCGTCGCGGCAAAAGAGGTCATCCCTTCGCACGGGCGGATGGCATGGTTCCTGCACGCCACCGCGCGTCGTATCACCAAAAAAGCGGTCGGGGAGTTGTGTGATGAAGGTGCAGTACGGAAGGGCAATCCGCCCGGCAAGAGAGAAGTGCGCAAGGGTTCACGCTACGCGGCACAGCCAGCGGCAGCGCTGCGTCGTCGTGCAGACCCGCCATGGAGATGGAGCCCCGCACACTAGGGTGACTGCAGAGCCCGCGGCCTGATCGCTGCGTCGCTTGCTTCACCATCATGCGGTCGTTTAACGCCTTTGCACGCGCTGCGGCGCAGGCCTGCCTGCCGCCGCGCACGGGCCGCACCGTGCAGCGGGTGCGGCTGCTGGGTCTTGCCGCGCTGTTCGCGGTGCAGTACGCCCATGCAGCGCCGCCGGGCACCTGGGATTTTTCAATCGAGCGGGCGCCCCTGGAGCGCGTGCTGATGGAAATCGCCCGCATAAGCGGACAGCCCATGTCATTTCCGTCCGGCCTTGCGAAAGACCTGTCGGCGGGTCCGATTCGGGGCACGATGTCTGCCCAACAGGCAGCACAGCAGGCACTGAAGGACAGCGGCTTGCAACTCACCACGCTGCCCGACAACACGTTGACCATCGTGCCGGCGCCCGACGCACCGCGCGACATCGGGACCTTGCCGCCAGCCGAGGTGCGCGCCAGCGTGGGCAGCGATTTTGCGGTCTTCACAACCGGCTTCGCCACGCACATCGAAACGCCCATCACGAGCGTGCCCCATGCCGTCAGCACGCTCACAAGAAACCTGCTTGCGAGCCAGAATGCGCCGTCGATTGCAGACGCCCTGGCGCTGGCCGGTGTCTCGTCAATGTCGCTCGATCCCACGGCCACCCCCCGCTACGCCACGCGGGATTTCATGACGGGACAGATCACCGTTGATGGCCAGCCCGACAAGATGGCTTCGCTGCGGCCCGTCGAGGCGGTCGAAGATGTTTCGGTGATCAAGGGCGCGCATGCCGACATTGGCGGCACCCCGACAGCCGTGGGCGCCATCAATGCCAACCTCCGGGCGCCTGCCGTCATGCCACAGCGAACAGTCACCGTGGAAATCGGCTCGCATGCCGAGCGCAAGGCCGTGGTGGATCTGGCCGGCCCCATCGGATCAACCGACCTGTCTTATCGGACAGTGGCGTTGCAGGACACGACGGCCAACAGTGATTCGGGATACGCCGCCGTCGCAAGAGCTACGGGCTTGCGACGGCCGGCTGGCGAGATGCCGCAACGGAAGTCACCGTCGGACTTGAATCCGCTGCCAGCCGTCAACCCATGCCGCCCGCCACATTTGCGCTGAACGGCGCGCCTGTCCGGCTGGCCCTGCAAAGCCCGCTGGGCAATGCCGACGACAACGTGCAGTCCCGCGCGAGCCGCGGTTACTACAAGGTGTCGCGCACGCTCTCAGACGATTGGTCGTTGCACTCACGCGGCACGTACGAAACGCTCACCCAACAGTCTGTGCTGTGGCATTTGGCCCCGGTGATCAACAACACCGCGCCCTCGCTTACGTTCAATCTGGGCGACCGCAGCGACAACACCGCGTGGGCCATCTCAAACGAACTGACGGGCAAGTTCGCACACGGGCCGTTCGAGCACGCGCTGACGCTGGGTTGGGATGAGTTCCACGAGCGGCAGGACATGGCCTTTGCGGCCACCCCCATGCTGATGCCCCAGAATCCGTTCGCGCCTTTCCTGCTGCCGCCGGCCACTTTCGTGCCGGGCCTGCAGGTGTCGCAGTCGGTGCGGCAGTCGGTGTTCCGCGTGCGCGACCAGATTGCCATTGGCGACCGTTGGGAACTGTCCGGCGCCCTGTACGTGAATGACTACGTCGCCAAACTGCCGCGCACACAGCTTCAGGGCACGGCCTGGACACCGTCGATGGGTCTGCTCTACAAGCTTACGCCGCATACCGCATGGTTTGCCGACTACTCGCGCGGGTTCCGCCTCAACACCGGCTACTTCGACCCCTGCGAGACCTTGCTGCCCGAACGGAGCCGCCAGTTGGAAACCGGCCTGCGCTGGGCCGATGCCAACCGTGGGCTGACGATGCAGGCCGCGCTGTATCGCATCGATGCGCACAACGTGAGACTCGTGGACGTGGCGCCTGCCGGCTACGACACGCAAATCGCCAAACAGAGCAGCGAAGGGCTGGAAGTCTCGATGCAGGGTTCGGTCACAAGCGGCTTGGACGCTTCACTGTGGGTGGCACTGTCTCGTGTATCCGGCGTGTCGAGCACCGGGTTCCTGCCGCAGGCGCCATTCCTGAGCGGGTCGCTCTGGGCGACGTACACCATGCAGGCGGGGCAGTGGAAAGGCGCGGGCGCCGGGATTGGCATCACCGGCCAACGCGGCGCCCCCTGCTACGGCGACACCCCGTTTCGCATGCCCGGCTTCGTGCGCGTCGACACCAGTCTCTTCTGGCACCAGAAATCCTGGAGCGTCGATCTCTTCGCGCGCAACCTCTTCAATATCCGGGCTTATGGCAACGCACAGTCCGGAAACTTCATCCCCGTTCAGCCTGGCCGCACGCTGACACTGCGCGTGACCCGCAGCTTCTGACGCTGGCCGGCCAAACCGGATCGGGCCCACCCGCCAAGGGACGGGCTTAAAGCTGGCTCATGCCGCCGTCGGCAACGATTTCCGTGCCAACAATGAAGGCCGATTCCGGCGCCGAGAGATGCAGCACGGTCGACGCAATCTCGTCCGGCGTGCCAAAGCGGCCCAGTGGCACCTGGCCCTGTATCTGTGCGGCGGTGGCGGCCAGCGTGTCGGCATCCAGCCCAAGCTTGCCGTACAGCGGCGTTGCGACCGGGCCGGGGCTCACCACATTCACGCGGATGCCCGCACCAATCAGCTCACCCGAGAGCGTCTTCGCCAGCGAAATCAGCGCCGCCTTGCTCGCCGCATAGACCGACGAATTCGGCATGCCGATGTGCGCGTTGATGGAGCCGTTCAGCACGATCGACGTGCCCTTGTTGAGGATGGGCAGCAGCGCCTGGACCTGGAAAAACGCGCCCTTCACGTTGGCGTTGAAGGTCGCATCCCACAGGGCTTCGTCCACATCCGGCAAGGCGGCAAACCTAGCCATGCCGGCATTGATGAACACCGCATCCAGACGCACACCCGCCTCCTGCAGCTGACGGGTCAGCTCGCGTGCGGCCGCCACGGTGCCGGTTTCATTGCGGATGGCGATGGCCGCATTGCCGCCAACCGTGCCGAGCGTGGCGCGCGCCGTTTCCAGCGCTGCCGCATCGCAGCCGGTAATGACCACGCGGGCGCCTTCGCGCGCAAATGCCTGGGCGGCTGCCAGGCCAATACCGCTGTTGCCGCCAGTGACCAGAACGGTCTTGCCTTCGAAGCGATTCATGATGTCCTCCAGTAGGAAAGTTGAACGTGAACAATCGCGTGACTGCAGTGTGGACGCGGGCAAGCGGTTTGCCATACGATCCGGACGATGAACACGTTCGAAGGAATTGCACATGTTGACAGACGAAGAATTGGCGCTGCTGCAAGCCATCCGGCAAACCGGCAGCCTGTCGCGTGCGGCAGCGCACTTGGGCAAGGCGCCGTCGACCGTGTCGTACGCCGCACGGCAGCTGGAGCAGCGCTTCGACGCCCTGCTGTTTGACCGGCGCCGCTACCGGCTGCAGCTCACGCCAGCCGGGCAACTGCTCGTGGAAGAAGCCGCGCGGCTGGCGCAGGACGTCTCGCGCGTGACGCAGCGCGTGCGGCAAGTCGCCAACGGCTGGGAAGACCGCTTGTGGATCGTGACGGACGAGCTGCTGGAGTTCGAATCGCTCATGCCCGTGATGCACGCGTTCGATGCGCTGCAATCGGGCGTGACCCTGCGCGTGACGCACGAAGTGCTGGCCGGCACCTGGGAAGCGCTGCGCGACGGCCGCGCCGATCTCGTCATCGGGGCGACCAACGAGCCGCCTTCCATCCCGAACCTCGGGTGGTTTGAACTGGGCGTGGTGGAATGGGTGTTTGCCGTGTCGCCCCGGCATCCGCTTGCCGCCATCGACGCGCCCCTCACGCGCGAGGAAATCACCCGGCATCGCGCCGTGGTGGTGGCCGATTCGGCGCGCACTACGGCCGGCCGCGCCTACGGCATGCTCAGCGGGCAACCGACGCTTGCCGTGCCCAGCATGCGCGCCAAGACGCTTGCCCAGCGCGACGGCCTGGGCGTCGGCTGGCTGCCCAGGCACCGCGTCGCGTCCTTACTTGCGCGCGGCGAGCTGGTGGAAAAGCGCACCACCGATCCGCGCGAGCCCAACCTGCTCTACGTCGGCTGGCGCAGCGGTGGCGATGAAGACGGCGAAGGCCGCGCACTGCAATGGTGGCTTGAGCAGCTACGGCAGCCGCGTCTGGCCAAGCAGCTCGTGCAGGGTGTGGACGTGTTCGCCTGAAACTGCGCCGGGCCGTGCGATCTTGCCTATGCTGGGATGGCGTCGGCACCATACCGCCCGTCGGCGCAACACAAGCAACGCCGACTGTTGCGGAATGATCAACGTTGCCGCGTTTGTCTGCTGACAAACCCTCGGGTTGGTCAACGCGCGCTGTCGGCCGGCGTTAATCGGTCACGCACGTATCTCCGTGCCTCGTTGAGGGTCTCGTTATGAAACTGTCTGCGTTGATGTTTTCGATGGGTGCGCTGGTGATGGGGTCGGCGTTTGCGCAGGGCACCGCTGCACCTGCCACCGCCCCGGCCGCCGCCCCGGCGGCCGTTCATGCGGTCTGCAAGGACGGCACGCCCTACAGCGGCGCGACGCTCAAGGGCGCTTGCCGCGGCCATGGTGGAGTCGACAAGAAAGCCAGCACAGGCGGTACCCCGGCTGCCGCGCCAGCCGCGCCCGCAGCTGCACCTGCCGCTCCGGCTGCCGCCAAACCTGCGGCTGCAGCGCCGGCCGCGGCGCCCGCACCGGCACCGGCGCCTACCCCCGCAGCCAAGCCTGCTGCTACAGCGCCGGCCAAGCCGGCTCCGGCGGCCACCGCTGCTCCCGGCGGCGGCCCCGACAAGGTGTGGGCCAATGCCAGCACCAAGGTCTACCACTGCCCGGGCGATCGCTACTACGGCAAGACCAAGCAAGGCGAATACATGACCGAAGCCGATGCAAAGGCCGCCGGCATGCGCCCAAGCCGCAACAAGGCCTGTACCAAGTAAGACACGCCTGCAGCAAACCCGTACGCCGCGGCCCGCCCGGGTCGCGGCGTCGTCCATTTCAGCCGGACCACCGCGTCGCATGCCGCCAAGCAACGAACATCCCGCCGCCGCCCTGCAACACCCCGAGGGCTTCGCCCCGCTGGATGCGCCGCCACAGCCACCACAGCAGCGGGTGGTGCGCGACGTTATCGCCGGGTTCTCGATTGCGGGCCTGCTGCTGCCCGAAGCCGTTGCCTACGCGGGCATCGCCAGCCTGCCGCCGCAGGCCGGGTTGATCGCATTGCTGTGCGGGCTCGTGGTCTATTCGCTGGTCGGCACGAGCCGCTTTGCCATTGTTTCGGCCACGTCGTCGTCGGCTGCCGTGCTGTTTGCAACAGTGCTCTCAGAGCCGGGCGCCAGCGGTGCGACGGCGCTCACGATGGCCGCAGCGCTCATCATCGCGACGGGTGTGCTCTTCATCCTGGCCGGTGCGGCGCGGCTGGGCGGCATGTCGGATTTCATCGCGCGGCCGGTGCTGCGCGGCTTCACCTTCGGGCTGGCGCTGACGATTGCCGTCAAGCAGTTGCCCAAGATCCTCGACGTGACGGTGCACCACAGCGACACGCCCCGCGTTGCGCTGGATCTGATCACCAGCGCGGCCGGTGCCAACCTGTACAGCACCGCTTTGGGCGCCGTCGCACTCGCCCTGCTCTTCGGCCTGGGCCGGTGGGGGCGCATTCCCGCCACGCTGGTCGTCATCGTGCTGGCCATCGCGGCCGGCTACTGGGTCGACTGGCACGCGCACGCCATTGCCGTCGTCGGCCATATCGACCTGCAGAACATCAGCTTCGGCGTGCCCGACCTGGGTCGCGCGCAATGGATGCAAAGCGCTGAACTGGGCTTTGCGCTCATGCTGATCCTCTACGCCGAGTCCTACGGCTCGATCCGCAATTTCGCGCTCAAACACGGCGACAGCATCTCCGCCAACCGGGACCTCGTCGCACTGGGCTGCGCGAATCTGCTCTCCGGCCTGCTGCACGGCATGCCCGTCGGCGCCGGATACTCAGCCACGTCTGCCAACGAAGCCGCGGGCGCGCAATCGCGTCTGGCCGGGCTGTGCGCGGCAGCCGTGGTGGCGCTGATCGTGTGGCTGTTCCTGCCGCAGCTCGCGCGCATTCCCGAACCGGTGCTGGCGGCCATCGTGATCTTTGCGGTCAGCCACTCGCTGCATCCGGCCGTCTTCAAACCGTACTGGGCGTGGCGCCGCGATCGGCTGGTGGTGATTGCCGCGTTGCTCGCCGTGCTGGTCCTGGGCGTGCTGCACGGGCTGCTGGCCGCGATCGGCGTGAGCCTGCTGCTCACGCTGCGCCAGCTCTCCGAGCCGAACGTCAGCGTGCTCGGCCGCCTGCGCCAGAGCCACGATTTCGTCGATGTGTCTTTGCACCCGGAAGCCAAGCCGGTGCCTGGCGTGCTGATCGTCCGGCCCGAAGTGCCGCTGTTCTTTGCCAACACCGAACGCGTGCTCGGCAAGGTGCGGGCGATGCTGCAACAGCCGCACGAGCCCGCGCTGCGCGCCATCATGCTCAGCCTGGAAGAAACGCCGGACGTGGACGGCTCGGCCATCGAAGCGCTGCGCATCTTTGCCGCCGAATGCGCGGCGCGGGGCCTGCAACTGATGCTGGTGCGGCTCAAGCCCCGCGCACTGACGGGCTTGGAGCGCGCCACCGACAACACGTTGCGCGCCGAAATGCTGCATGAGCTGAGCGTGGACGAATGTGTGCAGTCGCTGGCGACAGTGCCCGGCACACCCGCCGGAACCCAGGTCGACAACGCCGGGGCATGACACGCTAGGCGCCGCGCGTCGGCCCCGGAACCGGTGGGTCAGCGCGGGGCGCTTCCCGCTACACGCGCGCCGTCGAGGATGATGCGCGCCAGCTTGGCGTAATCACCATCAAAGTGATGGCCGCCCGGCAGCTTCACGAGCTGCACCTGCTTCGGGTCCAGGCCTGGGCAGTTGGTGTCTTTCTCTTCCTTGCCGTAGATGCACATGCCAATGCCTGCCGGCAGCTTCTGCACCTCGGGCAGGATCAGCAGGCCCGACGCACTGCTCGACACCCAGTTGGTCATGTGGAACTCAAAATCGGCGCGCTTGCCCAGGCCCATCATCACGGCCAGGGCAACATGCTCGCGTGACGCCGCCGGCAACCGGTTGACGATAAAGGGCAGCACATCTGCGCCTTGCGAATAGCCGATCAGCAACGCCTTCTGCTTCTTCCAGCGCGCGGCGTAAAAGCGTACGAGGCGATCCATGTCGGCGGCGGCCGAGGCGGGCGTGCGCGGCGTCCAGAAGTAGCGCAGCGAATCGATGCCGACCACCGGCACGCCGGACTTGGACAGTGCAGCAGCAACCTCCTTGTCCAGCCCTGCCCAACCGCCGTCGCCCGACAGCAGCACCGCGAACAATTCGGACGATGTACCGGGCTGCGCCGGCACTTCGATGATCGGCAAATCGGACACCGCCGCAGGCGGCGGCGGGGGCGGCGGTTTGCGCTGGGCGACAAGCTTGGCGAAGGCCGACTTGAACGGCTCGACGGCGGTCACGGGCGGCGCATTGGGCGCCGATGCCGTGGCCGGCAACGCCACCGATTGCGCCCCGGAAATCGTATCGATAAAGGCTTGCGTGGCACGCGCTTCGCACAGCGGACCGGAGCGGCGCGCAAACGACGTCGGCGTGGCCGATTGCAGCGCCACCCACGGCGCAGACAACTTCGTGGCGGGCAGAAGCACGACCCCGGCGTTTTCAGGCGGCTTGACGCGCTTGGCCGTGGTGCGGCTCTCGCTCATGCGGCGGCTGAAGTGCACGCCCTCGCCCTTGCACAGCGGCTTGCGCAGCTCCAGCACGGGGCAGAACTCCATCGACATGGCGGCGGCAAAGATGTTCGGGCGCGCCTGGGCAATCATGGCGTAGGCCAGCGCGCCGCCTTCGTTGTCGCCAACCAGGATGGGCGGGTAGTAGCCCGGCACCTTCTCGTAGGCCTGCAGGAAGCGGCTGAAGTTTTCAAGATCGCCATCGGGGAACGCGCAATCGCCGGGGTCGGCCTCAAGGCTTGCGAACAGCGCAGGCGTCGACAGGCCTGCCACCAATGCGCCCTGCTGGGCGAGGCTTTCTGCCATGCGCGATGCGGCGGGCGTCCAGC
>NZ_VOSS01000106.1 GCF_007997035.1 Ralstonia sp. TCR112 | reverse complement strand
TTTGCTTACTTTCTTTGGCAAGACAAAGAAGCTGAGTCACCCCGGCAGGGGATGAAACAAGGGATGCACCACCAAGATCAAACTTCGAACCAAAAACCAAAACATCAAAAATAAACCGTAGCACTAGCCCTAACCGTCCGAGGCGCCCCCTGCACCAGAATGAACCCCCAACTCGGCAACCAGTACTTCTCATTCGTCAGGTTGTCGACATTGAACCGCAGCGTCACCGGCTTGCCGCCCACCTTGGTCGAATACCGCGCCCCCACATCAAACGTGTGATACCCCGGCACGATGTTGCTGTTGTCCGCTTCAAGCGCCGAGTTGCCGACGTACTGGCCACCCGCCGACAGCACGAGCCCAGGCACCGGCGGCACGGCATATTCCACATAGGCCGTCGCTTTGAAGCGTGGCGACCCGTAGGCGCGTTTGCCCAGCACGGAGGCATCGGACTCCGTGTTCTCGGAATTCATGAACAGCACCCCGCCCAGCAGCGTCCAGTCCCGCGCGAGCTTGCCACGCGCGCTCAATTCGAGCCCGCGATAACGCGTCATGCCGTCTTGTGTATAGACGTTGTCCGGCCGCAGATACGCCAGCCCGCGCTGCACCTGGAACAGCGCCGCGCCGAATGTCCAGTCGTGGAGTTCCGCCTTGGCGCCGACCTCGATCTGCTTGCTCTTGAGCGGCCCGAATACCGTGCCCGCGTTGAGTGCGGTGATTGGTGCGGTGGCGCCGGCTTCAAGCGATTCCACATAGCTCGTGTACAGCGTCACCGGTTGCACGGGTTTGAACATGAGCGCCAGCGTGGGCGTGATCGGCTCGCGGGTGTATTTGGCCGAGGTGCTGCCGTCGGCGTTGTAGCCGGTCTGGTTGAAGCGCGTGTAGCGCAACCCACCCAGCACCGACCAGTGCTCGTTGAACTTGGCCGTATCGCTCGCAAAGACGGACGTCTGGTCGATCCGGGATGTGCGAGCCAGACCGTCGGACGCGGGCACCCGCATCGGTGTCGCCCCGGACGACACGAACGCCGACGTGTCGTACAGGTTGCCGGTGCCGAGCAGCGTGGAAGCAAAGCCACCCGTGGCTTGCGTGAGACTCTGCCACGAGGTGCCGAAGACGAGTTCATGCTCGATCGGGCCTGTGCGCACCTTGCCGTTGGCCATGACCTGCGCCTGGCTGTATTGGTAGCGCTGGTAAGAGCTGTACTGCAGCTCACTGAAGTTGCCCGCGTTGTCCGTCAGCTGGATCGCGCTGTCGGCGTTGCCTCGGTTCTGCTGCGTGTAGCGATAGGCGGCGCGCACGTTCCAGTCGGGCGTGGCCGCCCAGTTCAGTTCGGTGCCGACGGATTTGATTTCGGTCTCGTAATACGACCCGCGCGACGACACGCGTTGACTGCCGTCAATGGCGCGCGGCGTGCGCACGAACTCCGTGACCGGCACACCAAAATCCTGGCCGGGGATGATGCCGTAGTAGGCGCCCTGCACGTTGCGCTGCATGTACAGGCCGTCGAACGACCACTGCAGATCGGGCGTGATGCGCGCATCGAGTGCGAGCGATGCGGAGTCGCGCTTGATATGGCCACCGTCGACAAAGGTGTCGCCTTCTTCATGCACCACACCCAGGCGCGCGCCCAGGGCCTTGGTGGGACCGAAGCGTCCGCCCACATCGAGCGATTCCTTGAGCGTGCCGCCACTGGTGAATCCGAACGTGGCGCTGCCGCCAAAGGTGTTGGTCGGGCGTTTGGTCACGAAATTGGCGATGCCGCCCGGCGTGCCAAAGCCATACATGAAACCCGACAGGCCCTTGAGCAGTTCCACGCGTTCGAAGTGTTCGAGCGGCACATCGCTGCCCCAGTTGGGGACGGCCAGACCGTCGACCTTGTAGCCCTCCAGCAGGTCGAGCTGCAAGCCGCGGATGGTGATGTTCGACGCCTCGCCGATGTAGCCGTCGTTGTTGGCGGTGACTGCCGGATCGCCCTTGAAGACCTCGCCGATGGTCTGCGCCTGGCGGTTCTGGATCAGCTCCTGCGTGGCAACGTTGATGGTGAACGGCGTATCGAGCACGGCCTTGTCGCCCAGTGCGCCGGTGCTGGCCTGCTTCGCACCGTAGGCGGCGGATTTGCCGGCGGTGACTTGCGTGGCGGGCAGGTCGACCTGCGTGGTGCTCTGCTGCGCGTAGGCCGATGCGCCTGCGCCCATGGCGGCAAAAGCCAGTGCGAGCCTGCGTACGAGGGGCGTTGGGCGAAGGCGGTTGATGGAACGGCGTGAAGCGGGTGGTAAAGCGGCGGCTCGCATGATCAGCTCCCCTGAATCAATGTTGTGTGCAGGCGCGCGCAGTCGCGTGCGTGCCAACGAGCGGCATGCGCGAGTCCTGTGCGGGTGGTTGTGGTTTTTTGGTGGCGGCGTGTAGAGCTACGGCTCTCTGGCGACGCTCGGATGCAGGTCGTTGCCCACGCGCGATTCGCGCACCGGCGTGGCCCAGACGGAATCGGGCGCACCGTGGCGCGCCCGGCGCAGCGTTGCGCGCGCAAGGCCGACAAAGCCGCACGCGAGCGCCAGTGCGCCCACGTCGAAACCGGCCACCATCCAGTCGCCGCGCGCCATCGTGCGCAGCAGGTGGTCGCCAGTCACGACGGCGTTGGTGACGGGGGCAAGCACAGCCGCGATGGCGGCAGCGCTCAGCAGTTCGACGGCGCCGCGTGCTGGCGGCCGCAGCATCGCCCACGCAATCGCCGCGAAGAATACGGTGTAGTACGTCACGCCCGCCGAACGTTCTGGCCACAACAGCGCCGCTGGGAACGTCGCCATCACGCCGACGCAGCATCCGATGCACACGCCCACCGTGGCGCGGGCCAGAAGTTGATGCACCCAAGGCTGCTCCGTCTTGCGCAGCTTGCGGCGCGATTCGATCCACAGCAGGTTGCCCGAGTAGAAGACGAAGGCCCCCGCGAGACCCATCACCAGATAGGCGAGACGCAGGGCGATGTCACCGTACGTGCCGAAGTGCAAGCCGTAGACGAGGCTGTAGATGGCGTGATTGGTGTCGCGCGCATCGGGCGTCTGGGTGCCGACGAGCTTGCCGCTGGTGGGCTGCTGGGCCGCTGCGTGAATCGCCACCGAGCCGTAGTCGCCGACCGCGCGCGTGCTACTGCCGCGTAGTTCCGCCACGGCATTCGCATCGCCAATCTGCTGGTAGTGGATCGACTTGACGGTGAAGTTCGGGTCGGCCGCCTCGCGTGCACGGGCCAGCAGTTGCTCGGCCGGCAGCATGGGCGCGGCGCGCTTGGCCGCGACCACCGTGCCCGCCGCCGTGGTTACACGCGGCACCGCGTCGAACAGCTTGCCGTTGAGCGCCACGGTGTTGAACACGGTCATCAGCACGATGCTCAGACACAGCACCGGCGCGGTAATCGCAAAGATCAAGTGGAAGGGCAGGCTGAACAGTCCAAGCACGTTGTGCATGTCCATCCAGAAGCGCTTGAGATTGCGCCCCGGGCGCACGGCCAGCAGATCCTTCTTCAGGCGCGGTAAGTGCAGCAGCACGCCTGAGATGAGCGCCACACCGTAGAGCACCGAGATGGCCCCCATGAAATACATGCCCGGCTCTTCCAGCCCCAGCGAGTAATGCAGCCGGTTCAGGAAATTGGCCAGCTCGCCCTTGGAGGGTTCGATCGACAGGTCTTTCGGCGAAGTCTTGCCGGCAGCGAGCCCACTGCCGGTCGTCATCTGCCACTCGCCCTTGCTGTTCTGCCAATACGCCGAGAATTCCGGTTCGCCCTCGTTCGGGAAGATGACGTACGCGCTTGCGGCAGCGGACGGATGCGTGCGCACCAGCGTGTTCACGAAGCGGTCGATATCGGCAGGGCTGGTGGCAACCGCAGCACGCTCGGCGCGCAGGGGGTTCTGCCACGCATGCAGCTCTTCATGGAAGACGGTGAGCGCACCGGCAAAGAACGCGATGAACAGCGCCCAGCCAGCCATCAGGCCCACCCAGGTATGCAGCGTCTGATACAGACGTAAGGTCGTCGATTTCATGGCGAGGTCAGGTCACCATCAAGCGCGGCAGCCACAGCACGCCGAATGACATGGCATTGGCGGCCGCCAGCACGGCCCACGCACGGGCACTGGTCGGAAACAACACGCTCACGCTGATGACCACCGCCCACAGCGGCAGGCAGGCGAGCAACGCCCCGATGACGCCGCTTTCCCAGCCGCCCGGCAGCCACAGGATCGCCAGCGTGCACAGCGCAATCGACAGCGGCAGCCCCAACACGGCACCGGCCAGCCACTTGGTGCCCATGCCGTTCATGACTGCGCCTCGCTGCATGCACGCCGTTGTTGCATCCACGCGCCCAACATGGGCCACAGCGACAAGGCCCCCGTGACCACCAGCGCCACGGCGATGACCGCCCCCGCCCGGCCCAGCACGTCGCTCCACAACACCACGGCAATGACCGCCAATGCGGCAGCAACGCTACACAGCACGCGCCCGCGCAGGCGCGAGGCGGGCGCAAGCAGCAGCACTTGGTTGGGCGCGGCCGCATACAGGCAGCCGGCGGCCAGCAGCCCGAGGAGGAGGGCAATACCGTGCATGACAGCCTTCAATTCAATTAAGAACGCAAATGATAATGATTCGTATTAAATTACACAAGCAGACGCATTTGCGCGTTGCAGTTGGGGGAATTGAGAGTGGGGGAGGGTGCGTCGGCCCTGCCGCAGCCGGGCCTCGCTACTGCAGGTTGCCCCAGCGCGGCACGGCGGGCTCGGCGTTGGCCCACTGCCATGTGCTGCCGTTCTGGCACGCGTAAATCGTGTAACCAGCACCTGGCGCGTTCTTGGGCGCGAGCGCTTCCTGAACGGTCAGCACCGCTTCGCGGCACGTGGCCAACGGCGTCGTGAACGTGCGCACGAGCACGACCTGGCCATGCGCCTTGGTGAAGCCCATCATGCGTTCGAGCGACCAGTTGAGTGAAGGCGTGCTGTCGCTCAACCGTCCGACGGCCATGGCCAGCGCATCCTGCTCGCTGGCGGCCCATTTGCGCGTCGCATATTTGATCGATGCATCGGTCGCGGCGTTGACGGACACCGCCACGCCATAGGCCACCGCGGGGTTGCCTGTGACGGTGCCGGTGGCCACGCCCGCTGCGGCGCCGGTCAACGGCCCGACCGACGAGCAGCCGGCCATCAAGCCAGCCATCAGGCCCGCACACGCTGTAACAGTCCAGCGCGCGCGGCTCATTGCAGCGACCCCCATCGCGCCGTGGCCGGTTCGGCCGTCGCCCACTTCCATTGCTTGCCGTCATGGCAGATCGACGCGACGAAGAAGTCGACCTTCGCGACGCCGTCTTCCATTCCGTCGACGGTGAAGAGGATTTCCTTGCAGTTGACCAGCGGCCCGTTGATCGAACGCGTGACCACCACGCGGCCGTGTTCGTCGGGCTCCAGGGGAATGCGGTGCTTGATCTGCCAGTTGCCGACGGTGTTGTCGGCCAGCGCCCCGGCGATCTGCGCGATGTGGTCTTGGGTTTCGGTGTGGACCACGCGTTGGCTGTGCTGCAACGCGGCCCGTGCGCCGGCTTGTACGCCCAAGCCGATGCCGGTGGCCACGGCCGCGTTGTCGGTCACCTTGGCGGCGAGGGCCGCTCCGCCGATACCGGCCGCGGCGGTCGTGCCTTCCGACATCAGCGAACTGCAGCCGCTGAGTACTAACGTGCTCAGGGCGAGCGCGCTGCCCAGCATCCGGGCAGATGCGAACCGTGGTGTGCGCATGTGTGGACTTCCAAATCTGCAACAGAGCGAATTCTAAAGGACACAGCGGCCCGCAAACGGCGATGCGGCGCGGTTTCTCACAATTGTTTTGAGTTGTGCCGCGCGCGCCATCCCGCCTCCTGTCAGCGAGGCACACAGTGTTTTTGCTGGCTTGAATCGATATCGTCCGACATGGAATCGCTTGACATGTGCATATGCACTGATAAACTGCAGCGCATGTCGCAGTTACCTGAAACCCCCAAGTGCACCGCGCTCGCCGTCCGTCAGGCGGCGCGTTATGTCACGCAGCTTTACGACCGCCATCTGGGCGAGGTCGGACTGACGTCGTCGCAGTTTTCGGTGCTCGTCGCAATTGCCACGGCCGCCGCTGAACCGACGATGGCGTCGGTGGCCGAAGCCTTGGTGATGGATCGAACCACCCTCGTGCGCGCCCTGCAACCGATGCAGCGCGATGGTTTGCTCGTCCAGAAGGCCGCATCCACAGGACGTGCGACGGCGTTGCATCTGACGCCGCGGGGGCTGGCGCTGCTCAAAGCCGCCGAGACGCATTGGCGGGCGGCTCAGCAGGAGATTGACGACAAATTCGGGGCGGACCGAGCCAGCGCGCTTCGCGAAGCCCTGTTTGCCCTCACCACGACTTGAACCCGCGCCGGGCAACGGCGCATTTTTTTGCAGTAAAACTGTGCATATGCACATATGGAGATCGACATGGATATCAAAGGCAAGACCATTCTTGTGACGGGCGCCAATCGTGGCTTGGGACGGCAGTTCACGCAGGCGCTGCTGGCCGCCGGTGCGGCCAAGGTCTACGCGGGTGCCCGCGACACGCAGTCCGTCACGCAGCCGGGCGTAGAGGCCGTGCGCCTCGACGTGACCGACGCGGAGTCGATCACCGCCGCCGCAGCAGCGCTGACGGACGTTGATGTGGTCATCAATAACGCAGGCATCATGCAGCCGGCATCCTTGCTTGCCTCCGGCGACATCGGCGCGATCCACAAGATCTTCGACGTGAACGTGTGGGGCCTGCTGGCTGTCACGCAGGCGTTTGCGCCGGTGCTCAAGCGCAACGGCGGAGGCGTCGTTGTGAACGTGCTGTCGGTGCTGAGCTGGGTGGCGCTGCCGGGCAGCGGGGCCTACAGCGCATCGAAAGCCGCGGCCTGGGCGCTCACCAATGGCTTGCGGCACGAGCTGCGTAGCCAGGGGACGCGCGTGGTGGGCGTGCACCCGGCCTACATCGATACCGACATGACGGCCGGCGTGGCTGCACCGAAGTCGACGCCTGAGCAGGTCGTTGCTGAAGTGCTGCGCGCACTGGCGGACGGCCGCGACGAGGTGCTCGTCGATGACGTTGGCCGCAACGTGAAGCAATCGCTTTCGAGCGAAGCGCCCGCTTACCTTGCGGCCTGATCGGTGATGTGCAGGGCGGGGCGTTCGGTCTCGCCGCACATCTGCCGTCGATAGCGCTCCGGCGAGAACCCGACCTGCTTGCGGAACATCGCAATGAACGCCGACGGTGCTCCGTAGCCGAGCGCGAGCGCAATGTCCTGCACCGATCGATCTTCCTTGAGCCAGACCAGCGCTCGCAGCAGGCGCACGCGGTTGCGCCATTGCACGAAGCTCATGCCGAGTTCGGTCTGGAAGCGGCGCGCAAGGGTGCGCTCGGTGCTGTGCACGCGCTCGGCCCATTGCTGCAGCGTGGTGGTGTCGGCCGGGTCCAGGCGGATGGCTTGCAGGATGGGCTCCAGCTGGCGGTCGGTGCTGTTGGGCAGGTAGCTGTCGGCGTGGCCGGCGCGCACCAGCGTTTCGACCAGCAACTCGAACTGGCGCAAGTCCCATTCGTCGGCCATGGCGGTGACGCGGCGCGTGGCGAAGTCTTCAAACAGCGCACGCACCAGCGGCGTTTGCGGAATCAGGCAGGCCATGGGCGGCAGCCGCTGCGCAAGCGGCTCGGCCATGTACACCGAGAGGAAATCCGTCGCCTGCCGGATCGATGCAGAATGCGGCTGGTTGGCTGGCACCCAGATCACGTATTCCGCAGGCGCCGTCAGCCGGCGGCCATCGACCACCACCTCCATCAGCCCGAGGTTGATGCGGTTGATCTGACCCCACGGGTGCGTGTGCGGCTCGATATCGGTTTCGGGCGCGAAATGGTCGTAGCGAAAGTAGAACGGAGCGCCCTTGGGCACCCGTAGATCGGCTTCGCGGTAGGCGGTGTACGGGATGTCGGCCACGGTTGTCGCGTTCGAGGGGGGATGTTGTCTGGTTTGAAGTATATGTTTTGAACCGGACATTACTACACTGCGGTCTTCCAGTGCTCGAGGAGGCCGCTGTGCCTGTGCTGTATCCCTTGCTGGCGGTGCTGATCTGGGCCGCCAACACGATCGTGTCGAAGGCCGCGGCCGGTGTGGTGGACCCGGCGGCCATTTCGTTCTACCGGTGGTTGCTGGCGGCCATCGTGCTTACGCCGTTCTGCGCGCGACCGCTGTGGCGCCAGCGTGGGGCTGTGCTGGCGCAGTGGCGTCCCTTTGCGGTGCTCGCGCTGCTGGGCATGGTGATGTACCAGTGCCTGGCGTATTACGCCGCGCACAGCACGAGCGCGACCAACATGGGCGTGATCGGCGCGCTGGTCCCGATGCTGGGCCTGATCCTGAACGTGGTGGTATTTCGTCAGCCTGTGGGCGCGCAGGCGGTGACGGGCGTGGTGGTGTCGCTCCTCGGCGTGCTGTATCTGCTTGGGCGCGGAGAGCCGGCCAACCTGTTCGATGGCGGCATCAACCACGGCGACGTGCTCGTGCTTGCCGGCGCCACGGCATATGCGCTTTACAACATCCTCTATCGCCGTTGGGCGCTGCCGTTCGGGCAGTGGCTCAACCTGTACGTGCAGGTGCTGATGGCCGTCGTGATGCTCGTGCCGCTGGCCATGACGGCGCATACCTTGGTCGTGCCGGCCAAGGGCATCGGGCTGGTGGTCTATGCGGGCATCGCCTCGTCGATCGCCGCGTCGTATCTGTGGATGCAAGGGCTCAAGCGCATCGGCAGCGAGCGTACGGCCGTGTTGATGAACCTGATGCCGGTCTTCACGGCCGGCATGGCCGCGGTGATGCTGGGCGAAACGGTGCACGGCTATCACTGGATCGGCGGCGGTCTCGTCCTGCTGGGCGTGAGCCTGGCGCAAGGCATCGTCCGGTTGCCGATTGGCCGTTCGGGACTGAGCGCCCGTTAGTTTTTTTCGGCCGCGCCGCGTGGGGGTTGGCGGTAAAATCGAACACATTGACGGGCGCGTGATGGTGCCCGTTCCGTGTTCCAGAACCACTCTCGCCAGACCATCGTCAGACCATGAAGCGCAACGCCGGAGCCGTCACTGTCGATGATGTTGCCGCGCATGCGGGCGTGTCCATCAAGACCGTCTCGCGCGTGCTGAATCACGAGCCCAACATCAGCGAGAAGACGCGTGCGAAGGTGGTCGAGGCGATGCAGGCGCTCGACTACCGGCCCAATCCGGCTGCCCGGCGACTGGCCAGCAAGCGCGCCGACATCATCGCGCTCGTCTACGACAACCCCTCCGACAACTACATCGTCAACATTCAGCACGGCGCGCTCGAAGCCTGCCAGGCGCTCGATTACAGCCTGCTGCTCACGCCGTGCAACTACCGAGATCCGGACCTCGCCGACCAGATCATCCAGAGTGCGCGCCAGCGTGCCCTGGCCGGCATCATCCTGACGCCGCCGGTGTCGGACGTGCCGTCGCTGATCACGGCGCTGGATGAAGCCGGTATCGACTACGTCCGGCTGGCACCGGCCGATCGCGAGCACAAGGGGTTGTCCGTCAACACCGAAGACCGCGCCGCCGCGCGTGACATGACGCTGCACCTGATCGGGCTCGGCCACCGACGCATCGGCTTCGTGGTGTGCGATCCCGCCCACGGCGCGGCGTATCAACGGGTATTCGGTTATCGCGATGCGATGGCGCAGGCCGGCATCGAAGTCGACGAACGTCTGGTCGAGCAGGGCGAGCATTCGTTCGAATCGGGCGTCGCCTGCGCTGAGCGGCTGCTCTCCTGCGAGCCGCGCCCGACCGCCATCTTTGCCGGCAACGACGACATGGCCGCCGGCGTGCTGCGGGTGGCCCAGGCCCGCGGCATCAAGGTGCCCGAAGAACTTTCCATTTGCGGCTACGACGACACGCCGCTCTCACGCCAGCTCTGGCCGGCCCTCACCACGGTGCGCCAGCCGATCCAGGCAATGGCGCACGCGGCTGTCGAGCAGCTCATCGCGATTCACCGCCCGCACCTGCCGGGGCTGAAGCCGCATTCGGTGCACGAGAATTTGCAGTATGAGCTGGTGATTCGGGAATCGACTTGTGCTCCGGCGCGTTGAGCCCGTGCGTTAACTTAGACAGGCTGCCGGATCAACCCATACAAATCATCCTGCGGCTCATACCCCAGCAACTCGCGCCCAGTCTCCAGACCCCAATCCATTCCCTGGTTGTTCGACACGCCGTTCACGACGATGGCCGGCGCTGGCCAGCGTGCCGGGTCGGCCGTGACGGAGCAGAGGAACAGCCTGCGCAGATCCCCATTCGAGAGCCACATGTTGCGGAACCAGCGCAGTGCGACGCGGCTGGCTTCGTCGGGCAACTCTGTCGGCACGGGCGTGCCGGCGGTGCCGGAATAGTTGATGTCGTTGGGGTCGTTCTCGTCGGGCAGCGCCCAGCCGATGCGCAGCGACACGATCGACAGCTTGCCGCCATTGGCCTCCGAGACGGCGCCTACGGCGTTGCACAGACGTTCGCCCATTGCCTTGGAGGTTCCATAGGCCAGCGAGTAGACGTCTTCGGTGCCGTTATTCCAGCGCGTGCCCGGCGCGGGGGGCAGCTCGGCGGTGAGTTTGCCGGGGCCGATGGTGCCGGCCAGGGGTTGATCCTTGTATGCGCCCATCGCGTGGTTGGACGACGCAAACACGAAGCGGCGCACACCGTGCGTAGCCGCGGCCTGCAGCACGTTGAGCGTCATGCCGTAAGAGGCTAGCGCCTGTTCCCACGTTGCGTCTGGCGTGGAGTGGATGGCGGCCAGGTGGATGACCGCATCGACGTTGCCGAGCAGCTCCGTCCATGCGCCATCGGCTTGCGTGAGGTCGGCCTTGACCCATTGGAAACGTTGGGCCGCTTGCGGGGAGAACTCGACGTTCTGTTCAACCCAGTCGACGCCGATGATGGACGTGCACCACGGGGCGGAGGCCAGTGCCTCGACGACCTTGCGGCCCAGGTTGCCGGCGACGCCGGTCACAAGAACGCGAGCAGGGGTTTGGTAGTCAGCCACGATGTCGGATTCTGTTCGGGATGAGAAAAAGGAAGGGGCGACCGGCGGCTGGCGCTGCTACACCGTCGCGCGCCGCCGTATCGTTCCAGATCAGGAAGGGGGCCCGGGCGGGCCCTGAGTGATGAGGGCTCTGCTGTCGTCAGCCGCGATTGGAGCCCGACAGCACGTCGATCAGCACCGCGACCACCAGCACCACGCCCTTGACGATCATCTGCCACGAGGCGTCGACGTTCATCTGCTGCATGCCGTTGTCGAGGCTGGCCATGACAAGCGCGCCGATCAGTGCGCCGTAGACGGTGCCCGAACCGCCTCGCATCGACGTGCCGCCGATGAAGCAGGCCGAGATGGCATCCAGCTCGCCGCCCACACCTGCCGAGGGCGAACCCGCCGCGGAACGCGCGGTGGTGATGATGCCCGCGAAGGCGCACATCAGGCCCATCAGCACGAACACGAACAGTTTGACGCGGCCGACGTTCACGCCGGACAGGCGCGTGGCTTCCATGTTGCCGCCCACGGCATAGACGTGACGGCCGAAGACGGTTTGCGTTGCGACGTACGAGAAGATGGCCAGAAGCACCAGCAGAATCAGCACCGGCAGCGGCACGCCGCTGGCGTCGTTGAGCACCGCGACAAAGCCAAACGATGCGGCGGCGATCGCCAGCAGCTTCAGCGCGTCAGCCCACATCGGCGTGAGCGAGAGCGACAGGCGGGCACGCTCGCGACGGCGCAGCACGGTCAGCACAACGGAACCGGCAACGATGACGGCGGCGAGCGACCACGACAGCCATGCCGGCACGAAGCTCTGCGCAAGGTTGCCGAGGTCATCGGGCACCGGGGCGATCGTCACGCTGTCGGTGCTCCACTGCAGCAAGCCGCGGAAGGCCAGCATGCCGCCCAGGCCGACGATGAACGACGGCACCCGCAGCTTGGTCGTGATGAAGCCGTTGACCACGCCGATGGCCGCGCCCGCCACAAGCACCGTGCCCACGGCCAGCCAGGTGTTCCACCCGAGGTTGACGGTCAGGATGGCGACTAGGCCGCCCAGCAGGCCAAGCAGCGAGCCGACCGAAAGATCGATCTCCCCCGCGATGATGACGAACACCATGCCGCAGGCCAGCATGCCCGTGACCGACATCTGCAGGAACAGGTTGGAGATGCTGTTGGGCTTGAGGAACGTGCCGCTGGTCTGGAAGTAGAAGAAGACCCAGATGAGCGCCACGGCCAGCAGCAGCGCCAGCACCTTGTAGCGCACGAACAGTTGCTGGATGGCACGGCCGTCCAGGCGCGGGCCGCCGTTGCCGCCGCTTTGGCGGGCGAGTTGGGATTGCAGGATATTGGACATGGCAATTCAAGCCGCTTGGCGGCCGGGTTCAGCGTTGATTGCAGCAGCCAGGATGCGCTCCTGGGTCAGGCCTTGATTGACGAAGTCGCCGCGCAATTGGCCCTCGCCGATGACCAGGACACGATCGCTCATGCCAAGGATTTCCGGCATCTCGGAAGAGACCATGATGATCGCCACGCCGCTGGCGGCCAGGTCGGCAATCATCTTGTAGATGTCGTACTTGGAGCCGACATCCACGCCGCGCGTGGGCTCATCGAGGATGAGCACCTTCGGCATCGCCAGCACCATCTTCGTGACCACGGCCTTCTGCTGGTTGCCGCCGGAAAGGCTGGCAATCGACAGCGCCGGGCTGGCCGTCTTGATGCGCAGGCGCTTGATTTCGCGGTCGACGGTGGTCAGTTCGGCGCCCTTGTCGACACGCAAACCGCGCGCGTACTGGGCCAGCGTGGCCAGCGTGATGTTTTCGCCCACGGCCATCAGCGGGACGATGCCGTGGCGCTTGCGGTCTTCCGGGACGAGGCAGATGCCGTTGGCAATCGCTTCCGCCGGCGAGCCGACCTTGACCGGCTTGCCCTCCATGATGATCTCGGCGGTGGAGCGGCCGGGGTAGGCGCCAAACAGCGCGGACACCATCTCCGTACGCCCCGCGCCGACCAGGCCGGCAATGCCGAGAATCTCGCCGCGGCGCACGGCAAAACTCACGTTGTCGGTGCGCTTGCGGTTGGGGTTGGTGACATCCCAGCAGGTGACGTTGCGCGCTTCCATCACCACTTCGCCCACGGTGTGTTCCACCTTCGGGAACAGCGATGTCATTTCGCGGCCGACCATCATCGTGATGATGTTGTCGATGGTCATGTCGGCGGCGGGGCGCGTGCCGATGTGCTTGCCGTCGCGGATGACGGTGACGGTGTCGCACACGCGCTTGACCTCATCAAGCTTGTGCGAAATGTAGACGCACGCCACGCCGCTGCGCTTGAGGTCGTCGATGATGGACAGCAGCACCTCGATTTCCTTGGCGGACAGCGACGAGGTCGGTTCGTCCAGGATCAGCAGGCGCGCGTTTTTGGCCAGCGCCTTGGCAATCTCGAAGAGCTGCTGGTGGCCGCTGCCGTAGTTCATCACGGGCGCGGCCACGTTCACATCGGTCAGGCGCAGGCGGGCGAGGAGTTCTTCTGCCTTGGCGTGCATGGCGTCGTAGTCCATGCGGCCCCCCGGCTTGGTGATCTCGTTGCCGAGGAAGATGTTCTCCGTGACGGAGAGCTGCTGCACCAGCATCAACTCCTGATGGATGATGACGATGCCGGCGCGCTCGCTGTCGCGCACGGAATGTGCGTGCAGCGGCTCACCTTCCCACAGGATCTCGCCTTCGAACGTGCCGTAGGGGTAGACCCCCGACAGCACCTTCATGAGGGTCGATTTCCCGGCGCCGTTCTCCCCGCACAAACCGACGCACTCGCCCGGCTTCACTGCCAGGCTGACGCCGTCGAGCGCGCGCACACCCGAGAACGATTTCACGATGTTGCGCATTTCGAACAGGGTGCCGTTACTGCTCATGGCGTTCTCCTACTGACTACGACTGACCACTGCATCGGCGGCTTACTTGCCGAAGATCTGCTGATGCGTATAGAAGCCATCCTTGACGACGGTGCTGTCCAGGTTGTCCTTGGTCAGCAGCGTCGGGGTCAGCAGCACGGTGTCGACGTCCTTCTTGCCGTTGTTCAGCTTGGTGTTGAACTTCGGCGTCGTGCCCTTCACGAGGTCGACGGCCATCTCGGCTGCGGTGGCGGCGATCTGCTTGATCGGCTTGTACACCGTCATGGCCTGCGTGCCTTCGGCCACGCGCTTCACGGCGGCCAAGTCAGCGTCCTGGCCCGACACCGGCACCTTGCCCGCCAGCTTCTGGCGTGCCAGCGCCTGGATCGCGCCGCCGGCCGTGCCGTCGTTGGAGGCAACGATGCCCTGGATGTTGTTGTTGTTCGCGGTCAGCGCGTTTTCAACAATGTTCTGCGCCTTGGAGGGGTCCCACTCCGGCGTCCACTGCTCGCCGACGATCTTGATGTCGCCCTTGTCGACGTACGGCTTGAGCACCTTCATCTGGCCTTCGCGCAGCAGGCGTGCGTTGTTGTCGGTCGCGGCGCCGCCCAGCAGGAAATAGTTGCCCTTCGGCGCGAGCTTGACCACGCCCTGCGCCTGCAGCTCGCCCACCTTCACGTTGTCAAAGGTCACGTAGCCGTCGATGTCGGCGTTCAGGATCAGGCGGTCATACGACACCACCTTGATGCCCTTCTTCTTGGCGCTGGCGATGGCGTTGCCCAGCACCTTGGAGTTGAACGGCACGATCACGAGCACGTCGACGTTCTGGGCGATCAGGTTTTCGATCTGGGCGATCTGCTTGGCTTCGTTGGCGTTGGCCGACTGCACGTTGACGGTCGCGCCCAGTTTCTTGGCCGATTCGACAAAGTAGTCGCGGTCGTGCGTCCAGCGCTCCACGCGCAGGTCGTCGATCGAGAAGCCGATCACCGGCGCTTCCTTGCTGGCGTGGGCCGAGGTGGCGGCGAAGGTCAGGACCGCCGCAGCGGCGAGGGTATTCAGTACGCGGGAAATCATGAAAGGTCTCCTATTGTGCGCAAGTGCGTGCTTAGAACGTGACGCCGGTCTTCAGGCCGACGACGAAGGCATTCTTGTTTTGCGAAGTGCCGCCCGGATGAAGGATGTACTGCAGATTAGGACGGAAGTACACAGACTTCACCGGCGACCAGCTGTAATACAGCTCGCTCACGTATTCGTAACCGTCACCCACCACGGTATTGGCGCCGGTGCGGGCATTTGTCTGACGGACAAAGTCGGCGTAGCGGCCGTTATTGTGCGTAGCACCCACGGCAAAGCCCACCGTGTCGGACAGGCGATCGAACGGCCCCTTGTACTGCACGCCCACCGAGATCTGATGATCGGTCTGCGCGGTGTTGCGATCGGCCTGCGAGAAGTTCAGGAACACCGTGGCGCCGCGTCCGTCGGGTGCACCCGTGATCTGCTGCTGCAGGTTCAGGTAGACGCCGTACTGGCCGTTGCGCTGCTTGGCGTCCAGGCCGGTGATGCCGCGGGCGTTGCCGTTCACGTCTTCGTACAGGTCTTTGCCGTTCGAGGTGTTGTACCAGACGCCTGCGCGGTACGTGCCCGGGCGGCCCTCGATGGTGGGCATCCAGCCGAATTCCAGCGGAATCAGCGCGCCGGTGGTGCCGCCGGGGTTGTTCAGCTTCCAGCCGTTGCGGCGGGCCCAGCCGTCATCCACGTAGTTCGGGTTGACCTGGTACACGCCGATCTGCGCATAGGTTTCGGCCGAGGTGTGCACCTTGGCGCGTGCGCCCCACTGGCTGGTCGGCCAGTTCACCCAGTAGCCGCCCACCAGGTTGCCCGGTTGCGAGCCGCAGAACGTCAGGTTCTGGAAATCGCACGAGAACGAGAAGAAGTCTTCACCCACCGTCACGCGGCCGGCCTTGATTTCCAGGCGGTCGTTGAGCAGCTTCTGGTTCAGCCAGAACTGCGTCAGGTGCCAGGTCTGGCCGCGGCCATAGACTTCCTGGATCAGCATGTTGTTGCCGATGTTCGCATCGCTGCCGAGGTTGCGGCCGTTGCGGTCGGTGACGGTGGCCTGGAACGTGGCGCCCTGCCAGCCGACAAGTTTCTGCAGGTCCAGCGCCGTACCGATGACCCATTGATCGGTGTAGCGCGTGAGATGTTCGGTACCGCCGCTGAAGTTGTGCGCAACTTCGCTGCCGTAGCCGAGGTTGAAGGTCACGCCCTGTTCGGCCAGACGGGTGCGCAGGCCGCCCCAGTCGCCGGTCAGATACGGGCTGGTGGTGATGTCATACGCGTGGGCACTGCCTGCGCCCAGCGCGAGTACGGCGGCTGCAATGGCCGACGCGCCGACGCGTTGACCAAAGCGCGTGTTGCGGGATTGACGACGTGCGGCCGGACGTGCGGCTTCAAGCTCCATGGACTGTCTCCTGATATTGGACCGGCTGTCATGCGTGACAGCGGTGTCAGCGTTCTCTTCTGAATAGTGTGGCGGGCCGACGGACGCAAGAATGGCCACAATTGACAGCGCTGTCAATCTCGGGGTTTGCCCTAGTTCGGGTGGCGTTGGACGCTGTGCCGTGGATCGCGCGGCCCGATGTTGCGGCGCAAAAATCGGTGCCGCCCGAGCGAGCCCCGCCCGGGTCACCGGGCTTCGTACATGGCATCGACCTTGCTGATGTTGCGCGCCGTTTCCTCAACCCATTGGAGGTGCCGATATGCAACGCGAAGATGTGACCGAAATGATCGTCCTGCAGAAGATCAGGAAGCAGTTGAGCTGGGTCCAGTTGGCCGAGGTGATCGGCCATAGCAAGGAGTGGAGCACCGCTGCGCTGCTCGGCCAGATGACGTTGACTGAAGCACAGGCCAAGGCCGTGGGCGCGGCATTGGAATTGCCGGAAGAGGCCGTCGCGCTGCTGCAGGTGCCGCCGTACAAAGGCTCGCTCCCGACGGCCGTGCCGACCGACCCGCTGATCTATCGCTTCTACGAACTCATCAGCGTGTACGGCACGACATTCAAGGCGCTGATCCACGAAGAGTTTGGCGACGGCATCATGAGCGCCATCGATTTCAACATGGACCTCACCCGCGAGCCCGACCCGAAGGGCGATCGCGTGCGCATCGTCATGAGCGGCAAGTTCCTGCCCTACAAGACTTACTGAGCCGTCACGCGTCGTCTTCGCTGTGGCCGCTGCCGTCGCTGTGGTCGTGTTCGTCGATCAGCGGCCGATGGCGGCGCGGCATCTCGGAGTCCAGCACGAGGCGGCCGTGCACGCGGCCCTTCATGCGCGTCACGTGATGCGTGCAGTCGTCCATGTGCGTACTCATGAGTGCACGCACGGTGTCGGCGTCGCGCGCGCGGGCCGCATCGAGAATCTGCCGGTGGAACTTCACGTTGGATGCGCCGAACTTCGCGTGGTCCTTCGGCGAGGTTTCGTTGCCGAACACCACAAGCTGCCGGATCATCTCGTTGATCAGCTCGCAGCAGAACCGCAGCATCGGGTTGGGATTGGCCGCAGCCAGGATGTCGTGAAAGCTCAGATCTTCCTGACGCTGGTCGAGCGGCGCAGCGGCCTTGGCGGAAGCCGGGTCGCACAGGTCGATGGTGTGCTCGAGCGCCCGGAAATCGTCTTCGGTCAGATGCGGTACTGCGCCTGCAGCCAGTTCAGGCTCAAGCAGACACCGCACGGTGTAGACGTCCGCAATGCCGATGTCCTTGAAAAACAGATAGTTCTGCATGAGCTGGAACGTGCGGTCCAACGGCACCTCGACGATGGTGCCGCCGCCCGCGGGCCCCGTGCTCACACTCACCAGGCCTTGCACCTCCAATGACTTGAGTGCCTCGCGGATGGTCCCCTTGCTGACCCCGAAGGTCTCCTGCAGCTTGACCTCCTGCGGCAGCTTGTCGCCGGGCTTGAGGTTGCGCTGCGTGATGAGCCGCTTCAGTTCTTCTGCAACGAGGTCGGCGCGCTTCTGCTTGCGGATGCCGATCGACGCCGTCTTGCCTGGTCCGAGTGTGGCCATGAATGTCCGTTCCTTGTTGCGCGCATTCTAACTGCCGGGCTGTGCTGCACGGCCTGCCCGACGTGGTGCATGCATGCCCTTCGATCGTGCGCACGCACCGCGTATCCGCATCGTCGCCCGGCACCTCCATCGCACACACCTTGGCGTAAACACCGACCTCGTCGTCGTTGACGCGGCGTGGAGGCGGCTTCTATGATGATTTCGCCTATTTATCATAACAAATATAAGAAACTGGTCTGGTTCTTGCTCGACGTGATGGTCGGCGAAAACCTCGCCGGTCAAGGCTAGGAGGAAGCTGCCGCCGGTGGTGGCTCCGAGCGCTGTTCTGTATCCACACGAACCCAAGGAGTGCGCTTTGAATCGTCGAGATTTGCTCAAACTGGCGGCGTTGTCCGCCGTGCCCGCGTCGCTGCTGCAGGCCCGTTCTGCGTGGGCTGCCGACCCCATCGAACTGGGCTGTCCGGTGCCGATGTCCGGCCCGTTCGCCGCCAACGGCAAGTTCGCCGACCTCGGCATGAAGCTCGCCGTGGAGCAATACGGCAAGGTGCTGGGCCGGCCGCTGGCATATAGCGTGCTCGACACCGAAGGCAAGCCGGCCACGGCCGTGCGCAAGGTGCAGGAACTTGCGCAGCAGAAGAATGCGCGTTACTTCGCGGGCGGCATCCTGTCGTCCGAATCGCTGGCGATGGGCAAGGAGGCGGAGAAGTTCGGCGGGGTGTTCATCACGACCGCGGGTGCCGATGAAATTACCGGCAAGGACTGCAACCGCGCGACCTTCCGCTGGTCGGTGCCCACATACGGCGCCATCGAGCGTACCGTGCGCCCGCTGGTCGAATCGATGCCCAAGGCCAAGCGCTGGTACACCATCACGCCGCAATACGTGTTTGGCGACGGGTTGCTGTCGGCGGCCAAGAACATCTTCAAGGAAAAGGGCATCGAGCATGTGGGCAACAGCTATCACGCGCTCACCGAAAAGGAATTCAGCGGCTACCTGACCAACGCAATGGCCGCCAAGCCCGACGTGCTGCTGATCCTGAACTTCGGCTCGCAATCGTCCGACACGCTGCGCCAGGCGGTGAGCTTCGGCATGAAGAAGAACACGACGATCCTGGTGGCGTGGGCGTCTGGCCTGGAGCAGTTCGAATCGCTCGGCGCCGACCTGTGCGACGGCGTGTACTTCGGCGCGCAGTACTGGCACGACGTCGATACGCCCGCCAACCGCGATCTGGTCAAGCGCACACAGGCCGCGTTCAAGACCAACCCGAACTACAGCCTGGCAGGCTCGTACACCTGCACCAAGATCCTGCTCGACGCGATGGCCAAGGCCGGCAGCGCCGATCCGAAGGCCGTGATTGCCGCGCTGCAGGGCATGAAGTACGACGGCCTGACGGGCCCCGAAGAAATTCGCGCGGCCGACCACCAGGTGCTCAAGAACTACTACCTGCTCAAGGGCAAGCCCAAGAACCGCATGAAGGACAAGGACGACTTCGCCGAAGTGGTCGCCGTCGGCAAGGCGTTCCTGCCGGTCGAGCAGACGCAGTGCAAGCTGGCCTGAGGGTCTGATCTGCCGCACGCCCGGCTTCAGTTGCTGAAGCACGGGCGCTTGTCTTCCTGAGTGCCATTTCGGTCAACGCAATGAACGTCTACCTGCTCCAGGTCGTCAACGGCGTGGGGATCGGCATGCTCTACTTCCTGCTGGCGGTGGGGCTGTCGATCATCTTCGGGCTGTTGCGCTTCGTCAATTTCGCCCACGGCGCGTTTTATGCGCTGGGCGCGTATCTCTGCTTCCAGGCCCTGCAGATGGGCATGGATTTCTGGCTGGCGTTGGTGCTTGCGCCCGTTGTCATCGGCGCGCTGGCGTGGGTGACGGAGAAAGTGCTGCTGCGCCACGTCTACGCGCAGGCGCACGAATTCCACATCCTCGTCACGGTGGGTCTGGCCCTGGTCGTGCAGGAATTGATCATCGTGGCGTGGGGGCCGCTGGGCGTGGATGTGCCGGCGCCCGATGCCTTGCAGGGCGTGGTGATGTGGGGCGATTTCGTCTACCCGAAATACCGCCTGTTCGTCATCGGCTTTACGGCCGTGCTGGCGCTCGCGCTGTGGTGGCTGCTGGAGGGCACGCGCCTGGGCAGCGCGGTGCGTGCGGGCAGTGAATCGACCGAGATGGTCTCGCTGCTCGGCATCAACGTGTTCCGCCTGTTCAGCTTGATGTTTGCACTGGGCGCGGCAACCGCAGCGGTGGCCGGTGTGCTGGCTGCGCCCATTCGGGGCGCGGAACCCTTCATGGGCGTAGAGGCCCTCGGCGTCGCCTTCGTGGTTGTGGTGGTGGGCGGCATGGGCAGCTTTGCGGGGGCGCTGGTCGGCGGCCTGCTGGTCGGCATCGTGCAGAGCCTGATGAGCACGCTGTGGCCCGAGGGCGCGCGGCTGATGATCTACGTGGCGATGGCGGCCGTGCTGCTGCTGCGCCCGCACGGCCTGCTGGGGAGGGGATGATGCAAGCCGCATTCCATGGAATTTCGCGACACCGCTTCTGGTGGCTGGCGCTGGGCGTGACGTTGCTGCTGCCGCTGGTGCTGAGGTCGGGCACGTTGGCCACCGAAGTGCTCGTCTACGCGATGGCCGTGATGGCCTGCAACCTGCTGCTCGGCTACACGGGGCTGCTGTCGTTCGGGCAAGGCATCTTCTTCGGGCTCGGCAGCTATGCCGCCGGCATTGGCCTCACACAACTGGCGCTGCCGATGCCGATGCCGGTGGCGCTTGTCCTGGCCGTGGTGGTGGGCGCGGTCGTGGCGGCGGTGGTCGGCTGGTTTGCCATCCGCCAGCGCGGCACGTACTTCGTCATGCTGACGCTGGCTTTCTCGCAGATGTTCTATTTCCTGGCCTACACCACGCCGTCGCTCACAGGCGGAGACAACGGCCTGCTGGACATTCCGCGTCCGGCGTTTGCGGCGTCGCCGTGGGCGTTCTACGCGTTTGTCGCGGCGCTGTTCCTCCTCGTGTTTTTCCTCGTGCAGCGTGTGACGGAATCGGTGTTTGGTCGCACGCTGCTGGCCATTCGCGACAACGAAGAACGTGCGCTCGCCGTCGGCTACAACGTGCGCGCCTTCAAGCTGCTCGCGTTTGTCATCTCCGGTGCGGTGACGGGGCTGGCGGGCGCCCTGCACGCCATGCTCACGGGCATCGCGCCGCTGGCCAATATCGACTACCACGTCAGCGAGATGATTCTGGTGATGACCGTCATCGGCGGCACGGGCAACGTGTTTGCCTCGGTGTTGGGCGCAGCGTTCTATGTGTTGCTGTCGGACTGGCTCTCGAGCCTGTGGCCGCGCTGGCTGATGCTGCTGGGCTTCCTCTTGATTGCGGTGAGCCTGTTCATGCAGCGCGGGCTGTTCGGGCTCGGGCAGAAGCTGTGGCAGCGCCTGCGCGCGCCGCGACACGCACCGGCGGTGCAGGAGGAGCGCGCATGACCACCACGCCCATCCTCCAGGCCACCGGCATCGTCAAGCAGTACGGCAAGTTCACGGCACTGGGCGGCGTTGACTTGCGTGTGATGCCCGGCACGGTCCACTCCGTCATCGGGCCCAACGGCGCCGGCAAGACCACGCTGTTCCACATGCTCACGGGCACGCGCATGATCACCAGCGGCACCATCGTCTTCGATGGCCACGACGTGACGCGTGAAGCCGACTACCAGCGCGTACAGCGCGGCATCGCGCGTTCGTTCCAGGTGACGAGCCTGTTCCCGAGTCTGTCGGTGCGCGAGAACCTGCGCCTGGCCGCACTCGGCACCACGCCGCGTCGCGCCATGCACGGCTGGCGCCTGCCGCAGGGCGATCTGGCTTGCACCGATACGGTCGACCGCGTGCTCGATCGACTTGAGTTGCCGCGCCTGGCCGACACGCCGGCGGCCGCGCTTTCGCACGGCCAGCAGCGGCGGCTGGAAGTCGGCATGGCGCTGGCCGCCAACCCGCGCGCGATCTTTCTCGACGAGCCGACCTCCGGCATGGGCGTGGACGACCTGCCCGCCATGAAGGCGCTCATCCGCGGCCTGGCGCAGGACCACACGGTCGTGCTGATCGAACACAACATGGACATCGTGATGGACATCTCCGACACGATCACCGTCATGCAGCAGGGCAAGGTGCTGATGGAGGGCACGCCCGATGCCGTGCGGGCGGACCCGCGCGTGCGCGCCGCCTATCTCGGCAACATGATCACGGGAGGCAAGAAATGACGACGACGGCGATTCTCGACGTTGCAGACCTCCACGGCTATTACGGCAAGAGCCACGTGCTGCAGGGCGTGGCGCTCACGGTGGGCGAGGGTGAACTGGTGACGCTGCTCGGCCGCAATGGCGCGGGCAAGTCGACCACGCTCAAAACGATTGCCGGCGTCGTCACGCCGCGCGGTGGGCACGTGCGTTTTCGCGGCCGCGACATTGCCGGGCAACCACCGCATCGCATTGCCGCGCAGGGCTTGTGCCTGGTGCCTGAGCATCGCGGCATCTTCAAGCTGCTGACCGTGGAAGAGAACCTGAAGCTCGGCGCACGGCGGGATTCTCCGTGGCAGCTGGCCGACATCTACCGCATCTTCCCGCGCCTGCATGAGCGGCGGCGCAACGGCGGCGCGAATCTCTCCGGCGGCGAGCAGCAGATGCTCGCCATCGGGCGCGCGCTGATGAACCACCCGCGCCTGCTGATGCTCGACGAGCCGGTCGAAGGTCTGGCGCCCGTCATCGTGGAAGAGATCGTTGCGCAGCTGAAGGTCATCAAGCAGGCGGGCGTGTCCATCCTGCTCGTCGAACAGAACCTCGAAGTCTGCACGCAACTCGCCGATCGCCACGTGATCATCGAACAGGGCCGCGTGGTCTACACCGGCACCAACGAAGCCTTCCGCGCCGACGACGCCATCAAGGACCGCTACCTTGGCGTCGGCCTGGCCGCTTAAACGTACACATCATGACGACCACCCAACTCGACACCACCTTGCGCATCAACGGCGCACGCCTGTGGGACACGCTCATGCAGCAGGCGCGCATCGGCGCCACGCCCAAGGGCGGCGTGCGGCGCCTCGCACTGACCGATCTCGACCGGCAAGGCCGCGATTTCTTCGTTGCACAGGCCGAAGCCGCGGGCTGCACCGTGCGCGTCGACGCCATCGGCAACCTCTTCGCGCGCCGGCCGGGGCGCAACAACGCGCTGCCGCCCGTCATGACCGGCAGCCACATCGACACGCAGCCGACCGGCGGCAAGTTCGACGGCAACTACGGCGTGTTCGCCGGCATCGAGGTTGTGCGCGCGCTCAACGATGCGGGCATCGAAACGGAAGCGCCCATCGAAGTGGCCGTGTGGACCAACGAAGAAGGTTCGCGCTTCGTGCCGGTGATGATGGGCTCCGGCGCGTTCATCGGCGAGTTTGCGCTGGACGCCGTGCTGGCCGCGCAGGACCGCGACGGCGTGGCCGTGGGCGAGGCGCTGCGCAGTATCGGCTACGCGGGGAGTGAGCCTGTTGGAGGCCGAGCCGTCGGCGCCTACTTCGAAGCGCATATCGAACAAGGGCCGGTGCTGGAGGCGCACGCCACGACCATCGGCGTGGTGACGGGCGCGCTCGGCCAGCGCTGGTACGACGTGGTCTTGACCGGCATGGAAGCGCACGCCGGCCCCACGCCGATGGAGCTGCGCCGCGATGCGTTGCTGCCCGCCGCAGAACTCGTCGGCATTGCCAACCGCATCGCGCTGGAGCGCCCGCCCCATGCACGGGCCACGGTGGGCTGCCTGAGCGTGCATCCGGATTCGCGCAACGTGATTCCGGGCCAGGTATCGATGACGATCGACTTCCGCGCGGCCGACGACGCGATGTTGTCCGACATGGACGCGGCGCTGCATGACGCAGTGGCAGAGTTGCGCACACGCAGCGGCATCGACATCGCATTGCGCCAAGTCGTCTACTTCCCGCCGCAGCCGTTTGACGCCACGTTGGTGAACGCGGTGCGCAGCGGCGCGCGGCAGCTCGGGTTGTCGGAGATGGACGTGATCAGCGGCGCAGGCCATGACGCGGTCTACCTGGCGCGTGTGGCCCCCACCGCGATGATCTTCGTGCCCTGCAAGGACGGCATCAGCCACAACGAGATCGAAGACGCCCGCCCCGAACATCTGGAAGCCGGGGCCAATGTGCTGCTGCACGCGATGCTGCAGGCCGCTGGCCGCGTTTGACACCATCACCCGACCGCTCATGCGCATCCTGATCGCCCGCTTCAATCACGAGACGAATACGTTCTCGCCGGTGCCAACGCCGCTGGCATCGTTCCATCCGCACTACGGCGCCGACGCGTACCGCGCCGCCAAGGGCACGCGCACGGCGGCCGGTGCGTTCATCGATCTGGCAGAGGCGGCAGGCGCGGAAATCGTTGTGCCCGTCGTGGCCGGAGCGAACCCCAGCGGACGCGTCGCTGCCGAGGCGTACACCACGTTGTGCGACGCCATCGTCGCGGCGGCGCCGGGCTGCGATGCGCTGTTGCTCGACCTGCACGGCGCGATGGTCGCGGAGAACAGCGACGACGGCGAAGGCGATCTGCTCGAACGCCTGCGTGCGGTGGTGCCCGACGTGCCGATTGCCGTCGCGCTCGACTTGCACGGCAATCTCACGCAGAAGTTCATCGACTTGGCCGACATCGCAGTCAGTTTCAAGACGTATCCGCACGTTGACATGTACGAAACCGGCGAGCACGCCGGCCGCCTGCTGTTCGACAAGCTGGCCGGCCGCGCGAATCCCGTGCTCGCGTGGCGCCGCCTGCCGATGGTCACGCACACCCTGCGCAGCCGCACCGACGAAGGCGCGATGCACCGCGCTGTGGCGCTCGCCAAACAGGCCGAGAACGACGGCATGCTCGCCGTGTCGGTCCTGGCCGGATTCGGGCTGGCGGACATTGCCGCCCCGTGCCTTTCCGTCGTGGTGGTCGGCAACGGCGACAAACATGCCGCCGACGCTGCGGCGCAACGCATTGCCGATGCCATCTGGGCTGATCGCGAAGGGTTCGTCTACCGCTCTGAACCGTTGACCGAATCGATCGCGCGTGCGGCCAAGTTGGCCGATGCCCCGGGCAGCGGCCCCGTGCTGCTGCTCGACCACGGCGACAACTGCATGTCGGGCGGCACGTGCGACGACATGCACGTCCTGCACGAAGCGTTGCGGCAAGGCTTGAGCGGCATCGCTGTCGGGCCGGTGTGCGACCCGGAAGCCGTCGCGGCGATGATCGAGGCGGGCGAGGGTGCCACGGTCACGCTGCCGGTGGGCGACAAGGTGCCGCTCGTGCAGCTCGGCATCTACCCCGTGCCGCGCGCGCTGACGGGCAAGGTTGTCGCCATCAGCGACGGCGAATACACCATCACGGGGCCGACCTATACCGGCCAGCGCATCCGCATGGGGCGAACGGCGCTGCTCGACATCGGCGCGGCGCAGATCGTCGTCACCGAGACGCCGCAGGAGCATTGGGACCTCGGCATCTTCACGCACATCGGCGTAGACCCACATGCCGCGCGCTTCGTGCTGTTGAAGTCGCGCATGTATTGCCGGCCCGTGTTCGTGCCCATTGCCAGGGCCGTAGTGGAGTGCGACGGCGGCGGCGTAACGAGTTCGGACTACGCGCGCTTCCCGTTTGCCAAGGTGCAGCGGCCCGTGTTTCCGCTCGATGCGGACGTGGTGGCCGCCTGAGCGCTACGCGCTGTCGCGCTCAACGAGCGTGAAACCCACATCCACCGTGCGGCGTTCTTCGTCGCCGTGTTCGATGCGGTCGATCAGCAACGTCGCTGCCAGCTTGCCGATGCCTGTACCGTCGATGCGGATGGTGGTGAGTGCGGGCGTCGTGTCCTTGGCGAACACCTGGTCGCCGTAGCCGACCACGCGGAGTTGCCCGGGCACGGCAATGCCGCGATGTTGGGCCTCCATCAGCACGCCGAGCGCCAGGATGTCGGCACCGCAGAAGATGGCATCGGTGTCCGGATGCTGCGCGAGCAATGTGCCCAGTGCGCGCCGCCCGTCGCCCAGGTTGGCGGGCGATTCGGCGGCCATCACGGGAATGTGGGCTTCTGAGCCGAACGTCTTTACGAAGGCTTGCGCGCGGGCCTGCGCGCGGCGGTCGCTCGGCGTGATGACGGCGGGGTGCTTTGCGCCGCGCTGCTTCAGATAGCGCGCCGCCGCCTGGCCGACCTTCTGATGCGAGAAACCCACCAGCATGTCCAGCGGGTTGCGCGTGATATCCCAGGTTTCCACCACCGGCACGCCGGCCGCCTGCAGCTTTTGCCGCACGCTGGCGGAGTGCACCACGCCCGTCAGCACGATGCCCGCGGGGCGCCGTCCGACGATCGCGTCGAGCAGTGCATCTTCGCGTGATTCGTCATAGCCGCTCTGGCCGATCAGCAATTGATAGCCTGCCGCAGCCAGCTCGGTGGTCAGCGCCGCGACCGTTTCCTGAAACACGCTGCCCGCAATCGTCGGGATGAGCGCGACGATCAGCCGGCTGCGGTTGGATGCCAGTGAGCCGGCCACGAGGTCCGGCGTATAGCCGGTCTGCCGCACCGCTTCGCGCACGCGCTGCAGCGTGTCGCCCGACACCAGTTCCGGCGTGTTCAGCGCACGGGACACCGTCACCTTGGTCACACCCACCAGCTTGGCAAGGTCGCTCAATGTGACGCGCCCGGTGTTCTTGCGCGCACGGCGTGCGGCTGCGGGCGCGGTTTCTACGAGGGACACGGTCGTGGACTTGGTCACGTGATCGATGGGCCGATTAGGGAAACACAGGGAAAAAAGGGGCTAGCAATTATCGCAAAACCCGACTACGATTGCGCCAATGTTACCGGTTACATAAACCGGTAACATCAAAACTCATGACAGACGACGGCTGCACCAGAAGACAGCCCGGAGGAGCAAAGGATGTTGCAGGCAACCCCAGCGTATGCTGGGCCGCTGATTCAGCTGAACGCGGCAGACAACGTGCTGATTGCGCGCGAAGGGCTGTCGCTCGGGGCTAACCTGTCGATCAACGGCACGACGGTGCGCCTGCGCGCGCAGGTGCCGGCCGGCCACAAGATCGCCGCGCGGCGGATCACCCAGGGCGAAGCCATCCGCAAGTACGACACGATCATCGGGCGCGCCGCCCGCGACATCGAGGCGGGCGAGCACGTTCACACGCACAACGTGGAGCTGATCGACTACGCACGCGACCCCGGCTTCGGCCTCGATGTGCGTCCGGTCGATTACATCCCGGAGGCGCAGCGCGCTACGTTCAATGGCATCGTGCGACCCGACGGCCGTGTGGCCACGCGCAACTTCATCGGCATCCTGGCGTCGGTCAATTGCTCGTCCACCGTCATCAAGAACATCGCGGCGTGGTTTACGCCGGAGCGCCTCGCGCCGTTTCCCAATGTGGATGGCGTGGTGGCGTTTGCGCAGACGAGCGGCTGCGGGATGTCGTCGCCGTCGGAGCATTTCGATGTGCTGCGCCGCACGCTGGCGGGCTATGCGCGGCATCCGAACCTGGCGGGTGTGCTGATCGTCGGCCTGGGCTGCGAGCGCAACCAGGTGGCGGATTTGATGGCGAGCCAGGGCCTGGAAACCGGCAAGCTGATGCACACGCTCGTGATGCAAGACACCGGCGGCACGCGCGCCACCATCGAGGCGGGCATCACCGCCATCCAGAACATGCTGCCGGCGGCCAATGACATCGTGCGCCGCCCGGTTTCGGCCAGCCATCTCAAGATCGGCCTCGAATGCGGCGGCTCCGATGGTTTCTCGGGCATTACCGCCAACCCGGCGCTCGGCGCGGCGATGGACCTGCTGGTGCGCCACGGCGGTACGGCCATCCTGTCGGAAACGCCGGAGATCCACGGCGTGGAAACGATGCTCACGCGCCGCGCGGTGTCGCCGGAAGTCGGGCAGAAGCTGCTCGATCGGCTCGCCTGGTGGGAGAACTACACCCGCGGCCACAACGGTCAGTTCAACGGCGTGGTGGGCCCCGGCAACCAGCAGGGTGGTCTGGCCAACATCTTCGAAAAATCGCTGGGCTCGGCAATGAAGGGGGGCACCACGC
>NZ_VOSS01000105.1 GCF_007997035.1 Ralstonia sp. TCR112 | reverse complement strand
ACAAGGGATGCACCACCAACAAAGAAACCCCCGCTCCTACCAACTTCCAACCCCGACATTCAGTACAACAAGCTCCACATGCGCGAGCGCTACTGAATCACCAGCCCATTCGGCCCCACCACCCCCAACTCCACATAATTCGCCCCCGGACGCGTGCGGTCCGAAAAATCCACCACAAACCCGCCGCCAACATCGAAGTTGCGCAAATGGGCCAGCTCGCGGCGCACTTGGTCGCGCGTAGGCTTGGGGCCGGCGCGGCGCACGGCTTCGGCCAGCACCTTGGCGGCCACAAAGCCTTCCACCGCCCGGAAGGAAAGTTCGACATCCTTGGCGCCCACGGCCGCGCGTGCGCGGTTGAATTCACGGATGACGGGGTTCACGCCCTTGCCGGGGTTGGGCATCACGAGCGCGAGGGAATAGCCGCGCACCGCGTCGATGCCGGCCACCTTGAGCAGGATGCCCGGATCAATCGACGACAGCCCAAGCAGCTGCGCCCCACCGCCGCGCGCGCGGTATTGCTTGATGAACTGCGCGGCGGGCTCCGCCGTGGCGCCCAGGAAGATGGCCTGCACATCGGCGCCGAGCAGCTTGTCGACCGCGGCGCTGACCGAGGCCGTATTGCGCGGGTACGAGGCGGTGGCTGCAATCGTCAGCTTGTGCGGCTTGAGCGTGCGCTCCACGCCGGCCAGCGCCTCCTTGCCCAGCGCATCGTCCTGATAGAGCACGCCGATGCGCGTGACCCCGATGGTGACGAGCGCGCCCACCATCTTGTCCATCTCCTGCTGGTAGCTGGCCTTGATGGGAAACACCAACGGATCGCCGGTCATGCTGGAGGCGCCGGTGGCGGGGCCGACCAGCGGCAGGTTGGCTTCGGCCAGCACGCCGTTGCGCATGAGCGCTTCCACATTGGCGGTGCCGACCACGGTGAGCGCCGCCACGGGGTTGTCGATCTTGGCCATGTCGCGCACGTTGCGGACGGTCTGCTCGACCTTCTGCTCGTCGTCGCGGGCCACCAGGCGAACGGTTTCGCCGTTGATGCCGCCGTCCAGGTTGAGCCAGTCGAAATACAGCCGCGCCCCGGCATTGAGCGCCCGCCCCGTCGCGGCTTGTGTGCCGGACAGCGGCAAGGATTGGATGATGCTGATGTCGGCGTGGGCAGCTGGCGTAGTCAACGCAGCCATGCATGCCACACACGTGGCAAGCGCAGCCCATGGCCGCATCCATCCCATCGCCCCGCGCGCCCCCCGGCTACGCGTGTGATTTCCCGTTTGCATTGTTCGCACCCATTTCGCCGCGTGCCTCGTGGGCAACGGCGTTTTTGTCGAGACCGCTTCGGCAGTCCGCTTTCTAGTGTGGCGCCCCACATCATCGGCGCCGGGCGATAGCCTGCCATCGACGTCTGGCTTCGACAAGTCCTGGCGCCGCATTTACACTGGCCCGACCGTTTCTGTCGCAAACCCGCCATGCCACAGCGCCTCCTGCCCACCGACATCGAAGGCCGCACACCGCCCTCAGCGGCGCATCCGGTGCGGCTTTACACGCGGCAGATGGAGGCCAACACGCGCTTCCCGCGCCACACGCATCCGTGGGCGCAGGTGGCGTATAGCCACAACAGCGTGCTGCGCGTGCAGGCCGGCGACACCGCCTGGGTGGTGCCGCCCTCGCGGGCGATCTGGATTCCGCCCGGCATCGAGCACGAGGTGTGGGTGGTCGAGGCCGCCTTCCTGCGCACGCTGTATGCCGACCCGTCCGTGGTGACGGGCACGCTCGCGCAGTGCCGCGTGATGGAAGTGTCGCCGCTGCTGCGCGAGCTGATTGCCGCGATGGACGTCCGCCAGCCGCTGCCGGCCGCGCGCGAGCAGGCGCTGGCCACGCTGATCCTCGATGAGCTGCGCCGCAGCGCCCCGCTGCCGCTGGATCTGCCGATGCCCGCCGACAAGCGCCTGCGCGCCCTGTGCGAACGCGTGATGGCCGACCCCGGCACCTCGCTCACGTTCGACGCCCTCGCGCGCGACGTCGGTGCCAGCGCCCGCACGTTGGCGCGCCGCTTCCGGGACGAACTGGGCGTGAGCTTTTCGCAGTGGCGCCAGCAGGCCGTGCTCGCCAGCGCCATCCCCATGATGTCGCAAGGGATGCCGCTGTCCCGCGTGGCGCAGGAGCTGGGCTACAACAGCCAGAGCGCGTTCTCGGCGATGTTCCGCCGGGCGTTCGGCAGCAGCCCTAGCGCGTTTCTGCATCGACCGGGCGGCGAAGACGCTTAGCCTTAGCGCGCCTGGAACGCCCCGATCCCGCTGCGCCTACAGCGGCGGAATCGTCATCGCGGGCAGCAGCACCGCAAAGCGCGCACCGCCTGCCGCACCGGCATCGAGGCGGACGTCGCCGCCATGCACGAGCGCAATACGCCGCACGATCGCCAGCCCCAGGCCGAAACCGCCGGTGTGGCGGTCGCGACTGGCATCCAGGCGCAGGAACGGTTCGAATACGCGCGCGCGATCCGGCTCGGGAATGCCCGGGCCGTCGTCTTCCACCGTCAGGCGCAGCGCCCCCAAAGGGCCCGCTTCAGCGCGGATGGTGATGGTGTTGCGGGCATAGCGCGCGGCATTGCGGATGAGGTTGAGCAGCGCACGCGCCAGCAGACGCGGATCGCAGACGTGGTACGCCGGAGCGCCCTCGGCATGCACGGCCAGCGTGAGCTCGCGGTCGGCCACGTCGTTGGCCACGTTGGCCACCACGCTGTCGAGCCATTCGCCCACGGCCACGCGCATCAGCACAAGATGCGTGGCGCCCTGCTCCAGGCGGCTCAACGCCAGCAGCTCGCTCACCAGTTCATCGAGTTCACGCACGTCGCGGCGCAGCGCATCGAGCCGCACGCTGCGCTGTGCTTCCGACACCGGCGACTGCAGCAGCGCGATACCGAATTCGAGCCGCGCAATCGGCGTCTTCAGCTCATGCGAGATGCCGTTCATCATCTCGCGCTGGTGCTGGATCGAGCCTTGGATGCGCTCGGCCATCTCGTCGAACTGGCGCGCCAGCGCATACACGTTCGAGCGTTTGCGCAGATTGGCGCGCGTCCCCAGGTTGCCGGCCCCAAAGCCGCGCGCGGCGTCTTCCAGCACACGCAGGTCGCGCCAATGCATCCACACCCAGAGCAGCAACGGCAGCAGCGCGGCAATGGCGATCAGCGCGTAGGCCATGAGCTGGATGCCGAGGTAGTCCATATCGGCGCTGTAAGCGTGCAGCACGGTACCGTCGCGCAGCGGCAGGTAGTAATCCTTGCCGTTGGTCATCAGCACAAGCTTGTGGTCGGCCAGATCGCGCCGCTGCTGCGCGGAGAAATTCGGCACGGTGTCCGGATCGACGATGTCGAACTTCTCCCACGCGTTCTTGTTCAGCCGCGCGATGGCGGCATCGCGGCCGGCGGGGCCAGTGCGATCGGCGCGGTCCAGGTACTCCTGCAGCACGAACGCGTAGCCCTTGCGCACCTCGCGCTCGCCGTGCGTGAGCGTGTCATGGAACATCCACACGAACGACTTGTTCACGCCGATCAGCGCGAGGGCGGCCGCCACCACGACCATGGCATACAGCTTCAGTAACGACTTCAGCACGGTTCAGTCCTCCCACGCCGAGGGGCTGAACAGATAACCGCGTCCCCAGATTGTCTTGATCTTGTGCGGCTCGGGCGAGGCATCGCCAAAGCGGCGGCGCAGGCGCGAGATGCCCGAGTCGACGGTCCGGTCCAGCCCGTCGAACTCGATGCCGCGCAACTGCTTGAGGATGTCGTCACGGCTGAGCACGGTGCCTGCCGCACGCGCCAGGATCACCAGCAGGTTGAACTCGGCCGTCTTGAGGTCGACCGGCTGGCCGCGCCACGTCACGGTGCGGTTGGGCGGCGAGATGGAAAGTTCGCCGAAGACGAGCGTGTCGTCGCGCGGCGCCACCGGCTCGGACGTCGACATGACAGGCGTGGAGCGGCGCAGCAGCGCGCGGGCCCGGGCGACGAGCAGGCGCGGCTCGATGGGCTTGAGGACGTAGTCGTCGGCGCCGATTTCCAGCCCGGCCACCTGGTCGTACGTATCCACGCGCGCAGTCAGGATCAGCACCGGCACGCGCGAGAACGCGCGGATGCGCCGGCACACTTCCATGCCGTCCATGTGCGGCAGCATCAGGTCGAGGATCACCAGCGCAGGCTGGTGTTCACGCACGGCGGCCACGGCAATGTCGCCGCGGCGCACCACTTCAACAGCAAATTCATAGTTGCCCAGGTATTCGCTGACAAGCTGCGCGAGGCGGTCGTCATCTTCGATCAGCAACACCTTGGTCTTGAGCGGCGCGTCGGTCATCGCCCGTACCCCCGTTTCTTCTTGTGTCGGCGCGCAGTGTACGGCGCCGGCCTTGCGAGCGGATGGGGCGGAGAAACTTGCAGACACTCGCGCACAATTGCGCACAACTTCCCGGCAATTTCCAGACAGACGTGCGTGCGGCATCTCGCCAGACTGCGGGCTCTCTCTCAAGAGGTCCAACAAGAGGTCCTACGTGCTCAATCGTCTCTCCCCCCGAGTTTCCGTCGCTTATCTGGCCGTGCTCTCCGGCATGTGGCTGTCGCCGTCTTCGGTGTACGCCGATGAATCATCGTATTCGCTGTCGCTCAACGCGGGCGTGGCGCCGCGCTACCAGGGCAGCAAGGAGTACACCGTCACGGCCGGCCCGGGCTTCCGGGCAGACTTCGGCAACGGCTGGTTCATCGACCCGACGCAGGGCGGTGCGGGCTATGCCCTCCGCTTCCTGAACGGCATGTTCGCCTCGGCCGCGCTGTCGTACGACCCGGGCCGCTCCGACACCAACCGCTACGGCCGCCCCGGCTCGGATCACCTCAAGGGCATGGGCACCGTCAAGGGATCGCTGCTGGGCGTGTTCACGCTGGGCGGCAAGCTGATCGGCGACACCACGGGCAGCGCCACGCTGGAAGTGCCCATCACGCACCGCGAGCGCGGCTGGTCGGGCCACATCGACGTGGCGGCGCCGGTCGTGAGTTGGGGCAGCGACAAGATCACCGTGAGCCCGAGCCTGCATTTCGGCTCGCGCAAGTACATGCAGACGTACTTCGGGGTGACGCCGCAGCAGGCGGCCAACAGCGGCTTTGCCGAGTACAGCGCAAGCAGCGGCCTGCAGGCGGCCACGCTCACCGTGGCCTGGACGCATACGTTCTCGCGCCACTGGGCAATGCAGACGGCGGTGGGCGCCTCGCGCCTGCTGGGCAACGCGGCCAAGAGCCCCATCGTGCAGAACAAGCAGAGCTACTTCGGCGGCACGGGCCTCGTGTACACGTTCTGATCGCGCCCTCGATCAAGCGAGGGCATCGAGCCACGCCACGGTTTCGCGCCACCACGGCGCGCCGGACGATGCGCGGAAGAAGCCCATGTGGCCGACGCCCTTGGCGCCGAGCGCCGCGCCGCTCACCTGACGGCGCGTGACGCGCGTGGCCGGAAACTGCGCGATGAGCGCATCGATGGCGTTGGCGGGCGCCATCGGGTCATCGTCAAAACCCCAGGCGAGCAACGGCACGGCGAGCCTCGGGTAACGCGACGTATCCAACCCCGCGCGGGGCGCGAAGAGGTAACCGCGACGCCGGGCAAAGCGCGCCCAGTCGCGCAGGATGGCAGCCGGAATCGACATCGGCCCCATGCCGACGGCTGCCAGCGGCAGCATGCCGCCGCGCACGCGCGCCACCGCCAATGGAATCCGCACATGCAGCAGCCACGCGAGCTGCGGACGCGTCAGCAGCCCGCGCCACGGCCACAGCCGCGCGTTCGCCAGCGACGCCGCCACGTGCACCAGCGCATCGGCGTGCACGATGTGCGGCGCCAGCCCCGCCAATTGCCCGCCCGCGCTGTGGCCGAGCACCACCAGCCTGCGGCCGCTGCAGCCTTCAGGGACGAGCGTGTCGTGCACCCATTTCAGCACCGCGTCGATGTCGTGCCGGCCCCAGTCGGCAAAGCGCGGCGTGCCCGGGCCCGTCGCCACCGCCTCGCCAATGCCGCGGTAGTCGAACGTCACCACACGCCAGCCCGCCAGGCACAGCGCCCGCGCAAACGCCGCGTAGAACTGGCGCGGCACGCCCAGCGCCGAGCAGATCACCACCGTGCCGTGCGCGCCCAGACCGGGGCTGGTGACCGTCACGGGCAGCGTCCAGCCGTCGGCCGTGCGGACGTGGTCGTCGCGGGTGGGAAGGGCATCGGCGGGGTAGTCGATCGATTCGCGCTGCATGGGCACTCCGCTCGGGCTATCAAGTTGGGGTGGGACCGAGTATTGGCGCCGCCGGATGCGGTCACAATTACGCGACAGGTAATCGCGGCAGCTACCCGACTCTGCTTCAATAGGTGACATGACGCCCACCAAGCCCGCCTCCGCCTCGTCCATCGACGAAGACACCCTCATGCTTGAAGACGCCCATGCCTCTCATGGCGCCCAAGCGGCCCAAGCGGCAATTGAGCCGCCTGAAGCGGCGCTTTCGCGCTTCCCGCAGTTGCTGCGCTTCTGGCGCACGCGGCGCGGCTATAGCCAACTGGCACTGGCGCTGGCGGCGGGTGTGTCGCAGCGGCATGTGAGCTTTCTGGAATCGGCCCGCGCAACGCCCAGCCGCAACATGATCCTGCAACTGGCCGAGGAGCTGAACGTGCCGCTGCGCCATCGCAACCAGATGCTGCTGGCGGCCGGTTTCGCTCCCGCCTATTCCGAACAGGGCCTCGCCACGCCGGCCGATGAAACGTCGCCGATGATGCAGGCGGTGCGCCATGCGGTGAAGCTGATCCTCGACAAGCAGGCGCCGTATCCGGCCATCGTGCTCGACCGTTTCTGGCATGTGCTGGATGCCAATGCCGCGCATCGCCGCCTGATGCGCTGGGCCATCGGCGACGACCGGTCGGAAGGCGCGCCGGGTGCCGTCAACATGATGAAGCTGGTGTTCGACCCGACCGCGCTGTGGCCGGCCATCGCCAACCGCGATGCCGTCGGCCGCTACCTGGCCCGGCGCGTGCGGCAGGAACTGGCCCTGCAAGCCATCGACCCGGCGACGCAGCGGCTGCTGCACGACATCCGCGCGATGCAGCCGGCGCTGTTCGATGCGGCGGAGGCACCGGCAGCCCACGCTACGCCCGCGCAGGATGCCGGCGATCCGCCGCCCTTCCTGCCCATCTCACTGCAGCGCGACGGGCTGACGATCTCGCTGTTTTCCACGCTCACCACGCTGGGCACACCGCGCGATGCGGGGCTGCAGGAGATGCGCATCGAGTGTTTCTATCCCGCGGACGAAGCGTCGCGGCGGGCGTTGGAGCGTATTACGCTGTAAGTTGCACCTGATTGCAACGAGAATCATTCTCATCTATATTGGCCGGTCGATTTGCCTCCCTCCGGCGGCCGTTGCGCCGCCTTGTGCTTCATGACCGATCTGTCCCATCCCCCGCTTTCGGCAGAGCCCGCCGCCAAACCGGCCGCCAATGCACGCCCAGCCAAGGCCAAATCCGAACACCCGGCCAACCGCCGCGCCACGGTCGTCCGCTGGCTGCGCAAGACGCACGGCTGGTTCGGGCTGTGGGGCGCGGTGATGGGCCTGATCTTTGGCGTGTCCGGCATCTGGCTGAACCACCGCGCGGTGTTGAAACTGCCCGTGGCGCAACAGCGCATCAATACGCAGATCGCCCTGCCCGACCCCGTGCCGGCCACGCCCGAAGCGATGGCCGCCTGGCTGCAGCAGACGCTGAACACGCCGGAGCCGGCCACCCGCACGCGCGTGGAAAAGGCCAAGCCCGTGGCCTGGGCCGAACGCCCGGCCAAGGGCGAAGGCGCCCAGGACGGCAAGAACGCCGACGCACCGCACGAACCGGCCGCCAAGCCGCTGATGCAGCCCGAGCAATGGACCTTCAACTTTGGCAGCGCCACCACGCAAATCCAGGCCGAATACTGGGCCGGCAACCGCTCGGTAGCGATCCGCCAGACCGACAACGGCTTCCTCGGCACGCTGATGAACCTGCACAAGGGCGTCGGCATGACGGTGCCGTGGATTCTGCTGGTGGATACGCTGGCCGGCTGCCTGATCTTCCTGTCGATCTCGGGCCTGTGGCTGTGGGTGATGACCACCAAGCGCCGCACGATCGGCTGGACGATCTTCGGGTTGGGAAGTCTGCTGGCGATCGGGCTGGCGATCTCGCGGCTCTGAGTGCCGCATGTGTTGTGGATGGCGCCCGCGTGGCGCCATTTTTTTTGCCTTCGCGGCTTCGTTGCCGCCGCTTACGGGCGGTCGACGCTGCGCTCGGTCAGCAGCCGCTGGATCGCCCGCATGCGCGAGCGCACCATCTCGTCGCGGCGTTGCGCCACGCAGGTCATCAGGATCTCGATGACGGTCAGATGCACGAGGTACGCCTCGGTGCCGACCCGCATCACCGCATCTTCCGGCACGTCCACCGTCAGCGCGATCTGCGCGCGCTCGGCCAGCGGCGTGCCCGCCTGGGTGATGGCGATCACGCACGCGCCCTGCTCGGCCGCATAGGCGATCGACTCGAGCAGATACGGCATGCGCCCCACGTGCGAGAACGCCACCACAACGTCGGACGCGCCCAGCATGGCCGCCGACACGAGCTGCAGATGCGCATCGAAGTAGGCGTTGGACGCCAGCCCCAGCCGCATCAGCCGCGCCTGCATGTCGTTCGCCATGAACGATGAGGCCGCGCCGGCCGCATAGCAATCGACGCGGCGCGCGCGGGCAATGCGCTCGGCGGCGGCATCGACCTGCGTGGTGGACAGCGATTCGCGCAGCTTGGCCAGCGCCCGCGTGGCGCCATCGATGACCTTGCTGGCGACCAGCGCAGGCGGGTCCGCCCGGCCGACATGGCCCGGCAGCGTCGGCTGCGCGTGCGCGAGTTCAGCGGCCAGCGTGGCCTTGAACTCGCGCAAGCCTTCAAAACCGAGCGCCTGGCACATCCGCACGATGGTCGGCATCGACACGCCGGCGCGCACGGCCAGTGTCTCGACGGATTGTTCGAGCGACAGCTCCGGCGCTTCCAGGATCAACCGCGCCACGCCCTGCTGCGCCGGCGAGAGCGCGGGCAGCTGGTCGCGCAGGGCGTTGAGCAGGGGAACGGAGAACGAAGGCATGGCGGATACGTTGGCGGCAAACGGAAATCAGCGTCGCCAGTGTAGCGGCAGCCCCGCGCCACGCCGCCTGCCCGAGGGAAAACCCCCAAGAATCTGTAAGCCCGCGGTTTACGCGCAATGCCCCTTCAGCGGGCAATGCCCCAACCGGCGCGACGTGTGCGGCGCTTTGCCGGTGCATGCGTAACTTCAACCCTTACAGCGCAGACTTGCCTGAGAGTCGGCCCCGAGCCAGGCCGGAAAACCCGTTCCGGCCGACACAACAGTCGTTACGACAATAAGGGAGCCACATGACCACTTCGATCCGTTCCATTCCGCTATCGGCCGTTGCACTGTCGGCGCTGCTGGCCTGCGGCGCCGCGCACGCGCAATCCAGCGTCACGCTGTACGGCGTGATGGAAACCGGCTTGCGCTACAGCACCAACAACGACGCCGACGGCCACGGCAAGGCCGAGATGGCGGGCGGCTACTACAGCGGCAGCCGCTTCGGCATTCGCGGCTCGGAAGACCTGGGCAACGGCCTGAAGGCCGTGTTTCATCTGGTCAGCGGTTTCGCGCCGGACACCGGCGTGGGCTCCACCAACGACATGGGCCTGGGCGGCTACAAACCGACCACGCCCGCCACCTCGCGCCTGTTCGGGCGCCAGGCGTATGTCGGCTTGGAAGGCGGGTTCGGCTCGCTGACGTTCGGCCGGCAGGAGAACCTCGTCTTCAACACGGCTGGCCAGTACGACGCGCTCTCCATCGGCAACCTCGGCGCGACAGCGTGGCACGTCACCGCCACCGGCGTGCGCATCGACAACTCGGTCAAGTACGTGGGCGATTTCAACGGCTGGCGCCCCGGCGTGATGGTCGGCATGGGCGAGCAGGCGGGTGCGTTCTCCGCAGGCAACTACAGCGCGCTGTCGCTCAACTACGCCAGCGGCCCGTTCGCGTTCGGCGGCGCGTGGGAGCAGCAGAAAGACCTGCAATCGGTCGGCACTCGCACGTGGACCACCGGCGGCAGCGTGCAGGTCGGCCCCGCCAAACTGATGCTCGGCTACATCAACTACCGCGACGGCACGCCCACCAAGAACGACCTCATCCTCGGCGGCGTAAAGTACGACTTCAGCGGCCAGTACAACCTCGTGGTGGGCGGCATGGCCACGCGTCAGCGCGACCCCGACGGCCTGCGCTACACCGCCTACGCGATCATGAACTACGTGGTCAGCAAGCGCACGTGGCTGTACGTCGGCATGGACTACACCCACCAGAAAGACGCCGGCACCGTCCTGGCAGCCGCACTACCGAAAGCCTCGCAGACCGGCGTCATGGTCGGCATGCGCCACGGCTTCTAAAACGAGACACGGCCTGGGCGCCAACACCCGCGCCCAGCCGGTTTGGCCTTTGACTTTCCCTGCCCTAGATGGCGCCTTGAATTTCTGTTGCAGAGAGGAAAAAGGAAGGGAAACTGTCTGAGCGCAGCGAGTTTTTCCCTTCCCCTCTCTGCGACATAAATTCAAG
>NZ_VOSS01000104.1 GCF_007997035.1 Ralstonia sp. TCR112 | reverse complement strand
GGGCGGCACCAGCGGCACCGCCGCGCTGAACGTGGCCTACGAAGGACACGGCCGCATCGTGGTGAGCGGCACGGCCGATCGCGCCCAGGCATGGCAGCGCATCCGCAACTACGCGCGCGACGCCAAGCCCGCCGTCGAAGTGGTCGACCGCGTGGCGTGGGATGGCCCGCCGCCGCCGAACATCGCGGCCGAAACGCCGCGCGCCGACGGCCTGCCCGCCATCGTCAGCACGTACGAAGACGAAGACGGCACGCGGTTTGTGCAGACGCGCGACGGCCAGTTGTATTTCGAGGGCGCCCGGCTCAAGGGCGGCCTCCAGGTGAAGAGCATCGCTTCAGATGGTGTGGTGCTCGACCGCGGCGGGCAATCGGTCACATGGCCGGTGCAGCCGCAAACACCGTAGCGCAGCGGGTTCCCCTTTCCCGCGTGCGGGGTGTGTCGTACGGAGGGGCCGGCAGATGCGATGTCGGCTTCCACCGCAAGCAGTTGACAGTGAAGTTGGTAGTCCTTTTTCACCCTTTTGACTGACATCCAGGAGAGCACCATGGGTACACCCACCACCGGCGTCGACGGCGCCATCGGCAGCATCAACCAGTCCGGCGAAGACCAGCTGAAGATCGCCACGGCAGTGCAGGCTGCCGCAGCCAAGGGCGCCGCCGCCAGCGGCATCATCGGCGCGGCCCAATCGCTGAGCAACACGGCAGCCTCGGCCGCCGGTGCCGTCCGCGACGGCGCGCGAGCTAGCTGACGCGCAACCCCAGCGGCGGCGGGCGCGGCCTGCCGCCGCTTCATCGAATTCAGGAGGGCACGATGTCGATCGAAGCAAACGCGATTGCGGCCGTTGCCGCGACTCAGGCCGCACAGGTGCAAGCCGGCGGTGCTGCCGGCGCCAGCCAGGCCGCACAGGTGAACCCCGCCGCGTATGCGGCCCAAGGGCCGGGGCAGGTCGAACAGGGCATCGGCGCTCCAGCAACGCAGGCTGCAATGCCCACCGACGCGCAGCAGTTCGGCAGCATGATGCGCCCCGTTGCGACCACCGCGGCGCAGCCGGCGACGCTACCGCCGCAGCCGATTCCGATGGCCGCCAACGCAACGCCATCGCCGGTGCCGGATGTGTCGTTCTCATTCACGCGGGGGCCCGGCGCCGACGGTGCGATGGGCCAGTGGCGCGACTACGGCCACGACCTCAACGAGCGCTACACCAGCATCAACAGCAAGCGGCAAGAGATGCTCGATTCGCTCGACAGCATGGACGTGACCATGACGATGGTGAAGCTGGCCGACTTCAGCTACTTCGCCTCGATGACGCTGGCCGAGTACCAGATGGACATGAGCTTTGCGCAGGCCGCCAACGGCGTAAGCCACTCGCTACTGAAGAACCAGGAAGGCTGACATGAACCGATTGCTGGGTGTGCTGATGGCGCTTGCCTGCCTCTTCGGCCTGGCCGGGTGCGAGCAGGAGCTGTACACCGGCCTGTCGGAGGTCGAGGTCAACGAGATGGTGGCCGCGCTGTCCTCAGCCGGCATCAGCGGCCAGAAGCTCGTGCAGGACGGCCAGGGGCAGGAGGGCCGCACCTGGACGCTCACCGTCGACCAGGCCGACATGGGCCCTCGCTGGCGGTGCTGCGTGCGCAGGGCTTGCCGCGCCCGCGCCTCGCGTCGCTCGGCCAGGTGTTCCAGAAGCAGGGGCTGGTGGCCACGCCGGCCGAAGAGCGCGTGCGCTACATCTACGGCGTATCGCAGGAGCTGTCGCGCACGCTGCTGGATGTGGACGGCGTGATGCTCGCGCACGTGCACGTCGTCATTCCCGAGAACGACCCGCTGGCCGACAAGGCCAAGCCTGCGTCGGCAGCCGTGTACATCCGCTACCGGCCCGGCGTGAACCTCACCGCCATGGCGCCGATGGTGAAAGACCTCGTCGCGCACAGCATCGAGGGGCTGAGCTACGACAACGTATCGCTGTTCCTGCAGGGCGCCCAGCCCGTGCCGGTGGATGTGCGCAAAGGCGCGGCATTGCTCGGCACCTTCAGCACGCGCAATCCGCTGGTGTGGTTGCTGGGCCTGCTGATCGTCGCGGCGCTGGTGGTGACGGGTCTCGTGGCATGGCGGCGGGGCATGTTCGACAACCTCGCCGGACGCAGGCCGGAACGCGCGTCATGACCATCGATGCGCGCCTCGCGGGGCTGGTCGCCACGTTCAACTTGCGGCCGGATCGCTATATCGACGCATCGTGGCTGCCGGCGGACTGGCCGCTCGCGCTGCGCGACCCCGCCCGTTACGGCGAGGCCGGTCGCGCCGTGCTGGCGCGAGCGCTGTTGCAGGTGCATCAGTTGCAAGGGCAATGGGACTACGACTTTGCTGCCGTGGAAAAGCGCATCGCCCTGTTGCCCGCCGACGCGCTCGAACGCATGGCCGTGTGCTGTGGCCTGTGCCTGCACCGCCAATGGCTGCGCGAGGGCGAGGTCCCGCGCAAGACGCGGCAGGCCATCGATCTGGCGCTGGGCGCACCGCTGGTGGCTTTTGCGCTGGAACGCATGCCGGCCTTCGAGGCCGTCGCCGAGACCCTGCATGCGCAGCGTCAGTACCCGCGCCTGGCGGTGGAAACGCTGCGTGCCCGCGGGCGCCGGCTGTTGACCGATTTCCTGGTGCCCTTCGGCCCGGCTGTCATCCGCCGGCTGGCGTTGAAGTTTCCCCGCAACGCCGCCGATGCCGATCGGCCGCCGTATTTGCTGGGCCGCACGCAACGCGCAGAACTGGGCGAGCTGCTGCGGCTGAGCTTGATTCCTGAACAGGTGCCGGCATGGGACTGGCTTTTCTGATTACCACCGACAAGCTGCACATTCTGAGCGAGCGCAAGGTGCTCAAGCAGCACGAGTACGCCGCGCTGCTCGATGCCACAAGCATCCTCGGCACTGCCCAGGAGGAGCGGGAGCGCCTGCTCAAGGATGCCGAGGCCCATCGTGAGCAACAGCTCAAGGCCGGCTACGACGCCGGCTATGAAAAGGGCGAACGCGAAGCCGCCACGCGCCTGTACGCCGATGCGCTGGCCAACGCGCGCGCCCTGGCCGCCATGAAGCAGTTGATGGCGGAACTCGTCACGCGCACGGTGCGCGAGCTGGCGGCCGACCTGCCGCGCGACGCCATCTATGCCAAGGCCTTTTCCCGCATCGAAACGCTGGTCGAGCACGAGCCTGTGCTGACAGTTCGCATCGCCCCGCAGCAGGTGGCCGATCTTGAGCGTGTGCTCGGCACCATGACCGACGGTACCCGCCGCGTGCGCGTGGTGCCCGATGCCAGTCTGTCGGAAGAGGCATTGGTGGTGGAAACCACATCGGGCGTGGTCGAGGCCGGCATCGACACGCAACTGGCTGCGCTGCACGCCGCGCTGGTGGGGGACGAAGCATGACCGAACCGGCCGTGAGCCACATCATCGACGCGGGCGATCTGGAACGCAGCCTGCGCGGCGTGCTGGATCGCGCCGACGGCGTGCCTGCGGGCGTGCAGATGCGCGGGCGCATTCACCGCGCGGTGGGGCTCATGCTCAATGCATCCGGCATCCAGGCGCGGCTGGGCGAGGTGTGCGAATTGCGTACGCCCGGCGAGCGCAGTGTCTATGCGGAAGTCGTCGGCTTCGAGCGGCAATCAACCTTGCTGACGCCGCTTGGGAGCGTGCATGGCTTGTCGGCCGCCACGGAGGTGATCCCGTCCGGCAGCGCACATCGCTTTGGCGTGGGCGATGCGCTGCTTGGCCGCGTGCTCGATGGGCTGGGCGCGCCCATGGATGACGCCGGGCCGCTCTTCACCAACGAACGTGTTTCCACGCACGCAGAGCCGCCGAGCCCGCTGTCACGCCGCCGCATCGACGCACCGCTTTCCACCGGCGTGCGCGCCATCGACGCCATGTTGACGGTGGGCATTGGCCAGCGCCTGGGCATCTTCGCGCCGTCGGGCGTGGGCAAGAGCACGCTGCTCGGCATGATTGCGCGCGGCGCGCAGAGCGACGTCAACGTGATCGCGCTGATCGGGGAACGCGGGCGGGAGGTGCGCGAATTCCTGGAGCTGTGCCTGCCCGAGGCGACGCGGCGCAAGACGGTGCTGGTGGTCTCCACCTCTGACCGCCCGGCCATGGAGCGCGTGAAGTGCGCGCTGGTGGCCACCGCCGTGGCCGAATACTTCCGCGACCGGGGCAAGAACGTGCTGCTGCTGGTCGATTCGCTCACGCGATTTGCGCGCGCGCAGCGCGAGGTGGGCCTGGCGAGCGGCGAGCCGCCCACGCGGCGCAGTTTTCCGCCGTCGACGTTCTCGGTGTTGCCGCAATTGCTGGAGCGCGCGGGCGCCGGTGCGCATGGCGTCATCACGGCCTTCTACACCGTGCTGGTGGAAGGCGACGAAGAGAGCGACCCGATTGCCGAAGAAGTGCGTTCCATCGTCGACGGGCACATCGTGCTCTCGCGCAAGCAGGCGCTGGCGGGGCGCTATCCGGCCATCGACCTGCTGGCCAGTATCAGCCGCGTGATGCCGCAGGTGACCACGCCCGCGCACCGCGCCGCCGCCCAGCGCGTGCGCGAGCTGCTGGCCAAATACCAGGAGATCGAATTGCTCGTGCAGATCGGCGAATACCGCGAGGGCAGCGACGCCCTGGGCGATACCGCATTGCGCGCGCATGCCGCGCTGTCACGCTTCTTTGAGCAGGACGCCGATGCGCATGTGAAGCTGGAGCGCACGGTGGCCGACCTTGAAGCCGTGGTGGGGGCGCTATGAGCGACGTACTCCGTCAACTCGCCCGCGTGCGTGAGGCGCGCAAGCTCGGCGCCGTGGCGCGGGCTCAGAAGCAGGCTGCCTTGGTGGCGCAGGCTGCCGCACAGAACGCGGCGGCACAGCAGGGGCTGCAGCAGACGGTATCGGCCCGTTCCGCACACGACGCCGCCATCGCGCAAGCCGTGCGCGAAGATGCGCGCAGTGCCGTCGCGCTGCTATGCGGGGCCAATGCTGCGCGGCTGGCGCTGGATCGCGCCATTGCTGAAGCGCATGTCGAATCGCAGCAGACCGGCACGGCGCTGGCAGCCGAGCAGATGGCGCAGGCACGCGCGCAGCGGCATGTCGCGCGTGCCAACGCCAAATGCGAAGCGGTCGACCGCGCCGAACAGCGCATGGTGGCCGCGCGGCGCCGCGCGACGGAATGGCAGGAAGAAGACGCCGCGCTCGAAGCCCAGCTCGCGCGCCAGTTTGCCGGCCAGAAAACCACCGCCTGAGCCGATGCAAGGGTTCGATCCGCACTCCATGGAAGGCCTGTTCCGGCAGGCGCTGCTGGTGATGCCGCGTCTGCTGCCCATCATGTTCATCGTGCCCGTGTTCAGCGGGCGCGTGGTGACGGGCATGGTGCGCAGCGGGTTCATCGCCATCCTGGCGGTGTTCGTGGCGCCATCCATGGAGGGCGCGGCGATGAACGTGCAGGGCGGCGGCCTGTGGATGGCGCTGGCGCTCAAGGAGGCGCTGATCGGCGTGCTGCTGGGCATGGCCTTTGGTGCGCTGCTCTGGGCCATCGAGAACATCGGCCACCTCATCGATTTTCAGACCGGCTCCGGCAACGCCTCCTTCTTCGACCCCGTAGCGGGGCACGCGAGCGGGCCGACCGCGAGCTTTCTCGGCTTCATGGCCGTCACGTTGTTCGTCACGGGCGGCGGCCTGCACGTGATGCTCGGCGCGTTCTTCGAGTCGTACAAGCTCTGGCCGATCGAACGCATGCTGCCCAGCGCGTCGGTTGCGCTGGAGCAGTTTGCCGTGCACGAGGCTGATAGCGTGCTCGGCTGGACGCTCAAGCTGGCCGCACCGGTGATCATCGTGCTGGTGGTGGCGGAGCTGGGCATCGGGCTGATCAACCGCTCGGTGCCGCAGTTGAACGTGTTCCTGTTTGCCCAGCCGGTGAAGAGCCTGCTGGCCGTGCTGATGATGGTGCTGTTCCTCGGCTTTGTCTTCGAATCGATGCGCACCTTCCTGGCCGGCAATGGCGAGATGGTCTGGCTGTTGCGCGCGCTGCTGCACAGCCCCGGCGCATGAGCGAGAAACAGCACAAGCCAACACAGCGCCGGCTGGAAGATGCGCGGCGCGAAGGGGAGGTCGTCCGCAGCACGGACGTGACGAGCGCGCTCGTCTTTATCGGAATACTCGTGCTGTTGTGGCAAGGCGGTCCGTGGTTGCTCGAACGCCTGCGTGGCCTGCTCATACAGAACGTGACCGCCGTGGCGCAGGCGCGCGACCCCACCGCGGCGGTCCGACAGGCATTGGTATCGGCAGGCGCGGAGTGGCTCCTGTTGAGCGCAGCCGTACTGGTGCTCGTGACCCTGCTGGCGGCGCTGGGGGCGTTTGCCCAGGTGGGCGGCATGTTCGCGCCCAAACGCCTGACGCCGAAAATGTCGCGGCTCAATCCAGGCGAGGGCATCCAGCGCATGTTCTCCGTGCGCAACCTGATCGGCCTGGCCATCATGCTGTTCAAGGTGGCCTGCCTGGCGCTGACGCTGTTCGTGGTGATTCGCAGTTCGCTGGCGTTGCCGCTGCAGGCGGGTTACGGGCGGCCTGCAGCGATCCTGGCCGTCGTCGCGCATCTGATACTGCTGCTGTTCGGCTGGGCCGCGGTGGTGTATGTGCTGATGGCCGCGCTGGACTACTGGCACGTCCGCTTCGAATTCTTCAAGAAGAACCGCATGTCGACCGAAGAGCTGCGCCGCGAGCACCGCGAACTGCAGGGCGATCCGCACATCGTGGGGCGCCGCCGCCAGCTTGCATTGGAAGTGCAATACAGCGCGCTGGAAGATCGCATGCGCATTGCCACCGCCATCGTGTTCAGCGCGCGACATGCCGTGGCGTTGTATTACCCCGGCGACGGCACGCTGCCGATGGTGATCGCCAAGGGCAGCGGCGAGGCTGTCCAGCGCATCCGGCAGATGGCCGAATACCACCTCGTGCCGACCGCCGCCAACGCAGGCCTGGCGGAGCGCCTGCACGACACCGTGCCGATGGATACCACCATCGACCGCACGCTGTTCCGCGATGTGGCCGCGCTGCTGCGCTGGGCCGAAGGCGCAGACGCGGTGGGCAACCCGTACGTGTCGTCTACCTCCTGAACGCGCAAAAAGAACGCGGGAAAAAACGCGGCGAGCGCCTGACTGCTGCGCCCGCCGCTGCAGGCTCGCTTTCTCCGTTATCCGTTATCCGATCCGCACGAGGTCACCCGGGACGACAAGATCCGGGTCCTGCCCCGTTGTGGCTGGGGTATATGGATCGCCATCCAGCGCGGACCAGTCGAACTGGCTGTTCATCGGCGGCAGTTTGTCCAGCGCGGCTGCTGTGCGCGCGTCGGATGCTGCGCCTGCGGTGCCGAGCAGCTTGGCGGCATCGGCTGCGCTCAATTGCCAGAGCGTGCCGCCTGGGCCAACGATCGCGTACTGCGGTGAGGTGCCTGTGCCGATCGATGGCAACGCGTGCGGGGCGTTGGCGCGCAGCAGATCACCGCTGACGCCCTGCATGTCGGGCAGCGGGAACGCGGCAATGGGCTGGTTGTCCTGATCCTGCCCGTTGCCGTTGGCCTGCACGTTCGCCACGGCCGGTTTGGCCGCCTGGTTGGGCACGAACAGCTCGATGCCGAAGCGGGTGACTGCCGCCACGCCCAGGATCACGCCGCCCGGCAGCATGGCGTGGCTCGGCAACCGCTGGCCGACCTTGGGCATCAGGTCGCCGGCAATACGCAGCGCGCCCGCACCGAATGCGAGGTCCAATGCCGCCTTGGTGGCGCCCATGGCCGGGCTGTTCGTATGCATGAGCGCGTCGTTCATTGCCAGCGGCACCGAGCCGACCGTGTACAGCGACATCGTGAATGCCTGCGCACGGTTCAACCACGGGCTTGTGTTGGTCGCCTTGTCGTTGAACGTGGCGCCCAGGCGGCCGGCAAAGTTGCGGCTCGACAGCGCCAGGTTGGCACTCAGGAACAGCGCGTTGCTCCAGAACGACGGTGTGTTCAGGTGCGCGCCGTGCGTGGCAAACCAGTAAGCCGTGTTGCCGTTGTTGAGCGCGAGCGTGAGCAGTTGCAGCGTGTCGTTCGCGCGGCCCACGGGGCTCTTGGGCGACAGCAGCTTGCCCGGCGCTCCCTTGAGTGCCAGTAGTGCTTGCACGTCGGGGTCATCCTTGGCTTTCGGGTCGTCGACCTTGGACAGCGCGGCTGTCAGCGCATCGGGGTTGTCCTGGAACCGCGTGACCGCGTCAGCGATGGTTTGACGGTCGCCCTTCGTCACGCCCCAGCGGCGCCCGTGGTCCGACATGTTGGTCTTGAGCCAGGCCAGTGCAGCGTCCGAATCTTCTGTGCCCAGCTTGCCGACCTGGTCGGAGACGGCGCGTGTCTTGTTGGCACGCAACGCCGCGATGCCGCCGCGATACATGAAGGACAGCGGGCTGGTGACGGACGGATCGAATACCGCGTGCGTAGCGGCGCTTCCAGTGAGCGTCGCTGAACTCGCCGCCGTGGAGAATGCCCCCGTGAGCGATCCCGCAAAGATCCAGCGGATCCAAGGCTTGCGCTTGGGTTCGCCGGCACTGGCGGCGCTGTCTGGCGTGGTGGGCGGGGTTCCGTTGCCGTCGTCGCCGGCTTCGCTGGTCTTTGCAGTGATCGGCTCCGTGGTCGACGCGGGCTCTTTGGGTTGCGGGCCATCTGGGCCCGTCGGCCCCTTCGGCTCCGTCGCATGTGCGGCTGTGGGGGGCGGCGCATTGGGCTTCTTGCCTGCCGCCAGGTTGATCATCTGCACGACGGTCTGGTAGGTGTTGCTGTCGTGTCCGCCCACCGTGCCGGTGGCTTGGCCCGTCGCGCCATCGACCGCACCGGCGCTGGCGGTAGCGTTCAGCGCGTCCATGTGCTGCTGATGGGTGGTCAGCAGATCGGTGCGGCCGGCGGCTTCCAGCACCGAAGCCGCGAGACCGTGCGCGCCCCAGTTGGAGTTGGACGCACTCACGTAGTGGTCTGCCGGCACCACGGAACGCGGGTCCACGACCGTGCCATCGGGCAGCGTCACCTGCGCGGCCGTGCGGCGCGTGTTGCCCATGCCGGCTTCATGCCCGCGCGAGCCGACACCGATGGTGGTCACGCCGTCGGTCTTCCAGCCGGCAATGGCGACCTCGTCCAGCGGCACGGTCTGGTCGGTGACGTCGTTGCCGTTCTGGTCGATATAGCGGCCATCGGCATTGCGGCCGTGCACGTTGATGGAGACGATCGTGTCCGGCGACGCCTCATTGATGAGGTCTTGCGCGGTGGTGCGCGCCGGCTCGCCGGGCTCCGCGTTGAACGGGACGATGCTGTAGTCATTGACGGCGGCACCGCGCGCCTGCAAGGCGGCATCGAGCGCCGGCACGGCTTCATGCGGGACCACGTAAACGACATTCTTGCCCGCCGCCTGCATGTCATGCCCGAACACAGCGGCGCCGGCCATGCCATCGGTATCGACTGCGCCGTGGGCGTTGCGGGCGCCGGCCAGTACCAGAATGCGATTGCTGTTCTGTAGCGCGGCGGCCGCCCGGTCAATGCCCAAGGGGTTTTCAATGCGGGCCGAGTCGCCGGTGAACAGCGCCTGCACGGCATTGGTGATGGGGCTGGGCTCAAGCCGCGGGTTCGAAGGAATCACGCTATCCAGCGTCCTGCCGGGGCCAAACCTGCGCACGCGTTGCACTGGCACATCGGGCCGCTCCATCAGGTTCTGCGCCGACTCGCTCACCGGCCCGGTCTTGCCGGAGGTGACGACATACGGATCGGACGAATACGCCGCGCTGGGCACCTTCCATTCCTGTTGGCCGATGGCATCGAGCACCGCCTTGGCCTGGTACTGCATCGGGTCGACCACGGGAATATCCATGCCGCGCTTCTGCAGCGACGTCACGAGAAACGCCTTCATGGCTGGATAGTGCGTGCAGCACAGCCACAGCGATGTGGTGCGCTCGTCCAGTTCCGACACGTAGAGGTCGGATGCCTCCTGCAGTTCTTTCTTGACCGCCGGATCGTCGCTCTTGTGCTTGAGCTGGTTGACGAAATCCGCAAACTTGTGGGCAGCCACGGCCTGCGGGTGGATGCTGTCGCCGCTCAGCGCGGCCACCTTGTCTTGATAGGCGTGGCTCTTGACGGTGCCGGCGGTGGCGATGACCGCCGGGCGCTCTCCGCCGTGCTCGACGATGGCGCGCGAGGTGACGTCGACCAGATCGATGACAGGCACGTCCACGTTTTCCAGCGCCTTGGGGAAGGCCGTGCACGCCGTGTTGCAGGCCATGGCGACCATGGCGGCCTTCAGGCGTTGCGCTGTTTGCAGGCCGTTGCCCACCAGGCGGATGAGCGCGTCCGGGCTCTTGGGGCCATAGGGCGCGTTGGCGTGGTCGACCACGATGGCCACAGGCAGGTCTTCGCCGGTTTGCGCCTTGATGGTCGCCAGCATGTTCTTGGCGGCGATCAGTCCGCCGTTGCTGGAATCGAATGCGGCAAACGTAAACGGCTCGGTGGGCGTGGCCTCGTCGAAGGTCTTGTCCCTGGGCATGTGGTTCATCGCTTCGCGCAGCAGCACGAGCATGCCCTGATGCACCTGTGAGGAGAAACCGTCGACGCTGGCTTCGCTCTTGCGGCTGACACCGTCCACCGCCCCGGCATCGACTGAAGCCTTGATGGCTGCGTGCAGTTCTTCCGGCGTGGTCATGAGGTCCATGCGGCCCATCCGGTGCAGCATGTTGGCCAGGATGGCCTGCGCGCCAAAGTTGGAGTTCCATGCGGTCACGGGATGGTCCACCGGCACGGTCGATGCAAAATCGATCGTGGTGTTGTCGGCCAGCGTGACGGGCGGGATATTGCTGCGCAGGCTGCCCATGCCTGCCTCGTTGCCACCATCGCCCACGCCTACCGTGATGATCCCCTTGCGCTTGTTGGCCTCAAGCACGATCTGGTCCTTCGGGGCATTCACTTCCGCCACGGAGATGCCGCGCATGTTCAGGTAATCGCCGTCGGCATTGCGGGCCGGCAGTTCAATGGCGACGACGGCATCGGGCTGCACGCGGTCAAGCAGTTCGTTGGCGGCATCGCGAGCGGGCTGTCCGCGCTTGGCATCGAACGGCTCCAGCTTGATGAGGTGCCCGCCATCGAAGCTTGCCAGCACCGATTGCACGACCGGCATGTTGGCCGAATCGGTGGCGATGGTCATGTCGCGGCCGGCCAACGCGAGCTTGGCTGCCATTTCAGCGGTGCCGACGGGGCCGTCCGTTTCGGGCAGCGCGCGGCCGGAGACCGGATCCCGCCCAACGGTGAAGCCCGTCACCAGCAGAATGCGCTGGCTGTCTTTCAGCGCGGCGGCTGCGTCTTCCGTGCCGCCCTTGACGAAGAACTTGCGGATGCCGCGATCCACGAAAAGCGCCTGGATGCGGTCCACCGGCGACATGATCCGATCGGCCGTGCGCCCGAATACCGACGACTTGCCGCGATAGAGCTGCATGCGCTGGCGCCAGCTCATGCGTACCGGGTCTTTGATGTTGGCGGTGTCGTGTGCGAATTCGGCCTTGCTGAGGATGAGCCGCCGCTGCTCGTCGCTCATCTCGGCAAGCTTGGCGGCCAGCCGGCGCACGCCGATGCCGCGCGGGTGACGGCCGATGGTGGTGCCGTCGGTGCGGTAGTTCTCGGCGTCGAGCAGCAGGTCGGCATGCTGCGACAGCGCGTTCTGGGTGGCGGCGTCGAGTGCCTTTTGCGTGTCGGTAAAACCCGTGAGCGTGACTTCCGGGTTGGCCAGGTCGTCCAGTGCACCCGGCAGCGGCCGCGAGGGGCGGGCAGGGCCCGTGTTGGTCGGGTTGCCTTCGTCGCCCGGTGTGCCGGTCTTGCCGGGTTCGGTGGCCGGATCGCCTGCAGCCTTGGGCTTGCCCGTAGCCGGGTCGATCGGGTCGGTGCCGGGCTTGCCGTCGTTTCCATCGTTTCCGTCGTTACCGGGTGTGGTGCCGCCTCGCTCCGGGGTCTTGTTGCCGGCTTGCAGGATGACCGGCTCGGTGGTCGGGTCGGTTGTGGGGCGCCCAGCACTGGCCGGATCATTGGCCGCCACCGTGGTGGGATCCGGCGCCATCTCGGTGGGCTTGTAGCGGTCGGCGTTGTTCTTCAGTGCGTTGAGCAGTCCGACGCGTTCGGTGCCTTGCGACAGCCCGACACGTTCCAGCATGCGCGTTGCACCCACCTGACCGAGGCCGAGACCGAGGAACATGATGGATTCGGCTTTCTGCTCGCCAGACATCCGGTCGCCATACATCAGCAGGTCCTTGACCTGCGCGCCGGTCATGATCATGCCGCCGCCGCCGGCCACGAGGTCCGAGGCCGAGCGGGTGATCTTGAACAGCCTCGATGCATTGGCCACGTCCGATACGGCGACCAGGCCCTTGCCCGCAAGGCTGTATTCGCCTGCGGCGGACGTGACGATGGCCAACCAGTCGTTCGTTGCTTCCGGATTCAGTGGCGACCACGAGCGGCCGTGGTCGGCCAGCGTGTGGAGGTGGTCGACCGATTCACCAACGATCCAGCCTGTGCCGACCGCCACCATGGCGCCGCCCACAATCGATGCGCCTCCAAACGTGCCAACCGACAGGATCACGCCGCCCACCGCCGTTGCCACACCGGCCACGATGTCGACCACGTGCCGGATCTTCTGTCCCGTGGTGGTGATGTGCGCGCTGAAGTGGTCGACGTCGGGAACGCCGTTGCTGCCGAGCGCCACCGTGCCGGCAAGGTTCTTCGGCACGTAGATGGTGCCGCCGTCGGACAGCGCGTTGTTATGGCGGTAATCGTCGAGGCTGCTGTAGTCCCAGCCGCGATCGTCGATGTAGTGGGGCTTGCCCCCATTCTTGTCGGCTACTTCAAACAACGCCGTCGGCATCACGCCCGCGCTCTTGTCCACGTAGGCGATCGGAATCGCCTTCACGGTCGGATTGTCGCCGCCAGCCTCGTGGATCGCTTTGTCGACCTCGTTGATGACCTTGGTGCTGTTGCCGCTGGTAAACCATGCGGTGCCGGTGTTGCCGCTGCTCTGCGCACCGGCGTTGTCGGCCTGGATCATCAACGCACCGCCGATGTAGTTCTTGAGTTGCGTGTCGGCATCAGCGCCGCTGAAGGTTTGCGCCGTGTCGTTGTAGAGCGGCGTGTCCTTGCCGAACGTGGCCTTGGACATCTGCCCGAAGATGGTCTTGAGCCCGCCGTTCTGGTCGGACTGGAACGTCTTGTAGTCGGCCTCTGCCTGCTTGGCCTGGACTTTCTCGTTGCCGCGGTCAAAGGCGCGTTGCAGCATGTCGGCGTTGGGCAAGTCCTTGCCGTGGTGCTGGATCAGCGCGTTGGTGACCGTGCGCCGTTGCCATCGCCCACGGCGTTCTGCACCGGCACCCACGACGGCATGCTGCCCCCGGAGCCGGAGGTCTGCATGCTGTACAGGAACGACTTGGCGTTGGAGTTGGAGGTCAGCCAGTTGGCCACCTGCTGGGCGTGGTCGGTGCTGGGCTGGTCGCTGGCAAAGCGCGGCGCATCGGCCACTGCGGCGGTCAGGCTGAGGCCGCCGTAGAAGTCGGAGCCGTGGGGCACGAGTCCCGACGTGTCGGGGCCGGCGTTGCTCTGGAACCAGTGCCCGTTGTCGTTGAAGCGGTCCTCAACGGTGGTCAGCAGGTTGCCGGCCACCTCGGGCGGCGCCACCTTGGCGAGGTCCTTCATCCATGTGCCGACGGCGTCGTACTTGACGGTGCTGTCGGCCATCTTGCGGTTGGCGTCCGGGTCGTCGGGGTTGTACTTGTAGACCTGCGTGAGGTCGGTGATCTGCTTGTTGAAGTAGTCGCTGTGCGCGTTGAAGAAGGGCGCGCCGGCCACCTCGTACAGATGCGCGCGTGCGTCGGGGTCGGCACTGGTGACCGACACGTCGTTCATGTTCGTCGACAGGATCTTCAGCGCGCCTTCGGCATCGCCGGACTTCATCTTGGCGGCGACCTGGTCCTTGGTGTACGTCACCCGCACGTCGTAGCTGGCGGCGCCGATCTGCTCGTAGATCTTCTCGGCGTTCGGGTCGTTGGCGTACGGCCGCGCGAGCTGCACGCACGCGAACTGCACGGGGTCGTTGGTGGCGAGCGCCTTGTCCTGCGCCGACAGCGTCGGGTCGTTCGGGTTGATGTGGTTGATCTGGTACTGAATGGCATCGGCCGTGGCGATGTTCCTGGCAAATGCGAGGCTGCCGTCGTCCCAGTCCGGGTGCGCCTTGGCCAGCGCATCGGCGGCGTCGTTGGCGGCCTTCAGGTTGTCGCCGGAGCCGAAGTTTTCGTACGTGGAAAGCTCGCCGCCGAGGGCCGCCTTGAAATCCTGGATGGCCCTGGCCAAGTTGGCCTGCGCCGTGTTGATCGCGTCCTGCTTGTCTTCAGCGATCGTGCGGTTGGTGACCTTGATGTCTTGCGCGTCCTGGAGCTTGTCCTGCGCGTCGAGCACGCCGTCGCGCGCTTCCGAGGCGGTGCGCTGGCTCGGGTCTTGCTTCTCAACCGCGTCTTTTGCGTCGTCGACGATCTTGTCGAGCCATTTGGCATCGGGGTCGCGTTTCTTGATGGCGGCGGCCGCGTCTTCGATGGCCTTCTTTTCGCTGCCGGCCGGTGCCTCGTCGGCCTGCCGGCGCAACTCGTTCTGCACCGAATTGATGACGTCCGACAGCGGCTTGTCGAGCTTGGCCTGCGCGGCCGTGGAGTCGTCGCCGTTGTTGATGTAGTTGTTGACCGCCGTGTTGGCTGTCTGGATGGCTGCGTCCGTCTGGGTCTTGGCGTCGGCCGCGGCTTGTTTCTGCTCGGGGGTGGGCGCAGGCGGCGGGGGCGGCGGGCGGTAGTAGACGATGCGGCCGTTGATCTCATCGATGGCGGGCATGGCGGTCTCCAGCGGCGCCCCATGCGGGGTGGGCCTGATTGAAAACAATCGGGTGATAAAGGCATTCTGGATGCCGGTTGCCAGCGCAGCTATTGGCAAATTACGTAGCGCGGTGCGGGTGTGGATGCGCCCGCGTTGTAGAAACTACGAGGTTCCGTGGCAGTTTTGGCGCGGCATTGGTAAAAACCGCCGAACAGGCGTGCATGCGCGTGCGCAGCAACGGCGCCAGATACAACAACACGAGGGGCAGGGCATGAACCTACGTTTTCTGGAAACCTTTGTCTGGGTGGCGCGGCTGCGCAGTTTTCGCCTGACCGCAGACAAGCTGTTCACCACGCAGGCGTCCATTTCGGCGCGGATTGCCGCGTTGGAAGAAGAACTGGGCGTACGCCTGTTCGACCGCGATACGCGCGGCGTGCAACTCACGCCCGACGGCCACAAGGTGCTGGAATATGCCGACCGCATGGTGAGCACGCTGCACCAATTGCAGGCTGCAGTGGCACAGCGCCCGGGCTTTGAAGGGCGCGTGCGCGTGGGGGCGATGGACAGCGTCATCCATACGTGGCTCTCGCCGCTCGTTGCACGCACGGCCGAGATGTTTCCTGCGCTGGAAATCGAACTCGTGGCCGACAGCGCCATGCACCTCGTCGAGCACTTGCAGAAGGGCGCGCTGGACATTGCCTTCCAGACCGATCTGTTGCGCGCCGAGAGCGTGCGCAACGTGCAGCTCGCGCAGTACCCGATCCACTGGGTGGTGGCCACCAACTCCCGCCTGGCGCACCCGTATGCCAGCCTGGGCGAACTGGCGCGCGAACGGCTCATCACCTTCGTGCGCAACTCGCGGCCGCATCAGGACATGCTCAACCTGTTGCACCTGAGCGGGGTGGAGTCACCGCGCGTGAACTGCGTCAACTCGGTGGCCGCCATGACGCGCCTGGTGGGCGATGGCTTTGGCGTGGGCGCGTTGCCCACCGTTCTGGTGCGCGACCGCATCGAGAGCGGCGCGTTGACGGTGCTCGAAGTGGAGCCGGCGCTACCCGCCTTGCCGATCATCGCGTCGTGGCGGGCGGGGGCGGGGCTTGAGGTGCATGAGGCCATCGTTGGCCTGGCGCGCACGATGGCGCGGGAATTCTGCCTGTCGGTCGGCCCGCGCTACGCCATTGCCGAAGAAGTCGAGCGCAACACGGAAGCGGCCTGAGCCGCCTGAATTACGCAAGCGTGCCGTGGCGGCAGCGTCAGAAAATCGAGCGTCCGGTCAGCGTCGTCAGCCATTCCAGCGCCTGCAACCCGGCGAGCGAGTTGCCGCTGACGTCCAGCCCAGGCGACCACACGCACACGCCAAATTCGCCCGGCAGCACGGCCACGATGCCACCGCCCACACCGCTCTTGGCGGGCAGGCCAACGCGATAGACAAAGTCGCCCGCGGCGTCGTACGTGCCGCAGGTCAGCATCAGTGCGGAGAGGCGCTTGGCGGGGCTGGGGTCGACGATGCGCTCGCCGCTCCACGGCACCACGCCGCCGTTGGCAAGAAACAGCACGGCGCGGGCGAGGTCGGTGCAGTCCATCTCGATGGCGCACTGGCGGCAGTACGCATCGATGACGGTTTCCACCGGCATGTGCAGGTTGCCGAAGCTTTTCATGAAGTGCGCCATCGCACGGTTGCGGTCGGCATGGGCCAGTTCGGATTCGGCCACCCGCCGCACATAGTCGATGCGCGGGTTGTCGACCAGCCGCCGCATGAACTGCACCAGCGCGGTCTCGGCCTGCACGAAGCGCCGGCACAGCACGTCGGTCACGACCAGCGCACCGGCATTGATGAACGGGTTGCGCGGGATGCCGTTCTCGTATTCGAGCTGCACCAGCGAGTTGAATGCATTGCCGGAGGGTTCGCGGCCGACGCGTTGCCAGAGCGTTTCGCCCTCAAGCTGGAAGGCCAGCGTGCAGGCAAACAGCTTGGACACGCTCTGGATCGAGAACGGCACATCCGCCTTGCCCACCGTGTAGACGTCGCCGCGGAGTGTGACGAGGGCCATGCCGAAATCCGTCGCACTGGCGCCGGCCAGCTCGGGGATGTAATCGGCAACCCGCCCCCGGCCGAGGTACGGCTGGATGTCGCGGTGGATGGTGTCCAGGATCGCTTGGTAGTCCATGTCAGGCCAGGAGGGCAAACGGTGGGGCGAGGGATTCTACACGCGGGTGCCGCAGCCGCCTCGGCAATCACCTTTTCCTATCGCCTGTCATCCGAAACTTTCGTTGGACCGGGTTTCATCACGCTTTCACAATCTGCCGCACGAACAACCTTGTGGATGAGCTTGCATGACGACGGCAGTGGAGACAGCCCAGGCAAAGAGAATGCCGGAACAACCGGCGCCAGCACCCGCACCGGCCCGCACGGGTGCCAGCGTGGCCTACGCAAATCCGTATTCCGCCCGCCTGGCGGCGCGCTCGGGCGTGCTGCGCGGCCATACCAGCGGCCTGTGCGATGGCTATGTGCAGGCCAACATCGTGATGCTGCGCGATACGTGGGCCAACGAGTTCCTGCGCTTCTGCCAGCTGAACCCCAAACCGTGCCCGCTGCTGGACGTGACCGAGCCCGGCGTGCCGGTGTTCCGCCATCTGGGCCAGGACGTTGACGTGCGCCGCGACGTACCGCGCTATCGCGTCTACCGCAACGGCGAACTGGCTGATGAGCCGGCCGACGTTGAAGCGCTGTGGACGGACGACATGGTCGCCTTTGCCATCGGCTGCTCGTTCTCGTTCGAGCACGCGTTGATGGAAGCCGGCGTGCCGCTGCGCCATATCGCCATGTCGCGCAACGTGGCGATGTATCGCACCTCGATCGAGACGGTCGGTACATCCCGCCTGGCAGGCAAGCTGGTGGTGTCGATGCGGCCGATGTCGGTGGCCAATGCCATCCGCGCCATTGAAATCACTTCGCGCATGCCACGTGCGCACGGGGCGCCGGTGCACTTTGGCGATCCGGCCGCCATCGGCATTGCAGATATCTCGCAGCCCGATTGGGGCGATGCGGTGCCCGTGCAGCCGGGCGAGGTGCCGGTGTTCTGGGCCTGCGGCGTGACACCCCAGGCCGTGGTGCAACAGGCGCGGCCGGAGCTGTGCATCACGCATGCGCCGGGGCACATGCTGATCACCGACCTGCGCACCGCAGCGCTGGCCTGAACACGCGGTCGCAGGGCCGGAAGAAAGACGGACGGGTAACGGGGTTCCAACTGGCGCACGCAGAGGCGCTGGTTTATAGCAATAAGCGATCAACGCATCGAGACAGCATCAGTAACAAGGAGGAAACACCATGACAACCGAAGCCACGGTTGCGCGAGCGCCCGCCGAGCCGGACGCCTCAGCCGCAGCCAATTCCGGCGGCCTGTTCCGCTGGTACGGAGAGATCTCCGCGCAGGAGCGGCGCACGTTCTGGAGTTGCAAGGTCGGCTACGCGCTCGACGCGATGGACACGCAGATCCTCAGCTTCGTCATCCCCACGTTGATCGGCGTGTGGGGGCTTTCCAAGGCCGATGCGGGATTGATCGGCACGTGCACGTTGCTGGCATCGGCGGCGGGCGGCTGGGTGGCGGGCATCCTGTCGGACCGCATCGGCCGCGTGCGCGCGCTGCAGATCACGATCCTCTGGTTTGCGGTGTTTACCTTCCTCTGCGGCCTCGCGCAGAACTACGAGCAACTGCTGATTGCGCGCACGCTCATGGGCTTCGGCTTTGGCGGCGAGTGGACGGCCGGCGCCGTGCTGATCGGTGAAGCCATTCGCGCGCAGGACCGCGGCAAGGCCGTTGGCATGGTGCAGGCCGGATGGGCGCTCGGGTGGGGCGCGTCGGCATTGCTGTATGCGTGGTTCTTCAGCGTGATGCCGCCTGAGACTGCATGGCGCGCGTTGTTTCTCGTGGGGATCGTGCCGGCGGTGTTCGTGTTCTTCCTGCGCCGGCTGGTGAAAGAGCCCGAGGTGTTTCAGGAAGCGAAGTCACAAGCCGCCGAGCGCACGAGCTTCTTCGCGATTTTCTCGCCACGGCTGTTGAGCACCACGCTGCGTGCCGCCGTGCTGACCACCGGCGCACAAGGCGGCTATTACGCCATCACCACGTGGCTGCCGACATTCCTGAAGACCGAGCGCCATCTGACCGTGCTGGGCACCGGCGGTTATCTGGCCGTGGTGATCATCGGTTCGTACATCGGCTACCTGACCAGCGCGGTGCTGACCGACCGCCTGGGGCGCAAGCGCAACTTCATCCTGTTTGCCGTGGGCTCGATGGTGGTGGCGCTGGCTTACACGCACCTGGAAGTGACCGACAGCATGATGCTGCTGCTCGGCCTGCCGCTGGGCTTCTTTGCGTCGGGCATCTTTGCCGGCATGGGCGCGTTCCTGACCGAGCTGTTCCCGACGGCGGTGCGCGGCTCGGGCCAGGGCTTCTGCTACAACGTCGGCCGGGCGGTGGGTGCGTGCTTCCCGTTCCTGATCGGGCAGGTGAGTGCGCATTCATCACTGGGGCATGCCATCGGCATCTTCGCGGCGGGCGCCTATGGGTTGCTGATCGTGGCGGCGCTCACGCTGCCGGAAACACGCGGCCGGGAACTCGAATCGATTTAACTCCTGTGCTTCCCCCAAAAGTGCACAGCGCGCGGCGTTTGGAAGACGCCGCGCTTTTTTTTTGCCAAATATATATCGGCATACCCCACCAATGGGTGGGAATGATTTAACATTTTTGTGTTTTCATTTGCGTTGCAATTGCGCATGCTTCGGTTGCGTGAAAAACCGAAGAGGAAGCGCCGATTTATTGCCCGATGATTCGCATTCGGGCAAGCACTCAGCCGCAATGCAAGCGCCGGCGCGGCTTCACGGCCAGCGGACAGTGTCAGCAACGCGCGCGATCCTTCATCCTGTTTTCTCTGCGTCTGCCCGTTATTTTGGGAATACCCTAAAGAAGGGGTAATCCTATTCAGCCTTTCTGTTTAAAAAAACGAGGGGTGGCGGCAATGGCGCATTCATTGAGAAAATTGCGGCCTGCACGACGCCTGGTTTCCCCGCCCCCACGGTTGCACAAGAACAAGAAGGAGGCACGGACGAGGCGTCAATCGAATCCCTTCGTCAGTCCTGTGTGCTGTATGCGCGTCTGCGACGCGTATGCCGTGCTTCTTCTATCCGGTTATGAAAATTCTGTCCGTCTTCGGCACGCGGCCCGAAGCGATCAAGATGGCGCCCCTCGTCAAGGCGCTGGCTGAGCAGTCGGCCATGGAGTCCGTCGTGTGCGTGACGGGGCAGCACAAGCAGATGCTGCAGCAGGTGCTGGACCTGTTCGGCATCACGCCGCAGTACGACCTGGAACTGATGACGCAGAACCAGACGCTGAACGGACTGAGCGCGCGCCTGCTCACGGCTTTTGACGACGTGCTGGAAACGGTGCGGCCCGATCGCATCCTCGTACATGGCGACACGACCACCGCAATGATGTCGGCCATGGCGGCGTTCCACCGCCGCATTCCCATCGGCCATGTGGAAGCCGGCCTGCGCACGGGCGACCTCTACCAGCCGTGGCCGGAAGAGATGAACCGCCGCACCATCGACGTGTGTGCCGATCTGCTGTTCGCCCCGACCGATTCGTCGCGCCGCAACCTGCAGGCGGAAAACCTGGGCGGCCGCATTGTGGTGACGGGCAATACCGTGATCGACGCGCTGCTGCAGACCACGCAGCGCATCGTGACGGACGACGCCTTCCGCGCCGAACTGGATGCGCATTTCCCGTTTCTGAACGACGAACGCAAGGTCCTGCTCGTGACGGGCCACCGCCGCGAGAACTTCGGTTCCGGCTTCGCCAACATCTGCGATGCGCTGGCCACGCTGGCGCGCCGCGACGATATCCAGATCGTCTACCCCATCCACCTGAACCCGAACGTGCGCGGGCCCGTGCAGACCGCGCTGGCAGGCCTGCGAACGTGCATCTGATCGAGCCGCTGGACTACGCGCGCTTCGTGCGCTTGATGCAGCGCGCCCACGTGATCCTCACGGACTCGGGCGGCGTGCAGGAAGAAGCGCCGTCGCTGGGCAAGCCGGTGCTCGTCATGCGCAATGTGACGGAGCGCCCCGAGGCCGTGCAGGCCGGCACCGTGCGCCTGGTCGGCACGGAGGTGGACAGCATCGTCGGTGCCGTGAGCCACCTGTACGACAACGACGACGCCTGGCGCGCGTTCTCGCAGCGCCTGAACCCATACGGCGACGGGCTCGCCTCGCAGCGCATCGTGGACGCCTTGGGCGGTGCGCATGTCCAGGAGTTTCTGGGCGAAGAACTTCAAGCGGCCTGACGGCGGAAGGCAACGAAGACCATGTCCACGCTTGCGATCGATATCCTGCTGGTGCTCGCGTTCTGCATCATCACGCTGCTCGTCGTCTACACGGCGCGGCACTACCTGTTCACGTTGAACCGGCTGTTCGGCCGTCAGCGTCAGCCGTATCTCGACATCGAACAGGGCGCGTGGCCGAGCGTGGTCGTCTGCGTGGCGGCGCACAACGAAGAGCGCGTGATTGCCGACTGCCTCAACGCGCTGCTGCTGGTGGACTACCCGCGCGACAAGCTGACCATCATGCCGGTCAACGATCGCTCCAAGGACCGCACGCGCGAGATCATCGACGAGATTGCGGCGCGCAACCCCGGCCGCTTCCAGCTGTTCCACCGCACCGAAGGCCGGCCCGGCAAGGCGGCGGCGTTGCGCGATGCCACGCAGTTGATCGACGCCGAGATCATGATCGTCTTCGACGCCGACTACCTGCCGGCGCGCGGCCTCATCAAGCAGCTCGTGGCGCCGTTCTTTGACCCGGAAGTGGGCGCCATCATGGGCCGCGTGGTGCCCGTGAATGCCGGCGCCAACCTGCTGACGCGCCTGCTTGATCTGGAGCGTGCCGGCGGCTACCAGGTTGACCAGACCGCCCGCATGAACCTCGGGCTGGTGCCGCAGTACGGCGGCACCGTGGGCGGTATCCGCCGCCGTGCGCTGGACGACATCGGCGGCTGGAACATCGACACGCTGGCCGAAGACACCGACGTGACGTTCCGCCTGCTGCAGCACGGTTGGAAGACGGTCTACCAGAACCGCTCCGAGTGCTACGAAGAGGTGCCTGAAGTATGGCCGGTGCGGCTCAAGCAGATCAGCCGCTGGTCGCGCGGGCACAACCAGGTGATGGTGAACAACATCCGCAAGCTGCTGGCCAACGATCGCATCAGCCGGCTGGAACGGCTGGACGGCGCATTGCTGCTGCTGATCTTCGTCATGCCGATGGTGCAGCTGGCCGGCTGGGTGGTGGCCGTCATCCTGTTCTATGCGGCGGCGCAGTCGATCGTCTCGGGCTGGGTGCTGCTGGCCGCGCTGCTGTGCTACGGCGGGCTCGGCACGAATGCGGCCTTCTTCGAGATCGCGGCGGCCACCTACCTGGACGGCCATCGCAACCGCATCCGCCTGTTGCCGCTGAACCTGTTTGGCTTCCTGGTCAGCATGATGACGATCGCACGTGCTGGCGTGACGCAGGTGATCGACGCCGTGAAGAAGCGCGAGCTGGTGTGGGACAAGACCGAGCGCTTCCGCACGGAAGCCGCGGGCGTGGTCAACATCATGGCCGGCGACGTGCCGGTGCCCACGGGCACGGAGCGCACATGATCGGAAGCATGCTGCTGCTGAGCGGCTCGGTCGCGGGGCTGCTGGTGCTGCCGTTCCTGCCGGCGTTGTCGGAGTGGCTGCGCCCGACCGACTCCGCGCCGCTGCCGATGCGGCGTGACCAGCCGAACAATCTCACCTTCTTTGCCAACAGTTTCCGCCGCCGGCTGCAAGAGCAGTACGGCGTGGATGTCGAAGCCATGCGGGCCGCAGGCGCCGCCTACCAGGTGCCCGTGAGCGCACAACTGAGCGTGGGGCGCGACCCGCGCGGCCGCCCCGCAGTCGAGCAATCGGGGCTGGCGCGCATGCTCGACAAGGTGAACCACATCGTCGTGTTCCGTGGCAACGCGTGGCTGGGCCCGCGCAGCCGCGTGCGCGCCGACTTGTATGTCGAGCAGGATGTCGAAGTCGAGCGCGACACCCGCTTGCGAGCCTGCCTGGCCGAAGGCGATATCGAACTCGGCGAGAACGTGGTGGTGCAGCGCTGGGTGCATGGCCGCAATGTGCGGCTGCTGCCGAATGTGCGTGTCGAAGGCCGCGTCACGGCGGAGGAGCGCATCGTGATGGCCGCCCCGGCGCGCTTCGAGCGCGCGGGCGCCGGTGAGGTGATGTTTGGCGACGTGCGCAGCGCAGCGCAGCCGGTCGGATTGCCGAAGCCGGCCACGGAGCGGCGCGTACTGGACGGCGATGCCACGCTCGCGGCCAACGAGGCAACCGATTGCGACTACGTGGTGCGCGGCGATTGCCGCGTCGCGGGTGGCATGGTGCTCCAGGGCAGCATCAAGACGCACGGGCACCTGCGCACGGGCGACGGCGTGCGCATCGCGGGCACGCTATCGGCGCGCAAGAACCTGGAAATCGGTGCGGGCAGCGCGGTGCTGGGCCCGCTCATCGGCTTTGAAAACATCGTGCTCGGGCCGAACTGCCGCATCGGCCGCCCCGATGCACCGACCACGCTCGTCTGCAACCGCCTGTTCGTCTCGCCGGGCTGCGTCGTGCACGGCGTGATTACCGCGCACGAGTTCGCGCGCGTGGAAGGGTAAGGAGGCACGCATGGTCACGTTCTGGCGCGCTTGCGTTCGTCGCTGTGGCGCGGTGCTGGCCGGGCTTGCCCTGTCGACTGCTGCGCACGGTGCCACGATGTTTGAAGACTTCACTACGCCCGACGGCGCCATGACCGTCTTCGCCCAAGGCGATTACGTGGAGCCCTACGTTGCGATCGAAGCCCTGCTGGTCGCCCACCGCCTCGGTGTCGACGTGCAGGCGCCGGCGGTGGGGCTCGCCAATTGGCTGCTGCCCTATCAACAGGCCAATGGCACGTTCCCGCGCATCTGCCGCAGCGGCACGGACGGGTGGCGAGCATGCGGCCACGCCGATGCGGATGACTCGCAAGCCGTGTTCTGGTGCCTGCTCGTCAACGAGATCCTGCATGGCCCGCCGCAGCTGCTGGCCAGCTGCGGGCTGTCGCTGGCCCACCTCGCCACGCTGTGGGACCCGAAGCGCACCACGTTCCAGGCATTTGCCGATCGGCCCGAAGCCTACTTTGCCGACAACGTGGAAGTGGCCGGCGCGCTCAAGCGCCTGCGTGCCGACCCCAAGGCCGCGTTGCACTACACGCTGGAACTGGCCGCGCTGCCGTCGCACAAGCAGATGATGGACGGCCTCGCCCATGCCTACGGTTACCAACTGAACGGCGCGCTCGACCCGGCACGCGTGAGCCTGCCGCCCACGCCGTACGGCTTCTACCCGACGGCGGTTGCGCCGGTGTATCCGTGGGTGCATGACCTGGAGACCGGCTCCGCCGCCCGGCGCAAGTGGGCGGTGTGGATGTTCCGCCATGGGCAGACGTGGCTGTCGGGCAAGGCAGACCCGTTCCCCTGGGGCCTGATCGCCTGGGCGGCCTATAGGCTGGGCGATGCGCCGACCGCGCAGAAGTGGCTGCAGGCCGCGCCGCAATGGCGCGCAGCCGGCCGCTGGAACTTGATGGAAGAGGGCGCGCTGATCGGGCTCTCGCATGCACTGGCCGTTTCCCAATGAGCACACCTTCCAAGCGCATCGACTGGCGCAAATACCTGACCAGTCTGCTGATCCTGATCGCCTTTGCCGCCTGCGCGCTGCTGCTGGCGCGCAACCTCAGTGCCGGCCCCGGCCGCCCGCAGACCGACGACATCGTGCTGGTGGTGCCCGACAACCTCGGACAAGACAACCGCATCTACGTGCAGGCCTGGGAAGACGCAGCGCTGGAAGAGGGCGTGCGCCTGCGCACCATGTCGGCATCGGATTTCGTGCGCCATGGGTTGAATGGTGAGCGCGTGTTTGCCGGCGTGATCCTGCCCGACACCGTGCACCGTTCGATGACGACCGCGCTGGTCAACCAGATCAGCCAGTTCGTGCAGGACGGCGGCGCGCTGATGCAGGTGTATGACGCCGGCATCCTCAACGAAAAGGGCTTCTACGAGGATGGCGCGTCGCGCCTGTCGACACTGGCCGGCGTGCAATACGGTTTCTATTCGACGCTGCGCGAAAAGATGGCCAGCCAGGCGACCGTCTACGGCCAGCCCGATGCGATGGTCGATCTGCATATTCCACCGGGGCGCTGGATCGTGTCGAATGGGCGTGCGGTGCTGTCGGGCTACGGGCAAGACATGCTGCAGTACCCGACCCTGCGCACGCACGGCGACTACGCAGGCAAGGTGCTGCTGCGCTCCGAAGACAACTCGGTCATTGCCGGCGAGCGCACCGTGGGCAAAGGCCACGTGCTGTTCGTCAACCTGCCGCTGACGTATCTCAAGCTGCGCACCGACGGCGTGCTGATGCACGGCTTCCTGAGCTACTTTGCCAGCCACGTATTGGAGCAGCCGCGCCTGTCGCCGGCGCCGCAGGGCGTGGGTGGCCTGGTGCTGAACTGGCACTGCGATGCGCGCATCTGCATTGACGCCACCGACAAGCTGATCGAAGACGGCGTCTTCAAGCGCGGCCCGTTCAGCTTCCACATCACCGCCGGCCCCGACCAGCGCCAGTTTGGCGACGGGCTGGGCGTGAACCTGGCCCACAACCCCGCGTTTGCGGAGGTCGTGCACGGCCTGATGAAGCAAGGGCACGAGGTGGGCAGCCACGGCGGCTGGATTCACGACTGGTTCGGCCTGAACGTGACCGAAGACAACCAGGCCACCATGGAGACCTATCTGCAGAAGAACGCAGACGCCATAGAGGCACTGACCGGCAAGCCGCAGACCGAGTATTCCGCCCCCACCGGCAACCAGCCCGAGTGGGCGACGCGCTGGCTGGACGAGCACAACGTCAAGGGCTACTACTTCACCGGCAACATCGGCCAGGGCCCGACGCGCACGTATCGCAACGGCCGGCGCGACGCGCACATCTGGTCGTTCCCGGTGCAGACGTACGGGCAGTACGCGACCATTGAAGAAGCCGACATGGCGCACATTCCGGAAGCGGAGATTGCGGCGTGGCTGACCTCGCTGGTGAAGTTCACCACCGACTCCGGCGAGATCCGCCTGATCTATTTCCACCCGCCGGGCGCCGTGCGCTACCTGCACGCCATTGACGCCCTGATGGAAGCCGCCGATGCGCAAGAGGCACGCAAGCGCTTCCGCTGGCACACCATCACACAGATGGCCGACTTTGCCGAGCGCCGCGAGAAGACCGTGTGGCAGACCACATCGGAGCGCGGCGACGTGCGTGTGACTGCAGAAAACCCGGACACCCTGAACGAGCTGACGTGGCTGTTTTCGGCCGACCGTTATGCCGAGCCGCGCGTCGAGGCCGGGCAGGCCAGTGTGGTGCGGGAAGGCAACAACTGGCGCGTGGTGGCTGGCGCGGGCAGCAAGCTGACGATTGCGGCCAAGCTGAAGACCGGCACCTGAGCACAAGACACAAGACACAACACGACAAGCAGAGCGGGCCGCCGCCACGCAACAAAAAAAGGCCGGCGCCCGCATCGACAACAGACGGGGAAATACAGCGTGGATCGAACTCCAATTGCGTGGATGGTGGCGGCTGCCTGCGGCATGACGGCGCCGCCGGCATGGGCACAGGCCGCCGCGGCCAAGCCCGCCGAAGACGCGCAACCGACACAAGTGGCCGAAGCCATGCAACCGGCCGAGCCGGCGACACCGCAAGAAGCGGCAACGGATCCAGAGCAACCGGCTGCACCGGAAGGCGCCGCGCCGCCGGCAGACGCAACGGCGTTGGCCGCAACGCCCGTGCCGACGCCGGGTGCCACCGCGCCCACCGTGCCGGAGCCGCTGCCCGAACCCTACGCCCCGGAGCGCGCCGCCATCGAAGCCGTGCTCGACACCGGCCATATGAGCGACGGCTTTGGTGGCGCCACCGCCGTGGCCCTGCGCGGCATGATGGTCACGTCGTACGGCATTTGGCAGGCCGAGCTGGACCGGCAGAGCCGCTTTGGCTTTGCGGGCCAGTACGGCGCGCTCTCGCTCACGCGCGATCTGTCGGAGGATTATTACGTCCTCGTCGGGGCGGGCACGGGCAACAGCGAGTTGTTCTCGAAGTGGCGTGTGGATGTGGCGGGCTATCGCAAGTTCGGCCCCGACCGCCGTTTCGTGGCCGGCATCGGCGCCTACTACGCGCAGGGCCAGGACAGCGTGCGCAATGACCAGGGGCTGGTGCTCAGCACGCTGGCGTATTTCCCGTCGGTGGTGCTGGAGGGCGGCCTGCGTTTCAACCGGGCCAATCCGGGCATGGTGTTCGGCCCGAGCCAGTACATTGCGGCCACGATCGGCAACGACGAAAAGCGCGCGCTCGTCCTGCGCGTCGAACACGCCCGCGAGGCCTACCAGGTGCTGACCACCGGCACCGAGCGCGCAGACTACAACAGCATGAGCTACGCCATCCAGTGGCGCGAGCGTGTCGCGCGTGACCTGCTGCTCATCATCGGCGCGCAGTACTACCACAACCCCTTCTACAACCGCACCTACGGTGAGATCGGCTTCCGCTGGAGCTTCCGATGAACGCCAAGCCCGTCGATGAGGGGCCCACCGACAGCCTGCCCACCAGGCGCCGGCTGCGCGGGCACGAGCCCAAACGCGTGATCGGCTATCGCGGCGATCGCATCGTCATGCACCGCGCGATGCGGCGCCTGTCGTTTCCGCTCTGGCGCTGGATCGATGTGCTCGGCATTCCGCTGGCGCTCACGGCCGGCTACTGGGCGCTGTGGCCAACCATTGCCGGGCTGTGGGAACGCATCATCAGTTTCTGGAGCGTCGCCCTGGAGGGGCAGGTGCGGCTGGCGGCCGTGAAGGCGCTGGTGCCGGGCTTCGGCGCGATTCCGTATCCGCACAGCGACGCCGCGTTGCCCACCGCCGTGCAATGGCTGGTCGGGATGATCGTCACGCTCGCGTTGCTGTTCGGCACGCGTTTCATCGGCGGCCGCGCGTTGCCGCTGGCGTACTGGCTGCGCTTTATTGGCGTGGTGCAGGCGAGCGCCCAGTTCTACTTCTTCATGTGGCCGGCGAGCTTTCCGTATGACGGCGGCGGGTCGATCGGCTCGCTCACGCAGGCGTCGGTGGTGGTGGTGTTGATCACGCCGTGGCTCTACGCGCTGATCTACAACGTGCTGGACTTCGGCCTGATCCGCAAGCTGGTGTTGTCCATCATGGGCATGGCGTATCTGACGGTCTTCATTCCGTTTCAGTACACGCTCGCATCGGTGGTGCTGCTCAAAGGGTCGATGCTGTGGTACCCGCAGATCTTTCTGCTGTGGGCGGTGTTCCTGCAGTTCGGCACGCTGGTCGGCTTCTATGCATGGGCGATGAGCTGGAACGCGCGCGGGGCGGGTGGGCAGCGTCTCTCGTAGGCGCACCGCCAGCCTGCGAGGTGCCGTCGCGCGTCGCAGGCAGGGGGCTTCGTCGGCCAACGTGGCCTGCGTACCCGCAAGAGCATGAGGCCCGTACGCTGGAGCGCGAGCCTGGAACGGTCGATCACGAGCGTCGACGGCTCGAACGTGATCCTCCAACCGTCGAGGTCGACCCTCCGAGGGCCGAACGCGAGCCTCAAACACTCACCTTCCACAGTCAGAGGTCGAAATTTTCGAGCTCGGACAGCCACCTTCCAGCCTCCGACCGTCGCGCATGAGCCTCAGAGGGCCAACGTTGACGGTTTGAGGGTGGCGCTCGGGCCTCGGAGGTCCGATGTATCGGATGTTTTTGGGCCGCGTTCGGGCCTCCGAGGGTCGTGCGCCACTGTTTGAGGGTCGCACGCCGCTCTCGGACTGTGGACATCGGATGTTTGGGACGGATGCACGCACCGAAAACTGTGGCGCTCCGCGGTCTGCGGGCCAAGGGCGGTGCGTCAAGGGTGACGTCCGCTTCGGCAAGGTTCGATTGCCGCGCGCTGTGAAGCGGAATCCGCAATATGCGCACCGCTGTTGAAGCCCCGAGCCTCGTGCATGGAATCAGGGCGTGGAAGAAGCGTCCGCCGCTGCAATCGGCCCAGTTCACTCAAGCAAAGGAAAAAAACGCGGCCGAAGCCGCGCAGATCTCGCTTTCCAGAGAGAGAGGGAGCAATGCCTGGTTATTGTTGCGCCACCGTTGCGGGCTGGGCCGCGTTGGTCGTGTTGGCGGCGTTGGCCGGTGCGGCCGGCGGCAGATCACCCCAGCCGCCGCCCAGCGCCTTGATGAGCCCCACCGTGGAGTTCACGCGGCTGCCGGCCAGTTGCACGCCGATGCGTTCGGCGGACAGCATGTTGCGCTCGGCATCGATCACGTCCAGGTAGTTGACCGAGCCCGCGTTGTAGCGCGTGCGGGACAGCTGCGCAGCGCGCGTGGAAGCGCGCACGGCGTCGTCCTGGGCCTTGGCCTGATCGGCCAGCAGGCGCAGTTCCGAGAGGTTGTCTTCCACCTCGCGGAAGGCGACGAGCACGCTTTCGCGGTAGTTGGCAACGTTCTCTTCATACGCGGCGCGCGCCTGCTTCACGCCGGCGCTGCGGGCGCCACCGTCGAAGATCGGCAGCGACAGCGCCGTGCCCACCAGCGGCCCGAGAATCCACGTGCGGCTGCCCCACTTGAGCAGGTCACCGATGTCGTGCGACTCGTAGCCGAAGCCGCCCGTCAGCTGCAGTTGCGGGAAGAACGCCGCACGCGCCACGCCGATGCGCGCGTTGGCCGCAGCCATCGAGCGTTCGGCGGCGGCCACGTCGGGGCGGCGCTCCAGAAGGGCGGAGGGCAGGCCTGCCGGCACACGCACATCCAGCGCGGTGAGCGGTTGTGCGTCCATGTTGAAATCAGCCGGCGCCTTGCCCAGCAGCGTCGCGAGGGCGTGCTCGAGCACCGCGCGACGGCGCTGTACGCCGATGCGGTCGGAGCGTGCCGTGGCCAGTTCGGCATCGGCGCGGGCGACGTCCAGTTCGCCGATGTCGCCGGTGTTGAAGCGGCGCTGCACGAGTTTGAGCGCTTCTTCACGGCCGACCAGCGTGCGGGACAGCAACGCCTCTTCCGCATCCAGCGTGCGCAGGCTGAAGTACGTCTGCGCCACGTCGGCCTGCAAGGTCAGCCGTGCGGCACGGTACAGCGCTTCGACGCGCTCGGCGTCGGCACCGGCGGCATCGATGTTGTTGCGCACGCGGCCGAACAG
>NZ_VOSS01000103.1 GCF_007997035.1 Ralstonia sp. TCR112 | reverse complement strand
CCTCTCTGCGACATAAATTCAAGGGGAATTCGCCATCTCGGGCGCGCCTTTCTTTGCCTACCTTTCTTTGGCAAGACAAAGAAAGTAGGTCGGCCCCGGCAGGGGACGAAACAGGGGACGCCCCAACAGCATCCACAGACTGCCAGCGGCGCAGCCGACGCAACATCAAGTCCCACATCGACGGTCTCCTCGTCGTGAGAAACGCACCGGAAACGTTCCGGTCACCGACGCGGTCTGTCGCCGCGCTCGTGTAAAATTTTTTGCATGCCCGTCCGCAAACCAACCGGCGACGCCGGTCCGCCCACCATTCCGCCCGCCCGCGAGTTCACCATCGATGAACTGGCGCGCGCGGCCGAAACCACTGTCCGCAACGTCCGCTCGTATCAGGACCGCGGCCTGATCGATCCGCCCGAACGCCGCGGCCGCGTGGGCATCTATACGCAGGCGCATCTGGGGCGGCTCAAGCTCATCAACCACCTGCTCGGGCGCGGCTACACGCTCTCCAACATCCAGGAGCTGCTCAAGGCCATCGTCGAAGGCCATGACCTGCGTTCCATCCTCGGGCTCGAATCGGCCATCGCCAGCCCGTGGTCGGACGAGTCGCCCAAGCATTACTCGCTGCTCGCGCTTGCCAAGCTGTTTGGCCGCGCCATGTCGCGTCAGGCGCTGGCGCGGGCCATCTCGCTGGGCCTGCTTGAACCCGATGGCCTCGGCTATCTGGCGCGCAGCCCGAAAGCGCTGCTGGCGGGCGCACAGATGGCAAAGGCTGGTTTCCCGCTCATCGAAGTGCTCGACATCATCGAGCGTGCCAGGCCGCATACGCAGGCGGTGGCCGACGATCTCGTCTCCATGGTCGTGCGCGAACTCGACAAGTACGGCAGCGACCTGCCGCCGGTCGAAGACGTGCCGCGTCTGGTCGACGTGATCTGGCGCATCCGTCCGCTGGCGCTGGTGGCGGTCGAAGCCGAGCTGATGCGCGCGCTTGAGACGGCCGCCAACAAATACCTGGGCGACCGCGTGGCGCAGGTCATCGAGCACATGCATGAACCGCCGGGCAGCGCGCCCGGGCCGGACAAAGGCTAGTGTCTCCGGCGCGCCCATGCGTGGGGCGCGCCTTATCTATTTCTAGTTTGATCCCGATACGACGGGTGCTGCAGGCGTTTTGAATGCCTGCTCAAGATCCGGCTGCACCCGCGGTCGACAGCTTGCGGCGGATCGACGGCGACGGCGCTTCGCCGTTCGCTGCCGCATACGCTTCGATTTCCGAGATCAGCTTGGGCAGGCGTTCAAGCGCGTCACGGTTGTCTTCATCCCACGGATGGAACGAGGGCCGGAAGAAGTCGAAGAATTCCGGGATGATCTTGCGCAGCGGCGCCGGGTGAATCCACAGGAAATGGAACGCCTTGCCGAGGCCGAGGAATTTGTGCTTGACGGTGCGATCCGCAAAGATCAGCCGCAAGTGCACGTAGAACACCATCGCCCAGAAGGTAACGGTCGTCACCAACATCGTCAGCGTGCGCGTGAGGTATCGGCCCACGCCCGGCTTGATGGCCAGATTCCACACGTCGTAGCTGACGGCCTTGTGCTCGGTCTCTTCCATGGCGTGCCACAGCCAGACCTGGCGATAGCCGGGTTCCGAATTGCGGCCCAGGCCATCTTCATGCGAAAGCACCTGGCCGGCCAGCATGGCGGTGTAGTGCTCGAGCGCGACGGTCACGGCCAACTGGTGCGACTTGGGCGTGTACTTGCGCAGCACGTTCAGGAACTTGCCAATAAAACGGTCGATGCGCGTGGCAGGCAGTCCGGCGCGATCGAGCAGGTCGTTGTACAGCACGTGTTCGCGTGTGTGCATGGCTTCCTGCCCGATGAAGCCAGCCACGGCCTGCTTGAGCTCGGGATCGGTCACCAGATGGCGGTAGTTGCGCACGCTATCCATGAAGAAGCGCTCGCCGGTCGGGAAGAAGATCGACAGCGCGTTCAGGAAGTGGGTCACGTGCGGGCCTCGCTCGTGCCAGTTGCTGATGCGATCAGCCGGCAGGTGAGGATGCACGTCGCGACGGACTGGCATCATGGGCGGTTCTCCTGGAATGTGGTTTCTGAAAGGCGCGTCGATGCGCGCCCCTGATCGAGGAATGCACAGAGGTCGGTCCCCACGCGTACGGGGTCTTCCTCCATCGGGATATGGCCGAGCGCCGGATACATGCGCAGCGTGGCGCCGGGAATGCGGCGGGCGAATTCGCCGGCATGCGCGGGCGGGATCCACCGGTCGCGCTGGCCCCAGAGGATGAGCGTGGGCACGCGGATGGCGGCCAGCCCGCTGGTATCGACATCGTCAAAGCGGAACTTCGGCACCATCTTGCCGATGGCCTGTCGTGCGCCGTCGGCATAGAAGAAATCGGCGTAGCGGCGCAGCGTGGGTTCGGACACGCGCGACGGGTCGCCATACACATCACGCGTGGCGGCGCGGATGATCCCCTCGGGAAGCATCCACGGCGACGTCATCCGCACGCCAATGTGATTGAACAGATCGATGTAGATCGGCAGCTTCATCGGGAAGCCGGCGGAGTCGATCAGCACGAGCTTCTCGACGCGGCCCGGGTGCCGCACGGCAAAATCCCACGACACCATGCCGCCCAGCGAATTGCCGATCAGCGTGAGCTTCGACAGGCCGAGCGTGTCGACAAACGCGTCGATGAAGTCGCGGTACAGCGGCAGCTCCATCGTGCGCGGGCGGCCTTGCGCATCGCGCAGCGGGCCGGTAATGCCGAACGGCGGCAGGTCGAGCCGGATGACGCGGTAGCGCCGCGTGAGCTGGGGCAGCACGCCGTCCCATGTATGCAGCGACGCGCCAAAACCGTGGATCAGCAGCAACGTGCCTTCGGCGTTGGCAGCGCCTTCGTCGGTGTAATGCACGCGCGTGCCCATCAACGGCAGGTAGCGCGACTGCGGCTTGGCGTAGCGCGCGATCAGCACATCGCGGCCGATGCTGCGCAGGCCGATGCGGCCGGGGCGCAACATGGCGCGTGCAACGTTGAGCAGGTTCGCACGCGGGGGGCTGGCGAACAATTCTCCGGTGGTGGCCGTGTTCATCGGCGGCCTCCTACTTTGCGCGGGCGGTGGCGGGCGCCGTATCGTCGCGCAGCGCCTTTTTGCGCGTACGGCGGGCTTCGCGCACGACCAGCGCCTGGTATGCGGCCGGCAGCAAGCGGGCCATCACATCGGCCGCGTGGGCGTCGGGGCCGATCAGCACGCGGCGCTTGTTCTTGCGCACGCCATCCAGGATCACCTCCGCGGCCTTGTCGGCCGAGGTGATGAAGAATTTCTCGAACTCGGCCTTGCCCTGCTGCTCGTCGCGCACCAGGAAGCCGTTCATGCTTGGCGAGACGCGGCTCGACTTGGCAATGTTGGTCTTGATGCCGCCCGGGTGGACGCACGTGGCCGACACGCCGCAGTTCATCAGATCCAGTTCCTGGCGCAGCGCCTCGGTGTAGCCGCGCACGGCGTACTTGCTGGCGTTGTAGGCGCCCATGCCGGGCTGCGCGAAGATGCCGAAGATGCTCGACGTGTTGATGATGTGGCCGTTGCCCGTTGCTTTGAGCAGCGGCAGGAACGCCTTGGTGCCGTGCACGACGCCCCAGAAGTTGATGTTCATGATCCAGGCCAGCTCGTCGTCTTCCATGCCTTCGATCGTGCTGGACAGCGCCACGCCCGCGTTGTTGAAGATCAGGTTGACCTTGCCGTGCGCAGCGGCCGCTTCTTCGGCCCAGCGGTACACCGCGGCGCGGTCGGCCACGTCGACGGCATGCGTGGTCACGCGGATGCGGTCGCCTTCATGCGCGCGCACCAGTTGCAGCGTCTGCGCGAGCGCCGCTTCATTGCGATCGGCCAAGGCGAGGTGGCAGCCTTCGCGCGCCAGCTGCAGCGCCAGCGATCGGCCCATGCCCGACGCAGCACCGGTGATGGCGGCAACCTGGTTGTTGAATGACTTCATGGCGTGGTCTCCGTGGGGCTGACGCGCGTCAGACGCGGTCGAGCGCTTCTTCGTTGGGGGTGTTTTGGGCGGCCGGCACCGTGCGGGCGGGCACGCGCAGCGGCACACCCTTCGGTACGGTCATCGGGCGCGTGCGGTAATCGGCCAGCCGGAAATGCGCGGTCGCGCGGCGGAACTGCCACGTAAATCCGGGCCACAGCGTTGTGTTCTTGCCGGTCTTCGGATCGAGATACCAGCTCACGCAACCGCCCGCAGACCAGATCGCATTCGAGAGCCGCTTCTGGATGCCGTCGTTGAAGCGGCGCTGCACGTCGGGGCGTACGTCGATGGCGGCCACGTTGTGCGCACGCATCGACTTGAGCGCGTCGACGATGTACGCCACCTGCGACTCGATCATGAACACCATCGACGAATGGCCGAGCCCCGTGTTCGGGCCCACCACCATGAAGAAATTCGGGAAGCCCGACACCGTGGTGCCCAGGTAGGCCTCGGCGCCGTGCTTGTCCCACATGTCGACAATGTCGACGCCCTGGCTGCCGAGCAGCACGCCACGCGGGAACGGGTCCGTTGCGTGGAAGCCCGTGCCGAAGATCAGGCAATCGACTTCGCGCCGCGTGCCGTCGGTGGTGACGATGGCGTTGGGCTCGATGCGTGCGATGCCCGAGGTGATGACGTCGACGTTCTCGCGCGTGAGCGCCGGGTAATAGTCGTTCGAAATCAGGATGCGCTTGCAGCCGATGGTGTAGTTGGGTGTGACCTTCTCGCGCAGCACGGGGTCGGCAATGCGGCGCTTGATGTGGCCGCGCGCCATGCGCTCCACCGCCTTCATCAGCTTCGGGTGGATCACAAAGCCGAGCACGCGCGACTCCAGCATCCAGTAGATGCCGGTACGCATCAGCTTTTGCGTGAACGGCAGGTGGCGGAACAGCCAATGCTCGGCGCGGGAAACCTTGCGGTCGGGCTTGGGCAGGATCCACGGCGGCGTGCGCTGATACAGGTCGAGCCGGCCGACCTTCGGCGCAATCTGCGGCACGAACTGGATGGCCGACGCGCCGGTGCCAATCACGGCGACGCGCTTGCCGCGCAGGTCGTAATCGTGTTCCCAGAGCTGCGAGTGGAAGGCTTTGCCCTGGAAGGTCTCGATGCCGGGAATGTTCGGCCAGGCCGGACGGCTCAGGCCGCCCATGCCGGAGATCAGCGTACGGGCCCGGTAGCGGCGGCCGTCGGCCATTTCCAGGTTCCACACGCCTGCAGCGTCGTCGAAGGCCGCACGCGCCAGCTCGTGATGGAAGCGCACATGCGGGCGCACGCCAAATTCATCGGTGCAGCGCTCCAGATACGCGCGGATTTCCGGTTGCGGCGAATACATGCGCGACCAGTCCGGATTGGGCGCGAACGAAAACGAATACAGGTGCGATTGCACATCGCACGCGCAGCCGGGGTAATGGTTGTCGCGCCACGTGCCCCCGACGGAGCCCGCCTTTTCGAAGACGAGGAAGTTGTCGATGCCGTGCTGCTTGAGCTGGATCGCCATGCCCAGGCCGGCAAAGCCCGTCCCGATGATGGCGGCATCGATGAGGGGCGGGGCGTCAGCGCTGTGCGGGGCCGATGCAAAGGCGTCGGCGCGCGGGAAGTCGGTCCGTGCGTTCACGTGGTGTCTCCGTGGGCACCACATGGGCGCCTCTTAATGTGACATTGGTCGATGTCATCGTAGGAGGCTGCCCGAACCGAGTCAATCGGCCGATTGGAACGGTTCATCTAAAAGCGGCGTATGAACCGCTTGAAACGGTTTTCCCTTATGAATCCGTCACTTGCGTGCGGTGCACAACGTCGGCGGACGCTGGCAAGAAGGCGTTCAACAACGCATTGATGTGCGTTAGCAGCCGCAAAGCGCGCATGCCGGCGGCGCGGATGTCGTCCTGGCTGCCATCGTGGACCGCATGGCGGAAAGCTTCCGCCACAGCGTCGACGTCCGGGCTGTGGAGAAGCGCCAGTGCGCCGCCGGTGCGATGGGCCCATTGGCGCAGGGCGGGGCGGTCCATCGCGTCCAGCAGCGGCTGAAGTCGCTGCGCGTCCTCGGCCAGCGACGACAGAAAAACCTGCGCCAACCCGGCCGCGGCGGGGTCCGTCCCGAGCGCGGCGTGCAGGTCGTCGAGCGACAGACTGAATGGATCTTCCGCGCTCGTGCCCGCAACCGCGAGACCATCGGCGCTCCACAGCGCAGACAGCGCTTCCTGCAGGGTGGCGAGTGTGGTGGGTTTCAGCAGGCTCGCGTCCATTCCCACGGCACGACAGCGCGCGTGTTCTTCGGCGAGCGTCGTTGCCGTGATGGCGATGATGGGCAGGCGAGGCCCATCCGCGCGTTCTTGTTCTTCCCGGCGAATGTGCCGGGCCAAGTCGAAGCCGTCCATGCGCGGCATGTGGCAATCGGTGAGCAAGGCGTCGAAACGGTGTTCGTGCAATCGCTCGAGCGCGACGACGCCATCTTCGGCCAGCGTGACCCGATAGCCGAGCAGCCGCAACTGCTTGGCGATCAGCTCGCGGTTGATCGGGTGGTCTTCCGCCACGAGGATGTGTGCTCCGGGCGCTTCAGTAGGCGCGGCGGCGGGAAGCGCGTGTACCGCCGTGCTGGCCGCTTGCACGTGTTCAGATGGCGGCAGGGCGCGCTCGCATGCCTGCACGAAAGCGTGCCAACGCAGCGGATTGATGCTCAGCGCGTTGCCCGTCTCGGCATAGCTGGCCTCGGAGGTGATGCGGATGGCGCGCCGCTCGGCCTGCGGCGTCGTGGTCAGAAGGATGTCGGCGTCGGCCGTCGGAGCAGGCCGCAGTCCGGCCGCGACCGCGAGTTCCGTAAGGCTGTGCCGGACGGCCGCGTCTTCAACGTCAATGGCAACGCTGCGGCCCGCCAATTGCGGCAGCGCATATCGGGCCGTGAGTATCGGTACGGCCAGGTGCAGCGTGACGGCGGTGCCTTGTGCTGGTGCGCTTTCCATGACGAGCCTGCCGCCCATCAGGCCGGCAAGCTGGCGGGAGATCGCCAGCCCGAGCCCGGTCCCGCCGTAGCGCCGCGTGGTCGAGCGCTCGGCCTGCACGAACGGCGCGAACAGCGTTGCCTGCACCTCCGGTGAGATCCCGATGCCCGTATCGGTGACAGCGATGACGAGGTGCGCCGTGTCGTCGCTGACGTGCGCGCAGTCGGCTGACAGTCGCACGCTTCCCCTGTCGGTGAACTTGATCGCGTTGGAAAGCAGGTTGAACAGAATTTGCCGTAGACGAATGCTGTCGACCGAGACGCTGGCCGGCACGTTGGCGCCCACATCCACATGCACGGCGAGCGATTTTTCGTGTGCGCGGCTTGCCAGCAGGCCGACCGTGCCGTCAAAGACCTCGCGAAGGTCCGTGGCCGAGGGGGAAATATCCAGGCGACCGGCCTCGACCTTTGCGTAGTCGAGGATGTCGTCGAGGATATGCAGCAGCGCGCGCCCCGAATCCTGTACCAACGACACCATCTGCTGCTGCTCGCGGTCGAGCTTGGTCTGCTGCAGCAGTTCGACCAGACCCAGCACGCCGTTCATGGGCGTGCGGATTTCGTGGCTCATCATGGCAAGAAAACGGTCTTTCGCGTGCAACGCCGACTCCGCAGCATTCTTGGCAGCTTCCAACGCATCGGCCTGCTCGCGCTCCGTGGTGACATCGCTCAGGTAACCGTTCCAGACCGTGCGACCGTCGGCTTCGCGATGCGGGATCGAGCGCGCGTGCAGCCAGCGGATGACGCCGTCTTCGCAGACGTGGCGGAATTGCTGGTCGAACGGCGTCAGCTGCTCCGCAGAGACAAGCACCGTGTCGATCATGCGCTGTCGATCCTCTTCGTGAATCAGCAGTTCCGGCGTCGATAGATAGCCCAGCAGATCCGAAGGCCGCGCGCCCAGCGTTTCGTGCGCTTTGCCCGCCACGTAAGTGATGCGCCCCCGCGCTTGGCCTGGCGCCAGTTCGAACTGGTAGACCAGCGCCGGCAGCGATTCGGTGACTTCACGCAGGCGCTGTTCGAGGCATTCGGCGCGCGCCTGCGCTTCGCGGATCTCGCTGATGTCGACCAGCGAGGCGACGGTGCCCGCGGGTTGTCCGTCCGACAAGTGGAACGGCTCGATCCAGTACAGCACGTGGCGCGATTGACCATCCGGCGTGTCGATGATGACCTCTTCGCGTGTGCTTTCGCTGGTCTCCATTGCACGCCGGTTGATCTCCGACAACGGCGACGCGTTGCCCGTCGAATACAGCCCAAGCTCCTGCGGCGTATGGCCGAGCAAAGATGCGCTTGTCCGGCCGAACATGTTGCAGAACGCCGCGTTCACGGCCACGTAACGGTGCGAGGCGTCTTTGGCGACAAGTGGAAAAGGCACGGCTTCCATCAGCGCGCGCTGGAAGCTCAGCTGGCGCGCAAGGGTTTCTTCAGCGCGACGGCGCTGGTGGTTTTCGCGGCGCAGCTGCATCTGCTTGATGAAGAGCGCTACCAGCGCCACCAGCACGAGCGCGGCGACGGGCCCGAATTTGCCTAGCACGGCCCAAGCGGATGGGCCCAGCTGGTAGCTGACCGACAGCCACTTGTTGCGGATGCTGACCTGCTCGCCTTCGGGCATGGCGAAGAGCGCGCGGTTGATGAGCGGCACCAGCGCGGCGTATCGGGCCGACACGCCCACGCCGATGCTCTCGGTCGTGTTGGCCGAGCCCGTGACTTTCAGCTCGCCCGGAAAATGATGGCGGATCAACGCGTCGGCCACCGGCAGATTGGCGATGGTGAAATCGGCCTCGCCAGCCCCCACCATGGACAACGCATCGTTGACGGATCCCGCGCGCAGGATGCGAATCTTCGGCACGTTTTCTTTCAGCAGCGTGGTCAGCGTGTCGCTGGTCGGCAGGGCGACCGTCTTGCCGGAAAGCTCGGACAGCGCAGCCACCGTGAGCGCGTCGCTGCGTCCGACGACGACCATCGGGGTCGCGTCGATCGGCTGTGTGAGCGCGAAACCAAGGGGCCGGGAATCCTGGTCTGACATGCCGAGCAGGATGTCGACCTCGCCGTTGCGCGCCTTGGCCAGCGCGTCCGCCCAGTCGCGCACGGTCACACGCTCGAAGCGCAGCCCGAGCGTGCGTGAGAGGAAGTTCTGGTATTCGGGGAAGATGCCGAGCATTCCATCGCCCGCGCCGTTGAAGGTGTACGGCATGTAGTCGGGATCAGCGGCGTAGCGCAGCGGCGGCAGCGCGGCGAGCATGGCGCGTTCGTCGTCCGATAACTGCAGCCCCACGGACGACGCGCCGCCTTGCGTGATCCAGCGCGCGCGCAGCTCGCTCATGGTGGCGTCGGGCAACTGGGCCAGATGCCGGTTCAGATACCGGATCACCATCTCCTGGTCGCGCGGCGCGGCAAAGTGCAGCGCGTCGACCTGCTGATTCACCAGTTGCACGATCGAGAGGCGCCGGTAACGCGGCTGCGACATCAGCTCCCGCGTCGGATAGGTGACCCCCACGTAAGCGTCCGCCGTGTCGTGCAGCACGGCATCAAGAGCGTCGGCTGCCGTGGGCGTACTGATCAGGCGGATGCTCGGGTACTGTCCTGTCAGCTCTTCTTCGAGCGAAGAGCCTTGCTCGACGGCGATGCGCATGCCGGGGGCAAACGGGTTCTGCGCGACCTCCGTGTTGTCGTTGCGCGCCACCACCGCCGTGGGGCGCTCGAGGTACGGCGCGGAATAGATGAGGCAGTGATCGTATTGCGAGCGGGGCGCCACGCTCATGATGATGTCGACGTCGCCCCGGCAGGCCGCCTTCAGCAGCTCGTCACGCCGTGCGAAGACGTGCGGGATGACGCGTACCTGGTCCTGCGGAATCAGATGCATCAGCAGATCGCCGGAGAAGCCGCTGAGCCGGCCGGCTTCGACGCCTTCGAGCGGCGCCATGGCATCGCTGATGACGCCCACCGTTACCTTGGGCGGAAACTGCGTGAGCCGTTGGACGGCCTGCGCCGCGTCTTCCGCGTCGGCATCGGGCGAGCCGCTCAGCCAGAGCAGGGCGGCCGCGCATGCAACCAACCCCGCACCGATACCGATGCGAACGCGCGCAGACGTCAAGAGCGTGACGCAGGCCATCATGGTGTCAGCCCTCGCCGCTGCCAAGCAGCCCGTGGCGCACGGCAAAGTCGAACAGCGCCGCCTCGGTGCCAAGCTCCAGCTTGCGCATGGCGGTCTGCTTCTGCGAACTGATGGTCTTGACGCTGCGGTTGAGCTGCACGGCGATCTCGCTGACCGTCTTGCCGCTCACGTACATGCGCAGCACTTCCAGCTCGCGCTTGCCGAGCTTGGTGACCGGGTCGTCGGGAGCGGGCTGCGGCTCGCCGTTGCGGCAGAGCAGCCTGGCATTGAGCTGCGGCGAAAGGTAGATGCGCCCATGCATCGCCGCCTGCATGCCTTCGAGGATGTGCTGCGGCTCGTCGGATTTGCTGACGATGACCTTGATGCCCGCGCGCAGGATGTTGCTCATCAGCGCGCGGGTCTCGAGCATGGTGAGCACCATCACACGCAGGTCGGGGTGACGCCGCACGAGGAATTCGAGCAGGAGGATGCCGTCGCCATAGCGGCTGCCTGGCATGGCGTAGTCGGTGATGACGAGGTCGCAGCGCACGCGGCCGAGCACGGCAAGCAGCTCATCGGCGTTGCTGGCCTCGGCCACCACCTCGAAACCGTCGACCGCCGACACGAGGCGCCGCACGGCAGCCACCACGCCAGGATGATCATCTGCAATGACGAGTTGGAATGGCGGCTGCATGTCGACGTGTCTCCGAGTGTGTAACGTGCGGCAATGTGTTTGCCGCATTGCTGAGAATCGCCGAAGCCGCAACGGCGTAACATCGGAAAAGTCCTATTAGTGCGGCCCGATCTGCGCTCTTTCGGTGCAAATTTGTCGCAGCACGTTGCGGTCGCTGCCCTGGGTTCGGGCCCAGGCGGCGCGTCTGTGCGTGGCACAATGCTCGCGATTGCTTCGCACGCCTGATCGCACCGATTCCCCATGACGCCCACATCTTCGACAGCCCCTTCTGCGGCCGCGCGCCAGCAGAGCGCCGAACGCTCCACCCTGGTGAGTGCGGGCGTCAATTGCCTCCTTTCGGCGGGGCAGATCGCGGCGGGGCTGTGGTCGCACTCGCAAGGCCTGGTGGCCGACGGGCTGCATACGCTGTCCGACCTGATCGCCGACGGCATCGTTTTCATTGCCAACCGCAACAGCCACAAGGGACCGGACGAAGACCACCAGTACGGCCACGCGCGTTACGAGAACGCCGCGTCGCTGGGCCTGGGGCTGCTGCTGATCGGGGCGGGCGCGGGGATGATCTGGGCCGCGGTGGAAAGCCTGCGCTCGCCGCAGGGGCCGACGCCGGTGCATGGACTTGCGCTCGTGGTGGCGTTGACGGCGCTGGCGGCCAAGGAGGGACTTTTCCGCTACATGCTCGCCGTGGCCAAGCGCATCAACTCACGCATGCTGATTGCGAATGCGTGGCATGCGCGTTCCGATGCGGTGTCGTCGCTGGTGGCGGCCGTGGGCGTGGCGGGCAACCTGATGGGCTATCACTGGCTCGACCCGGTGGCGGCCTGCGTTGTCGGCCTGATGATCGGCCGTGTGGGCGTGCGCTTTGGGTGGGAAGCGCTCAATGACCTGATGGACCGCGCTCTGCCGCCCGCGCAGGTGGAGGCCATTCGCGCCAGCCTGGAAGCCACGCCGGGCGTGATCAACGTGCACGACCTCCGTACGCGCGTGACCGGAGACCAGGCATTGGTGGACGCGCATATCGAGGTGGATCCGCGCGTCTCCGTGAGCGAGGGCCATGCGATTGCCGTGCGGGCTCGCACCAACGCGCTGACGGCGCATACGGCCATGGCCGTGCTCGATGTGCAGATTCACGTCGACCCGCGCGAACACATCGCGACCGATCCCGTGCCGCTGCCCGACCGGGACGCGCTGCACGCCGTGCTGGCACAGCTGCTGCCGCCCGGCACGCCGCTCGACGCGCGCCACTGCGTGCTGCATTACGTCGATGGCGCGGTGGAGGTCGACCTCGTCCTGCCGCCGGCACTCGCCGCTGAAATCGGCCGCATCGGCGATGCCGTCCACGCGCGGTGGGATGGTCTCGTGCGCCTGCGCGTGCTCGTTACCGACGCTTGAGCTTTTCGCGCTAGCGACATTGGTCGACCGCGTTGGCGGGCTGCGTTTTGGTGGGGTCGAAGTGCAACTGCTCCAGTCCCTTTTCCGTCAACGACATCCAATCGATCGCGCCGGATGTGCGCAGCAAACCGGTGCTGCCCACCGGGCGCCATTGCACGCGCTTGCCGTCGGTATTCAGCAGCGTGGCCGATAGCGAGAGCGAATCCGGCCCTGCCTGCAGTTGCAGCAGGCGCCCATCGGCGGCGGGCGTATAGCCGGTGGTCTGGTTCACGGTGATGCCCGCTTCGCGCACCGTTGCCGGCATGCACGGAATCGACGCACGCACCTTGCCCGTGGCGTCGATCAGATCGGCAAAACCGTTGCCCTTGGCCACGCCGACCAGCAGGTACCGCTCGATCGCCGGCATCCACGTGACGCTGTAGGTGTAGTACTGCAGATGCTTGTGCAGAAGCTGCTCGCCGGTCACGCGTCCGCTGACGGGATCGAATACGGCGATTTTCAGATTGGCTTCGGTCTGACCTGGCACGAACTGCTGCCAGGCGAGCAGCGCATTCGTGCTGCCGCCAGCGACCATGGGCCACCATTCGCGCCGGCCATCGGCAACATCGACGTTGTGCAGGCGACGGCCGCGTCCGTCGTAGACCTTCAGGTAGACGCCGTTGCCGCTGCCGAGGTTGTCGACGCCGCCGCCGGTGATCCAGCCGTCGGAATAGAACACCACGAAGCGGTCGCCCACGGCCGTGATATGGCCCGAGTGGCTACCGGATTCCACCAGTTGCGGATACGGCTTGATGGGCCGGAGCGCGGCGTCGTAGATGCCGAAGCGCTGGTTCACGTTTTCCGGCGCATTCCAGCCGTCTTCAAACGACACCATCACCTGGCCGGCGCGGTTGCGCGCCACCGTCACGGGCTCCTGCGCTTCGGGCTTCTGGATGAAGATGCGTGGGGCATCGAGCACCCCCGTGTCGGCATGCCACTGCGCGACATAGACATCGTGCGGCCAGCTTCCGCTGCGATCGGCGCCGCGCGGCGGCAGGCCCGAACTGCTGAAGAACACGTTGAAAGTGTTGGCCGTTGCGCCCGGCACTGCGCCGATGCCATGCATGTATTGACGCGGGTCGGTCGCGCCGGCGGTGGCCACGGCGGGCACGGCAAGCGCGCACGCAAGGGCCAGCACGGTCCGGCGTAGCAGAGACAGTCGAGACACGTGACGTTCCATCTTCATCGTTAGCGAGGTGGCGGTTTCAGAACCGATTGGGCCACAGGTACCCGCTGAAGTTGCTGCGCGAATGGGGGAGCCCGTTTGGCGGAGTCGCCGCCGTGGCATCCCATCCGGGGCACCCGGTTTACCCCCCGCCGCGGCAATCAAGTTTCAGTTCCGTGTGCCGTTCTTCACAAACAAGAGCGGAACCCATTCCGCCAATCCCTTCCCAGCGCGGCCAGAGTGGGCACAAGCCCGCCGCCCACCGCGCCAGAACCGACCCAAGAGAACAACATGACCCAGCGACTCGACGCCCGATGGCGAAGCGAAGTGACGGAGGCTCTACGTACCGTGGAGGCGCAGTTCGGCGTGGCACCGCAAAGCCTGCCGCGCGACGCACTCATCGCGGCCCTGACCGACGCCATCTGGGCCCAGCGTGCCGCTTATGCGCGTGTGCGTCAGACGCTGGTTGCGTGTCCTGAGCTGGCAGACGAATCGATGTAACGGCGTGCCCGGTGCCGCCGCTGTTTTTCAAGAAGGTGATGTGATGCGGTACTGCGGATCGCTGGATCTGGACCATCTGCTGCGCCAGCCGTTTGCCCAACTCGGCCGGCTCGTGCGCGATGAAGACTCGGGGCAACCCCTGCCCCCGGTGGAAGTGGCCGCGCGCGCGGTGTTGCTGCGCGCTGCCGGCTACGAGGTGATGCCCACCTGTGGGCACCATGACCGACGCGGCTTCTGTCTCGGCCACGCGGACCGGATCATCGGGATGTAAGCGCCGCGCCTACGACGCATGCGCCACGTGCGCGCAGCCTTGCGCACACGCTGTTGCGAACGCGCATCAGGCGCTGCAAAAACGCTGCGCGCGCGTGGTGCCTGAAGCACCCGTAAAGCGTTGTCTGGCGCACCTTTGCGGGCAATCCGTTGCCAAAAAGCAAACGGTAAAAATGACTTACATTCCGGTCCTTTTTCGGCCCATGGTTCTGGTGCATCCTGAACCAAGATAGATCGCACGGATGGCAGATGTGCGACGTCGGACGCAACGTCAGGCCGGAAGTCGGAAGTGAATCGAATCGGCGACGCCTGCAATCTGGGGTCAGGGGAAACAACATGAAGACGCAATATCTCAGCAAGCAAGAAATCTACGACGGCGCAGTCCGCCATCTGTTCGGTCAGGGCGGCGCTGCCATCCTGCCGCGCGGCGGCGCTGCGTACCACGGCCAGGGCGGTCGCTGCTGCCCGATCGGCAACCTGATCGGCGTGCGCGACTACACGACGTCGATGGAAAGCGTGCCGGTGCGCTACATCGTCAAGCCCGCCAACGAGATTCCGCGCTACATGGATGCCGGCGTGATCGCGTTGCGCCGTGCGCTCAAGCGCGCGCGCATCGACGTGGACGACCGCGACACCGTCGAGCTGCTCTCCAAGCTGCAGAACGCACATGACGTGTTCGGCACGTGGGAGTGGAAGGAACGCCTGCAGTCGATCGCACGCCAATTCGGCCTGAGCGGCGCTCTCGTCGATACATTCTGACCGACCGGCCGGTCACAGATCACCCCAAAGAAGGTGACGCCATGAAAGGGAAGGGGACGTTCCTCGCCATCGAGGACATTTTTGAACGCGTGCGCGCACACCTGCTCGCACAGCAATGCCGCTCCGAAGACGCCGACGGCGAGCCGCGCTACCGCGGCCTCGACAACCGCCGTTGCGGGGTCGGCATTCTCATCGACGACGCGTTCTATTGCAGCGCCATCGAGCGCCTGGGCGTGAGCCTGCTGCGTGTGCCGAGCGAGGATGCCCTCGCCCGTGCGCTGCGCAGCTCCGGGGTGAATGTCGACGACGATCAGGTGGTGGATCTGCTGATCGATCTGCAGGACATCCACGATCTGGCGGCCATTGAAAGCTGGCCCACGGCGCTGGAAGACATCCGGCGCCGGTTGCCCCGCCCGTTGTCCGATACGCCGCTGGCAGCCTGAACGACGTATCCACCGCGAACCCGGCCTGGCGCCGGGTTTTGTCATTTCAGTGCATCGAGTTCCGGATAGTGGCGGAAGATGCCCATCGTGTTGAACGGAATGCGACGCGGCGATTCCAGATACGCCGCGATGTTCGGCTGCGCCGCCACGCGGTCGTGCAGCGCCGCCAGATGCGGCAGTTCGCGTTCGTAGCGCTGCATGTGGCGCGGGAACGCGTAGCGCAGCCCGGCCACGATCTGGAACAGCGACAAATCCACATACGTCAGCGCATCGCGCACCGCCCATGTCGGGCCGGCGGGGTTGCGGTCGAGCACGCGCTCGAAGTAGTGAAGGAACTTGGGCGCACGATTGTCGAGAAAATCCTGCGTGCGGCGCTTGGCCTCGGCGCGCTGGTCTTCGTAGTACTCGCACGACGCGATGGGGTGGTGCGTGTCGTGAATCTCGACCACGAAATCGGCAATCGTCAGTTGCAGGCCGTGCGTCCACAGGCCGCCGGCTTCGTCGTGCGGGGCCAGGCCGTAGTGCTGACCAAGGTAAAGCAGGATGTTGGCCGTCTGCGCGATCACCAGTGGGCCGGCCACCAGGAACGGCGGCGCGAACGGCGGGGTGGGAATGCCGGCATCGTTCAGAAACGCCTCGATGGCGGCTTCGTCTTCGCGGCCGAGATCGGTATAGGGCACGGCGGCCTGCTCCAGCGCCAGCCGGACGAATTCGCCGCGGCCCTGGATTTCGGGCCAGTAATAGAGCGTGGTTTCCATGGTCGGGCAGGTGAACGGTGAACTGGGTGGAGGCTGCAAAGCAAGGCGGATGCCGCATCGCAGCAGGAACGATGCCTGCGAACGATAATAGGCGCTTGCCTTTGCGCCTGTTTCAACCCGCCCGCCGTGAACGCTCCGCTTTCTCCCTCGCCCGCCGTCGAACCCGCCGATCCGTCGCGCTGGCTGGTCCGGGGGCATCCCGGTTTTCTGCGCGCCAATCTGGCGCTGTTCGCGGCGGGTTTCTCGACGTTTTCACTGTTGTATTGCGTGCAGCCGCTCATGCCGCTGCTGGCGCATGACTTTGGCCTGACGCCCGCGCAGACGAGCCTCGTGCTGTCCGTCTCTACGCTGCTGCTGGCCTTTGCGATCCTGTTTGCGGGGCTGCTGTCGGAGTCGATCCATCGCAAGACGCTGATGGGCGTGTCGCTGGTGCTCTCCTCAGCGCTCACATTGGCGGCGGCGGTGCTGCCGGGCTGGCACGGGTTGCTGGCCACGCGGGCGTTGCTTGGCGTGGTGCTGGGCGGCGTGCCGGCGGTGGCCATGGCGTATCTGGCCGAAGAGGTGCACCCGCAAGGGCTGGGCATGGCGATGGGCCTGTACGTTGGCGGCACCGCATTCGGCGGCATGGCGGGGCGCGTGCTGACCGGCGCCGTGGCCGACCATTTCGGTTGGCGCGCCGCCATCGGTTTTGCCGGCATGCTGGGTTTGCTCGCGGCGCTGGCCTTTCTGTGGCTGCTGCCGCCGTCACGCCGGTTTGTGCCGCGCAAGGGCGTGGCGCTGGGCGACCTGTTCGACACGCTGGGCGCCCATCTGCGCGAGCCGGGCCTGCGCGCGCTGTTCGCCATGGGCTTTCTGCTGATGGGCGGCTTCGTCACCGTCTACAACTACGCCAGCTTCCACTTGCTCGACGCGCCGTACGCCCTCAGCCAGACGGCGGTGGGCGGCATCTTCATGGTGTATCTGCTGGGCATCGGCGCCTCGGCATGGTTCGGCCGATTGGCGGATCGCCATGGCCGAGGCCGCATGCTGCTGGCGGGCACAGCGCTGATGTCGGGCGGCGTGCTGCTGACCTTGGCCGGCCCGCTGGTGCTGGTGATTGGCGGTATCGCGCTGCTGACCTTCGGCTTTTTCGGTGCGCACGCGGTGGCCAGCGGCTGGGTGGGGCGCCGCGCGCAGCGTGCCAAGGGGCAGGCCGCGGCGCTGTATTTGCTGGCGTATTACCTGGGCTCCAGCCTGATCGGCACGACAGGCGGCAAGCTCTATGCGCCCTGGGGCTGGCCTGGCGTGGTGACGCTGGTGATGGGCTGCATGGCGTGTGCGCTCGGCACGGCGGCGTGGCTCTGGCGGCGCGCTCCGCTACCGTCGGGCGCCAAGCGCTGAAGTTGTGCGCCCGGGGAATTCGCGTATCGTGCCGTGATCGATGTCTGCACGATCGCTTTCCCTGTCATGCGTACTCATTTCCTGTTCTGCACGCGGCGACTGTGGCCGCTCGCATCGTTCCTGTTTCTGCTGATGGCCGGCGTGGCCCACATGGCCGACGCCGCGCCGGTGTCGTTTGCCAAGCTGGCCGGGCTGCCGACTTCCACCGCCAGCGCGTCGACGCCCGCCGCCGACCCCGTGCAGACACGCCAGTCGCTCGACACCGTCATCACGCTGCTCAGCAACGATCAGCAGCGCACGGCCCTCGTCAATGAGTTGAAGCAGTTGCGCGATGGCATGAGCGCGCAGCAGAAGGTACAGGCCGAACAGGCACCTGGCCTGCTGGGCGCGGTGGCGTCCCTCATCGAGAACGGCTCGTTGCAGGCCGATGTCGAAGCCGGTGCGCCGCGTTACTGGCTGCGCCGCATCGAGGCCGCCAGCGGGAACGCGAGCCTGCTCGTCGCGCCCGACAAGCGCATGCCGCTGGTTGCCGACTTTGCGAGCACGATGGGTATCTGGGCCGCCATCGCCGCGGGCCTGCTCGGCCTGGGCTGGCTGATCCGCCGCGTGTTTGGCCTCACCGCAGGCCTCGGGCCGCATCCCACCACACGCGCGCTGCTGATCGATGCGCTGCGCAAGATCGGGCCATGGGCGATCTCCTTTGCGGTCATCGTGCGGCTCGACCACGACGCGTCGCCCGGCTTCGTCCTGGCGGTGGTGCTGGCCTACGCCATCGTGTGGGGCGCGATCATCACCGCGGGCGTGGCGATGCTGTTCTCGCTGTTTTCCGGCAGTGCGCACCGGCGCGTGGCGGTGGAATATCTGTTCAAGCACGGCATGTGGCCGATCTTTCTGACGGCCAGCCTGGGCGCTTGCGGCGATGCGCTCGTCGATCCGCGCGTCGCGTTGGTGCTGGGCGGCGCGCTCAGTCTGCTGCTGGCCACGGTGTGCAACGTGGTGTCGTCATTGATGCTGGCGGTGGGCGCGTTGTGGGCGCGGCGGCCCATCGGCCAGTTGATCGCCAATCGCCCGCTGGAGCTGCGCAGCGGCGAACACACGGGCAACCAGGTCCGTCGTCTGCTGGCCGCATTCTGGCCGGTGCCCGTGGTGGTGCTGGCCGGCGCCACCGTCATGGCCACGCTGACGACGCCCGACAACGTCGACGCCGTGGCACGCCGTGCCGTGATGACGTCGCTGCTGCTGGTGGCGGCGTTCTTCCTGTCGGCGCTGGTCCGCCCCCGCGCGAACTGGCGCTCGCACCTGCGTCTGGCGCGCAGCTCGCCCTACGTGGAGCGGCTCAAGCATTTCGTCGGCGCGCTGATCAAGCTCGTCATCTGGATTGCCTTCCTGGAGCTAGTGCTGCGCGTGTGGGGCCACACGCTGGTGGAGGTCGCGCACAGTTCAGTCAACGGCAAGCGCATCGCAGATGCCATGGTGGGCCTGATCGGCACCGTGTTTGCCACCTGGCTGGTCTGGATCCTGCTCGACACGGCGATCCTGCGGGCGCTGTCGCCGGCATCCGCGCGGGCGCAGCCGAGCACGCGCGCGCTGACCATCCTGCCGCTGCTGCGCAATGGCCTGAAGGTGACGCTGGTGGTGACGGCCAGCATTGGCGTGCTGGCCAACCTGGGCGTGAACGTGACGCCGCTGGTGGCAGGCGCGGGCGTGATCGGCTTGGCGGTGGGCTTTGGCGCGCAGTCGCTGGCGCAGGACTTCATCACCGGCATCTTCATCCTGATGGAAGACACGATCAGCGTGGGCGATGTGGTGGACGTGGGGGTGGCCACGGGCTCCGTCATCAACCTGACCATCCGGACGGTGCGGCTGCGCGATGGAACGGGCGCGGTGCTGTCGATTCCGTTCAGCCAGATCAAGACCGTGCGCAACCTCTCGCGCGATTACTCGTTTGCCGACTTTGAAGTGCGCGTGGCGATGGAGGCCGAACCGCAGCAGGCGATTGATCTGGTACGCGCGGCGGCCGACCAGATTGCGGGTGAGCCGCGCTTTGGCTACACGTTGCTCGGCGGTGCGGAAATCTTCGGGCTGGATCGCTTTGAAGGGGGCGCGATGATCGTCAAGGGGCGGTTCAAGACGCGTCCGCAGAAGCAGGCGGATGTGCTGCGGGCGTTCAACGTTGTGCTCAAGGATGCGTTCGACAAGGCGGGCGTGCCGCTGGCGGCGCCGGGGACGGTGTTGCGGACTTCTGCGGCGTTTGAGGAGTGGATGGCGCGGGTGGCGCCGGAGAAAGCGGCGTCGGCTTCTTCCAATGAACCGCCTGCTGCTGCGCCGGCGTAAGGGCGTTGGTGGTTTGCTGGGGTTTCGTCCCCTGCCGGGGCCGACTTACTTTCTTTGTCTT
>NZ_VOSS01000102.1 GCF_007997035.1 Ralstonia sp. TCR112 | reverse complement strand
GTCTTGGCGACCATGAATTCGTGCCCTGGCACATGGGCATCGTGAGTTAGCGCCTCGACTCGAAGGCACGCATCACCTATTACAAAACAGGAGACAAACCATGCAGGACACGTCACAGGGCGGCCCTCGCTCGAAAGTGCGCTGGGTCGTCGCCGGCCTCATGTGGGCGGCGATTGCCATCAACTACATCGACCGTACCGTGCTGTCGGCGGCCGCGCCGCACATCCAGAAGGAATTCCACCTGAGCGCCGTGGAAATGGGCGTCGTCATGTCGGCGTTCTTCTGGTCGTATGCGCTGCTGCAGTTGCCGGCGGGCATTCTGGCCGACCGCTTCGGGCAGAAGAAGGTGCTCGGCTTTGCGGTGCTGTGGTGGTCCGTTGCGACGGCGTTGACGGGCCTGGCAAACGGCTTCAAGTCGCTGGTGGGCCTGCGTGTGGCGCTGGGCATCGGTGAGGCGGGTGCGTACCCCAGCAGCGCGGGCATCACGGGGCGCTGGTTTCCAAAACAGGAACGCGCCACGGTGGCGGCCATTTTCGATAGCGGCTCGAAGCTGGGCAGCGCTGTCGCGTTGCCGCTCATCGCATGGCTGTTGGTGATGTTTGATTGGAAGATCACCTTTGCCGTGACGGGCGGGCTGGGCATCGTGTGGGCAGTGGTGTGGTGGGCGGTGTTCAAGGAAACGCCGGAAGAACACAAGGGCGTGAACGCCGCTGAGCTGGCCCACATCCAACGCGGCCTGCCGGCAGCCCGTAGCAAGGATGAACCCAAGGTGCCCTGGACGAAGCTGCTGACGCACCGGAACATCTGGGCGATGTGCATCGGCTTCTTCATGATCAACTACAACTCGTACTTCTTCATCACGTGGCTGCCGACGTACCTCGTCAAGGAGCGTGGCATGGGCCTGATGCAGATGGGCCTCATGGCGTCGCTGCCGCTGTTCGTGTCGATGTTCGTGGAGGTGTTCGCGGGCTGGGCGTCGGACCGTGTGTATGCCTCCGGCAAGCTTTCGCTCACGGCCACGCGCAAGCTGTTCCTCATCATCGGCCTGGTGATGGCGTCGAGCATCGGGCTGGCGGCGTTCGCACAATCGGCCGTCGTGGCGGTCATCCTGCTGTGCATCGCGAAGTCAGGCACGACCGTGGCGGCATCGCAGGTGTGGGCATTACCGGCCGATGTGGCACCGGGCAACAACGTGTCGATGGTGGCGGGCCTGCAGAACAGCGTGTCGAACATGGGCGGTGTGGTCGGCCCGATCGTCACCGGCGCCATCGTGGGTGCCACGGGCTCGTTCATTCCGGCGCTGGTGTTCTCCGCCGCGCTGATCGGCCTGGCGATCCTGAATTACCTCTTCCTGCTCGGCAAGGTGGAACCCATCAGCTTCGAGCCCACTTCTGAAACCCTCCATTCGCATGACCCACGCAATGCAAACGTCCGCGCTTGAGCGCCCGAACAGCTTCAAGGCCGCGCTGGCCGCCAGGCAACGCCAGATCGGCTTCTGGCTGGCGATGAGCGATCCGTACCTGGCCGAGGTGAGCGCCACCGCCGGCTTCGACTGGTTGCTGATCGACAGCGAGCACGCCCCGAACGACGTGCGCACGATTCTCGCGCAGCTGCAGGCCGTGGCGCCGTACCGTGCCGAGCCCATCGTCCGGCCCTACAACGGCGATCCATCGCTCATCAAGCGCTTGCTCGACATCGGCGCCCGCACGCTGCTCGTGCCGATGGTCGATACGGCGGAAGAGGCGCGCGAGCTGGTGCGCGCGGTGCGCTATCCCCCGCACGGCATTCGTGGCGTGGGCAGTGCCGTGGGCCGCGCATCGCGCTGGAGCGCCCGCACCGATTACCTGCAGGTTGCTGATGACGAAGCCTGCCTGCTCGTCCAGGCGGAGACCGTCACCGCGCTGCAAAACCTCGAAGCCATCTGCGATGTGGACGGCGTGGATGGCGTGTTCATCGGCCCGGCGGATCTGGCTGCATCGATGGGCCACCGTGGCAACGCCGGCCACCCCGACGTGCAGGCGGCCATCGACAACGCCGTGCGCACGATTGTTGCGTCGGGCAAGGCCGCCGGCACGTTGACGTCCGACGCGGCGCTCGCGCGTCACTATCTGGAGTTGGGCTGCACCTTCGTCGCCACGGGCGTTGATATCCTGATGTTCGCCAACGGCGCCCGGAAGCTCGCCCGCGAGTTCATCGCGCCGCAGGGTGCCTGATTCTTCCTCTTCTTTTTTACCGGATCTGACATGACCCGCAAGACCTACCGGATCGCCGTGATCCCCGGCGACGGCATCGGCCGCGAAGTGATGCCCGAGGGCCTGCGCGTGCTGGAAGCCGCCGCGCGCCGTTTCGGCATCAACCTCGAAACCCAGCACATCGACTGGGCCAGCTGCGACTACTACCAGCAGCACGGCACGATGATGCCCGACGACTGGAAGCAGCAACTGCAAGGCATGGACGCCATCTTGTTCGGCGCGGTCGGCTGGCCGGCCACGGTGCCCGATCACGTTTCGCTGTGGGGCTCGCTGCTCAAATTCCGCCGCGAGTTCGATCAGTACATCAACCTACGCCCCGTGCGTTTGTTTGAGGGCGTGCCGTGCCCGCTCGCCAACCGCAAGCCCGGTGACATCGATTACTACGTCGTGCGCGAGAACACCGAAGGCGAATACACATCGCTCGGCGGCATCATGTACGAAGGCACCGACCGCGAAATCGTGATCCAGGAATCGGTTTACTCGCGCAAGGGTGCAGAGCGGCTGCTCAAGTTCGCCTTCGACCTTGCACAAAGCCGCGAGCGCAAGCACGTGACGCTGGCCACCAAGAGCAACGGCATCGCCATCAGCATGCCGTGGTGGGACAAGCGCGCGGATGAAGTCGCGCAGCAATATCCCGACGTCACGCTCGACAAGCAGCACATCGACATCCTGACCGCGCGCTTCGTGCTGCAGCCGGGTCGCTTCGATGTGGTGGCCGCTACCAACCTGTTCGGTGACATCCTGTCCGATCTTGGGCCCGCGACGACGGGCACGATCGGCCTGGCGCCTTCGGCCAACCTGAACCCCGATCGCACCTTCCCGTCGCTGTTCGAGCCGGTGCACGGCTCGGCGCCGGACAT
>NZ_VOSS01000101.1 GCF_007997035.1 Ralstonia sp. TCR112 | reverse complement strand
CCTTGCATGCGGCGTGGCTTGGCGTCGCGCGTCTGGCCGTCGTCGTCGCGGCTGGGCGGGCGTGCCGGGCGCGCAGGCTTGCCGGTGCCTTCTTCCGGCTTGGGGCGGCGTTGCGAAGGGCGCAGCGGCTGGCGCTCGCGGTTCAGGTCGGACGAGCGCAGCGGCTTGCCCGTGGAGCGTACGGCATTGCCTTCGTCATCGCGACGCACGCCGAGCGTGGCGCGCTTGCCGGGGCGGGTGGCGCGCTGCGTCGGGTCGCTGGCGCGGCGCTTGTCGTCGTCGCCCGGAAAATCATCGGAATCGGTAGTCATGAATCTAGACCGGTAAGGCTGGCGCTCAGATGGCGAGCGCATCGAGCAGCTCGCTTTCAAGCTCGAGCTGCAGTTTGTTGTCCTGGGTCAGGCGAGTGCCGTCGACCAGGAAGATGTCTTCCACGCGCTCGCCGAGCGTATTGATGCGCGCGGTGTGCACCGACACGCGACGGTGTGCGAGCACGCGGGCAATGGCGTAGAGCAGACCGGTGCGGTCTGTCGCAGAAATGGAGAGCAGGTAATACTGGCCGCGCTCGTCGGCACGCAGGTCGACGCGCGGCTTGATCGGGAAGCTGCGCGACTGGCGCGAGATGCGCCCACGCGGCGGCTCGGGCAGGGCGGTTTCGCGCGAGATCTGCTCGGCCAGTTCGTGTTCGACCAGCGTGATGATGTCGCGGTAATGGCCGGGCTCCACCAGGCCGCTGCTGGGGTCGGCCACCTGGAAGGTGTCGAGCGCGTAGCCGTGTTTGGTCGTGTGGATCTTGGCGTCGAGAATCGTCAGGCTCTTGCGCTCGAAGTAGCCGCAGATGCGCGCAAAAAGATCGGGCCGATCCGGCGAATACACCGCCACCTGCAGGCCGACGCCCGCCGGTGAAATGCGTGCGCGCACGATCGGGATCGTCGTGTCGACGCGGTTGTAGAAGTGCCGCGTGAACCAGGCAATGTCGCGCGCGTCGTGACGCAGGAACACGCCCACGTCGAGCTGTTTCCACAACGCCTCGTGCGCGGTGTCGTCGAGTGCGGCCAGGCGCAGTAGCGCGCGCGCTTCTTCCTTGCGGCCTTCGAGCACGGCGTGCGGGTCGGTGGTGGCGCCGCCCAGCACACGCAGCGTCATGCGATACAGATCTTCCAGCAGCTTGCCTTTCCACGCGTTCCAGACTTTGGGGCTGGTGCCGCGGATGTCGGCAACGGTGAGCAGATACAGCGCGGTCAACCGGCGCTCGGTGCCGACCAGATCGGCGAAATGACGGATGACTTCGGGGTCGCCGAGGTCCTGCTTCTGGGCGACCTGGCTCATGGTCAGGTGGTGCTCGACCAGCCAGACGATCAGGTCTGCGTCTTCCTTGGCGATGCCGTGTTCCTTGCAGAAGCGGCGTGCGTCGGACATGCCCAGTACGGAGTGGTCACCGCCGCGTCCCTTCGCAATGTCATGGAACAGCGCCGCCACGGTCAGCACCCACGGCTTATCGAAGTTCGCCATCAACTGGCTGCAGAACGGGAACTCGTGCGTGTGCTCGACGATGGAGAAGCGTCGGATGTTGCGCACCACCATCAGGATGTGCTGATCGACCGTGTAGACGTGGAACAGGTCGTGCTGCATCTGCCCGACGATGCGGCGGAAATTGACCAGGTAGCGGCCGAGCACGCTGGTCTGGTTCATCAGCCGCAGCGCGTGCGTGATGCCCTGCGGCTGCTGCAGGATCGACAGGAACAGCGCGCGATTGGCCGGATCCTTGCGCCATTTGGCGTCCATCAACGTCCGCGCGTTGTAGAGCGCGCGCATCGTGCTGGCAGCCAATCCCTTGATGCCGCGCGTCTGCTCATACAGCAGGAACGTTTCCAGGATGGCCGTCGGCTCGCGCTGGTAGAGATCGGCGTCGGCAATCTCGAGCATGCCTTGCCGCTCGACAAAGCGATCGTTGATCCGCCGCGTGATACCCAGCTCGCTCGGGAACAGCTTCGCCTCGATGTTCTGCAGCACCACGGTATTGAGCTGCGTGACGGCCTTTGCGACCCAGTAATAGCGGCGCATGAGCTGTTCGCTCGCGCGCTTGGCGGTGGTGGGGCGGTAACCGAACGCTTCGGCCAGTTGCGTCTGCAGATCGAACACCAAAACGTCCTGCCGGCGCCCGGCCAGCAGGTGCAGACGCGCGCGGACGGTTTTGAGCAAGCGCTCATTGCTGGCCAGCTCCTGCGCTTCACGGCGCGTCAGCAGGCCATTGGCAAGCAGCTCGTTCCAGCTCGAACCGAACCCTGCCGCGCGCGTCATCCACAGAATGACTTGCAGGTCGCGCAGGCCGCCAGGGCTTTCCTTGCAGTTCGGTTCGAGCGAGTAGGGCGTGTCCTGGTACTTGGCATGCCGCTGGCGCATCTCCAGCAGTTTCGACTGGAAGAAATCGGCCGCGTCCAGATGGCCCTGATAGTGCGTCTCGAACGTGCGGTACAAGCCTTCGTCGCCGGTCAGTAGACGCGCTTCCAGCAGCGATGTGCGTACCGTGACGTCCTGTGCCGCTTCGTTGATGCACTCGTCGACCGTGCGCACCGACGAGCCGATGTCCAGCCCCATGTCCCAGCAGCGGCCTATGAAGGCCTCCAGCCGCGCCTCGAGTGCCTTGTCGGCGGTGCCCGGCAGCAAGAGCAGGATGTCGACGTCGGAATACGGGAACAGCTCGCCGCGCCCGTAGCCGCCCACGGCAACCAACGCGCAGTCGGCCGGCATCTGCTCTTCCTGCCAGAGCCGCACCAGCGCACGGTCCACCGCGCGTGCCAGCTTGGTCACGAGCTGCTGAACATTGGCGTGCTGGTCGAACTGCGCGAACAGCTGCGCGCGCTCAGCTTTCAGGGCGTCGCGCGGTTGGACTTCTTCGGCAGGGGCGGCGGCAGCGGAGGGCATGAGTGGAGCGTGAATGAAACAGCGACCGGAACGAGCCGGTCGCTGCTGGTGTTGAGCCGGTGTGGGGCGAGATCAGCGTGACGGTGCTGCCGCTGGCGGCGCGGCTCGCCCGCGATGATCAGGCCGTGGCCGGCGCGCCTTCGTGTACGAATTCGGGTGCCGGCGGCGTCAATGCCGATACAGTCAGCACTTCGTAGCCGGTGTCCGTCACCAGAAGCGTGTGTTCCCACTGCGCCGACAGGCTGCGATCGCGCGTCTTGACGGTCCACTGGTCGGGCATCGTGCGGATGTCGCGCTTACCTGCGTTGATCATCGGTTCGATCGTGAAGATCATGCCGGCCTTCAGCTCCATCCCGGTACCGGGGCGGCCGTAATGCAGGATCTGCGGATCTTCGTGGAATTTCTTGCCGATGCCGTGGCCGCAATATTCGCGCACCACGCTGTAGCCGGCGGCTTCGGCGTGCTGCTGGATCACGTGGCCGATGTCGCCGAGGCGGGCCCCCGGGCGCACTGCGGCAATACCCTTCCACATGCATTCGAACGTCACCTGCGTCAGGCGCTTGGCCAGGATCGACCCTTCGCCCACAACGAAGGTGCGGCTGGTATCGCCGTAATAGCCTTCCTTGGTGATGACGGTGATGTCGAGGTTGACGATGTCGCCGCCCTTGAGCACCTTGTCGCCGGGAATGCCGTGGCAAATCACATCGTTGACCGACGTGCAGATCGATGCTGGGAAGGGCGGATAGCCGGGCGGCGCATAGTTCAACGGGGCCGGCACGGTGCCTTGCACGTCACGCATGTAAGCGTGGCAGAGCTGGTCCAGCTTGCCCGTGGTCACGCCGGGCACGACGAATGGGGTGATGTAATCCAGGACTTCCGACGCAAGCCGGCAGGCCACGCGCATGTGCGCAATGTCTTCGGCGGTGTGAATGGTAACGGCCATGTTGTGACTCTTTCTGCACGCAAGCGCAAAGCGCCGCGTCGTGGCTAAAGCATGAATTATCGCACCAAAGCACGCCGGCCGGGGTTTTCGGGCGCTGCGCGCCAGCCTCGGCCCGTTTGCCGCGAATGCTCGGAAGGTATTGAGTCGATTGGCTTTTTGCCGCTATAATCGCCGGCTAAGCAGTTGCCGGTCGTGTGGCCGGTGGCGCTTGAAATCGCGAGCCGCTTCACCGCGGGTGTTTTTCGTAACGCATGCGAAAAATGTCTGAGGCGGCTTTAGACCTAACCCGACTGGAGAATTTCATGTCCGTGACCATGCGCGAAATGCTGGAAGCCGTGTCCACTTTGGCCACCAAACTCGCTTCTGGAACCCCAAGATGGCCCCCTACATCTTCGGCCATCGCAACAAGATTCACATCATCAACCTGGAAAAGACGCTGCCGATGTACCAGGACGCACTGAAGTATGTGCGCCAGCTGGCAGCCAACCGGGGCACCATTCTGTTCGTCGGCACGAAGCGTCAATCGCGTGAGATCCTGGCTGAAGAAGCGGCTCGCGCAGGTATGCCGTTCGTCGACAGCCGCTGGCTCGGCGGCATGCTGACCAACTTCAAGACGGTCAAGACCTCGATCAAGCGCCTGAAGGACATGGAAGTCGCCAAGGAAGCCGGCGCGACCGAAACCATGAGCAAGAAGGAAGCGCTGATGTTCGAACGCGAAATGGACAAGCTGGTGAAGTCCATTGGCGGCATCAAGGATATGGGCGGCATTCCGGACGCCATCTTCGTGGTGGACGTTGGTTACCACAAGATTGCCGTGACCGAAGCTGCCAAGCTGGGTATTCCGGTGATCGGCGTGGTCGACACGAACCACTCGCCGGAAGGCATCGACTACGTCATCCCGGGTAACGACGACTCGAGCAAGGCTGTTGCTCTGTACGTGCGCGGCGTGGCCGACGCGATCCTGGAAGGCCGCGCAAACGCGGTCCAGGAAGTGGTTGAAGCCGCTCGCGGCGGCGACGACTTCGTCGAAGTCCAAGAAGGCTAATACACAAGAAGGCGCGCGCCCGCCGCATTGCCGAGCGGGAAGCGCGTCAGGCCATATCGGTGATGTTCTGCGAAGGCGGTGCATCCGAGGTGAAGGCCAGACAGGGGCGCGTAATAAACGCCCCTTTTTTTTAATTTGTCATGCGGATGTCCCACACGCGTCGTATCTCGTGGGGCGACCGGATGGAAACCGGACGACAGGCCGGCGTGCAGCGAAGACGCAAAGACCTTTCAGCGCGCGACCGGACGACGATCTGAAACAAGGAGCATGAAATGGCGGCAATTACCGCAAGCATGGTGGCAGAACTGCGCGCGAAGACCGATGCGCCGATGATGGAATGCAAGAAGGCCCTGACCGAAGCCGAAGGCAACCTGGAAAAGGCCGAAGAAATCCTGCGTGTGAAGCTGGGCAACAAGGCAGGCAAGGCCGCCTCGCGCGTCACCGCTGAAGGCGTGGTGGCGGCTGCAGTGGAAGGCACGACCGGCGCGCTGGTCGAAATCAACTGCGAAACCGACTTCGTCTCGAAGAACGATTCGTTCCTGGCCTTCGCCAACTCGGTGGCTGCACTGATCGCCAAGAACAACCCGGCTGACGTTGCCGCTGTCGGCGCGCTGCCGCTGTCGCAAGACGGCTTCGGCCCGACCGTTGAAGACGTGCGCGTGGGCCTGATCGGCAAGATCGGCGAAAACATGACGATCCGCCGCTTCCAGCGTTTCGACGGCACCAAGCTGACGTCGTACCTGCACGGCGCCCGCATCGGCGTGATGGTGGCGTACGAGGGTGACGAAGTTGCGGCCAAGGATGCGGCCATGCAGGTTGCCGCCATGAAGCCGGTGTCGCTGTCGGCTGACGACGTGCCCGCAGATCTGGTTGCCAAGGAGCGCAGCGTTGCTGAGCAGAAGGCTGCCGAATCGGGCAAGCCGGCTGAAATCGTTGCCAAGATGGTGGAAGGCAGCGTGCAGAAGTACCTGAAGGAAGTCTCGCTGCTGAACCAGCCGTTCGTGAAGAACGACAAGCAGACCGTTGAGCAGATGCTCAAGGCGGCCAACACGACCGTGAAGGCTTTCACGCTGTACGTGGTGGGCGAAGGCATCGAGAAGAAGCAAGACGACTTCGCTGCTGAAGTGGCTGCCCAAGTGGCCGCCGCCAAGCAACAGGCGTAATGCTGCAGCGGCCGTTTCCAACGGTGCGGCGATTCACCTTCCGGCGCAGGCCGGTAGGGGGCGTTTCCACCGTTGGCGCAGCCGTATAATGCCAAACAGACAGGGCACCGAAAGGTGCCCTGTTTGCAGGTGCAGCCTGCTTGCGCGGGCATCGTTGGGGATTTTCCCGACGGCTTCCGCGCAAGAAGGTTGCGGGATGTGCGAAGTCCCCGCTTTGCACGTCGTTGTCATCTCCGCAGCGTCATTTCCCCCTTTCCTGTCTCCCGTACCAGGAATCGTCACGAGGATCTCCATGCCTGCCTATAAGCGCGTTCTACTCAAACTTTCCGGCGAAGCCTGATGGGCGACGATGCCTTCGGCATCAATCGCAGCACCATCGAAGGGATGGTCAACGACATCGCTGAAATCGTGAAGCTGGGCGTGCAGGTAGCAGTGGTGATCGGCGGCGGCAACATCTTCCGCGGTGTCGCGGGCGGCGCGGCCGGCATGGACCGCGCCACGGCGGACTACATGGGCATGCTGGCCACCATGATGAACGCGCTGGCCCTGCAGGACGCCATGCGCCACGCCAACCTCGAAGGCCGCGTGCAATCGGCGCTGCGCCTGGACCAAGTGGTCGAGCCGTACATCCGCCCCCGTGCGATCCGCCAGTTGGAAGAGGGCAAGATCGTGATTTTTGCGGCCGGCACCGGCAACCCGTTCTTCACGACCGACACCGCCGCTGCGCTGCGCGGCTCGGAAATCGGCGCCGAGATCGTCCTCAAGGCCACCAAGGTCGATGGCGTATACACCGCCGATCCGAAGAAAGATCCGAGCGCCACCCGCTACACCACCATTACTTTCGACGAAGCCATTTCGCGCAACCTGCAGGTGATGGACGCGACCGCTTTCGCGCTGTGCCGCGATCAGAAGCTGCCGATCAAGGTGTTCTCGATCCAGAAGCCGGGCGCGCTCAAGCGCGTCATCCTGGGTGAAGACGAAGGCACGCTGGTGCACGTCTAAAGCCACCGGCAAGCCTCGTTGCAGGCGCCTTTTTTACCGTTCGCTGACCCCGCTTGAATGGCGTTGGCGAGCGGCTTCCATGTAAAATCGTCTATTGTCTTTTTGGTCTTGCCGGTGCCCTGTGTCGTGTTCCGGGGCACAAGTTCGGCAGACCGCCGTTATCGTTCGGAGGAAGTATGAGCGTCGCCGATGTCAAAAAGAATGCCGAGCAGAAGATGCAGAAGTCGATCGAGGCTCTCAAGGCGGATCTGGCCAAGATCCGCACTGGCCGTGCCCACACCGGTCTGCTCGATCATGTGCAAGTCGACTACTACGGCTCGATGGTGCCGATCAGCCAGGTTGCCAACGTGACGCTGGTGGACGCACGCACGATCGGCGTGCAGCCGTGGGAAAAGAAGATGGTGCAAGCCGTCGAGAAGGCCATCCGTGAAGCGGACCTCGGCCTGAACCCTGCCACGATGGGCGACATCATTCGCGTGCCGACCCCCGCACTGACCGAAGAGCGCCGCAAGGAGCTGACCAAGGTCGTGAAGGGCGAGGGCGAGGATGCCAAGGTTGCCGTGCGCAATCTGCGTCGCGATGCCAATGAACAGCTCAAGAAGCTGGTGAAGGACAAGGCCATCTCTGAAGACGACGAGCGTCGCGGTGGTGACGAAGTCCAGAAGCTCACCGACAAGTTCGTCGCCGAAATCGACAAACTGGTCGCCGAGAAAGACAAGGAAATCATGACGGTGTAAGGCCGTCTCCCGTCGCCGGCGCATTGGGCGCAGGTGGCGGGAAGCCCGATTCATGCATATCAGTTCCACACTGGCGGTGCCGGACACCGCCGACACGCCGCGCCACGTTGCCGTCATCATGGATGGTAACGGCCGCTGGGCCACCGAACGGCATCTGCCCCGCGTGGCCGGGCACAGCCGCGGCCTCGATGCGGTGCGCGCAACCGTTGAAGCCGCGGCACGCCGTGGCGTCGGGTACCTGACCCTGTTTGCCTTCAGCTCCGAAAACTGGCGTCGTCCGGCCGAGGAAGTCACCTTCCTCATGAAGCTGTTCATGACGGCGCTGCGCCGTGAAGTGGGCAAGCTCCACGACAACGGCATCCGCCTACGCGTGGTGGGCGATCTGGCGGCGTTCAGCCCGCGCATCCAGCTTTTGATTCGCGAGGCTGAGGCCAAGACGGCTGCCAACCCTGGTCTGACGGTGACGATCCTCGCCAACTACGGCGGGCGCTGGGACATCCTGCAAGCCATGCGCGCCTTGTTGGCGGCGCAGCCTGGCATTGCACCTGAGGCCATTACCGAAGAGATGCTGGCGCCGTATATGGCACTGTCCTACGCGCCGGAGCCCGATCTGTTCATCCGCACCGGTGGCGAGCAGCGCATCAGCAACTTTCTGCTGTGGCAGCTTGCCTATTCCGAGCTGTACTTCACCGATCGCTACTGGCCCGACTTCGATGCAGCAGAACTCGATCGCGCCTTTGCGTGGTATCGCAACCGCGAGCGCCGCTTTGGCCGCACCAGCGCGCAGCTCGAGCCCGACGTTCCCCCCGCGCTATCCGCCGGAGCCTGACACATGCTGCTGACTCGCGTCATTACCGCTGTCTGCCTGCTGATTGTCATCCTGCCCATTCTCTTCTTCGCGCCGCCCGCCGGCCTGGCCGGGTTGGTGACGGTATTTGCAGCCCTCGCCGCGTGGGAGTGGGGGCGTCTCGTCCGCCTGCCGGGCTGGTGGGGGCCGATTCTCTATGCCGTTGTTGTCGTCATGCTGACGATCGCCTGGCACGACATTCCCGTTCGTGGCGATGTGCAGCCGCTGTTCCACGGAGCAATCATCGCCTGGGTGATCGCCTGGGCGCTGCTGGCCGGGGGCGTGCGCGAGTTGCACGGCACACGCAGGGTCGTTTTCACGCTGCTGGGCTTGGTGATGCTGCCGGCGTTTGTGCATGGCGCCATTGAATTGCGCACGCACGGCGTCGCCTTTCTGCTGTCGGTCGCGTTGCTCGTGTGGGCGGCCGATGTGGGCGCGTATTTTGTCGGCAAGGCTATTGGCCGCCGCAAGCTTGCACCGACCATCAGCCCTGGCAAGTCGTGGGAAGGTGCGATCGGCGGTGCCGTGCTTGTCGCCGTGATCGCCACCGTGGCTGGTATCACGCATTGGTTTGCGCCGACGTGGTTTTCGTATCAGTTTGATCAGCGCGGCGCCGTCGTCGCCCTGGTGCTGACCATCCTGCTGGTGGCCGCAAGCGTCGGCGGCGATTTGTTTGAATCCCTGCTCAAGCGTCAGGTTGGCATGAAAGACAGCAGCCGCCTGTTGCCCGGCCACGGCGGCGTGCTGGATCGTATCGATGCGCTGCTGCCGGTGTTTCCGCTGGCTGCGCTGCTGATTTCCTGAGGCGTCTGAACATGATGCGTTTGACCGTTCTTGGCGCCACCGGCTCCATTGGCGACAGCACGCTCGACGTGGTGCGCCGTCATCCCGACAAGTACAGCGTTTTTGCGCTGACCGCCAACGCGCAGGCCGACAAGCTCGCGGTGCTCTGCCGCGAGTTTCGCCCGAAGATGGCGGTGCTTGGTTCGGCGGTCGCGGCGGATGCATTGCGTGACCAGCTGGGCGCGGCGGCCGCGGCATCGACATCCGTTTCGGCAGCGAGGCATTGGAAGAGGCTGCGGGCCACCCCGACTGCGATGCCGTGATGGCGGCCATCGTCGGCGCAGCGGGGTTGCGCCGACGCTCGCGGCTGTGCGCGCCGGCAAGCGCGTGCTGCTGGCCAACAAGGAGGCGCTGGTCATGTCCGGCGCGCTCTTCATGGACGCGGTGCGTCAGCATGGCGCCACCGTGCTCCCGATCGACAGCGAGCACAACGCCATCTTCCAATGCTTGCCCCAGCAAGTTCCGCAGTTCGGACGTGGTGTATCGCGCATCGTCCTGACGGCATCAGGTGGTCCGTTCCGCACGCGCGCCGTGGAGTCCCTTGCGGACGTCACGCCAGATCAGGCTTGCGCGCATCCGAACTGGTGATGGGGCGGAAGATTTCGGTCGATTCCGCCACCATGATGAACAAGGGGCTGGAGGTGATCGAGGCGTACTGGCTGTTCGGCGTGCCGGTCGAGCATCTCGAAGTCCTGATCCACCCGCAGAGTGTCATCCATTCGATGGTTGGCTACGACGATGGCTCGGTGCTGGCGCAGCTCGGCAACCCAGACATGCGCACGCCGATTGCCTACGGCTTGGCCTATCCCGGCCGCATTGAAGCTGGCGTTCCGCTGCTCGATCTCGTCACCACGGGCGCACTGACGTTCGAGGCGCCAGATCTACGCCGCTTCCCGTGCCTGGCGCTGGCCTTCGACGCGCTGCGCGCCGGTGGTACGGCACCTGCTGCGCTGAATGCGGCCAACGAGGTGGCTGTCGAAGCATTTTTACAGCGCCGCATCCGGTTCACCGAGATCGCTGCCGTGGTGGGCGACACGCTCGCCCGCACGTCTGTCGTGCCCGCCGACTCGCTCGACACCGTTTTTGCTGCCGACGCCCAAGCGCGTCAGCAGGCCGAGCGCTATATCGCGACCGTATGCGCGCAACTGCCGGCCGCGTGAAAGCGCCCCGTCAGAGCAAGCGGGTAACATAGCGGCTTCGCGCGGGCCAGCCCCGCGCGTGCCCTTCAGTGCATCCGGAGAAGGTTTTGCAGACCGTTTTAGCGTTTGTCTTTGCGATCGCGGTACTGATCGTCATTCACGAACTGGGCCACTACAGCGTCGCGCGCCTGTGCGGCGTCAAGGTGCTCCGGTTTTCCGTTGGCTTCGGCAAGGTGCTGTTCCGCCGTGTTGGCCGTGGGCCCGACCACACCGAATGGACCATCTGTGCCATTCCGCTGGGCGGCTACGTCAAGATGCTCGGCGAGGGCTCGCGAGACCCGGAGAAAGACCCGCCCATCCTCCCGGAAGATCTCCCGCGCACGTTCGACCACCAGCCGGTTTACAAGCGATTTGCCATCGTCGCTGCGGGCCCGATCGCCAATTTCCTGCTCGCCATTGCGCTCTATGCAGTGCTGGCATGGGTGGGTGCGATCGAGCCGGTGCCTATTCTGGGCGCCCCGCCGCCGGGCAGCATCGCAGCGCAGGCCGACCTGCGCGCAAGGGACCGCGTGATCGCGATCGGCACGGACGGCGAAGCGCCGGCCGCCGTGCGCAGTTGGAGCGATGTCCGCATGCGTTTGTACTCGGCTGGCATCGCCGGGCGCGACGCGCTTGTGCAAGTGCGCGGCACGGATGGAGTCGAACGTACCGTCCGCCTGCAGGGCTTGCCGAGTGCCGCCCGTACGCCGCAGGCCGACGTGATTGACCAGATCGGTTTGCGCCTGCTCGGCGGCCCCGTCACCATCGTCGACGTCCTGCCGGGCAGTGCCGCGGCACGCGCGGGGTTGCGGGCGGGTGACCAGATCGTGCGCTTCGCGGGCCAGCCCGCCGATCAGGCGATGGACCTCATCCGTCAGATTCGCGCCATGCCCGAGCAGAACGCCTCGATCGATATCCTGCGCAACGATCAGCCCATGACGTTGCCCGTTCGCCCGGATGCAGACGCTGATCCCAAGAACCCGACGGGCCCCAAGATTGGCAAGCTGGGCGCACAACTCAACCAGAAGGTGGAAACGGCGATGATCCGGGACGAGCCGGTCGCCGCCTTGGGTCATGCCGTGGGCGAGGTCTGGCGGACTTCGGTGCTGTCGCTGCAGGTGCTGGGCAAGATGATCGTCGGTCAGGCATCGCTGCAGAACCTGAGCGGGCCGATCACGGTGGCGGACTTTGCGGGCAAGGCGGCAAGCCTTGGCTGGCAGACGTTTGTGAGCTTTCTCGCGTTGATCAGCGTCAGTCTCGGCGTGCTGAACTTATTGCCCGTTCCGGTATTGGATGGGGGGCATTTGCTGTATTATTGCGTGGAATTTTTGACTGGCCGACCCGTGCCGGAATCCTGGCAAGCAGTCCTTCAGAAGATCGGCGTCGCCTGCATCCTGCTTCTCACTTCGCTCGCCCTGTACAACGATTTGAGTCGGTTGTTTTTGACTCGAGGCTAGACCGTATTCAAATTGGGTCGGTCAGCCGCATCGTTGCCACCGGCGTGAGCGGGCAACTCAGGGTTTTGAAAACACTCAGAAGTGGATTCCGATTGAATCCAACTAGGGGATTAGATTGATCAGACAACATCGCTTCCCGCTCAGCGTGCTGGCGGCTTCCGTGCTGACCGTCACTGCCGGTCAGGCTCATGCAGTGGAGCCGTTCGTCGTCAAGGACATTCGCGTGGAGGGGGTGCAGCGCGTCGAGCCGGGCACCGTGTTCGGCTATCTGCCCGTGAAGGTGGGTGAGACCTTCACCGACGAGAAGGGCGCCGAATCGATTCGCGCGCTCTATAACACCGGCTTCTTCAAGGACGTGCAGATACGCTCCGAAGGCAACGTGCTGGTGGTGCGCGTGGAAGAACGGCCGGCGATCTCGCAACTCGAATTCATCGGCTTCAAGGAATTCGACAAGGAAGCGCTGCGTCGCACGCTGCGCGGCGTGGGTGTGGCGGAGGCCCGTTACTACGACAAGTCCCTCATCGACCGCGCCGAGCAGGAAATCAAGCGCCAGTACGTTTCGCGCGGCTACTACGCGGCCGAGGTGACGACCACTGTTACGCCGGTCGACGCCAACCGCGTGTCGATCACCTTCACGGTGGACGAAGGTCCGACTGCCAAGATTCGCCAGATCAATATCGTCGGCAACAAGGCCTTCAAGGAAGGTGACCTGCGCGACGAGATGCAGCTGTCCACGCCGAACTGGCTGTCTTGGTACACCAAGAACGATCTGTACTCGAAGCAGAAACTCACGGCCGACCTCGAAGCGCTGCGCTCGTTCTATCTGGATCGCGGCTACCTGGAATTCGCCATCGAGTCGACCCAGGTGTCGATCACGCCGGACAAGAAGGACATCTACCTGACGCTGAACATCCACGAGGGCGAGCAGTACAAGGTGTCGGACATCAAGCTGACCGGTGAGCTGCTCGGCAAGCAGGCCGAGATGGAGAAGCTCATCAAGCTCAAGCAGGGCGATGTCTTCTCGTCGGCCAAGCTGTCGTCGACGACCAAGTCGATTACCGACCTGCTCGGCACGTACGGCTACGCTTTCGCCACCATCAATCCGCAGCCGCAGATCAACCAGTCGGACCGCACGGTTGCGCTCACGCTGGTTGTTGATCCGGGCCGCCGTGTCTATGTGCGTCGCGTGAACGTGGTCGGCAACAGCAAGACCCGCGACGAAGTCGTGCGCCGTGAAATGCGCCAGATGGAAGCGTCGTGGTTCGATGGCGAGAAACTGCAGCTGTCGCAGAATCGCGTGAACCGCACCGGTTACTTCACCGATGCCAACATCACGACGGAAGACGTGCCCGGCACGACTGACCAGGTCGATGTGAACGTCAACGTGACCGAAAAGCCGACGGGCCAGATCAACCTGGGCGTGGGCTTCTCGTCGACTGACAAGCTGGTGCTGTCGGCGGGTATCCGTCAGGACAACGTGTTCGGCTCCGGTACAAGCCTCGGCCTGGATGTGAACACGTCCAAGTCGAACCGCACGATTGCGGTGACGCAGTTCGATCCGTACTTCACGGTGGATGGCATCAGCCGTTCGACCGAGCTGTACTACCGCACGTACCGCCCGCTGTACTACACGGGTGACCAGGACTACCGCGTTGTGCAACAAGGCGGCAACGTCAAGTTTGGCGTGCCGTTCTCCGAAACCGATACCGTCTTCTTCGGCATCGGCTACGAGCGCACGACCATCGATGTGACGACCAACACGCCGCTGGCTTACCAGAATTACGTCGCGAAGAACGGCCGTATCACCAACAACTTCCCGATCACCATCGGGTGGTCGAAGGATCAGCGTGACAGCGCATTGGTGCCGACGCGCGGCCGTTATCAGCAGGCGAACCTGGAATTCGGTATCCCGGGCGGCGATCTGCAGTACTTCCGTGCGTACTACCAGCACCAGTACTTCTACCCGCTGTCGAAGTCGTTCACGATGGCGTTCAACAACGAAATCGGTTACGGCCACGGTTACGGCGGCAAGGACTTCCCGGTCTTCAAGAACTACTACGCGGGCGGTATCGGCTCGGTGCGCGGTTACGAAACCAGCACGCTGGGCCCGCGCGACGCCAACGGCGTGGCCATCGGTGGCGCCAGCAAGTTCGTCGGCAACGTGGAATTCATCTTCCCGCTGCCCGGTTCTGGCGTGGACCGCACGGTTCGCCTGTTCACGTTCTTCGACTACGGTAACGTGTTCGCCGAAGGTCAGCCGTACAAGCTGGGCGACATGCGCTACTCGACTGGTTTCGGTCTGTCGTGGCTGTCGCCGATCGGCCCGCTGAAGATCAGCATGGGCTTCCCGATCAAGCGCAAGACCGAAGATCAAACGCAACGCTTCCAGTTCCAGATCGGGACTGCATTCTAATGACTGCATTCATCATGAAATCCACGCGCATCACGTTGTCCCGCATGGGCGTGTCCGCTGCTTTCGCCGCACTTGCCGCAGCCAGCTTCGCGCTGCCGGCCACGGCGCAGGAAGCGCGCATCGCCGCCGTCAATTCCGAGCGTATTCTGCGCGACTCGCAACCGGCCAAGGCCGCCCAGGCAAAGCTGGAAACGGAGTTCGCCAAGCGCGACCGCGAACTGCAGGACATGGCCGCCAAACTGAAGGGCATGTCGGACAAGCTGGACAAGGATTCTGCCGTGCTGGCCGATTCCGATCGCACCCGCCGTCAGCGTGAACTGTCGGACCTGGATCGTGACTTCCAGCGCAAGCAGCGCGAATTCCGTGAAGACCTGAACCAGCGCCGCAATGAAGAGCTGGCCCAGGTGCTTGAGCGCGCCAATCGCGTGATCCGCTCGATCGCAGAGCAGCGTAAATACGACCTGATCGTGCAGGAAGCCGTGTACGTGAACCCGCGCATCGACATTACGGACGAGGTGCTGAAGGCGCTGAATTCGCAATCGGCCAAATGAGGTTGTTCGCATGTCGTTTTCGCTTGGTGAACTTGCTGCGTCGCTTGGCGCGACCGTCCAGGGTGACGCAGGCCTGATCGTCAAGTCGATCGCGCCGCTCGATCAAGCGGGCGCCGATCAGCTCGCTTTTCTCTCCAATCCGCTGTACCTCAATCAAGCTGTGAGTTCCGGCGCGGGCGCGATTATCGTGTCGCCCCGCGATCTGGAAACGCTCGAAAGTCAGGGCCACGCTGCTGGCCGGAACTGGCTGATTGCGGCCAATCCGTATGCTGCGTTTGCTCGTGTCGCCCAGCGCTTTGTTGCGCTGGCGGCGCGCCCCGTTGTGCCGGGCATCCACCGCAGTGCCAGCGTGGAAGAGGGCGCCACGGTGCCGGCGTCGTGCTCCATCGGTCCGAACGTCACCATCGAAGCCGGTGCAGTGCTCGGCGAGCGGGTGCGCATCGCGGGCAACAGTTTCGTTGGCGCCGGCGCGCGTATTGGCGACGACACGTTGATCTACGCGAACGTTTCGATTTACCACGGCTGCGTGGTCGGCGCGCGCTGCATTGTGCATAGCGGCGTCGTGATCGGCGCGGATGGGTTTGGCTTTGCCCCGGACTTCGGTCCGCAGGGTGGCGAATGGGTGAAGATTCCGCAGGTTGGCCGAGCCGTGATTGGCGACGACGTGGAAATCGGCGCGAACACCGCCATCGACCGCGGCGCGATGGCCGATACGGTCGTCGAGCAAGGCTGCAAAATCGACAACCAGGTGCAGATTGCGCACAACGTGCACGTGGGCGCCTATACCGTGATCGCCGGCTGCGCTGCCATTTCCGGCAGCACGAAGATCGGGCGCTACTGCATCATCGGCGGCGCGGCCAATTTTGCCGGCCACCTGACCATCGCTGATCGCGTGACCGTCTCGGGCGGCACATCCATTACCAAATCCATCACCAAGCCCGGTGGCCATTTCACCAGCGTTTTCCCGTTCATGCCGCACGGCGACTGGGAGCGTAACGCGGCCATCGTCCGAGGCCTGACGCGCATGCGCGAACGGTTGCAACAACTCGAACAGCGGGTCAAAGACCTGCAGCAACAATCATGACCGAAGCAACGAATGCGACGAGCGCCAACCCCAGCGTCGTCTGCGATTTCAACATCAAGAAGATTCTCGACCTGCTGCCGCATCGCTACCCGATGCTGCTGGTGGACCGCGTGATCGCGCTGGAGCCGCGCAAGTCGATTACGGCTATCAAGAACGTGACGTTCAACGAGCCGTTCTTCAACGGGCACTTCCCCGGCCACCCGGTCATGCCGGGCGTGTTGATGCTTGAGGCGCTGGCGCAAACCGCTGCGCTGCTGACCTTCGGCGAGGCAGACCACGAGCGCAAGGAAAACCAGCTCTACCTGTTCGTGAGCATCGATGGTGCGCGCTTCAAGCGGCAGGTGATCCCGGGCGACCAGCTTGTGATGACAGCTGAGCTGCTGCGCTCGAAGAGCGGTATGTGGAAGTTCAAGGTGTACGGCAAGGTTGACGGCGAAGTCGCCGTGGAAGCCGAGATCATGTGTGCCGTGCGCGAAGACAAGTCCAAGGGCGAGGCATGACGCAAGCACAGAAGATCCACCCGACCGCGCAGATCGATCCGAAGGCCGAACTGGATTCGAGCGTCGAGATCGGTGCGTTCACGGTCGTGGGCCCGAACGTGCGCATGGGCGCGGGCACGCGCGTTGGCCACCACACGGTGGTGGAGGGCTACACGACGCTGGGCCGTGACAACAGCATCGGGCACTTCGCATCGGTGGGTGGCCGCCCGCAGGACATGAAGTATCGTGATGAGCCGACGCAGCTGATCGTCGGCGATCGCAATACGATCCGTGAATTCACCACGATCCATACCGGCACGGCGCAGGATGCCGGCATCACGTCCATCGGCGACGACAACTGGATCATGGCCTACGTGCATATCGCGCACGATTGCCGCGTGGGTAACCACACGGTGTTCTCGAGCAACGCGCAGATCGCGGGCCACGTGGAAGTGGGCGACTGGGCGATCCTCGGCGGTATGTCGGGCGTGCACCAGTTCGTGCGCATCGGCGCACATGCCATGCTGGGTGGCGCATCGGCGCTGGTGCAGGATGTGCCGCCGTTCGTGATCGCCGCCAGCGACAAGGGCGGCAACAAGGCTGCACCGCACGGCATCAACGTGGAAGGCCTGCGCCGCCGCGGCTTTACGGCCGAGCAGATCACCGCGCTGCGCCAGGCGTACAAGCTGCTCTACAAGAGCGATCTGAGCTTTGATCAGGCCAAGGCGGAAATCGCCGCGCAGATCGCTCAGGCGGATGACGCCCCGACCCGTGAGGTGTTGACCGCGTTTGCCGATTTCATCGCCGCCACCAAGCGCGGCATCGTGCGTTGAGCGAGCAGCCACAGAACGCCACGCCGGTGCGCCGCATCGGCATGGTGGCCGGCGAGGCTTCCGGCGATCTGCTGGCCTCGCTGCTGCTGAAGGGATTGCACGCACACTTGCCTGCCGACATCGCCTACAACGGCATCGGCGGTGCACGCATGATGGAGCAGGGTTTCCAGTCGAACTGGCCGATGCACAAGCTGTCGGTCAACGGCTACGTGGAAGTGCTCGGCCAGCTGCGCGAGATTCTCGCGATCCGCAAGGAACTCAAGCAGAACCTGCTGACTGCGCCCCCGCTGGCGTTCATCGGCGTGGACGCGCCCGACTTCAATTTCAACGTCGAGATCGCCATGCGGCAGGCGGGTGTGCCGGTGGTGCATTTCGTGAGCCCGTCGATCTGGGCGTGGCGAGCCGGCCGTATCAAGACGATCGCCCGCGCCGTCGACCATATCCTCTGTCTGTTCCCGTTCGAGCCCGAGATTTACGCCAAGGCGGGCATTCCGGCCACGTACGTCGGGCATCCGCTGGCGGACGAGATTCCGCTGGTGCCGGACGTGGAGGGCGCTCGCACGCGCCTGGGGCTGCCGTTGGGTCGCAAGGTCGTTGCGGTGCTGCCGGGTAGTCGCAATTCCGAAGTGAAGCATCTCGGGCCGACGCTGTTTGCGGCGATGTCGCGCATGCAGGCGGTCGAGCCGGATCTGGCTTTTGTGTTACCGGCAGCCAATGCGACGCTGCGCGAGCGTATCGACACCATGCGCGCGGAGCACCCGGGCCTGCATCTGTGGGTCGTCGATGGCCAGTCGCACGCAGCCATGGAAGCGGCTGACGTCATCCTGCTGGCCAGCGGCACGGCCACGCTCGAAGCGGCGTTGTACAAGAAGCCGATGGTCATCACCTACAAGGTGCCCTGGTTGACCGCGCAGATCATGAAGCGCAAAGGCTATCTGCCGTATGTCGGGCTGCCGAACATCCTGTCCGGCCGCTTTGTCGTGCCGGAGCTGCTGCAGGATGACGCGACGCCCGAGGCCCTCGCGCGCGAAACGCTGCTGCAACTGAGCGACCATGGCAACGCCACGTTCCTGCGCGAACACTTCACGCAGATGCATCTGACGCTCAAACAGAACATGGCCGAGATCGGCGCAAAAGTCGTGGTCGATCTGCTGCGCAGTCGCGGTAAGCTTTGAGCCCATGGCTTCCCGCAAACCGAATCCCGATCAGCTTGGCTTGCTGCTCTCGCAAGAGCCGGCGGCCAAGCGTGCGCGTCGCATCCTCTGCGGCGTGGATGAGGCTGGCCGCGGGCCCTTGGCCGGGCCGGTGACGGCTGCAGCGGTTGTTCTCAATCCGCGCAAGCCGATCAAGGGCTTGGCCGACTCCAAAATCCTGACTGCCAAGAAGCGCGAGGCTCTGTACGACGAGATCGTCGAAAAGGCGCTCGCCTGGCACGTGGCGGAAGCCACCGTCGAAGAAATTGATCGCATCAACATCCTGCACGCGACCATGCTCGCCATGCAGCGTGCGGTACACGGCGTGGCCGCGCTGGGCACGCTGCCCGATCTCGTGCAGGTGGACGGCAATCGCTGTCCGCAGGTGGCGTTTGCGGTGGAGGCCATCGTCAAGGGCGATGCGCTGGTGCCGGCCATTTCAGCAGCCTCCATCTTGGCGAAGGTGACGCGCGATCGCCAGTTGGCCGCGCTGCATATTGAGTTTCCGCTCTACGGCTTTGACGTCCATGCCGGCTATGGCACGCCGCAACATCTGGCCGCGATCGACCTGCATGGCGTGACGCCGCATCATCGCCGCTCGTTCGCGCCCGTGCGTCGTGCGCTGGAGGGGATGAGCGCGATCAGCATCGAAACCACCGCTGCAGGCAGCGCCTGGGACGACTGACCTTTTTCCGCTGGGCCCATTCGTGAAGCACATCACTTCCCGCGACAACGCGGTGTTCAAGCATCTCAAGGCGCTTTCGGGCTCGACGCAGCATCGTCGGCGCGCGGGGCAATCCGTGCTCGATGGCGTGCATCTCGTCGTGGCGTATCTGGATGCGGGCCATATGCCGGCGCAATGCCTGGTTTCGGAGCGCCATATCCGGCACCCGGAAGTGGCGGCGGTGCTCGATCGCGTCGATCCGGACACCGTCATCCTGCTCGCGGACAACCTGTTTGGCCAACTTACCACCGTCGTCAATGGCGTCGATCTGATTGCACTGGTTGAGACGCCGGAGGGCAAGCTGCCGCAAACCATTGAGACAGACTGCGTGATTCTCGATGGCATTCAGGATGCCGGCAACGTCGGTTCCATCTTGCGGTGTGCGGCCGCTGCGGGCGTGCGCGATGTGTTCATGACGCCGGGTTGTGCGTTCGCGTGGTCGGCCAAGACATTGCGCGCCGCCATGGGCGCGCATTTCCACCTCAACATCGTTGAACACTGCACGTTCGAGAGCGTGCATTCGCGCCTTCAGGTGCCGCTGCTGGCAACGTCCTCGCACGCAAAGCAGGCGGTGTTTGATGTGCCGCTCAAGGCACCCGTCGGTTGGGTGTTCGGAAACGAGGGGGCGGGGGTGTCGGAGGAGTGGCTTTCTGCGGTGACGACGCCTGTGACGATTCCGCAGCCGGGCGGCATGGAATCGCTCAATGTGGCTGCCGCAGCAGCAATCTGCCTGTTTGAGGCCGTGCGACAACGCCGCGCGGCCTAACGCTCTCTTTTTTCTGTCGGTTACCGGTCCTACGGCGTTTTCAAACGCCAGAAAAGTCCCGCATTGACTTTGACATTGAGTAATGGAACATTGAGCGCGGTGCCATCGAGCGCCCTCGATACCCAGACTCAAGGAGACCGGCATGCCGAACCCCACCCTGGCGCGCGTCCATGTCGACGAACTCGCCCAGTTTCGCGAAATCCAGCAGCTCGCTTACGCGTGCGTCGAAGCCGTCGGCGACATGCTGCGCCCCGGCATGACCGAGAAGGACGCGGCCAAGCTGCTCACCGAATGGCTTGGCGATCGTGGCGTCCATGATTGGCTGCACAAGCCGTTCGCGTGGTTTGGCGACCGCACCGCGTTCCAGGGCTTGTCGGGCCTGACGCATATGGCCGGCTTCAACCTGGCGTTCTTTCCGTCGTCGCGGCGGTTGGAAGAGAACATGCCCGTCATCCTCGACGTGGCGCCCGTGCGCAATGGCGTGATCGCCGATGTCGGCTATGCCACGTGTCTCGGCGAAAACGCCATCCTCGAGCAGCTGCAGGACGACTTGATGGCGCATCGTGAGTTGATCGTGCGCTTGATCCGCGAGCGTCGGTCGATGGCCGACGTGGCCCGTGCGGTGGACCAGCTTTGCATGAGGCAGGGCGTGGAGCCGCGTCACAAGGCGTATCCGTTCAAAGTGCTGGCGCATCGCGTGGCCAAGCTCGACAGCCCATCGAAGCCGCGTTTCGTTGCGCGCTTCGGGCTGAACGCCACGCGCAACCTGATCCTCGACCAGGTGCGCAGCGGCAAGCAGGAAGGGTGGTCGCCGCTGTGGTCGATCGATCGTCGATCCGAACACGCGCCGGTGCCGGGCCTGTGGGCCGTCGAGCCGCACCTCGGCTTCCATGGCGTGGGCGCCAAGTTCGAGGAACTGCTCGTCATCACCGAAGACGACGCCTACTGGCTCGACGACGATCTGCCGCACGTGCGCCGCTGGCAGCAGCGTCAACTCGCGCAGCAGCGCGCTGCCTGACGTACGCGGAGGCCCAGATGAAAATGCTTCTTGAAGAGGCCCCGTTGGCGTTGTTCGAATCGACCGCAGCGGTTTCGCCTAACGACTATTCGGAGCGGATGGTGCAGTCCGGCAGCGTCGCGCTCGCCGTCAAGACGTGGGGCAACCCGGCGCATCCGACCGTCGTGCTGGTGCACGGCTATCCCGACAACAGCGAGGTCTGGCACGAGATGGCACCGCTGCTCGCGCGCGACTACTACGTCGTTGCCTACGACGTGCGGGGTGCAGGCCGGTCGAGTTCGCCCAGCGGGATGCGCAATTACACCTTCGCGCGGTTGACCGATGACTTCATCGCCGTGATCGAAGCGCTGAGCCCCGGCAAGCCCGTGCACCTGATCGCGCATGACTGGGGTTCGATCCAGTCGTGGGAATTCGTGACAGAGGCGCGCCTGCGCGGCCGCATTGCGTCATACACGTCGTGCTCGGGGCCGTGCCTGGACCACGTCGGGCACTGGATGCGCGCGCGACTGCTGCGCCCGACGCCGTCGTCGCTGGGCAAGATGCTGGGCCAGCTCGTGCGATCGTGGTACGTGCTGCTGTTCCATTTGCCGATCGTGCCGGAACTGAGCTGGCGCCTGTGGCTGGGGCGGGCGTGGCCGCGCGTGCTGCGTCGTGTCGAGAAGACCGTCATCGAGCCGCGCCCCACGCAGACGGCCGATGGCGTGCGTGGTGTGTCGCTGTATCGCGCCAACTTCATCCGCAGCCTGTTCACGCCGCGCAAGCGTGTCGCACATGCGCCGGTGCAGGTGATCGTGCCGATGCTGGACAAGTACGTCAGCCCCGCGTTGTCCGAAGACCTCTCGCGCTGGGTACCGCAGTATTGGCGCCGCGAGGTTGTGGCTCGGCACTGGCTGCCGGTCACGCATGCCGCACGCATGGCCGAGATGGCGCGCGAGCTGATCGAGCACGCCGAGGGCAAGCCGGAATCCGAAGCGCTGCAACGCGCGCGTCAGCATGGCGAGCGCAAACCGCTGTCCGGCAAGCTCGCTGTCATCACCGGGGCCGGCAGCGGCATCGGTCGTTGCGCGGCGCTGGAATTCGCGGAGCAAGGCGCAGCCATTGTCGCCGTCGACATTCGTGCTGAAGACGCAGAGCGCACCGCCAAGCTCGTCCGCCTCACCGGAGGCAAGGCGTGGGCGCGTACCGTGGACGTCGGCAACGCCGAGCAGATGGAAGCGCTGGTCGATTGGGTCGGCAAGGAGTTAGGCGGCGCCGACATCGCCGTCAACAACGCGGGCATCGGTATGGCGGGCGGCATTGTCGACACGTCCGAGCGCGATTGGCAACGCATCCTGCACGTGAACGTGTGGGGCGTGATCCACGGTGCGCGCCTGTTCGCCAAGCAGATGGTGGCGCGCGGGCAGGGCGGGCACATCCTGAACACCGCATCGGCAGCGGCCTTTGCGCCATCGCGCGATCTTGCCGCCTATGCGACGACGAAGGCCGCGGTGCTGATGTTGTCCGAATGCATGCGTGGCGAACTGGTCGGGCAAGGCATTGGCGTGTCGGCCATCTGCCCCGGTTTTGCAGAGACGGGAATCATGGCCTCCACGGTCTACACCGGCACGACCGAGGCACAGCAGGCGCAACTGCGCGCCCGCGCGACGAAGCTCTACCAACTGCGGGGCCTCAAGCCCGAGACCGTCGCGAAAGCCATGTTGACTGCGATTCAGCACAACAAGCCCGTCGTCACGATCGGTATCGAGGCGCATTCGTCACGCTTCATCTCGCGCTACGCGCAATGGCTCAGCCGGCTGATCGCGCGCGTGAGCATGGCCGGGCATTGAACCCGCGCCGACATGAACATCCGGAGACCACCATGACCGCGCCCGATTATTTCATCAAGGCACGCCACGTCCGTTTCGACTGGAAGGACACGCCTATCCAGTGGATTCCCGGCGATCCGTCCAGCACGCACATCATCAACATCCTGAATCTGTTGTTTCCCGCTGGCGAGTTATGGTTTTGCCGCGTCTACAACAAGGCGCTGCCGCTGATTACCGACGCGAAGCTGCGCGCCGACGCCGAGGGCTTTCTGCGCCAGGAGGCCGTCCATTCGCGCTCGCATGGCGGCGTGCTGACGCATTACTACAAAGACCACGGCATCGATACCCAGCCTTTTACCAAGCGGCTCGACTGGCTGTTCTCCAAGGTGCTCGGCGAACAGCCGCTCGGTCTGAAGATCGGCCACACGTGCTTCTGGCTGCGGCAGCAACTCGGCATCATCGCCGCGCTCGAGCACTTTTTCGGCTATCTGGGCAACTGGGTCCTCAACGCAAAGGGGCTGGACGCCGCCCGCGCCGATCCCGTCATGCTGGACCTGTTGCGCTGGCACGGCGCGGAGGAAGTCGAGCACCGCACCGTCGCCTTCGACATCTTTCGGCACATGGGCGGCACGTATCTCGAACGCTGCTTCCACATGCTGACCACGATCCTGTTGCTGCTGTATTTCCTGGTGACGGGCTTCCGCTTCATGCACAAGCGCGATCCGGGCGCGGGCAGGTTTCCCGGCTTTATCCGCGGCTGGTGGTATGGCTCGCGGCGTAACTGCCTGCCCTCGTTCTGGAAGATGCTGGGGGCCGCGCTGCGCTATTTCCGGCGCAGCTATACGCCGCATGATGAAGGCTCAACCGAGCAGGCGCTGGCCTATCTGGAAACATCGCCAGCCGCGCAAGCTGCGGCGCACGGCGGCAACTGGGTGCGCGATCGCGCCTGACCGGCACAGAAAAGCAAAACGCCGGTGCAATGCCGGCCGTTTTGCTTGTGCTTTGGCGTCCTACGCTCAGTAGTTGCCGTGCTCCATCTTGATGTCCTGCAGGATCGTCGTGGCAATTTCCTCGATCGACTTGTGCGTTGACGACAGCCACTTGATGCCCTCGCGCCGCATCATCGCTTCGGCCTCGTTGATCTCGTAGCGGCAATTTTCCAGTGCTGCGTATTTGCTGCCTGGGCGACGTTCATTGCGGATTTCCGACAGGCGCTGAGGGTCGATCGACAGCCCGAAAATCTTGCTCTTGTAGTCGTACAGCACGGTGGGCAGCTTGCCGCGCTCGAAATCATCCGGAATGAGCGGGTAGTTGGCCGATTTCACGCCATATTGCATCGCCAGGTACAGGCTGGTCGGCGTCTTGCCGCTGCGCGATACCCCCACCAAAATCACATCCGCCTCGGCCAGGTTCTTGTGTGACTGCCCGTCATCGTGGGCAAGTGAAAAATTGATCGCTTCGATGCGGTTCTTGTACGCCTCGGTGTCAGCATTCTGGTGAAACCGGCCAATGGCATGCGTGGACTTGAGGTTCAGCTCCCTCTCGAGCGGCTCGATGAAGGTCTGGAACATGTCCAGGATGGTGGCCTTGGCCCGATGGACGATCTCGTTTGCCTCGGCATCCACCAACGTGGTGAAGACGATCGGCCTCACCCCTTCGACGTGAAACGCCTCGTTGATCTTGGCGACCGCAACATGCGCCTTGTCGATCGTGTCGACAAACGGAATCCGCACCTGGCGGAATTTCATCTCAAACTGCGCCAGGATCGAGTGGCTGAAGGTTTCTGCGGTGATCCCGGTGCCATCCGACACGATGAAAACGGTCCGGAAAGGTGTCCGGTTGGGAGATGCGGAGGCGAGGTCGGTCATCGAAAACGAGGGGTTTTTCCAGCACGCCGGCAGGAAATCGTGCTGCGGCACGGTAGAATAGCGGCGATCGTTTAGCTAAGCAATTCGGGCCAATTGCCTGCCAGGCGCTGCCGCAGCGGCAATCCTGGCATGGCTTCCGGATGATTTAGCCAAGCGATTCGTACGGCCAGACGACAAGAAGAAAGCCCCGTGCGGATCCGACCGGTTTTTCACTTAGTTTAGGGGCTTGTATGACTAACCTGTCGCAAGACGGCGCCTATGTGCTGCCGTTCGAGCAATTGCGGATGACCGATGTCGAGGTCGTTGGCGGGAAAAACGCTTCGCTGGGCGAGATGATCTCCCAGCTGGACGGCGCCGGCGTGCGCGTTCCGGGCGGTTTTGCCACCACGGCACTGGCGTTCCGCGATTTCCTTGCACACAACAACCTGACGGAGCGCATCTCGCAGCGTCTGGCCAGCCTCGACGTCGACGACGTCAAGGCGCTGGCGGTCGCCGGCAAGGAGATCCGCGAGTGGGTCGCCACCGCGCCGTTCCAGCCGCGTCTGGAGAAGGAGATTCGCGAGTCGTACGCTCGCGTGTCGGCCCGCGAAGGCGCCGAGGCATCGTTCGCGGTGCGCTCCTCGGCCACGGCGGAAGACCTGCCGGACGCTTCGTTTGCCGGCCAGCAAGAGAGCTATCTCAACGTGCTCGGCATCGACGACGTGCTCGACAAGATCAAGCACGTGTTCGCCTCGCTGTACAACGACCGCGCGATTTCGTACCGCGTGCACAAGGGCTTCGCCCATGACGTGGTCGCCCTGTCGGCGGGTATCCAGCGCATGGTGCGCTCGGACTGCGGCGCCTCGGGCGTGATGTTCACCATCGACACCGAATCGGGCTTCCAGGATGTCGTTTTCATCACCTCCAGCTACGGCCTGGGCGAAACGGTGGTGCAGGGCGCCGTGAACCCGGACGAGTTCTACGTCTTCAAACCGACGCTGGCCGCCGGCAAGTACCCGATCATCCGCCGCTCGATCGGCTCCAAGCTGATCAAGATGGAATTCACCGCGCCGGGCGAAGAAGGCCGCGTGAAGACCGTCGACGTGCCGGGTGAACTCCGCAACCGCTACTCCATCAACGATGCCGACGTTGCAGAGCTGGCGAAGTACGCCGTCATCATCGAAAAGCACTACGGCCGCCCGATGGACATCGAGTGGGGCAAGGACGGCAAGGACGGCAAGATCTACATCCTCCAGGCCCGCCCTGAGACGGTGAAGAGCCAGGCGCACGGCAAGGTCGAGCAGCGTTTCCGCCTGAAGGGCTCGGCGCCGGTGCTGACCACCGGCCGCGCCATTGGCCAGAAGATCGGCACGGGCCCGGTGCGCGTGATCAACGATCCGGCTGAAATGGAACGTGTGCAGCCGGGTGACGTCCTGGTTGCCGACATGACCGACCCGAACTGGGAACCGGTGATGAAGCGCGCCTCGGCCATCGTCACGAACCGCGGCGGTCGTACCTGCCACGCGGCCATCATCGCGCGTGAGCTGGGTGTGCCGGCGGTGGTCGGCTGCGGCGATGCGACCGATCTGCTGAAGGACGGCACGCTCGTGACGGTCTCGTGCGCCGAAGGCGACGAAGGCAAGATCTACGACGGTCTGCTGGAAACCGAAATCACGGAAGTCCAGCGCGGCGAAATGCCGACGATCAGCACCAAGATCATGATGAACGTCGGCAACCCGCAACTGGCGTTCGATTTCTGCCAGATTCCGAACGGCGGCGTGGGCCTCGCCCGTCTGGAATTCATCATCAACAACAACATCGGCGTTCACCCGAAGGCGATCCTCGACTACCCGCAGGTCGACAGCGATCTGAAGAAGGCCGTGGAAAGCGTGGCCCGTGGCCATGCCAGCCCGCGGGCGTTCTACGTCGACAAGCTGGCCGAGGGCATTGCCACCATCGCAGCGGCGTTCTATCCGAAGCCCGTGATCGTGCGCCTGTCGGACTTCAAGTCCAACGAGTACAAGAAGCTGATCGGCGGTTCGCGCTACGAGCCGGACGAAGAAAACCCGATGCTGGGCTTCCGTGGCGCCTCGCGTTACATCGCTGAAGACTTTGCCGAAGCCTTCGAGATGGAGTGCCGCGCCATGAAGCGCGTGCGCGACGAGATGGGCCTGACCAACGTCGAAGTGATGGTGCCGTTCGTGCGTACGCTCGGCCAGGCCGAGAAGGTTGTTGAGCTGCTGGCCAAGTACGGCCTGAAGCGCGGCGAGAACGGCCTGCGTCTGATCATGATGTGCGAAGTGCCGTCCAACGCGATCCTGGCCGAACAGTTCCTGCAGTACTTCGACGGTTTCTCGATCGGTTCGAATGACCTGACGCAGCTCACGCTCGGCCTGGACCGCGACTCCGGCATGGAGCTGCTGGCCAAGGACTTCGATGAGCGCGATCCGGCGGTCAAGTTCATGCTGCAGCGCGCCATCTCCACGGCGCTGTCGATGAACAAGTACGTCGGCATCTGCGGTCAGGGCCCGTCCGATCACCCGGATTTTGCCGAGTGGCTGGCGAAGGAAGGCATCTCGTCGATCTCGCTGAACCCGGATTCGGTGGTCGACACATGGCAGAAGCTCGGTTCGGCTTGAGCTTGAACTAGAGCGTTACAACGAATGTCGTAAGACAAGGCGCGTATCCTGACGGGTGCGCGCCAACAAGAACGCGAAGTGCCCGGCGGCGTCCAGCGCTGGCGGGGGCCGAGCGACATGCCCCCGCAGACGAACAGCGTCGCGGGGGTTTTTTTATGGGATTCAGGGAGAGGGAGTATGTCGGCTCAGACCGTCTGGTTTTCTCTGGCCGTGCTGCTCGTCATCGGCGAGCTGATGACGGGGACCTTCTATCTGCTGATGGTGGCGATTGGGCTGATTGCCGGCGGCCTTGCTGCGCTGATCGGCCTCGCATTTCCTGCGCAGGCCATCGTGGCCGCCATCGTGGCGGTGTTTGGCATCGTCGGGCTGCGGCGTACGCGCTACGGGCGGGCGACGCGCGAGAACGCCGCCCGTAATCGCAACGTCAATCTGGATATCGGCGAGACCCTGCGCGTCGACGCCTGGTCGCCGGAGCGCCGCGCGCGCGTGCAGTATCGCGGCGCCGCCTGGGATGTCGAACTTGCACCGCACGCGCCCGCCACAGGTGGCGAGTTCCGGATCGTCGAAGTGCGCGGCAACGTGCTCGTCGTCGCGCCCAAATAACACGCACATCGCACTCAAAACAACCAACAAGCTCAACCACGGAGGTTCTATGTTCGAGCTGGGGACTCTCGCGATCATCGTCCTGTTTGCCGCCATCGTGCTCATCGCGCAAGGCATCAAGATCGTGCCGCAACAGCACGCCTGGATTCTGGAGCGGCTGGGCAAGTATCACGCGACGCTCTCGCCGGGGCTCAACATCGTGCTGCCCTTTGTCGATCGCGTGGCCTACAAGCACGTGCTCAAGGAAATCCCGCTCGACGTGCCGAGCCAGATTTGCATCACCAAGGACAACACGCAACTGCAGGTGGACGGCATCCTGTATTTCCAGGTGACCGACCCGATGCGGGCATCGTATGGCTCCAGCAATTTCGTGATCGCCATCACGCAGCTCGCGCAGACGACGCTGCGCTCGGTGGTCGGCAAGCTGGAACTGGACAAGACGTTTGAAGAGCGTGACTTCATCAACCACAGCGTCGTCAATGCGCTGGATGAGGCGGCATCGAACTGGGGCGTGAAGGTGCTGCGTTACGAGATCAAGGATCTAACCCCGCCGAAGGAAATCCTGCATGCCATGCAGGCGCAGATTACGGCCGAGCGCGAAAAGCGTGCGCTCATCGCCGCATCGGAGGGTAAACGTCAGGAGCAGATCAACCTGGCATCTGGTGCGCGCGAGGCTGCCATCCAGAAATCCGAAGGTGAAAAGCAGGCTGCCATCAACAAGGCGCAGGGTGAGGCGGCGGCGATTCTGGCGGTGGCCGAAGCCAACGCACAGGCGATCCAGAAGATCGGTCAGGCCATTCGCACCGAGGGTGGTGTCGATGCCGTTAACCTGAAAGTGGCGGAAGAGTATGTGAGCGCGTTCGGCAACCTGGCCAAGCAGGGCAACACGCTCATCGTGCCGGGCAACATGGGCGACCTGAGCACGATGATTGCGTCAGCGTTGACGATTGTGAAGCAGCAGCGGCCGAGCGCGTAAAGGTCGGCAAGCGCGAGGGCTCAGGCCTTCTCGCGCATGAGGCGCGCTTTTTCGCGCTGCCAGTCGCGGTCCTTTTCGGTTTCGCGCTTGTCGAAGAGCTTCTTGCCCTTCGCCAAGCCGATTTCGCATTTCACGCGGCCGCGCGTGTAGTGCAGGTTGAGCGGCACGAGCGTGTAGCCGCGCTGCTCCACCTTGCCGATGAGCTTCCTGATCTCTTCGGCGTGCAGCAGCAGTTTGCGCGTGCGCACGGGGTCTGGATTGACATGCGTGGAGGCCGATTGCAGCGGGCTGATATGGGCCCCGATCAGGAACAGCTCGGCGTTACGAATGACGACGTAGCCTTCCTTGATCTGCGCACGGTTGGCTCGGATGGCTTTCACCTCCCAGCCCTCGAGAGCCATGCCTGCCTCGTAGCGCTCCTCGATGAAGTAATCGAAGAAGGCCTTCTTGTTGTCGGCGATGGTCATACGTTGGAATATGCGGTGCGCGCATTGGGGTGATGATCCCTGCATGCGCTGCGATAAAATGGCGAGTTTAACAAATCCGCCGCAATCCCAACCGGGGCGCGGCGCGCAAAGCTTTCGGATGACGCATGGCAGACGTTGAAAAAACCGTGTTGATTGGCTACTCGGCCGAACAGATGTTCGACCTGGTCACCGACGTCAAGGACTATCCGAACTTTCTGCCCTGGTGCGGCGGCGTGGAAATCTACGAGCAGACGGAAACGTCACTCGACGCGCGTGTCGATATCGCCTTCAAGGGCATCCATCAATTCTTTCGCACGCGCAACGTGCAAACGCGGCCCACCCGCATCGATATGACGTTCGCAGACGGGCCTTTCAAGTCGTTCACCGGTTTCTGGATCTTCACGCCGCTGCGCGCGGATGCCTGCAAGATCAATTTCCACCTGCATTACGAGTTTTCCAGTGTGATTCTGGAAAAGCTCATCGGCCCGGTGTTCAGCATGATCGCCAACACCTTCGTCGACTCATTCGTCAAACGCGCCGAGGCTGTGTATGGCGAGTCCTGAACCCAATTCCGTGATTGACGTGATGGTCTGCCTGGCGACGGTCACGCCGCCGCGGCTTGTCAACGTGCAAGTGCCGGCGCAGGCGACGGTGGCCGACGCCGTGCGGGCGTCCGGCTTGCTCAGCGGCGTGGATCTGACGATCGAGACCTGCCGGCTGGGTGTTTACGGCAAGCGCAAGACCCCCGATGCCGCATTGCATGCGCGTGACCGGGTGGAAATCCTGGGTCCGCTGATCGCCGATCCGAAGACCGCACGCCGGCGGCGTGTGCAGAAGGTGCGGGCCACGGGCACGCGCGAAGGGCTGAAGTGGCTGCGCAACGAGGCGCCGCCCAAAGACGACGTCCTCGAGTAAGTCTTAGTCTTAGCCGCAGTTCTGGTCCAGCACGGCCTGGTTGCGCTGAATGGCCTGGGCGCGCTGGTTGTCATCCATATACGAAAGCGACCCATCCGGCTGCGGCGTGGCATAGCGGCGACCGCCCTGGAGGTAGGCGGTGTCGGCGCGAAGGCGCTGGCATTCTGCCTGTTTGCGCTGGGCCTGCTCCGCCTGCTTGGCCTCGTCCTGTTCCTTCTTGGCGCGGTCGGCCATGCGCTTGCGCAATTCTTCGTCTGGGTTGGACGCGGCGACGCCGGAGGCCGGCTGGCGGGGTTTCGCGGCTGCGTTCGGGTCTGCCGCCTTGACGCCCGAGGCAGGTGCGGACAGCGCTTCATAGGCCGTGGCCGTGCGGCTGTTCGGGTTGCGGATGATGCGGCTGGGCGGCACCGACGGCGGCGGTGCAGCGTCGCTGTAGACCATGTGGCCCTTGTCGTCGCGCCATTGCCAGGCCCATTGCGCCTGGGCAACCGGGCAGGCAAGGGCGATCAGGGCCGCAGTGGCAGGCAACAGGACGTGCAGTCGTTTCATGGAGTTCTCGTTCGTGGACTGCCGACGGCGCGCTGGCCGACCCGACGACGGCCCCTCGACGCGCACGGGAGCCCGGTGGCGTGATCGCCACTCGCCAATCTACGCCGACGGCCTGGCTCGGCCTGTCGACTCGCCCCCCGGCAAGGCGCCCAGTTTATGCAGACTTGTCGTTGGCATGCAAGCGCACCGACCAGCCGACACCCAGGATGAGCAAGGCGATTGCGGCGATCTCAAGCGGGCGTGGCCAGCGGCCGTCGTACACGAAGCCATATGCCAGCGCAAACAGCGTCTCGAACACGATCATCTGGCCCGACAGCGTGAGCGGCAGCCGTCGCGAGGCGATGTTCCACAGGTTGTTGCCGATCAGCGACGCGCCAAGTGCCACGGCCGCATTGACCGCCCAGAACGTGCCCCAGATACGTCCGCCGGCGCTCATCCATGCTGTGCCGACCGTGAGCAGAGCCACCGTGATCAACGCTGCCGACAGAATGCCGCTCGAAATGCCATATAGGGCAGACCATTCGTTGCTGGAAAAATGCGGATTGCGCTGCAGGTAGCGGGCGTTGTCGACGGCGTACCACGTCCAGCTGCACAGCGCGCCGGCCGCACAGACGATGCCGGCAATGCGCTGCCAGATCGGCCGGACATTGGCCGCCGCGGCGGTGGCCTGATGTCCAAACAGGTCGACATTGATGCAGACAATGCCGGCAGCTACCAAGAGCAGCGGCCAGATCAGCCGGGAAAGCGGCACAGCGCCGTGGTCGCGCCGCCCCAGAACCGTGACGGTGATGGGCAAGATGCCGATGATCAGCGAGGTGGGCGCGACTCCGGCCAGTTGCACGGCGAAGGCCAGAAGTACGTAATAGACAAGATTGCCGCTGCAGGATTGCCGGACGAGCGCCAGGCAATCGGCGCGCGTTATCTTGCGGGCAATGCGGGGGAGGATCGGGCCGGCCGCAATGGCGGCGATGATGCCGTAGGCGAGGTAGCGGCCGAGGGTCAGTTCCCACGGTGAAAAGGCGGGCAGCGCGCGGGGCGCAACAAAGACCATGCCCCACATCGCCCCGGCCAGCAGGGCGCACAATACGCCAATTCCCATTCGAACACTCGCGAGGCTGATTCGGCGCGGCCGCTGGCGGCGCAGAGCGCTGGAGGTGCGTGCGCGAAGAAAAATTTATCGAGCATAGCACGGGTCTCTACAACCGTGGGGCGAATTCCCGTATAATCCGATTTTGCGCCTAGAGGAAATTGCTATGCGTCTTGTCCAGAAAGCACTCACGTTCGATGATGTGCTGCTCGTCCCGGCCTACTCGGCCGTCCTGCCCCGCGATACGTCCCTTCGCACCAAGCTCACCCGTTCGATCGAACTCGCCATTCCGCTCGTCTCCGCCGCCATGGATACGGTCACGGAAGCGCGGCTCGCCATCGCCATGGCGCAGCAAGGTGGCATCGGTATCGTCCACAAGAACCTGAAGCCGGAAGAACAGGCGCGCGAAGTCGCCAAGGTCAAGCGCTTTGAATCGGGCGTGCTGCGTGACCCGATCACCATCGGTCCGGACATGAAGATCCGCGACGTGATGGCGCTGTCGGCCCAGCACGGCATTTCGGGCTTCCCGGTGCTGGAAGGCAAGAAGGTGGTGGGCATCATCACCAACCGCGATCTGCGTTTCGAAGAGGAACTGGACGCCCCGGTGCGCGCCAAGATGACGCCGAGCGAGAAGCTCGTCACCGTCAAGGAAGGCGCCTCGCTGGAAGAGGCCAAGCGCCTGATGAACAAGCACCGCCTGGAGCGTGTGCTGGTGGTGGGCGAGGCTTTCGAGCTGCGCGGCCTGATCACCGTCAAGGACATCCAGAAGGCCACCGAATACCCGCTGGCGTCGAAGGACGAACGCGGTTCGCTGCGCGTGGGTGCGGCGGTGGGCGTGGGCCCGGATAACGATCTGCGTATCGATTTGCTGGTCAAGGCCGGCGTGGACGTGATCGTGGTGGACACCGCGCACGGTCACAGCCAGGGCGTGCTGAGTCGCGTGCGTTGGATCAAGGACAACTACCCGCAAGTGCAGGTGATTGGCGGCAACATCGCCACGGGCGACGCTGCCAAGGCGCTGGTCGACCACGGTGCGGATGGCGTCAAGGTCGGTATCGGCCCGGGCTCGATCTGCACGACGCGGATCGTCGCTGGCGTGGGCGTGCCGCAGATCTTTGCCGTGTCGAATGTGGCCGAGGCACTGAAGGGCACCGGCGTTCCCCTGATCGCCGACGGCGGTATCCGCTACTCGGGCGACGTCGCCAAGGCGCTGGCTGCCGGCGCACACACCGTGATGATGGGCGGCATGTTTGCCGGTACGGACGAATCGCCGGGTGAGGTGTTCCTGTTCCAGGGTCGCTCGTACAAGAGCTACCGCGGCATGGGCTCGGTGGGCGCGATGAAGGACGGCGCTGCCGACCGTTACTTCCAGGAAGACAACACCGCCAACGTCGACAAGCTGGTGCCCGAAGGTATCGAGGGCCGCGTGCCTTACAAGGGTTCCGCGTTGCCGATCGTGCATCAACTCACGGGTGGCGTCCGCTCGTCGATGGGCTACTGCGGTTGCGCATCGATTGCCGAATGGCACGAGAAGGCGCAATTTGTCGAGATCACCGCCGCTGGCATGAACGAATCGCACGTGCACGACGTGCAGATCACGAAGGAAGCGCCGAACTATCACCGCGACTGATCGCTTGCCGATCATCGCAAACAAGATAGAAGGCAAGCAGTACTGCCGCCGGGGTGCGCGGGCGCTCCGGCTGAATCAACCGGCGGCCGAAGCACGGGCGGCCGCCCGCAACTGGAGACGATGATGAAAGCGCTTTTGCGACTCGTTCTGTTTCTGGATGCGGCTGTCGCACTGTGCGTCGGTCTCGTCCTGCTGGCTTCACCGATGACGTCCATCTTCGGCGCGCTGCAATTGCCGCAGCCGGAGCCGGCGATGTACGGTCAGCTGCTCGGCGTCACGCTGATTGGCGTGGCGTGGCTGCTGTGGCACGCCACCGTCAACGGTCAACTGACGACCGCCGTGGCGCAGGTGGTCGGTCATGTGAACCTGGCGGTCGCCGTGCTGGTGATTGCGTGGCTGCTGTTCTTCCACCTGCCGGTGGACGGCGCAGGCCGCATCTGGCTGCCGACGTTTGCGGCGGTGCTGGCGGCGTTTTCCGCTGTGCAGATTCCCGCGTCGCGCCGTGTGCGCACCCATGAGCGCGTGCGCGCGCAGAAGGCCCGTGAAGATGCCGCGGCCGCGCGCGAACGCGAACGCGCAGAAAAGGCGCAACGCAAAGAACCTGGCTACATGCCGCCTCCGGGCTACGGCCCCGGCACTGAAGTCGACACGATTGCCGATTCCATTCCTCCACAACATGCACGACAAAGTCCTCATCCTTGATTTCGGCTCGCAGGTCACGCAACTGATTGCGCGGCGCGTGCGTGAAGCACACGTCTATTGCGAGATCCATCCGAACGACGTGTCCGACGCCTTCGTGCGCGAGTTCGCGCCCAAGGCGATCATCCTGTCCGGCAGCCACGCCAGCACCTACGAAGACCACCAGCTGCGCGCCCCCCAGGCCGTGTGGGACCTGGGCGTGCCGGTGCTGGGCATCTGCTACGGCATGCAGACCATGGCCGTGCAGCTGGGCGGCAAGGTCGAGTGGAGCGACCACCGCGAATTCGGTTACGCCGAAGTGCGCGCGCATGGCCACACTCGCCTGCTCAAGGACATCCAGGATTTCGCCACGCCGGAAGGCCACGGCATGCTCAAGGTGTGGATGAGCCACGGCGACAAGGTTGCCGAGCTGCCCCCGGGCTTCAAGCTGCTGGCCTCGACGCCAAGCTGCCCCATCGCCGGCATGGCCGACGAGGCGCGTGGCTACTACGCCGTGCAGTTCCACCCGGAAGTCACGCACACCGTGCAGGGCCGCGCGATGCTCGAGCGCTTCGTGCTGGAGATCGCCGGTGCCAAGCCGGACTGGATCATGCGCGACCACATCGAGGAAGCCGTCAAGCGCATCCGCGAGCAAGTCGGCGACGAAGAGGTGATCCTTGGCCTGTCGGGCGGCGTCGATTCGTCGGTGGCGGCGGCGCTCATTCACCGCGCGATCGGTGACCAGCTGACCTGCGTGTTCGTCGACCACGGCCTGCTGCGCCTGGACGAAGGCAAGATGGTGATGGACATGTTCGCCGGCCGCCTCCACGCCAAGGTCGTGCACGTGGACGCGTCTGAGCAGTTCCTCGGCCATCTGGCCGGTGTGACGGACCCTGAAGCCAAGCGCAAGATCATCGGCCGCGAGTTCGTTGAGGTGTTCCAGGCCGAAGCCAAGAAACTCAGCAACGCCAAGTGGCTGGCGCAGGGCACGATCTACCCGGACGTGGTGGAATCGGGCGGCACCAAGACGAAGAAGGCAACGACGATCAAGAGCCACCACAACGTGGGCGGCCTGCCGGAAACGCTCGGCCTGAAGTTGCTCGAACCGCTGCGCGACCTGTTCAAGGATGAAGTGCGCGAGCTGGGCGTGGCGCTGGGCCTGCCGCACGAAATGGTCTATCGCCATCCGTTCCCGGGGCCGGGCCTGGGCGTGCGTATTCTGGGCGAGGTCAAGCGCGAATATGCAGACCTGCTGCGCCGTGCCGACGCGATCTTCATCGAAGAGCTGCGCGGTACCAAGGCCACGGCGCAGGACGCTGCCGCCGGCATCTGCGGCGAAGGCGATGTCGGCAAGAGCTGGTACGACCTGACCAGCCAGGCGTTTGCGGTGTTCCTGCCGATCAAGTCCGTCGGCGTGATGGGCGATGGCCGCACATACGACTACGTGACGGCGTTGCGTGCCGTGCAGACCACCGACTTCATGACCGCACATTGGGCGCATCTGCCGTACACGCTGCTGGGCCGCGTGTCGAACCGCATCATCAACGAGGTGCGTGGTTTGAGCCGCGTCGTGTACGACGTGTCGGGCAAGCCGCCTGCGACGATTGAGTGGGAGTGAGGTTTTCTCCCCAAGTGGAAAGAAGCCCGCATGACGCGGGCTTTTTTCTGTCCAGCATCTGCGCCGGGACGGCCGACGGCGGCGCGCTATGTAATATTTGTTGACACATCCACGGAACACCTGTAGAACCAATCCCCGCAGGATCTTCAAGCAGTTACTCCGATGTTCTGGGTCGTCACGCCACGCGGTACTTCCTTTGCTCCATGTTTCTTCCTTGATTGTCGTGCCTGGTGAGCACAGGCTCATACAGAACTTTTTAGGATATCCAACATGGAAACCGGCACAGTAAAGTGGTTCAACGACTCCAAGGGCTTCGGCTTCATCACCCCGGACGCAGGCGGCAACGATCTCTTCGCTCACTTCTCTGAAGTTCAGGGCAGCGGGTTCAAGTCCCTCCAAGAGGGCCAGAAGGTTCGCTACGTTGCAGGCGTTGGCCAGAAGGGCCCGGCTGCCACGAAGATCGAAGCGATCTGATCGGTCGTTCATCTGCCAAGAAAAAACCCCGCATCGCGGGGTTTTTTTTCGGCTAAACGCATGCGCCACGGCTCGCCTATGCCGCCTGCTTGCGGGGCCGCCGTACCGCGCGAATCTTCCCCGTGGTGCCGCCGCCGCAAAAGAACTGATCGGCACCATCCGACTCCAGTCCCGACACGGTGATGCCGGCCGGCATATCAAGCTGCTCCAGCACTTCGCCGGTCTGCGGATCGATGTGCCGCAGCTCGCTCGTATCGCCTTCCCACGTGGCATGCCAGAGTTCTCCGTCGACCCAGGTGACGCCCGTCACGAACCGGTTCGACTCGATGGTGCGCAACACCTTGCCGGTGTCCGGATCGATCTGGCGGATCTTGCGCTCACGGTAATGACCGACCCACAGCGTGCCTTCGGCCCAAGCGAGGCCCGAGTCTCCGCCCGCACCGGGCGCTGGAATCGTGGCGAGCACGGTGCCGGTTTGCGGGTCGATCTTCTGGATGCGGTCTTCGGCAATCTGGAACAGGTGGCGCCCGTCGAACGCGGTACCGGCATGAGCGGGCACGTCGATGGAGCGCAGTGCCTTGCCGCTCTCGGGGTCGAGTTCCTTCAACTGGCCGCCGGCAGCAAACCAGACGTGCTGACCGTCGTAGGTCACGCCGCCTACGTTTTCAGCGCCGGGGAAGGGGCCGTATTCGCGCACGACTTCGGCGGTGGATCGTTTCATGTGGGGCTCGCTGGATTCGGTTGTGGAGTCTTCATCCTAGTCACTTGGCAGCGGCGCAGGGAGTAACAAGGTGGTCGCGAATCCGGGTACCGGCGGCGTCACCCAGCGGCGCGCGCGCCCGCGACCGAAGAACTGCACCTTACCGGCGGCGGCCAATGCGTCGAGCGCGCGCTGTACCGTGCGCTGGCTGGCCCCGAGCGCCAATGCCAATGCAGAGCTGGACCACGATTCCCCATCGGCCAGGCACGCCAGCACGGCGGCGTATTGCTCGTCGACGGGCTGTGCGAGCACGACGACGCTTGGTGCCGCGTGGGGTTGCAGTGCGAATCCGTGCTTGGTCGCCTTGACCGTGCCCAACGCACCAAGTGCCGTGCGCAAACGGCCGATCTCCACGCGCAGGCGCACACGGTGCGAGTCGTCCGGATGCCGGGTGCGGAATGCGCGCGCGATGAGGGCGTCTCGGGGCACGTCTTCCGGCCACGCTTCCGCCAATGCCCGCGCCAGCGTGAACAGCACGGGCCGCGTGGCGAGTGGGACGACCATATCGGTCTGTCGCACGGCGAGCCGGCACGCGTCCACCACCAGCGCTTCCGACGCAAACAGGGTTTCGACATCATCAAGACGCAGGACACGTTCTTCGCCGCGCGAGATGAGCCGCGCAGCCGGTGCGCTCAAGGCCTGGGCGGCACGTTCGACTTCGGCCGTGAGCGTCGGGATGCCGGCCTGACGCGCCGCGAGATCGGCGCCGCTCAAGGCTGCGCGTGCGGCGGTGGTCTGCAAACGTCGGATGGCAATGCCGGCGACGACGAGCGCATGTGCCGCCCGCAAGACTGCAGGAAGACGCGCCGGGCTTAGCGCGGCGAGCGCGGCTTCGGCGTCGTCAAGGCGGCCGATCAGCAACAGGCGGCGGATGCTGAGATATCGCGCATGTGCGGCGTTGACGTGATCACCGTGCGCCTCGAGCGTGGCGCGTGCCGTGTCGAGGGTTTTGGCGGGCCAGCCCAGATCGCGCGAGGCGAGGGCGACTTCGGCTTCCGCGACGATGCAGCGTGCGCGTGCCACGGCCTCGCGTGCGCCGAATGCGCGGGCGGCGCGGCGCAGCAGGAGCTTGGCGCGTGCCAGGTCACCGAGCTGCGCCATGGCGATGCCGCGCAGTGCGAGTGCGGGCGCGTCGTCACGCAAGGCGACGCGGTTCAGCGCTCCGAATGGGTCACCGGCGGCGAGTGCGCGGGCTGCAGCCGTGATCAATGAATCCATTCGAATCCCGCCACACTTGTCACTCCCGCCGTTTGAGGTCGGCGCCTAATCTAGCACACGACCACTCACCCAAAAACGGAGGCAAGCATGAGTGCAACACACCCGACAGCAACCCGCGCAACGTGGCTGGCAGAGCGCATTGAACTGCTCAAGGCCGAGAAGGAACTCACGCGCCGCAGCGATGAACTCGCGCGCCGCCGGCAGGCACTGCCGTGGGTTCGCATCGACAAAACCTATCGCTTTGAAACCGAGAACGGCAGCGCCTCGCTGGCCGATCTGTTTGGCGGACGTTCGCAACTGCTGGTCTATCACTTCATGTTCGGGCCCGACTACAAGGCGGGCTGCCCCTCGTGCTCGATGATTGCCGACGGCTTTGATGGCTTCGTCACGCATCTTGCGAACCACGACGTCACGCTGATGGCGGTGTCGCGCGGGCCGTTGGCCAAGTTACTGGAGTACCGGGAGCGGATGGGCTGGAGCTTCCCGTGGGCGTCGTCGGTGGGCAGTGATTTCAACTACGACTTCAACGTCTCGATCACGGAAGACCAGCAGCGCGCCGGCAGCGCCGACTACAACTACGTGCGCGGCAGCCACGTGATGGATGCATCCGACTTGCCCGAACCCGTGCAGCAGTTCGCCAGCATGTGCGGCACCGATGCGCCCACCTATGTGCGCGACCGGCCCGGCATGAGCGCGTTCGTGCTGGAAGATGGCGTCGTGTATCACACGTATTCCACCTACGCGCGCGGGCTTGACGGCTTGTGGGGCGCATACCAGTGGCTGGACCGCGCGCCGCTGGGCCGCAACGAAACCGGTGTCTGGTGGCGTCGCCATGACGAATACGCTCAGCAGCGTTGAGGCGTCGCGCGAGCATGCCGTGTCCGAGCGCGGCTTCGTGGCCGTCTCGGCATTGCTGTTCATCGCCAGCGCGACAGCGACGATAGCGTGGTGCAACGCCATGCCGGGCATGACCGAACTGCCGATGGCCTGGATGCCGATGTGCGGCCGGACGTGGTGGAGCTTTGCCGCGTCCTTCATTGGCATGTGGACAGGGATGATGATGGCGATGATGCTGCCGTCATTGCTGCCAATGCTGCGGCGGTATCGCGTTGCGCTTTACCTGACGGGCAAGCCGAACGTTGATGCGCTGACGGCGTTGGCAGGCGCGGGGTACTTCGCGGTGTGGGCGCTGGTCGGTGCGACGGTCTTTGCGCTAGGTGCAGCGTTGGCCCAGCTTGAAATGACGTGGCCGGTGTTGGCGCACGTGGTGCCGTTTGCCAGCGGCGCGGTTGTTCTTGCGGCCGGCGCACTGCAGTTCAGCGCATGGAAGGCGCGCCAGCTTGCACGGTGCCGTGCAGTGCCGGCGCCTGGGCGCGCTGCATGGCGATTTGGCTTGCGCCTCGGCCTGCGCTGCGCCGCGTCGTGCGCGAGCCTGACGGCAATCCTGCTGGTGACCGGTGTGATGGATCTGCGCGCAATGGCGGCTGTGTCAGCGGCGATTACGCTGGAGCGCCTGGCACCTGCGGGACAGCGTATGGCCCGCTGCGTTGGCGCGGTTGCCATCGGCGCCGGGTTGTTCTTGATGTTGCGCGCCGCGTTGCCCTGAGGCGTGCCGCGTACACGCGTTACATCACCGCGCCAAGCTGCCAGGGCACGAACTCGTTGTCGCCCAGGCCATTGAGTTCGCTCTTGGTGCGCGTGCCGGAGGCAGTGGCCAGCATCAGCTGGAACAGCGCCTCGCCGGCTTGCGCGATGCTGAGGTGGCCATCGACGATACCGCCGCAGTCGTAGTCCATGTCGAGTTCCATGTGCCGATAGAGCGTGCTGTTGGTCGCAAGCTTCAACGAGGGCACCGGCTTGCAGCCATAGGTGGAACCGCGGCCCGTTGTGAAGCAGATCAGGTTGGCCCCGCCTGCGACTTGGCCCGTGGCAGACACGGGGTCGTAGCCGGGCGTGTCCATGAAGACGAGGCCGTGCGTCTGCACCGGCTGCGCGTATTCATACACGGCCATCAGCCCGCTGCTGCCGCCCTTGGCGACCGCGCCGAGGGATTTTTCCAGGATGGTCGTGACGCCGCCGGCCTTGTTGCCGGGCGAAGGGTTGTTGTTCATGTCGGCGCCCAGCGTGCGGGTGTAGTGCTCCCACCAGGCCAGCCGGTTCATCAGCGCATCGGCCACGGCAGGTGTGGCCGCGCGTGCGGTCAACAGGTGTTCCGCGCCATAGATCTCGGGTGTTTCGGACAGCACCGCGGTGCCGCCGTGCCGCACCAGCAAATCCACCGCGGCGCCCAGCGCCGGGTTGGCGCTGATGCCGGAGTAGCCGTCGGACCCTCCGCATTGCAGGCCCACCGTGAGGTGGCTGGCTGGGACGGCGCTGCGTTCTGCCTGGTTCGCGATCGGCAGCATGTCGCGCAGCATGGACAGGCCGGCCGCAATGGCTTCACGCGTGCCGCCTTCTTCCTGGATCGTCAGCGATGCAAACAGGCCGGGTGTGCGCGCCCCTAGCATCTGCACGAGCGGCGCGACCTGGTTGACTTCGCAACCGAGTCCAACGATCAGCACGCCGGCAAAGTTTGGGTGGTCGGCGTAGCCGCGCAGCGTGCGCTGCAGCAGTTCCAGTCCTTCGCCGTTGCCGGCCATGCCGCAGCCGCTGCCGTGCGTGATGGCGACCACGCCATCCACGTTGGGAAATGCGGCCGCCTCTGCCTGGGCCGCTTGCACGATATGCCGGCACACGGTGGCCGAGCAATTCACGCTGGAGATGACGCCAATGAAATTGCGCGTGCCGACGCGGCCATCCGCCCGCACGTAGCCCTGGAACGTGGCAGCGTGTCGACGGGGACGGTGGCGCGGTACGCGTGGCCCACGGCGTGCTGGGCAGACGCGTGGGCCATGCCGATGTTGTGGACGTGCACATGCTCACCCGCACGAATGGCCACTGTCGCCACGCCGATGACCTGCCCATATTTGTGCACCGGCTGGCCCACTGCGATGTCGCGCATTGCGACCTTGTGACCGGCGGGAATGGCATCGCGGGTGGTCAACCCGGCGTTGAGTGCTGCGCCTGGCGCGAGCGCCACGCGCGCGACGGCCACATCGTCGTCGGGGGCAAGAAGAATGAGGGATGCGTCGGACATGATGCTTTGCAGGTTCAATTCGGATTGGCCAGCGCGGCGTTCAGGCGCGGCTGGGGCAGGTGCAATCCCAGCTGCCGCGCGAGCGCGACGATGGGCGCCAGGCGCCGCTGTTTCTTCTGCGCGTGGTTCTGCGCGATGTCGGCCAGGCGGTGGGCAAGGTAGGGGTTCAGCAGGCGCTCCCGCAGCAAGACGAGATAGGCCTCGGCGGCATCGCGCTTGTCGAGCGCCGCGAATACGGGAACGATCTCGTCGTGCCACAGGGCTTCCAGCTCCGGCCGCAGGCGCGCGTCTTCCATGGCCTGCGCGACCGTCATGTCGGCGGGGTGCGCATCTTCGCGCCAACGCTCGGCCAGAAACGTGTGGCCCGCGTTGAGCAGAAAGAGCTTGAGGCGCTCGTGATGATCGAGTTCATCCGTTAGCACGATGGCCGGGTGCGTGCAGGGCAGCACCAGCCCCGGCCGGCGCTCGATGGCCCACAGGGCGTACGGTTCAGCCACGGCGCCCACGGGGTGCAATGCCTCGGAGACGATACGGTCTACGAGCGAGTTGGCCCACACGCAATGCGTGCGCAGCCAATCGACGAATGCGGTGGGCAGTGCCCATTGCCGTGCCAGCGCGGAGACCGTTGCGCAGAGCGTGTCGCCATTGCGCTCGATCAGCTCGCACGGAAACAGCGACAGCGGCGCGTGCGGCTGTCGCAGCCAGCGGCCGAGCAGCAGCGTCACCAGTTTCGCGGGGAAGCTGCGCGGCACGCGCGATGGCTGCTGTATCAAGCTGGCATCGTCGCGCGGGTCGAGTTGGTAGCCCTGGTCGGCGGTGTTGGACACGACGACCTGCACATCTGTTGCCATGAGGTCGCGCAGTTGCTCCCAATCGGCGTCGGCCTGCAGGGCGCGCTGCACGGCCTGGCAGGTGACAGTCTGGTCAACGGGTGCGCCGTCGCGCAAGCCGCGAATGCGCACCGGGTAACCCGCGCCGCCGGCAAGCGCAGCCACACGCGCGGCACTGGACGGGTTGGCGGTCGTCTGTACGACCGTGATGCCGCCCAGCGCTTGTCCCGCGTCGAGCGCTTCCGACACGAACAAGTCGACGTGCGCCTGCAGGAAGCGGCTCGTGCCGAACTGGAGGATCGGCGCCGTCATGCGCTCAGCACTCCACGATGGCTTTCACCACGCCGGCGGCCGGGTCGAGCAGTGTTTTGAAGTGCTCGGGCACATCCGCCAGCGCCATGCGGTGCGTATTGAGCGCGGCGGGAATCTTGCCCGCGCGCATGGCGTCGAGCACGGTTTCAAAGTCTTCCGTGGTGGCGTTGCGACTGGCGAGCAGCGTGGTCTCGCGTTTGTGGAATTCCGGATCGGAGAACGAGAGGTTGGCCGCCACCACCGAGATCAACACATACGTGCCGGCATGCGCCACAAAGCGCAGGCCGCGCTCCATGGCCTTCGGATTGCCCGTGGCGTCGAACACAACGTCATAGAACTCGTTGTCTGTAAGCGCGGCGAGTTGCGCTTCGTCGGTATCGCCCAGCGCAACGCTGGCATCCACGCCGAGTTGCTCCGTCGCAAAGGCGAGGCGATCCGCGCGCGAATCCAGCGCTGTGACCGTCGCGCCGCGCAGCTTGGCGAAGATCATGGCGGCCATGCCGATCGGGCCCGCGCCGACCACCAGCACGCGCTGCCCGGCGCGCACCTGCGCCCGACGCACGGCGTGCGCGCCAATGGCCAGAAATTCCACCATCGCGGCCTGATCGAGACTGACGCCGTCTGCCTTGTGCACGAAGGCTTGCGGCACGCTCAGGTATTCCGTGAAGGCCCCGTCGCGATGCACGCCCAGCACTTGGATGTTGACGCAGCAGTTTGTCCGGCCCTGGCGGCATGCAACGCAATGGCCGCAGGACAGGTAGGGCATCACATAGACCACGTCGCCCTTGCTCAGCGCGCTGCCGGCGGGCGCTGTTCGACGATGCCCGACAGCTCATGCCCCATCACGCGCGGGTAGTTCAGGTAAGGCTGATTGCCGGTGAAGATGTGCAGGTCAGTGCCGCACACGCCCACGCGTTTGACGCGCAGCAGCACTTCGCCGTCGGCGGGGCTCGGGACGGGCCGGTCCAGTGCGCGCAGCGTGCCCGGCGTTTCGCAAACGACGGTCAGCATGATGCGGCTCCCGCCGAGGTAGCGCCGCCAGTCTCCGCCTGACGTGGGCCTTGAATAAGTTGTGTATGGGCGCGTGGCAATGGCAAACGGTGAGTCACCTTCCGGTCTCCTTGGGTGGGATGAGGTGAGGGCCGATTGCGTGTGCGTACTGCGCCAAGTTGAGGGAAATGGTGCGCGTCTCCCGCAACTGGTCATGCCAAACAGGCCTCACCTATTGGTCAGGCCAATTTAACATCTCGCGTGAAATTCCTGGAGGGGGGAAACCCTGATGCCGGAAATCCCTTGTTTTCAAGGGGTCAAGGCGCGGTGGTGAGATATTTGGTCAGACCGCTTTGAGAGGCGGGCGGAGTGGCGTAGGTGCGCCCAAGCAGGGGGGGCGCAGCCACAGGCGGGCCGCGCATGGAGAAGGGGCTTACTGCGGGGCGTCTTGCTGAATGGCGCCTGCGATCCAGCGTTCTTCCGACGCGCGCAAGTGCGCCCGCATGGCGGTTTGCGCCGCGATGGGGTCGCCGGCCTGCAGCGCCTTGAGAATCTCTTCGTGTTCATGCACGGCTGCATGCCAGCTGGATTCGCCCTCGGCATGGTCGCGGATCGCCATGGCGAGCGGGTCATGGCGGCTGTCGAACAGCTCCGCCACGAAGCGGCTCAGGACCGAATTGCCGGCCGTCTCGGCAATCAGCATATGAAACTGGCGGTCAGCATCGGTGGGCGACTTTCCGCTCGACGCGAGTTTCTTCATGCGGTCGATGGTGCGCTGGAGCTTGTCGAGCGTGGCGGCCGTCAGCCGCCCAGTGGCAAGCGTGATGACATCGCCTTCGAGCACGGCACGGGCCTGCATCAGTTCAGAAGGGCTTTCGCCCAGCGACGGAATGGCCGCGCTCTCGCTGACGGCGCTTGCGTCTTGCACGTAGACGCCGGAGCCCATGCGGATTTCCACCTGGCCGCCAATCTCCAGGGCGATCAGCGCCTCGCGCAGCGACGGTCGCGACACGCCCAAGGTCTGCGCCAGTTCGCGCTCGGGCGGCAGGCGTGTGCCGGGGCCCAGCTTTTCTTGTTGGATCAGCGCGAGGATCTGCGCGGCTACAGATTGGTAAAGCCGCTTTGGCTCTGTCTGCTTCATTGTGGTGTGATTTTTTTGCGGGCATTACCGCGTTCGGGTCTGTTTCGAGTCTAGCATGCGCACCGCGAGCCGTTGTCTACACTGGTGTCGGCAGCAGTTCAGGGTTTGCACTAGTGGTCAGGCAGGTACGTTATAAGTGATATTGGCTTGACCAAAAAATGCACGGCCCGATCGAAACGTTCCAAACTGGACTTACCAGTGCGTCGAGCGGAAGATCAGAGCCGCGCAACACAACGGAGACCACGATGAGCAGTGCTGATGCCGTGCCTACGCACGTAAGCAGCTCCAGAGCGTCGATGCCGCAAGAGATCCTGTGCTTGCAGCGCATCGGCAAACGCTTTCCCGGCGTCGTTGCGCTGGATGGCGTAAATCTGGATCTGCGTGTGGGCGAAGTCCATGCCATCTGCGGCGAAAACGGTGCCGGCAAATCCACCCTGATGAAGATCATCAGCGGCCAGTACACGGCGGACGATGGTGCCATCACTTACCGCGGCGAGGCAGTGCGCTTTACCTCGACCTCCGAAGCGCAGGCGGCGGGCATCGCCATCATCCATCAGGAATTGAATCTCGTGCCGCATCTGTCGGTGGCGGAGAACATCTTCCTGGCGCGCGAGCCGAAGCGCGGCCCGTTCATCGATTACCGCAAGCTCAACACGAACGCACGCAGCTATCTGCAGCGGATCGGTCTGGCCGTCGAGCCGACGACGCTGGTCAGCACGTTGTCGATCGCGCAGCAACAGATGGTGGAGATCGCCAAGGCGCTCTCGCTCAACGCGCGTGTGCTCATCATGGACGAGCCGACGTCTTCGCTCACGGAATCCGAAACCGTCCAGCTGTTTCGCATCATCAAGGAGCTGCGCGCCGACGGCGTGGCGATTCTGTACATCTCGCACCGGCTGGATGAGATGGCCGAGATCGTCGATCGCGTGACGGTGCTGCGTGACGGCCGCCACATCGCCACCAGCGATTTCGCTTCCACCAGCGTCAACGAGATCGTCGCGCGGATGGTCGGTCGCTCGCTCGACGATGTGTTTCCCGCGCGCAAATCGGTGCCGACCGACGAGGTCTTGCTGCGCGTGAATGCACTGAGCCGCGCAGGCGTCTTCGGCCCGGTGTCGTTCGAGCTGCGCAAGGGCGAGATTCTTGGTTTTGCCGGCCTGATGGGCGCGGGCCGCACGGAGGTGGCGCGTGCCATTTTCGGTGCTGAGCGGCTCGATTCCGGCTCGATCATGCTGGGCCATATGGGCGATCAGCCGGTCACGATCCGCTCGCCGCGCGAGGCGATCCGGCAAGGCATTGCCTACCTGTCGGAAGACAGAAAGAAGGACGGGCTGGCGCTCTCGATGCCGGTGGCCGTCAACATCACCCTGGCCAATGTGCGGGCGATTTCCTCGCATGGCTTCCTGCGCTTTTCCGAAGAGACCGCCGTGGCGCAACGCTACGTGCGCGAGCTGAACATCCGCACGCCGTCGGTCGGGCAGACGGTGCGCAATCTTTCCGGCGGTAATCAACAGAAGATCGTGATCGGCAAGTGGCTGTATCGCGGTTCGCGCATCCTGTTTTTCGATGAGCCGACGCGGGGCATCGACGTGGGCGCCAAGTACGCGATCTATGGATTGATGGATCAACTTGCCGCGGACGGTGTCGGCGTCGTGCTGATCAGTTCGGAGTTGCCGGAACTGCTGGGCATGACCGATCGAATTGCCGTCTTTCATGAAGGCCGCATCACCGCAGTCCTGGACACACGGAAGACCAACCAGGAAGAAATTCTGCATTACGCATCAGGACGAACCCATGCTTGAAATGACATCAGATCAGCCGCAGCCCGTGAAGACGCAGCGCAAGCAACACCACCGCGACTTGATCCAGAAGTTTGCAGCGCTTGGCAGCCTTGTGGCGCTCGTGATGGCGTTTTCCGCCACCAGCGCAGCCTTCTTTTCGGTCGGCAATTTCATGACCGTCGCACTGCAGGTCACGTCGATTGCCTACCTGGGCGTGGCCGCCACGTGCGTGATCATCACCGGCGGCATCGACCTGTCGGTGGGTTCGGTGCTGGCGCTCTCGGGCGTGGTGGCCGCCTTGCTTGTGAAGATGGGCGTGCCGGTGCCGCTGGCCATGCTGGCCGGCGTGGCCGTCGGCGCCGCGTGCGGATGGGTCAACGGTATCTGCATCACGCGGATGGGCCTGCCGCCGTTCATCGCCACGCTGGGCATGATGCTGGTCGCGCGCGGCCTGGCCCTGCAGATCACGGGGGCCCGTCCGGTCTCGGGCCTGGGCGACGCCTTTGGCGAACTCGGCAACGGCGCACTGTTCCGCATCTCGCACATCGGCGCAGACGGCTTCCCGGACACGGTCTTCCCCGGCATTCCTTACCCGGTGGTGATCATGCTGGCGCTGTTCGTCGCCGTGTCGGTGCTGCTGTCACGGACTTCGCTCGGTCGCCACATCTACGCAGTCGGCTCGAACGCCGAGGCGGCGCGCCTGTCCGGCGTGAACGTACAGGGCGTGAAGCTGTTCACGTATGTGCTGTCGGGCTTGCTGGCCGGGATGACGGGCTGCGTGCTGATGTCTCGCCTCGTGACGGCGCAGCCGAATGAAGGCGTGATGTACGAGCTGGATGCAATTGCCAGCGCCGTGATCGGCGGGACGTCGCTGATGGGCGGTGTCGGAACGGTCTCGGGCACGGCCATCGGCGCGTTCGTGATCGGCGTGTTGCGCAACGGGCTCAACATGAACGGCGTATCGAGTTTTATCCAGCAGATCATCATCGGCGTGGTCATCCTCGGCACCGTCTGGATTGATCAGCTCAGAAACCGCAAGTTGTGACTTGAGAAGTTCAAACCAAAACCAAGGAGTGAGACATGAAGAAGCTTTCCGTGCTGTCGGTGGTTGCAGCAACGTGCGCACTGTTCTCTGCCTATGCGCAGGCGGCAGGCGGTGAAATTGCCGTGATCGTGAAATCGGCAAATTCCAACTACTGGCAGAACGTTCAGAAAGGCGCGACGGCCGCCATGGGCAACGCGAAGGGCTACACGATGACGTTCCAGGGACCAGCGGCGGAATCGGCCATTGCCGACGAAGTGAACATGGTCGAGAACGCCGTCAACCGGCATGTGGCGGGCATCGTGCTCGCGCCGTCGGACCCCGACGCGCTGGTGCCGGCGATGAAGAAAGCGTGGGAAGCGCACATCCCCGTGGTGCTGATCGACTCGATGGTGTCCGATTCCGGCAAGCAGTATTACCAGTCGTTCCTGTCGACGGACAACACGAAGGCCGGTGAGCTGTGTGCGAAGGCCATGATCGAGGCCGTCGGCCAGACCGGCAAGATCGCCATCATGTCGTACGTGCCGGGCGCCGGCTCTGAAATCGGCCGCGTGGGCGGCTTCAAGAAATACATCGAGACGCATTCGAAGCTGCAGATCGTCGGGCCGTTCTATTCGCAATCGCAGATGGCGACGGCACTGAACCAGACGACGGACGTGCTGGCCGCCAATCCCGATTTGAAGGGCATCTTCGGTGCGAACGAGCCGACGGCCGTCGGGATGGGCCGCGCGCTGCAGCAGTCCGGCAAGAGCGGCAAGGTGGCGGCCATCGGTTTTGACGGCAACCAGGATCTGCAGGGCTTCGTGCGCGACGGCACGATCCGCGCCATCGCTGTCCAAAGCTCGTACCAGATGGGCTACAAGGGCATCGAAACGGTGGTCAGCGTGATCGAGAAGAAGCCCGTACAGAAGCAGGTCGACACCGGCGTGATGATGGTCAACAAGCAGAACCTGGATTCGCCTGAAGCCAAGAACGTCTTGTACTGACGAGGCATCGCGACAAGGGGCGTGGCGGCGTGTCGTTCACCGCCATGCCGGCTGCATCTCCTTCCTGAACGGCGCAGTGCTTTTCACTCCATTGACGGAACGGGCCATCGCCAACGTGGCCCGCGCCGGAACGCAGACGCAATGAGACTCCAAGGAAAACGCATCCTCGTGACGGCGGCCGGGCAGGGTATTGGCCGGGCCAGCGCGATGATGTTTGCAAGAGAGGGCGCGCAGGTGCTCGCCACCGATATCAACGCAGAAGCGCTGACTACGCTGGCAGAGACCGCCGGCGTGCGCACCCTGCGCCTGGACGTGACAGACGCCAACGCCGTCGCCGTCCTGGCACGCGAAGAAGCCGCCTTCGATGCGCTGTTCAACTGTGCGGGCTACGTGCACCCGGGCAGCATCCTCGAATGTTCGGAGGACGACTGGGCGTTCTCGTGGCAGCTCAACGTGACGTCGATGTACCGCCTGACGCGCGCGCTGCTGCCGAAGATGCTCGACAACGGCGGCGCCTCGATCATCAACATGGCCTCCGCCGCGTCCAGCGTGAAGGGCGTGCCGAACCGCTTCGTGTATGGCACCACCAAGGCCGCTGTCATCGGCATGACCAAGGCGATTGCCGCCGATTTTGTGGCGCGCGGCATCCGCTGCAACGCCATCTGTCCGGGCACGGTGGAGTCTCCGTCGCTCGAGCAGCGCATTGCCGCGCAGGCGCGCGAGCAGAAGGTGTCGATCGACACCGTCCGCGCCGCCTTCGTTGCGCGCCAGCCGATGGGCCGTGTCGGCACGGCAGAGGAGATTGCCGCGCTGGCGACCTACCTCGCTTCGGATGAGTCCCGCTTCACGACCGGCACCTGCTGCGTGATTGACGGCGGCTGGTCCAACTGATTTGGCTTGATTGATTGCAGTAGCTGATAACGACAACACGATGAAACTCCTCCGTTACGGCCCCAAGGGCCAGGAAAAGCCCGGCCTGCTCGACGCGCAAGGTCAAGTGCGCGACCTGTCGGGCGTGATTGACGACATTGCCGGCGCGGCGCTGCTGCCCGAGAGCCTGGCTCGGCTGCGCACGCTCGACATCAGCCGCTTGCCGATCGTCGATGGCACGCCGCAAGCGGGCCTGCGCCTGGGCGCCTGCGTGGGCAACGTCGGCAAGTTCATCTGCATCGGCCTGAACTATTCCGACCACGCCGCCGAAACCGGCGCCGAGGTCCCTGCCGAGCCGGTCGTCTTCGGCAAATGGACCAGCGCCATCTGCGGCCCGAACGACGATGTGGAAATCCCGCGCGGCTCGGTGAAGACCGATTGGGAAGTCGAGCTTGGCGTGGTGATCGGCAAGGGCGGCCGCTACATCAGCGAGGCCGATGCGCTCGCGCACGTGGCGGGTTACTGCGTCATCAACGATGTGTCGGAGCGCGAATATCAGCTCGAGCGCGGCGGCACGTGGGACAAGGGCAAGGGCTGCGACACGTTTGGCCCCATCGGCCCGTGGCTCGTCACCGCAGACGAGGTGCCCAACCCGCAGGCACTGCATCTGTGGCTGGAGGTGGATGGGCATCGCTACCAGAACGGATCGACGTCGACGATGGTGTTTGGCGTGGCGCATCTTGTCAGCTATCTGAGCCGCTTCATGAGCCTGCAGCCGGGCGATGTGATTTCCACCGGCACGCCGCCGGGCGTGGGGTTGGGGCAGAAGCCGCCGGTCTACCTGCGCGCGGGCCAGACCATGCGCCTGGGCATCGAGGGCCTGGGCGAGCAACGCCAGCGCACGGTGGATGCACAAGGCTGAAAGCACGCGTTCCGCATTCCGCAATCCTGAACACGATACTCATGACCATCATCCGATCCCTGCGCGTGCTGGACGTGCGCTTTCCGACCTCGCAGCATCTCGACGGCTCTGACGCGATGAATCCGGACCCGGATTACTCCGCGGCCTACGTGATCCTGGAGACTGACCAGCCGGGCCTGGAAGGCCATGGCCTGACCTTCACGATCGGTCGCGGCAACGAGGTGTGCTGCGCCGCCATCGCGGCGATGCGTCATCTGGTGGAAGGGCTCGACCTCGACTGGATTCGTGAAGACATGGGCCGCTTCTGGCGCCATGTCACGTCCGACAGCCAGCTGCGCTGGATCGGCCCGGACAAGGGCGCCATTCATCTGGCGACGGGCGCGGTCGTCAATGCGGCGTGGGATCTGTGGGCGAAGGCGGAAGGCAAGCCGCTGTGGCGCCTGGTGGCCGATCTCACGCCCGAAGAGTTCGTGCGCTGCATCGACTTCCGCTACATCACCGACGGCATCACGCCCGAAGAAGCGCTGGAGCTGCTGCGCAAACAGGTGCCCGGCAAGGCCGTGCGCATCCGCACGCTGGAGCAGGAAGGCTACCCGTGCTACACCACGTCCGCCGGCTGGCTCGGCTATGACGACGACAAGCTGCGCCGCCTCTGCCGCGAGGCGGTCGACAGCGGCTTCCGCCATATCAAGCTCAAGGTCGGGCGCGATCTGAAGGACGACATTCGCCGCGTCTCTATCGCCCGTGAAGTGCTGGGGCCGGACCGCGAATTGATGATCGACGCCAACCAGGTCTGGGACGTCAAGGAGGCCATCGACTGGGTGCGCGAACTCGGTTTCGCCAAGCCGTGGTTCATTGAAGAGCCGACCAGCCCGGACGACGTGGAAGGCCATCGCAAGATTCGCGAAGCCGTCACCCCCGTCAAGGTCGCTACCGGCGAGATGTGCCAGAACCGCATCCTCTTCAAGCAGTTCATCATGCGCGGCGCGATTGACGTTGTGCAGATCGATGCGTGCCGGCTGGGCGGCGTGAATGAAATCCTGGCTGTGCTGCTGCTGGCCGCCAAGTACGGCCTGCCGGTGTGCCCGCACGCTGGCGGCGTGGGCCTGTGCGAGTACGTGCAGCATCTGTCGATGATCGACTACATCTGCGTGTCGGGCACGCGAGAAGGCCGCGTGGTCGAGTACGTCGACCACCTGCACGAGCACTTTGTCGATCCGTGCGTGGTGCGCAATGCCGCCTATCTGCCGCCGCAGGCTCCCGGTTTCTCCATCACGATGAAACCGGCATCGCTTGAGCAATACCGCTTCCGGGGCTGATGCGATGACGGATCCTGCGCTGCCCGTGCCGCGAATAGACGCGCACCAGCATTTCTGGCGCTATCGCCCCGAGGCGTATTCGTGGATCGGTCCCGGCATGGAAGCCCTGGCCGAAGACCGCCTGCCTGCCGACCTGCTGCCGGAGCTTCGGGCGCAACGCCTGGACGCTGCGATCGCCGTGCAGGCGCGCGGCGTGCGAGAGGAAACGGATTTCCTGCTCGAACTCGCCGCTGCGCACGACTGGATTGTCGGCGTGGTGGGCTGGGAAGACCTGCATGCCACCGACCTTGAAGCGCGCCTCGAGGCAAGGAGCGGTGACCACAAGCTGGTCGGCTTCCGGCACACCGTGCAGAACGAACCGGACGTCGCGGCGTTCTTGTCAGACCCGGCATTCGAGCAGGGCGTCGCGCTGCTGCAGCTCTGGGGCTACACGTACGACGTGCTGGTGTTCGGTCATCAGCTTGCGCCCGCCGTGGATTTCTGCGGTCGGCACGATCACCACTGGCTGGTGTTGGACCACCTCGGCAAGCCGCCGCTGGAGGCGTTCGAGCGTGACGCACAGGCCCTGGCGCGCTGGCGGGCCGCGCTGGCACCGCTCAAGGACATGCCGCATGTCGCGTGCAAGCTTTCCGGCTTGCTGACCGAAGCCGACTGGCGAAAGGGCGTGACCGTGCGCGACGTTCAGCACGCGCGCCAGTGCCTTGACGTGGCACTCGACGTGTTCGGCCCAGGTCGCGTGATGTTCGGCTCGGATTGGCCCGTCTGCCAGTTGGCGGCGTCGTACGGCACGGTGGTCGACGTGCTGCACGTCTGGGCCGAAGAGCGGCTCAGCGCCACCGAACGCATCGATCTCTGGGGTGGCACCGCCGCCCGCTGCTACAACCTGCAACTCAAGGCTTGAACCATGGATTTGCATCTGCAAGACAAAGTCGTCATCGTCACGGGCGGCGCGGCCGGCATTGGCGCGGCCATCTCGCTGCAACTGGCAGCCGAGGGCGCCATTCCCGTCGTCTGTGGCAAGAGCCCGATGGCCCCGGCGTTTGAAGCCGAACTGATGCATCGGCAGCCGAAGGCACGCTTCTTCCAGTTCGACCTGGAGGATGAAGTCGACTGCCGCGGCATGGTGGAAGAAACCTTGCGCGCGTTCGGGCATATCGATGGTCTTGTCAACAATGTAGGCATCAATGACAGCGTGGGCCTGGACGCCGGCCGGGACGCCTTCGTGCGGTCGCTCGAAAAGAACCTGATCCATTACTACGTCATGGCACATCTGTGCGTGCCGCACCTGAAAGCGAGCCGAGGGGCCATCGTCAATATCTCGTCGAAAACGGCGCTGACGGGGCAGGGCAATACGAGCGGGTACACCGCCGCAAAAGGTGCACAGCTGTCGCTCACGCGGGAATGGGCGGCGTCGCTGGCGCCGGATGGCGTGCGCGTCAACGCGGTCATTCCGGCCGAGGTGCTGACGCCGCTGTATGAACGCTGGATCGCCACGTTCGACAACCCCGATGCCAAGCTCGCGGCGATTACATCGAAGATTCCGCTCGGCCAGCGCATGACCACCGCCGACGAGATTGCCAGCACCACGGTCTTCCTGCTCTCTGCGCAGGCCTCGCATACGACGGGCCAGTGGGTGTTTGTCGACGGCGGCTACACGCACCTCGACCGCGCCCTGACGTGAGGCTGCCATGCGCTACTGCCTTGCTCTGGACCTGAAAGACGACGCGGCGCTCATCGCCACGTACGAAGCCCACCATCAACGCATCTGGCCCGAAGTCGCGCAGCACCTGCGCAAGCACGGCGTGACCGGCATGGAGATCTATCGCCTGGGCACCCGCATGGTGATGCTCATGGAGACCGACGACGCGATCTACGACGCCGAGCGCATGGCGCTTGCCACCGAAATGGACCCGAAGATCCGCGAATGGGAAGCGCTGATGTGGCAGTTCCAGACACCGACCCCGTGGACGCCCGCCGGGCAGAAGTGGATGCCGATGCGCCGGATCTTCGATTTGCAACAGCAACCGCAGTAGAAGCAATTCCGGCCGTGGCCGGCATGACACCAGAGAGAGGAGATGACAATGAAGAAACGAGCCACCCTGCCGCTGTGTGCGGCAATCCTGTGCGCGGCTGCTGGCGCGGCGCATGCACAAACCAACGTCACGCT
>NZ_VOSS01000100.1 GCF_007997035.1 Ralstonia sp. TCR112 | reverse complement strand
GCTTGGCGCAGATGTGCCTGCGGTGGCGCCTCGGGCGACTGCAGCTGGCTCGCCAGCCAGGCGCCCATCGCGGCATCGCCGCAGCCGACGGTGTCCGCCACCGGCACGGCAAAGGCCGGCTGCGCGATACGCGCATCGTCTTGCCCGCCGTGCGCCGCTGCCAGCCATTCCATGCCCTCCGCCCCGAGCGTGAGCAGGATGTCGGCTTGCGGCGCGAGGGCGCGCAGCGTGGTCAGCGGATCGGCATCGCCGGGAAACAGGTGGCGCAAGTCTTCATCCGACACCTTGATGACCGATGCGATGGCGGCCATGCGCAGCAGCAGTGGCGCGTAGTGCGGTGCGTCCATCGCCGTGCGCCAGTTCGGGTCGAAGGTGATGCGGGTACCTTGCGCGGCCAGCGTTTCGGCCAGCGCCACGAGGCGGCTGCCCAACGGCTCGCGCGCCAGGCTGATGCAGCCGAAGTGGGCGATCTCCACGGCGGTTTGCCAGCCGGCGGGCAGGGCTTGCGCATCGAAATGCAGGTCGGCGCTGTCATCGCCCACGAAGAAATAGTGCGGCGGCTGGGTCGACGTGACCATCGCCAGCAAGGGCGAGCGATCCACGCGCTGCAGATAGCGCAGGTCGAGCCCGGCGGCCTGGGAATCGGCGAAGAGCGCGTCGCCGAACACGTCGTTGCTGATGGCGCCCGCGTAACCCGTGGGCACGCCCAAGCGCGCCGCCACGCGCGCCACGTTCCAGCATGCGCCGCCTGGCCGGGCGAGCCATTGGCCGTTGCCTTGGTGCAGGAAATCGGTCAACGCTTCGCCAAAGACGACGAGGCGGGGCAAGGGCAGGGCGTCGGTCATGCAGGCAAGGGGAGATCGGAAGTTTGGGCAGAAGGCGCGACTGGCAGCGGCGAAGCGCGCCGATACAGCGCACGGAATGTCGACAGCCGTTCGGCAAGGCGCGCGTGGCGTGCGGCATCGGGCCGATACGTGGCTTGCACGGGCGGCTTGGCGCAGACGGCCGCTTCGATGCCGCCATCGGCCATCCAGCCCAGGCGCGCGGCACCGAGCGCGCCGCCGGCTTCGCTGCCGACATGGGTCGTCAGTTCGGTGTTGAGCGTGTCAGCCAGCAATTGCGCCCAGAACGGGCTGCGCGAGCCGCCGCCCACAAACGAGAGCGAGGCCACCTGCGTGCCGGCTGCGCGCAAGGCGTCCAGCCCATCCGCCATGCCAAAGGCGACGCCTTCGAGCACGGCGTAACCGAGCGCGGCGCGGTCGCTGGCATGCGTGAGGTTGTGAAAATGCCCTTGCGCAAACGCATCGTTGTGCGGCGTGCGCTCGCCGCTGAGGTAGGGCAGGAAGAACGGCGCTGACTGGCGTTCGGATTCAGCCAGCGCAGCAATTTCAGGCAGCAGCGTGGCTTCCGGCACGCTCGTCAGCCGGCAGAACCAACGCAGGCAGCTCGCGGCGGACAGCATCACGCTCATCTGGTGCCAGCGCCCCGGCAGCGCGTGGCAGAACGCGTGCACGGCTTGAGCTGGGTTTGGGCGGAAGCGGTCATTGACGACAAAGATCACGCCCGACGTGCCGAGCGACAGAAAGCCATCGCCCGGCTGGGTCGCGCCGATGCCCACGGCGCTGGCCGCGCCATCGCCACCGCCGCCAGCGACGACGACGCCGCGCGCCAGGCCCCATGCATCGGCCACCTCGGCAGCAAGGTGCCGCTGGGCGCGCTGCCTTCCACCAGGCGCGGCATCTGGCTGCGTGACAGGCCCGTCGCGGCGAGCAGTTCGTCAGACCAGGTGCGTCGTGCCACGTCGAGCCACAGCGTGCCGCCCGCATCCGACGGGTCGGACGCGCGTTCACCTGTCAGGCGCAGGCGCAGGTAGTCCTTGGGCAGCAGCACGCAATCGATGGCGTTGAACACGTCGCGTTCATGACGTGCGCTCCACAGCAGCTTTGGCGCGGTAAAACCCGGCATCGCCAGGTTGCCGGCAACGGCGTGCAGGTCGGGCACGCGGCGGGTGAGTTCAAGGCATTCAGCGGTGCTGCGCGTGTCATTCCACAGCATGGCAGGACGCAGCACGCGGTTGCGCGCGTCGAGCAGCACCGCGCCGTGCATCTGGCCCGACAGGCCGATGGCGCGGGTGGCGGCGAAGGCTTGGGGCGCCGCATCGCGCAGTTTGCCGATGGCGGCGCTGGTGGCCTGCCACCAGTCTTCGGGCTCTTGCTCGGCCCAACCCGGATGCGGCCGCGATACGGTGAGCGGCTCGCCAGCCGTGCCGACGATGGTGCCCGCCGCGTCCAGCAACAGCACTTTGACTCCCGAGGTTCCGAGATCGATGCCGAGGTACATGAGGCCGCCGGGTCCGGTTGCTTGAACCGTGGATTGTCGCGCGAATCCGCCGTTGCGTTTGCTGATGACTAGCCGGCAGTGGCGGCTTGTTCGACTGCCAGCCACGCCCGCACACGCGCGACGGCGTTGCGGACGAGCGCCGTGAGCGCTTCCGTGCCCGCAAGGCTGCCCCACAGGGCAGTGTTCCGGCAGTACACGGCAACCGGGTCGTCGGCCTCCAGCATGGCGTGCGCGGCAACCGGATCGAACTGGCCATCCTGGTAGGCATACGGCAGCGTGCCCGCTTGCCAGCGCTCCAGGAAGACGAAGAACAGCGCCGGCAGCATCGCCGTGGCAAGGGGCACATGCCCGCGCGCAAAGGACTCCGCTAACGTGGGCGTGATGAAGCCGGGAATCTTCGAAAAGCCGTCTGCCGCCACGCGCTGGTTGGTGTCACGGATGTGCGGATTGGCGAAACGGTCGAGCACGGTGTCGCGGTAGGCGGCCAGGTCGATGGGGCAGGGCTGGTTGGCCGTGAGACACGGGATGACATCGTCGGTCACATAGGCGCTCGCCATGCGGTGGATGGACGGCACGGCCACGCTTTCATCGATGGTGTGCAGCCCGAGGAGCGTGCCGGCCCACGCGATGCAGCTATGGCTGGCGTTGAGCACGCGGATCTTCGCTTCCTCGTACGGCAGCACCGAGGCGACGAAGTCCACGCCCACGCGTTCGAGCGCGGGCCGCCCGGCGCGGAAGTCGTCTTCTACCACCCATTGCGCAAAGGTTTCGGCCATCACGGGGCAGCGGTCTGGCCAGCCGGTTTGTGCGGCCACGCGTTGGCGCAAGGCGTCGGTGGGGCGCGGCGTGATGCGGTCGACCATCGTGTTGGGCGTGCTGGCGTGCGCGTCCAGCCATGCGATGAGGTCGCTGTCGCCGGGCTCGCCCCGCAGCGTGAGGAACTGGCGGAGGCCGCTTCGGAAGCGCTCGCCGTTGTGGCGCAGGTTGTCGCAATTGAGCAGCGTGAGCGGAGCGTCGCCGCGCTGCCAACGCAGGCGCAGCAGGCGCGCCAGTGCGCCGTAGAGCGTGCAGGCACTGCCGCGCAGGTCGGCCGCGATGTCCGGCTGCGTGGCGTCGAGCTGGTGCTGCTGGTCGAGGTAGTAGCCGCCTTCCGTCACGGTGAACGAGATCACGCGCGTGTCGGGTGCCGCGCCGATCTCGCACAGTGCCGCAAGTTCGGCATCCCACGGCACGACCGCATCAATCGATTGGATGCGCGTGTATTGGCGACGACCGGCGGTGTCGACCGTCTCCAGTGTGTAGGCGCCGTGCTGGGCAGCGAGGTCATGCAGCAGCGTGCCGGCATCGTCGCGGATATTGGCAAGCGCCAGGCGCCACGATGTGTCGCCGGTCTCGCGAAGGCGATGCAGATACCACGCCTGGTGCGCGCGGTGGAAAGAGCCGGCACCCAGGTGCAGCCAGGTGGAAGAAGCGTTGGGGGAAGGCATGGTCGGGGCGTGCAACGTTGCGGTGTGAAACTCAGGCGGCCTGTTGGGACTGTTGGGCTTGCAGGCGCGGCAGCGCGCGGCCTTCGGCGTCGAACAGATGGCAGTGCGCGGCGTCGGCAGACAACGTGATGGCGCTGCCGTGCGCGAGCCGGGTCGATTCCGGCACGCGCAGCACAAGGCCGTCGGGTGCGGCTTCGCAGTCGGCATGCAGATAAGCCACGTCGCCCAGGGACTCGATATGCGTGACGGTGCCCCGCAGGGTGCCCGCCGCGTCGAGATGCAGATGCTCCGGGCGGATGCCGAGCGTGACGGCATCCCCCGCGCGCAGCTCGCCCGGGGACACGGCCACCGGCTGTTGGCCGCCCCCGAGCGCCACGGAGACGCCCGACGCATCGGCACGATCGACGACGCCACGCAGGAAGTTCATCTTGGGCGAGCCGATGAAGCCGGCCACAAACTGGCTGGCCGGATGGTGATACAGCGTCTGCGGAGAGCCGACCTGTTCGATGCGTCCGTCACGCAGCACGACGATCTTGTCGGCCAGCGTCATGGCTTCCACCTGATCGTGCGTGACGTAGATCATGGTGGTCTTCAGTGCGTCGTGCAGGCGGGCAAACTCCAGGCGCATCTTCACGCGCAGCGCGGCATCGAGGTTGGAGAGCGGCTCGTCAAACAGGAAGACCTTGGGCTCGCGGGTGATGGCACGGCCGATGGCCACGCGCTGGCGTTGGCCGCCGGAGAGCTGGCGCGGCTTGCGATCGAGCAACGCGTCGATGTGCAGCACTTCGGCAGCGCGGCGTACGGCAGCGTCGATGGCTTCGCGCTTCATGCCCGAGAGCTTCAGCCCGAAGGCCATGTTGTCGTACACGCTCATGTGCGGGTATAGCGCGTACGACTGGAACACCATTGCAATGCCGCGCTTGGCGGGTACCACGTCGTTCACGCGCGTATCGCCGATCAGCAGATCGCCGCCATCGATGCCCTCCAGGCCTGCAATCGTGCGCAGCAATGTCGACTTGCCGCAGCCCGATGGGCCGACGAAGACGACGAATTCGCCATCGGCAATGTCGAGGTTGATGTCGTGCAGGACGGTGTTCTGCTCGTAACGCTTCTGCAGATTGCGCAGGGTCAGGCTGGCCATGGCGAGGTCTCCTTGGGCGTGTTCTGTGTGCGGATCAGGCGGGCGTGGCAAGGGTCGACGTCAGCGCGTCGGCCAGTGCCCGCATGTCGGTAAATACGTGGCGCGCGCCCGCTGCGAGCAGGCGCTGTGTGGCAACTGCCGGCACATGTGCCACGCCGGCAAAGCCGAATACGGTCAGGCCGGCGGCTCGGGCGGCGCGCACGCCGGTGTCGCTGTCTTCAATGACGAGGCATTGCGCGGGGCTGGCGCCCAGGCCCGCGCAGGCGGCGAGATACACATCCGGTGCCGGCTTGGGCCGCGGTGTTTCGTAGGCGCTATAGATGTGGGGGCCAAATACGTCGAGCAGGCCTGCTCTGCGCAGGCTTGCTTCAATGCGCGGGCGGCTGCTGTTGCTGGCGACGGCCTTGGGCTGCGGCAGCGTGGCAAGCAGGTTGGCAATGCCGGGCACGGGCTGCGATTGCGTGGCGCAGTCGTGTTCGACATCGGCCAGCACGCCGGCCAGTTGCGTGTCGGACAGATGAAAGCCTATGCTGCTCTGCAGCTCCGTCAGCAGCGCCATCGTGTTCATGCCCAGGCGCGGCTCGAGCACTTCTTCCAGCGCGGCGGATGAGAGATGCGGCACGTGCGGACCGAGCGTGCGGATCAGCGCGCGCAGCGCCACCGATTCGCTGTCGATCAGCACGCCGTCGCAATCGCAGATCAGGTAGGCGGGCGGGCGCGCGTTGGCATATTCGTTGGCATGTGGCGTCATTTCACGGCCCCGAACGTCAGGCCGCGCACGAGTTGCCGTTGTGCCAGCCAGCCCAGCACGAGGATCGGCGCAATGGCCAGGACCGAGGCCGCAGACAGCTTCGCCCAGAACAGCCCCTCGGGGTTCGAGTACGACGCGATGAAGACGGTGAGCGGCGCGGCATCGATGCTCGTCAGGTTCAGGCTCCAGAAGGCTTCGTTCCACGACAGGATCAGCAGGAGCAGCGCGGTAGAGGCGAGCCCCGGCAGCATCGTCGGCAGCAGCACGTAGACGAGTTCCTGCCAGAGGTTGGCGCCGTCCATGCGCGCGGCCTCCAGAATCTCGCGCGGCACGTCGTTGCAGTAGGTGAAGACCATCCACACGGCAATCGGCAGGTTGGCGAGCGTGTAGACGATGACGAGCGCGGTGATGGAATCCAGCAGCCCCGCCGTTTTTGCCAGCAGGTACACCGGCAGCAGCACGCCCACGGCCGGCATCATCTTCGTCGACAGCATCCACAGCAGCACCTGCTGCGTGCGCTTGTTCGGGAAGAACGCCATCGCATAGCCCGCCGGAATGGCAATCGCCAGGGCCAGCAACGTGGAGATGATCGATACCGCCAGCGAGTTGCCGAGGAAGCTCGGGTAGTGCGCGCGCTCCAGCACCTCGCGGAAGCTGTCGAGCGTCGGCGTGAACAGGAGCGTGGGCGTATAGGCGTCCTGCTCGGTCTTGAAGGCGGTCACCGCCGCCCAGGCGATGGGGAAGAACAGCGCCAGGGCAATCGCCCACGCCAGCACACCGGCCAGCCGCGTGCGCCAGGTTGAGGTGAGGGTGCTCATTGCTCGTGCACTCCCTTCAGGTTGCGGGCCAGCATGCGGACGAGGAAGAACGCCACCACGTTTGCCAGCACCACGGCCACGATGCCGCCGGCCGACGCAATGCCGATGTCGAACTGCTGCAGGCCGAGGCTGTAGACGAAGTAGGCGAGGTTGGTCGTGGCTGTGCCGGGGCCGCCCGCGGTGGTGGTGTGGATCTCGGCAAAGATCGAGAGCAGGAAGATGGTTTCGATCATCACCACCACGGCAATCGCGCGCTTCAGGTGCGGTAGGACGATGTGCCAGAAGATGCGCACGGGGCTCGCGCCGTCGAGCTGCGCGGCTTCCTTCTGCTCGGGGTCGAGCGATTGCAGCGCCGTCAGCAGGATCAGGAAGGCAAACGGCGTCCACTGCCACGCCACGATGATGATCACGGAAAGCATCGGATGCGTCGCCAGCCAGTCCACCGGCTCGGCCCCGAACAGCCGCGCCACCCAGGCGGCCAGGCCGTACACGGGGTGCAGCATCATGTTCTTCCAGATGAGCGCGGCCACCGTCGGCATGACAAAGAACGGGCTGATGACAAGGATGCGTGCCACGCCGCGCCCCGCAAACGGCTGGTCGAACAGCACCGCCAGCAGCGTGCCGGCCACGACGCTGATCACCAGCACCGAGCCGATCAGCACCAGCGTGTTGCCGATGGCCGGCCAGAAGGCTGGGTCTTCGATGAGGAAGCGGTAGTTGTCGAGCCCCGCCAGGCCGGTCTGATCGGGGTTGAGCAGGTTGTAGCGGCTGACGGAGAAATACAGCGTCATCGCCAGCGGCACCGTCATCCACAACAGCAGCACCAGCACCGACGGCGACACCAGCAGCGTCGGCAGCCAGCGCCGCGCGCCGTTTTGTGGTTGTACGGGCTGGGCGGGTGACGGCGTGCCGCCCATGCCGTTCACCCGCGACTCCAATACATGTTCCATGACACCTCCGGGCGCAGCCGCGGCTGCATCACTTCAGATAGCCGCCTTGGCGCATCGCACGCTGTGCCTGCGATTGCGAGACACGCAGCGCGTCGTCCACGGTCGTCTTGCCCGTGAGCGCGCCGGCGATTGCCTGGCCGACCACCGTGCCCAGCGACTGGAACTCCGGAATCGTCACGAACTGCACGCCGGTGTAGGGCACTTTCTGTGCGGACGGATCGTTCGGGTTGGCCGTTTCGATGGCGTGGCGCACGAAGCCCGAGAACGGCGCGGCTTTCTGGTAGGCCGGGTCGTCATACGTCGATGCGCGCGTGCCCGGCGGCACCTCGCCCCAGCCCTGCGCCTTGGCCACGGCGCGGATGTAGTCCTTCGATGTCGCCCAGGCCGCGAACGTCTTGGCAGCCTCCGGCGATTTCGACGACTTCGGCACCGCGAGCGCCCAGATCCACAGCCAGTGCGAGCCCTTCGGTGTGCTCGCGACGGGCGCATTCGCAAAGCCCACCTTGTCGGCCACCTTGGAATCCTTCGCGCTGCTGACCATGCCGGCCGCGACGGTGGCGTCGATCCACATGCCGCACTTGCCGCCCGAAAACAGCACGAGGTTTTCGTTGAAGCCGTTGCTGCTTGCACCGGGCGGGCCGTATTTCTTCAGCAGGTCGACATATGTGTTGACCGCCTGTTTCCACTGCGGCGTATCGATGGTCGGCTGCCATTTCTCGTCGAACCAGCGGCCGCCGAACGTGTTGACCATCGTCGACACTAGCGCCATGTTTTCGCCCCAGCCCGCACGGCCGCGCAAGCAGATGCCGTACACCCCTTTGGCCGGGTCGTGGAGCTTGGCGGCGAACTTGGCGATGTCGTCATACGTCGGTTGCTCGGGCATCTTCAGGCCCGCTGCGCTGAACAGATCGCGCCGGTAGTACGTCATCGAGCTTTCGGCATAGAAGGGCACGGCGAAGAGCTTGCCGCCCTGCGACAGACCATCGCGCACCGTCGGCAACAGATCGGCCATGTCGTAGCTGGCGGGCATGTCCAGCGGCGTGAGCCAGCCCTTCTTGGCCCACAGCGGCGCTTCGTAGCCGCCGATCGTCATCAGGTCGAACTGGCCGCTGCCGGTGGCGATGTCGGTGGTCACGCGCTGACGCAGCACGCCTTCTTCCAGCGTGACCCAGCGCAGTTTGATATCGGGATGCGCCTGCTCGAACTGGCTCGACAGTTTCTGCAGCACGATCATGTCTGGGTTGTTGATCGTGGCGATGGTGAGCGTGGTGGGCGCGGCGTGCGCGGAAATGGCGGTGAAGGCCGGGAGGGCAGCGAAGGCGGTCAGCTTGAGTAGCCGGGATGGGCGGGCCATCCCGCGCAGAAGCGTGCGGAACATGCAGTCGTCTCCTTTCTTGGAATGTGGCGATGCGGGCGCACCGCCTGGACTTGCTTCGAGGTTTGAGCAATTGTCCGTGTTGTGAGCAAATAATCGGATGCGATGTTGCGCTTGTCAAGCAAATGCTCGTTGAAAGGGCAAAAGCACGCTACGATGCATCCCATATCGCCGAGGTACTAGAGGAGGCGCTGCGTGTCCAAGCAGCAAGAGAAACGAGACCAGGCCGCCCGCGCGGCGTGGCTCTATTACGTGGGCAACCACACGCAACATGACATCGCCGAGCAGTTGGGCGTGTCGCGCCAGATCGCCCAGCGGCTGGTCGCCTATGCGGTGGAGCATGGGCTGGTGAAGGTGCGGGTGACGCACCCGGTGTCGGCGTGTCTGGAGCTCGCCGAGAGCCTGCGCAGCCGTTTCCGGCTGGAAACCTGCCACGTGGTGCCGGCCAATGCCGACAATGCCGACGCCGCCCAGCGCATGATTGCCGTGGCCGCCGCGGAAATCATGGAGCGCCACCTGCTGGCCGACGCGCCGCGCGTGGTGAACGTCGGCTCGGGCCGCACGCTGCGCGCCGCGATCGACCAACTGCCCGACCTTGACCGGCCGCAACACCGCATCGTCTCGATGGTCGGGGCGATTGCGGCGGATGGGTCCTCCAACCGCTACGACGTTGCGCTCGCCGCGGCGGAGAAAACCCGCAGCCGCTACTACCTGCTGCCCGCGCCGCTCGTTGCCGACAGCGCCGAAGACACGCGGCAGTGGTGCCACCACCGGCTCTACGGCGTGGTGGCCGATCTGGCGGCGCAGGCGGATGTCACCTTCATCGGTGTCGGCACGATCGGGCCGGGTTGCCCATTGCAGGTCGATGGTTTCATCAGCGAGAAGGATGTGGACGATCTGCTCGCCCACGGCGCGGCGGGCGAGCTGATCGGCCGGCCGATCGACGCCCAGGGCCGCTTGCTGGAGGTGCCCTTGCAGACCCGCATCACCAGCTTGCCGCTCAAGCCGATGCCGTCTCGCCCTGTCATCGCCATTGCTGGCGGCATGGCCAAGGCGGGCGCGATCGGGGCGGCCTTGCGGGGCGGCTGGCTGACCGGTCTTGTGACCGACGAAGCCTGCGCGCAGCGCATCCTGGCTGCCATTAACTGATTCACCACACCGAAGATACGATGCTCGAACTCCGCCCGACCTGCGAACACTGCAACACCGCACTGCCGCCCGACACGACGCACGCGCGCATCTGCTCATTCGAATGCACGTTCTGCGCGACGTGCGCGGACGGCGTGTTCGGCAATGTCTGCCCGAACTGCGGCGGCGGCTTTACGGCGCGGCCGATCCGCCCGTCGAAGGATTGGAAGAACGGCAACTTCCTGGGCAAGTATCCGGCCAGTACGACGGTCAAGCATCGCCGGGCGGATTTGGCCGCGCATGCCGAACTGGCGGCGGCCGTTGGATCGACACCGCCAGCAAAGCGCTAACGGAATAGCGCTGACCGAATAGCGAAAACGCGCGCCGCCTAGCGCGGCTCGGGTGCCGGCAACACCGGCGTGACCTTGTACCCGCGTGCCGCCAGCAGCGCGGGAATCCCTTTGGGTCCGATCATGTGCAGCGCCCCCACGGCGCCAAACACGCGCTGGCCGCTGTTGTGCACGCGCGCGATGTTTTCGGCCATGGCGCGGTTGCGGTTCGTCACCAGACGCCGGAAGGCGCGTTTGTCCGACGCCGTCTTCAGGCAATCGCACCACTGCGGGTAGTGCTCGAGCGTGCTGATATCGCTGTCGGCCCACGCATTGGCGAGCGTGAGCGTCTGCGTGCGCGCCTCGCCGGATTCAATCGCGTCGAGCACGGTATCGAACTGCTGCGCAACCTCGTTCTTCGGCACGATCTCGTTGAGCACGCGCACCTGCTGCGCCAGCGTTTCGAGCGGCACGATCGGCAGGTGCACGCTTTTGGCGTAGGTGGTGAGAAACAGGTCGATGCCGAAATCCGGATAGAGCCCGTCCGTGCGCACCCCCAGCACCGCCAGCGAGGCCAGCTGCATGGTCGGCTGGAACTTGCGGATCTGTATGAGGGCCGTGTCGGGCAGGCACGCCGCGGAGAGCAGTTTGTTGAAGCGTTCGCCGCGACGGCCGGTCAGGAGCCGGCGGTCTTCTGCGCTGTTGTGCGCGGTCAGCGGCTTGCGGTCGGCGTCCTTGTCGAGCAGGTCGAGTTCGAGCGCGATGCTGTCGACCTGCTGAAGCGCGCTGCGCACGGTGGGGCCGGGCAGCATCCAGTCGGCCCGCGCCACGTGGATCGTGCCGTAGAGCCACGAGGTGTGACCGTTCTTTTCGATGCGCCAGAGCAGGCCGTGGTCGGTCGCGCGTTGCGCGGCGGCGACCCAGCCGTCCTTCGGGATGAAGCTGGAGGCGGGGGGCGGACAGTTCGGTGCCGCGGCCTGTGCCTGTGCGGGCGTTGCGTCTTGCGCGACAGCGGCGCCCGCGCCCGTCAGCAGAAAAAACGCGGCCGCGAGCGCGCGCCACGTGGTGTGATTGCGTGCCATTTGGCTGCTCCCCGAATATTGTTGTGTCGTCTGTCCAGTGTAGCTGGCACAAGCCATTGCGTGCCGCGGGATGATCGCCCCAGACGCGCTATTTGCTCAGCTTCGGCGGCACGGCATGCGCGCCACGCGTCTCGCGAAACCACAGCGCCAGGCTTTCGTCTTCCAGCGCGTAGGCGCCGCGGGATTCCTTCCAGATCAGGTTCTTGTCGCGCAGCGCGTCCAGCGCGGCCTGCACCGTGGCGGTAGAAAACTCACTGTGACCGAGCTTGGCCGCGTACGCTTTCATCGAGTCTTCCGAAAACGGCGAATAGCCTTGCCCGCGCTCGATCAGCACCGCCAGCACGGCGCGCTGGATTTCCGTCAGCGCGCTGTAATCGCTTTCGATCTCGCCCCAGATGCGGTCCCGAAAACCCTGCGCGCCCCGCTTGAGCAGCTCTCCCAGGCTGGCGGCTTCGCCCAGCTCCAGGGCGATCTCGCTGACGATGCCCTTGAGCATCTCCGGCCGGTGCCCGACGAGTTGGAAGGCGGCAAACATGTCGTCTTCCTTGAACTGGTTGTTCGGCGCAGGTGCTGGTTGACCCACGCCGTGTACGCCGACACATACGGCCGCCCCAGCAGCGGGAAGTTGGTCACGCGCGAGCCGAAAAACGGCTGCGTCCGATTGAGCAGCAGGTTGGCGAGCTTGTCGCGGTTCGACCCCGTAAAGACGAGGAAGAGGCGCGGTTCTTCCACCCCCTGGTTCATCTGGTCGCGCGCGGCCTTGAGCGCGAACATGGCATTGGTGCCGGCCTCGGTGGACAACGCGTGCTGCGCCTCGTCGATGATCAGCACGACGGGCCGCTGCACCGCCTTGTACAGCACATCCAGCGCGTCGGCCAGGGTGATGCCCGGCGGCAGCCCGATCTTGCCGAGGTTGAACGTGAACGTACGCAACACGTCGACCTTCTCCATGCCGGCCTGCTTGGCGAGCTTCGCGATCGGGCCGTCGAACTGGGCCAGCTTCGATTTGATGGCGTCGGCGATCAGCAGGCCGGGGTCGCGGGCGCGGTCGGCCCATAAATCGACGTAGATGGCGATCCACTTGCGGCGCTCGACCTCCGGCACCAGGTCTTCGCGCAGGAACGTGCTTTTGCCCGTGCGCCGGGGCGCCGCGAGGAAGAGCCCGGAGCGCGCGTCGGCCAGCCCCTTGCCTTCCAGGCTGTCGCACAGCGTATTGGCCAGGTCCTGGCGGTGGAAGTTGAAGCGGCTGGTATCGCCGGAATCGAGTCGGGAATCCATGGAAAGCCCTGTTTTAGACCTGATTATGGAAATCGGTATAAATTATAGTTGATCCAATAATTAAGGCTAATTCCCATCGAATTGCCAGTCGTTCTTCGGCGATCTTCCCTTGCGCGGCACTGTGCCGCAGGCAATTCGGGGAACTGTGTGCAGCGCTATACTCCACACATTCTGACGTTGTCCATCCATGCTCCATCGCCGTTGGCTCTTCCTCGTCTGGCTTGCGATCGTACTGAACGTACTGTCGCCGGTGCTCGCTTCCGCTCGTGCGGCGGCCACGGGCACGCTGGCCGTCGAGCTGTGCAGCGCAACGGCACCGCATGGCAGCACTGTGCAGGTCGCCATCGATGTGCCTGGCGATGGCTCTGCCGACGATTCGGCCGCCCACCACAGCGTGGCGCACTGTCTGTATTGCCCGGGGTTTGCCGCCGGGTTGGCGCTCGCCTCGTTGCCGGCGCTGGATGTTCCTTCCGCCCATTTTGTCTATCGCGTGCGGCAGCCGGCCACCCCGGCGCCCGTGTACGCGCGCAGTGCGCTGCGCGTGGCCGAGTCGCGCGCGCCTCCTGTGTCTCCGTCGTTGTCGATCTGACGCGCCCGCGGACGTAATGCCGTGGCGCCTTTGCGTTCGGCCCTCGTTGGGGCCAGCGCCATCGCAATCCGGAGACCTTTCCGATGTCATTCCACAAGCGCGCCGGGGCCGCCGCCCCTAAGCGCACGCTGGTGTGCCGTGCAGCGCTCGCGCTGAGCGCGGCGGCACCGCTGTCCGCTTTTGCTGCCGAGGACGCGGCATCTGCGCCCGTGCCCGTCATGCAGGAACTTGCGCCCACCGTGGTACGGGCCAACGCCAACCCTGCGCCATTCGCGCGCAATACGCCAGCCGTCGTGCAAAGCGTCACAGCCGATCAACTGGCCGACCGCAACGTCGTCACCACCGAAGACGCCGTCAAATACCAGCCCAACGTGATGGTGCGCCGCCGCTTCATTGGCGACCGCAACTCCATCTTTGCCGGCCGCGACTTCAACGAGATTCAAAGTGCACGCGGCCTGCTGTATGCCGACGGCATCCTGCTTTCGAACCTGCTGGGCTCCAGCTACAGCTTCCCGCCGCGCTGGTCGATGGTCGGGCCGGATGACCTGGCGCGCGTCGATATTTTGTATGGGCCGTTCTCGGCGCTGCTGCCCGGCAACTCGATGGGCACGACCATCGCGATGACATTGCGCCGCCCCGAAAAATTCGAGGCCGCCGCGCAGACGCAGGTGATGAGCCAGCATTACAACGATGCTTACGGCTTTTCGCGCAACGTCACCGGAAACCACGAAAGCGCATCGCTGGGCGACCGCATCGGCAAGTTCTGGTATGCGCTGTCGGTCGACCGGCTGGAGAACGACAGCCAGCCGATGCAATACGCCACGCCCAACTCGAGGTTCACCGCGGGCGGCACGCCGGTGCCGGTCACGGGTGCGCGGCAGGATCTTGGTCCCAACGGCCAGCCCCGCGTGATTCTCGGGCCGCAGATGCTCGAGCGCACGCAGCAGCTGCAGGAGACGTTGCGACTCGGCTACGTGTTCAGCGACAGCCTGGAAGCATCGCTCACGCTGGGCCATTGGGAAAACCATTTCAACGACCAGGCGCTCAGCTTCCTGCGCGATGCGGCCGGCAACACCGTCACGGGCGGCAATGTGCTGATCAACGGCACGCCGTACACGATCGCCCCGAACACCTTCGCCCCGCAAAACGGCGACCAGGAAAACTGGCTCTACGGCCTGGGTGTGAAGGGCAAGATCGGTGGCTGGAAGATCGACACCAACGCGTCGGCCTACAACGTTTCGCGCGACATCCTTCGCGCGTCGAACACGGCGGCCGGCAATGGGCCCGGCACGGTGTTCTACGGCGACGGCACCGGCTGGTCCAACTTCGACATCAAGGCGACGTCGCCCACGGTGTCCGGCCATACCTTCACGACCGGTTACCACTACGACCAATACCACCTGCGCAACCAGACCTTCAACGCGACGAACTGGTCGACGGAAACGCTCTCCACGCTCAAATCCAGCTACCAGGGCGACACGCAAACGCAGGCCGTCTTCCTGCAGGATGCCTGGGCGTTTGCGCCGCGCTGGCTCGCCACGCTGGGCCTGCGCTACGAAAGCTGGCGCGCCTACAACGGCCAGCTGGGCAACGGCACGAGTACGTTGGGCTACGCCAGCCGCACCGAAGACGCGTTTTCGCCCAAGGCGGCCATTCAGTGGCAGGCCACGCAAGACACGCTGCTGCGCCTGTCGTACGGCCGCGCCGTGCGCTTTCCGACGGTGGCGGAGCTGTTCCAGGGCACGATCAGCGGCAACACGATCGTCAACAACGATCCGAATCTCAAGCCTGAACGCGCCAATGATTTCGACTTCACCGTCGAGCAGGCCGTGCCGTACGGCGTGCTGCGTACCAGCCTGTTCCAGAGCGACGTGCGCGACAGCATCTACACGCAGACCAACATCACCGTCACGCCCAACGTGACGAACGTGCAGAACGTCGGTCGCGTGCGCACGCGCGGCATTGAACTGGCGTACTCCGGGCAGGACGTCTTGCAGGGCGCAGGCCTGCGTGGCGTGGACGTCGAGGCCAACGTCGCCTTCACGCAGTCGAAGACGCTGGCCGATGCCGCCAACCCGACCTACGTCGACAAGACCTGGCCGCGCATGCCGCGCGTGCGCGCCAATCTCTTTGCGAGTTGGCATGCCACGCCGGACTGGACGGTCGGCGCGGGCATGCGTTACTCCGGCCGCCAATACGGCACGCTCGACAACACCGATGTGCTGCCGAACGTCTACGGCGGCACCAGCAGCTTCTTCACCGTGGACCTCAAGGCCAGCTACCGTATCGACAAGCACATCACGCTGGCGCTGGGCGTCGATAACCTGACCGACCGGCGGTATTTCGTGTACCACCCGTATCCGTCGCGCACCTTCTATGGACAACTGAAATGGCGTCTGTAATGCAGTCGATTCCTCGATTCCTTGCCGGTGCGCTGCTGGCCTTGGCGGCCACGGTGGCGCCAGCGCATGAAGGCCACGACCACGGCGCCATGGCAGCCAAGCCGGCCGCCAAACCGCAGCTCGCCACGACGGCCGCGTTCGACAAGGCAGGGCGCCTGTGGGTGACGTGGGCGGAAGGGCAGCACGTGGTGGTCGCGTCGTCCGACGATCTGGGCAAGACGCTGTCCGTGCCGCAGCGCGTGAACCCGCAACCGGAACCGATCTATACCGACGGCGAGAACCGCCCGAAAGTCATCGCCAGCCCGGACGGTGCGCTGTATGTGAGCTGGTCGCGCCCGCTCGATGCGCCGTATACGGGTTTCGTGCGTTTCTCGCGCTCGCTCGACGGCGGCAAGACGTGGAGCGCGCCGGTCACTGTCCACCACGATCGCCAGCCGATCACGCACCGCTTCGATTCGATTGCGGTCGACAGCGCCGGCCGCATCTTCGTTACGTGGATCGACAAGCGCGATCTGCTGCGCGCGCAGGCAGCCAAACAGCCGTACGACGGCGCGGCGGTGTACTACACCGTTTCGACCGACCGCGGCGCCACCTTTGCGCCCGAGCGCAAGATCATCGACCAGACCTGCGAATGCTGCCGCATTGCGCTCGCGCCCGATGCCGACGGCCACATGCTCGCCCTGTGGCGCAACGTGTTTGCCGGGCAGATTCGCGATCACGCGTTGGCAACATTACCGATTGATAATGCGCCGCTTGCCGTCACGCGCGCGACGTTCTCGGACTGGCGCGTTGATGCGTGTCCGCACCATGGCCCCGCGTTGGCCGTCACGGCCGATGGCGTGCGGCACATGGCGTGGTTCTCCGTGCAGCAGGACAAGCCCGGCCTGTTCTACAGCCGGCTCTCGGCCGGCGGCAAACCGATCGGCGAGGCTTGGGGTTTTGCCGGTTCGCCACAAGCCGGCGCGCAGGCATCGCACCCCGCATTGCTCGCCGCGGACGGCGCGCTGTGGCTGGTCTGGAAACAGTTTGCCGACGACCGCATGCAGATCCTGCTGCGCAAGTCCACGGACGGCGGCGCGCACTGGACAGCGCCCGCCAGCGTGACAAGCACCAATGGCGGCAGCGACCACCCGCAACTGCTCGCACGCGATGGCCATGTCTATCTGTCGTGGCGCACGCAGGCCGAGGGCTATCGGCTGATGGATATCGGCAATGTCAGTCCGTCCAATCCATCAACGGAGGCATCGAAATGAAGGGACGATGGAAATCGTTTGCGATGGGCGTGGCGCTGGCCGCCGCCGCTTTTACAGCGCAGGCCGCCGGCACGCTGCAATTCCAGCCGCTGCATGCGCGCGATGTGCCGGCACTGCTGCAGACACCACAGGCGCGCCCGCTCATCGTCGAAATCTGGTCACTGGAATGCAGCTACTGCCGCGAGAACATCGCCCGTATCGCGCAATGGCGGCGCACGGCCAAGAAGAACGTCGATGTGGTGATGGTCTCGATGGACGGCCCCGACCAGGCCGAGATGCTGAACCGCGCGCTGGCGCCGCTGGCCCGCGACAGCAAGATCGACATTGCCCGCGTGCCGCAATACGCCAATGCCGAAGATATGCCGGAACGCCTGCGCGCCGCGCTCGACCCTGGCTGGCAGGGCGAGATGCCGCGCACGATCATCCTGCGTCCGGACGGCAAGCGCCACGCATCGAGCGGCTTGCTGACGCCCGAAGTATTGGAAGCAGCGCTCAGGGATTAATCAGAAAACGACACGGACCCCCCTCGTTGTTGGGGTATGGCGGGGGGCGCGCACTTTTTATAATGGCCTCGCTTTGTGAATTCCGGCGCATTGCTCGTTCACAAAGCACACCCGACCATCTTTCGTCGTCAAAGGCTGAAGATGTTAAGCCCGCCCGCCCCCCGGCCCGCGGGCTTTTTCTTTGTCCGGCCGGCTACCGGATCTGTGCTGCGGCGGGGGCGGATGATAGCGCGCGCTCAGCGCGCTGTCGCCTGCGAAGAAGAGGGGTATGCCGTGGAACGTGGCTCTGCGTCATTGGATGGGGCTCCCAGGCCCACCGATAGGGCGGCCAGCAAGACCGCGACACCACGCGCGATGTAGAACACCGCTTGCGCGCCCGCCATTTCCGGCTCGGCAGAGGCGGTTTCGGCAATGTGGGCGTGCCAGGCACTGCGCGCTGCCCGGTGGGCCAGAGGATCGCGATGGGCGCGTGGCACGGCCGTGCGACGCGTCGAATGAGGCTGCATGTGCGACATGGCGGTTCTCCTCATGCCCAAACGTGCGACCAAGCGCGCCAGAACAGCAGCGCCGTCATCGAAAAGCCGAAGGTGGAAATCAACGCCCGCACAACGGATACCGGCAAGCGCTTGCCGACATGCGCGCCGAGATAACCGCCCAGCGCGGCGGCCACCAGCATGACCAGCGTCTGAGGCCACCACACCATCCTCGCCAGCGCAAAACAGGCCACCGCCACAAGGTTGGTCGCGCCCACCAGCAGCGTGCGTGAGGCGTTCAATGCTTTGATGTCGTCGTGGCCGAACAGTGCCCAGACCGCCATCATCATGATTCCCACCGCGCCGCCAAAGTAGCCGCCATAGATGGCGAGCGCGCCTTGCGCGACCAGCAGCGTTGTCCGCCCGATCTGCACGCGCCGGCGCAACCACGCACCGGCCTGCTTGCCGAAGGTGAACGCCAGCGAGCCGACCAGCAGCAGCCACGGCACGATGAAATCGAACGCACGAGACGACGTGTTCATCAGCAGCAGCGCGCCGAGCAGCCCGCCCACCAGGCTGATCGCGACCATGGCGCGCATCGAGACCTGCCCGAAGCCGCGATAGTCCGCGCGATACGCCCAGGCCGACGTGGCCGCGCCGGGCAGGAGCGCGACCGTGCTCGACGCATTGGCAAATACGGACGGCACACCCGCGAACATGAGCGCGGGCAGGGTGACAAACGAGCCGCCGCCGGCCAGCGCGTTCATCATGCCGGCGAGCAGGCCCGCGCCAAAAAGCAGCAGCGTGGCGGATTCCATTGGGGGCGATGTCTGGGATGTTTTGTTTTTAGGTGCCTCAGTCTCGGGCACTGGCGGCCCCTCCACAATGTGCGATACATTGACCGAGCCTCAGCGCAGGACTGAGGCTCACGCCAATTTTGAGACGCATTGTGCGCTTCGACCTCACAGACCTTCGACTCTTTCTCCACACCGCCGAGGCGGGCAGCATCACTGCAGGCGCCGAGCGTGCACACCTGACATTGGCGTCGGCCAGCGCCCGCATCCGCGGCATGGAAGACACGCTGGGCGTGCCGCTGCTCACGCGCAATCGTCGCGGCGTGGAAACCACCGCGGCCGGCCGAACCCTGGTCCACCACGCCCGCGTCGTCCTGCAACAGATGGACCGCATGCGCGGTGAGCTGGGGGAATACGCGCGTGGCCTCAAAGGCTACGTGCGGCTGCTTTCCAACACGGCCGCCATGACCGAGTTTTTGCCGGAAACGCTCAGCGCTTTTCTGGCCGCCCATCCGGAAGTCGACGTCGATCTGGAAGAGCTGGTCAGCCACGAGATTGTCGAAGCGATTGCGCAGGGGCGCGCCGACATCGGTATCGTCAACGACGCGGTCGACTTGTCGGGGCTGGAGACCTTTCCGTTCCGCCACGACCGCCTCGTGCTGGTGACCGCGCGCGACCACCCGCTGGCCGAGCGCCGCGAGCTGGCCTTCGTTGAAACCTTGCAGGAAGATTTTGTCGGCCTGACGGGCGACAACGCATTGCAGGCCTATCTGGCGGGGCACGCCGCCCGCGCAGGTCATCGGCTCAAATACCGCGTGCGGTTGCGCAGCTTCGACGCCGTCTGCCGCATGGTGGAACGGAACGTGGGCGTGGGGGTGATTCCCGAGCATGCGGCGATCCGGCTGCAGCGCTCCATGGGCATCCGCCGGGTGCGCCTGACCGACGCCTGGGCGACGCGCCTTCTGCGGATCTGCGTGCGCCATTTCGACGACTTGCCCGTCTTCGCACGGCAGTTGATCGAGCATTTGCGCGAGGCCTGAGCGGGGTGCGCGTCCGTCATTTGGCGGAGAGATGCTGTTTGAACTCGCGCGGCTGAAAACGCGTCGGTACACTGCAAGCAGTTGCGGTTTGCCCAGCTACAAACGTGCGGCGCCGCACCAACCCTCCGCTCATGGAGCACATCATGGCGTCTGCCGGTGTTCCCCCAGGTGTTCCGCCGATCGGCCTGCTGCACGCGGCGCGTGCGCTGCGCATCTATCGGCGCCACGAGATCAATGCGCTGGCGTGGATCGCGCTGGGCGTGTGCCTGCGTAGCCCGGCGCCCATGGTGGCCATCAGCGTGGCGCTGCTGATCGTGTGCGCGTGGTCGCTCACGCGGCACATCCAATATATGAAGCCGCTGTATGAGTTGCCGGTGTTCAGCCGATTGCTCGCACACAGCGGCATGGCATTCGCGGCCATCAACGCGGCGCTGCTGGCGGTGGAACTCGCCACGGGTGCCGGACGCGGCGCATGGTTCGACGCGGACGGCTGGCTTGCCCCCGCGTGGCCGCAGATTTTGCCGGACATGGCCGGCACGATCGAGCTGATGCTCGTCAGCGCGCAATGGATCGTCGTGCTGGGCGTGGTGATGGCAGCGACGGCCTGGGCGTGGCTGAGCCTGGGCGGTGGCCGTTCGTTGCGCTTTCCGCCGCGCTCGCAATGAGCGCATGGCTCGGGACAATCCGGGCTGGTCTGGCGAAGGAATTCCTCCTATAAGTGGCGATGTCGGTTGCAGGTGCGTTTCTGTAGCGCCCGGACTGTAGCGCCCGGACGAGGCGTGCTGTTGGAGCGTGCATCACACGCTCCGAACCTCAGGAGACAGGCATGACATCGCTGGATGCCTTCCTGCGGTGCCGCGACTTTCTGCTCGCGCACCGTGAGGATTACGACACCGCCGTGCGCGATTTTGCGTGGCCCACGTTGGACCGCTTCAATTGGGCGCTCGATTATTTCGACACCATGGCGCGCGGCAACGACGCGATCGCCCTCTGGGTCGTCGACGATCAGGGCAACGAGACGCGGCTGTCGTTCGCGCAGATGGCCGAGCGCTCGGCGCGCGTCGCCAACCATTTGCGGGCACTGGGTGTGCAGCGTGGTGACCGCATCCTGCTCATGCTCGGCAACGTGCCGGGGCTTTGGGATGTGATGCTCGCCAGCATCAAGATCGGCGCGGTCATCATCCCGGCCACGACGCTGCTCACCGCCGAAGACCTGCGCGAACGCATCGCCATGGGCGAGGTGAGCCACGTGGTGGTGGGTGCGGCGGATTGCGCCAAGCTCGACGCCGTGTCGGGCACCTTCACGCGCATCGCGGTCGGTACGGACAAGGCGCCCGCCGGCTGGCACCGCTTTGAAGACGCCTACGATGCCTCCGCCGAATTCACGCCGGATGCGCCCACGCAGGCCAGCGATCCGTTGCTGCTGTATTTCACGTCCGGCACCACGTCCAAACCCAAACTCGTGATGCATACGCATGCGAGCTATCCGGTCGGGCATCTATCCACGCTGTACTGGATCGGCCTGCGCCCCGGTGATGTGCACTGGAATATCAGCTCGCCCGGCTGGGCCAAGCACGCGTGGAGCTGCTTCTTCGCGCCGTGGAATGCCGGCGCCACCGTCTTCATCTACAACTACGCGCGTTTTGAACCCAAGGCGGCGCTCGACGTCCTCTGCCGCGCCAAGGTGACGACACTGTGCGCACCGCCCACGGTATGGCGCATGTTGATCCAGGAAGATCTGGCCGCGTGGAAGCCGGCGCTGCGCGAACTCGTGGGCGCAGGCGAGCCGCTCAACCCGGAGGTGATCGAACGGGTGCGCGCCGCGTGGGGCATCACCATCCGCGACGGCTATGGCCAGACCGAAACCACCTGCCAGATCGGCAACAGCCCGGGGCAGCCTGTCAAGGCGGGCTCGATGGGGCGGCCGCTGCCGGGCTACCGCATCACGCTGCGCGACCCTGACGGCCACGAGGCGGAAGAGGGAGAGATCTGCATCGAATTGAATGCACGGCCGACCGGCCTGATGGAAGGCTACGCCGGCAACGCCGACAAAACCGCCGAAGCGATGCGCGGCGGCGTGTATCACACCTCCGACATTGCGGCGCGCGATGGCAGCGGCTACCTGACGTACGTCGGTCGCGCCGACGACGTATTCAAGGCATCGGATTACCGAGTCAGCCCGTTCGAGCTGGAGAGCGTGCTGATCGAGCACCCGGCCATCGCCGAAGCCGCCGTTGTGCCGAGCCCCGACCCGCTGCGCCTGGCCGTGCCGAAAGCTTTCCTGGTGCTACGCGCGGGGCACGAAGCCGGGCCGGAACTGGCGCGCGACATCCTCCGCTTTTGCCGCAGCCGATTGGCTTCCTACAAGCGCGTGCGCCGGATCGAATTTGCCGATCTGCCCAAAACCATCTCGGGCAAGATCCGGCGCGTCGAACTGCGCATGCGAGAAGCCGCGCGCAGCGAGAACACCGCTGGCGTACGCAACCTGCTGGAATATTGGGAAGAGGATTTCCCGACCGATTGATGCGTGCGTCGGGCTTTGGCACCCACGGAACGTGCGGCCCCCCGACCGCACGTTCCGCTGCGCCAGCGCTGACTGATATCAGCGCGACGAGCGCGGGACCAGGCGCAATTGACGCGCGCGATCCAGATCGTAGGCCGGCACGCCGCCGTGCGGCAGCGAGGCACGTGAGGCGGCCAGGTCGCGGCCGCGCACGATGACCGGGGCGAGCGAGCCTGCGCGGATCAGGTCCGATGCAGCCAGTTCGATCCAGTCGCGGTAATTGCGATAGACCTCTTCGGCCGTGATCTTCTGATGTGCGCAATCGCAGAGCGACAGCGCTTCGGACGTGACGAAACAGCTCACGACCTTGCCGTCGACGATGGCTTGGAAGAACAGGTCGCCTACGGACCTGAAGGTCTTGCCGGTGAATGAAATGTTCATGATGCTCCCCCCATTGATCAGACGCGCCGATTGAGCGGCGTGCCCCACATGCCGCTTTCGCGGCGCAGTGATCACATGCAGGAGCGTGGTTGCCGAATGGAGGGATGACGATGCTCCAGATGTTGAATCCATCCGGATGCGTTTGACCCAGTGAAGCGGGTCGGACTATCCCTCGGTGCCGTTATACGGTCTGTCAATTCGGTAGTTGACTGCGGGTTCGCTCTCGCGCTGCGACCTTCCCCGTACAAAATTCCGTTATGTCTTTTTTTGGTTACCACAACCGGTGCAGCAGTCCGACACCTACGGTAATCGAGACGGCCAGCAGCCACAGCAAGACGGTGGAAGTGCGCGTCGCCGGAAGCCGCGTTTGAAAAAGGCGCCGACGCGTAGGAATCACCTGCCAATTAGCAGGGTGGCGTTCCCACCCCAGGCGAGCAGTCAAGCTCGCTGTTCCCCGTTTGATTGTTCCCATGGCCGCTCCCGAAAGCTCGCCGCTGCCGCGTATTTAGTTTTATTTAAATCTACTATTCTTCGGTTGCATTCTAGGACACGCTATGCAGACCGCTAGCGCCCCTTGGCATGATTCTTATCGTCCATTTGGCTCATAAACGGGAGGTTTAGGACATATTGGGGGTGCGAATATGAAGTGATATTCATCACTTTCCAAGACGATTAATCGATACGCAAACGCTTACGTTTGAAACGCATGTCGTGGCACCCTCGCAACCTGCCTGCAAGGTGCGGCCGATACAGTCATGCGCGTTCGGGGGCGACGTGTTGCAAGACTGCACGGCAAGAGGCGCCCGAGCGTAAAACAGCGAAATGCCACGCGTGCTGCGGTACAGTGCCGCCGGGTTGGCAATGCATCAGAGAAAGAGCAGGACATCGACATGACGCAAGCAAGACGCGCCCGGAAGAACAGGGCGTTCGCGGGGTTCGGGCAAGGGCGGCGTGCCGCTTTGGCGGTATGGGCGGCGTTGGTGGCAACGGCCGCCGCGCAGGCCGCCCCACCGAGTCTGGCTACACGCCGTGCCGCTGTGGAATCCACCTTGGCGCATGCCGCCAGTTGTCAGCGTCTGGGCGACTACTACTGGGAAATCGGCGATGCCCACGGCGAGCTGATGCATGGGCAACAGGGCCAACGCATCGGCGCAAACAAGACGGTCCGGTTGGCGTCGGCATCCAAATGGGTCTTTGGCGCCTACGTGATCGAACGGGCGCGCGGCAAGCCCACACCGGCAGAAATCGACGCACTCACCATGCGCTCCGGCTACGACGGGCTCAATCCGCTGCTGTGCAATCGCAATGACACCGTGCAAAGCTGCTTCGAGCGCGGTCGCAACGCCACCTTCACGCCGGGGCACGTCGGGCGTTTCAGCTACAACGGCGGCCATGACCAGAAGCTGCTGATCGATCTTGGCCTGGGCCGCGCCGATGCCGAGGCGCTCAACAACGATCTCGACCGCCAACTCGCCAACGCGCCGGGTCTGCGCGACGCTGGCCAGCCGCTCGGCATCCGCTATCTCGCCCCCGAACCCGCCGGCGGAATGATCGCCACGCCGGCGGCTTACGGCCAGTTCCTGCGCCGCCTCATCCGGGGCGAATACAAGCTCGGCAAGATGCTCGGCCAGCATGCCGTTTGCACCGAGCCCGGGACATGCCCCACGGCCGTCAGCACGCCGGCCGCATTGCCGTGGCATTACGCGCTCAACTACTGGATCGAGGATCAGCCCGGCGGCGATGGCGCGTTCAGTTCGGCCGGCGCCTTTGGCTTCTATCCGTGGATCACGGCTGACAAGCAGCACTACGGCATGCTCGTACGCGAGACGCTGGGCCCCCGCGCCTATGTGCGCAGCGCGGCATGCGGCGCACTGATCCGCCGTGCCTTTGCCGAAGGCAAGCCGCAGCATTCCGCAGAAGGGGCCGGCGGCGCGGATTTCGCCGACTGACGAGCCCTGTAAATCAAGCGGGCAAGCCATCGCCTAACGTGGTTGGAGGTGGCGCCGCTCCCTGTCGGCACGCTGGGCACCCTCGGCACGCCGGTTGCGACGCACGGGCCACCTACCTACGTGGAGATGGCCCATGGTCCGGCACCCCCTGCGCGGCAGCGAGCGCACCATTCCTGAAGACGCACGCATCCTCGGCGATGCGCACCCTGCGGAGCAGATCCACGCGCTCGTGCAATTGCGCCGCCCGAATGAGGCGGATCTGGATACGCGCCTGTCCGGATTTGCCCACGCGCATGCTGCCGGGACGCCGCCGCCCACACCGCTGACCCGCGAAGAATGGGCCGCCCAGTTTGGCGCAACCACGGACGACATCGACGCCGTCCGCGCCTTTGCCCGCGAACACGGACTGCAGGTGGCTGAGGTGAATGTGGCCGCCGCCACCGTCACGCTCGAAGGCTCCGTCGAACAGTTCTGCAAGGCCTTCGATACGCATCTGCATCGGGTCGCGCATGGCGATTGCGAATACCGCGGGCGTTCCGGCCCGCTGCGGTTGCCGGAGTCTTTGCAGGACGTGGTCGTTGCCGTGTTGGGGCTCGACTCACGCCCGCAGACGGAGCCGCATTTCCGCTTCGTGCCGCTGCCCACCGGGTCGACCGAGCCCGGAGGCATCCGGCCCGCGCGTGCAGCACCTACGGCGTCGTACACGCCGGTGCAGCTCGCGCAGCTCTATGGTTTTCCGGAGGGCGACGGCGCGGGCCAGTGCATTGCGTTGATCGAACTCGGCGGCGGCTATCGGGAAGACGATCTGCGGGCGTACTTCCAGGAGCTGGGCGTGCCGATGCCGACGGTGACAGCCGTGCCCGTCGGGCAAGGCGCCAATCGGCCAACGGGCGACCCGAGCGGTCCCGATGGCGAAGTCATGCTCGATCTTGAGGTGGCAGGCGCTGCGGCACCGGGCGCCACGCTGGCCGTGTACTTCACCGTCAATACCGATGCCGGTTTCGTGCAGGCCATCAATGCTGCCATCCATGACACCAAGCTGCGGCCATCGGTGGTGTCAATCAGTTGGGGCGCACCCGAAAGCGCCTGGACGCCGCAAGCCATGCAAGCCGTGAACGCCGCGCTGCAGAGTGCCGCGACGATGGGCGTGACGGTGTGTGTGGCCTCGGGCGACAGCGGCTCCAGCGACGGCCAGCCCGATCGCGCGGACCACGTCGACTTTCCTGCCTCCAGCCCGTACGCGCTCGCATGCGGCGGCACCAGCGTGCGCGCCAACGGAAACCGCATCGCCGAGGAAACGGTGTGGAACGACGGCGCGCAGGGCGGTGCGGGCGGCGGCGGGGTGAGCGCCGTCTTTGCGCTGCCCAGCTGGCAGCAAGGCTTGGCGGCCCAGCAGACGCGGGGCGCGAGTGTGCCACTGGCGCGGCGCGGCGTGCCCGATGTATCGGCCGATGCCGACCCGCTGACGGGCTACGTCGTCCGCGTGGATGGCGAGACCGGCGTCGTGGGCGGCACCAGCGCTGCGGCGCCGCTGTGGGCTGCGCTCATCGCGCGCATCAACGCCATCAAGCGCCGCCCGGCGGGGTATCTGCACGCGCGGCTGTATCAAAACCCCGGCGCGTTCAACGACATCAAGCAGGGCAACAACGGCACCTTTGCCGCCGCGCCCGGTTGGGACGCCTGCACCGGCCTGGGCAGCCCCAAGGGCGACGCGATCGCGAACCTTTTCTAGCAGCGAGGCACGCATGACCACCACCGACCAGCCGTTCTTCGACCCCACCGCCTACGGCAACGGCCCCGACGACAGCGTGACCGACACCAGCGAGGGCATGGCGATCACGCACCACACCGTGCGCATCGGCGGACGCGACATTGCCTACACCGCGCACGCCGGCCACCTCGTCACGGTCGACCCGAGCAGTTCGCAGCCGGTGGCCAAGATGTTCCATGTGGCCTTTGTGGCCGATGCTCCGGAAGGCGGCGCGCAGGCGCGGCCCGTAACGTTTTTCTATAACGGCGGGCCGGGGTCTTCGGCGGTGTTTGTGCTGCTCGGGTCGTTTGCGCCGCGCCGCATCGTGACGGCGATGCCGTCCTTCACGCCGCCCGCGCCGTATCGCATGGAAGACAATCCCGACAGCCTGCTCGATCGCTCCGACCTTGTCTTCATCAACCCGGTCGGCACCGGCTATTCGACGGCCATCGCGCCCAAGCGCAACCTCGATTTCTGGGGCGTGGACCAGGACGCGCGCAGCATCGCGCAGTTCATCAAGCGCTGGCTGACGGCCAATGATCGATGGAATTCGCCCAAGTTTCTGTTTGGCGAGTCTTACGGCACGGCGCGTTCCTGCGTGCTGTCGTATGTGCTGCACGAAGACGGGGTCGACCTGAACGGCATCACGCTGCAGTCGTCCATCCTCGACTACACGCAGGCGGGCAACCCCGTGGGGCTCTTGCCGACGTGCGCGGCGGACGCGTGGTTTCACAAGCGAGCAACTGCGCCCAAAGGCGGCTCGCTGCCCGCAGACGTGGGCGACTTTGCCGAAGCCGCCGCCGTCTTTGCGAGCACCGATTACGAAAAAGCGCTCGCTAAACCCACGCATGCCGATCCGGCGGTGCTCAAAACGTTGTCTGCCTATACCGGCATCGATGCGGCAACGCTGCAGGGCTGGCGGCTGGATGTGGCCGCGTATGACGGGGCGGGCACGTCGCTGTTCCTGACCACGCTGCTCGCCGACAAGGGCTTGTCGCTTGGAGCGTACGACGGCCGCGTCACGGGCATCCACACCGGCATTGCAGCGAGTGTCGATCCGAACTCCGGCGGCAACGATCCGACCATGACGGCGGTGTCCGGCGTCTACACGGCCATGTGGAATACCTACCTGAACGACGACCTGAAATTCACCTCCAACTCCGCCTTCACGGATCTGAACGACCAAGCCTTCCGTCATTGGGACTTCCGCCATACCGACCCGACCGGCGCGCAGAAGGGGCTCGATGCCAACGGCAACGTCGCGCTTTACACCGCCGGCGACCTCGCCGCGACGATGAGCCTGAACGTGGATCTGAAGGTGTTTTCCGCCAACGGCTATTACGACTTCGTCACGCCGTTCTACCAGACCATGCTGGACCTGAAGGCGATGCCGTTGCTGGATGCGGGCGTGCGCAAGAACCTCTCGGCGGGGTTCTATCCGTCGGGGCACATGGTGTACCTGGACGCCGGCTCGCGCACGGCATTGAAGGCCGACCTGGCGCGCTTATACGACGCCGCCACGACCGACCACCAGGCCGTCGCGCGCATCCGCATGCTGCAAGCGCGCAAGGCCTGAGCCCGGTTTGCGGATCAATACCCGCGGTAATACGGGTGGTAGTAATGCGGGCGGTCGTAATAGCCGCCTGCCGGCACCACCACGCACGCACTCAGCGCAGACGTGGCGGCAGCGGCAAGGATGAGCAGGGCAAGGGTGCGTTTCATGATGAGGCTCCGTGGTGATCGTTGGACTTGGCCTCACTGTATGGAAACGCTTCGCAACCGCGCTTTACCGTTTGTAAGTAAAACTGTGGCGCCCAGGCCGGTAAATGGCGGCCCGTCTCGGGCTGACATTGCTCCTGCCAGGGCGGCCGTAATTTGCCGTTACCTTTGCGATCAGACTGTGGAGCGGCCCGGGCCTGTTCAGCGACTGTCAGCACAGCGCCACAATGTTCCACGAACTTATCGCCACACTATTGACAGATCGTCGAGATAGGCGGGAAATACAACAAACGGCAAACGTTGGGCTTCAAGTTTGAACGCTCAGCGCCGATAGCCGTTCATATAGATGTCGGGGCGTCTCGGTCGAGCCGGGACAGCAAAGCCCCGCGGGGACCATGCGATGCGCACCGCCCAACCGTGCGCGTCGGCAACACACATCGGGGGGACGCATCATGGCCAACATTCTGGAATCCACCATCGCCTGGGCTGCACCGTGCCTGATCGCCACCGCGATCGTCGTGCCGGTCATGTGGGGCAAGCTGCGCACGCGCCGTGTGCTCGAAGCGATGCACGAAGCGCGCGAACACCGCGAAGAGTGATCAGCCGATCGGCCCGCTGCGCCGATCCCATCTGCTTCTCGCACTGATTGAAAACGAAAACGGGCGCCGCACTGCTGTGGGCGCCCGTTTGGCATTCTGCGAGGCAAAGTGCGGCGCGTTCCGTTGCGCCGCAACCGTGTTCGCTCAGGCTGCCACGGCCTGGCTGACAACGTCGCGCATGGCGGCGTGAGCGGCTTCGAGGGCCTGTGCGCGGGCGTCCGGGCCCATCGCCAGGCGTTCGGCGCGCACGAATTGCACATCTGTGATGCCGAAGAAGCCGAACACGGTCTTGAGATACGCCTCCTGGAAATCCATGGCGGCGGCCGGGCCGGCGGAGTACATGCCGCCGCGCGTCGATGCAACGATCACCTTCTTGCCACCGGCCAGGCCAACCGGGCCGTTTTCGGTGTACTTGAACGTACGGCCGGCTTGCGCCACGCGGTCGATCCAGGCCTTGAGCTGGCTCGGCACCGAGAAGTTGTACATCGGCGCGCCGACCACGATCACGTCGCTGGCGAGCAGTTCATTCACGAGCGCTTCGGAGCGGGCATGCTCGGCGCGGGTTGCGTCGTCAAAATCGGCGGCGCCCGTGGCGCGGAAGCCGGCGGCAATGGCGCCGTCCAGGTGAGGAATGGCTTCGACCGACAGGTCGCGGTGGACGACGGTGGCGCTGGGGTTTTCGCGACGTAGTTCGTCAACAATGGCGGCGCTCAGGAGGCGCGAAGCCGAGGCGTCACCGAGGATGCTCGAATCGATGTGAAGGACTTGCATGGTGTCTCTCCAAGAAAAAGGTGGGTTGCTGCAAAGATAGTGCGATGCAGCGAGTTCCAGTAGTGGGTTGAATCGACACACATCGTTCTATGGGTGAGACAATGCGCCGGTGCTTTGGAGAACGGCCATGGAAGACCTGAACGACCTCGTCCTGTTTGCCAGCGTGGTGACACACGGCAGTTTTTCCGGCGCGCCCGGGCGCTCGGGATTCCCAAATCGCGCGTGAGCCGGCGTGTGGCCGATCTGGAAACGCGCCTGGGGGTGCGGCTGCTGCAGCGATCAACGCGGGCGGTGCATGTCACGGACGTGGGCTCGGCGTTCTTCACGCATTGCGAATCGATGACGCATGCCGCGCGTGCCGCCTTCGAAGTGGCCGAGCACGCTAGCGAAAAGCCTTCGGGCCGGCTGCGCGTAAGTTGCCCGGTGGGCGTGGCGCATGTGTTCATCGCGCCGGTGCTGTCCAAATTCCTGCGCGCGCAGCCCGATGTGAGGCTGGAGCTGGACGTGACGAACCGCCGTGTCGACGTGATCGGCGACGGCTACGACGTGGCGCTGCGCGTGCGCTCGACCCTGGACGATTCCAACCTCGTCGTGCGCAGCTTTGGCGTGAGCGACCAGGTGCTGGTGGCCAGCCCGTCGTTTGTCGCCGAGCATGGCCCGTTCGAGACACCCGAATCGATGCGCGGCGTGATGGGCGTGGGCGTGGGCGTCGACGGCGCGGCCGGAGAGCGGACGCGCTGGCGCCTGACCGCGCCTGAAGGCGGCGCGATCGATATCGAATACACCCCCGCGCTGGTGACGGACGACCTCTACCTGATGGGGCAGACGGCACTGGCTGGCATTGGCGTTGCACAACTTCCGTTCAACCTGTGCGCGGAGCCGGTGCGCGATGGCCGGCTCGTCGTGCTGCTGCCGGAATACCGCTTGCCGGTGCACCAGTTTCACGCGGTGTTTCCGTCACGCCGCGGGCTGGTGCCGGCCGTGCGCGCGTTCATCGAATTCCTGGCTGAGGAGCTACCGGGCATGACGGCAAACGTCAGCCGGTGCTACGAGGACATCGTCCGCCAACCCGATCGTTGACTCTGCAACGAATGCGAATCGGCAGTATCATCAACGGCTTCGCTCCTCCCATCGGCGCGCGTGCTCCGAGCGGCATTCGCGCACATTCCCATGTCCTCCCGCCCCAGCATTGAACCGCCCAAGCCAGACACGCCCACTGCGCCCATCGCGTCGGCACCCAGCCCGCTGGACGCGCTACCGGTGGCCGACATTCCCGTGATGGCGGTGATGGGCGGGCTGATGCTCGCCATTTTGCTGGGCGCGCTGGAGCAGACCATCGTTGCGGTGGCGCTGCCCGTGATCGCCGGCGAATTCAACGGCTTTGCGCTGATGGCGTGGCTGGTGTCGGCGTATCTGGTGGCGTCTACCGTCGTCACGCCCATCTACGGCAAGTTGAGCGACCTCTACGGCCGCCGCGCCATGCTGACGACGGCCATCGTGCTGTTTGTGCTGGCATCGGTGGCGTGTGCGCTGGCGACCAGCATGCCGATGCTGCTGTTTGCGCGCGTGCTGCAGGGCCTGGGCGGCGGGGGTCTGATCTCGGTGTCGCAGGCGACGATCGCCGATGTGGTGCCGCTGCGCGAGCGCGGCCGCTACCAGGGCTACGTGAGCGGCATGTGGGCCATGGCTAGCCTCGCCGGGCCGGTGATCGGCGGCTATCTCACCCATTACCTGTCGTGGCGCTGGATCTTCTGGATCAACCTGCCGTTGGGCATCGTCGCGCTGCTCGTCGTGCGCCGCACGCTGCGACATCTGCCGGTGGCGCATCAGCGTCGCCCGATCGACGTGCCGGGCGTGGTCCTGTTTGCCGCGGGCCTGACCGCGTTGTTGTTGATGATTACCCGCGTGGGGCAGGGCACGCCGCTCACGCAGCCCGACAACCTCGGCCTGCTGGCGGGCGCGGTGGTGTTGCTGGGCGCGTTCGTCTGGCAGGAAAACCGCGCCGTCGAACCCATCATTCCGCTGTCGATGTTCCGGGTGCGCACGGTCACGATCTGCTGCCTGGCGCTGTTCCTGTGCTTCTTCCAGTTGATCGCCACGTCGGTGCTGATGCCGCTGCGTTTCCAGATGGTGGCCGGTGCCAGCCCCGACGCCGCGGCGCTGCGCCTCGTGCCGCTGACGCTGTCGATTCCGCTTGGTGCCTTCATCGCCGGCAAGTGGATGACGCACAGCGGCCGCTATAAGCCGCTGATGGTGGGCGGCGCATGCGTGGTGCCGTTTGCTGTGGCATCGCTGGGTTTGCTGGACCCGCACAGCGTGTTGGCGCTGACCTTGGCGATGATCGTGCTGGGCCTGGCGATTGGCGTGCAATTCCCGACCGGCCTGGTCGCCACGCAAAACGCGGTGCCGCCGCAGACGGTGGGCCTGGCCACGGCGCTGACGGCGTTCTCGCGCCTGCTCGGTGGCGCTGTGGGTGTAGCGGTGCTGACGTCCGTGCTGATTGCGCTGCTGCGTCAGGCTGCGCCCGAAGCACAGGTGGCCGCCGGCGGCGACGTGCTGATGGACCTTTTCCACGCGGCACTTGCCAGCAGCGGTGCCGACGCCCAGGCGTTGCAACGCGCAGGCGAGAGCGCGTTCCGGCATCTGTTCTTCTTTGCCGCTGCGGTGTCGGTGATTTCGCCGCTGCTGATCGTGCGGCTGGAAGAGAAGGCGCTGCGCGGCAAGGTGTCGCTTGCCGAAGCCATCGAGTAAAAGCAGGGCGCGCTAGCTGGCGGCAGGCGCCAGCGCCCGCCTTCGAGCGCGGCGCGCCACGCTGCCGTCATGCAACGCCCAGCGCAGCGTCGGCGCCACGGTGCGCATGGCCGCCGATGCAAAGGCCGCCTGCAGCGGCGGCCGCTTGAGATCGAGCGTCTGTATTGCCCACGGCGGCAGCAACTGGATGCCCGCATCCAGGAAGAGGCGTACCGCCGGGCGCAACCCCGGGCGCGGCGCCTGCCACGTCATCAAGACTTCCACCACCGTGCGCGTGCGATCGCTGGCCACCAGCTCGGCACGCATCGCATTCAGATAGGTCTGGACCGCCGCCCGCGATTTCGGCACGTCGCGCGCGCCGAGCATCTCGGCCACCAGCGCGGTCTCTTCAAAGTAACGATCCTGCTGCGCGCCGCTCAGGCTGCCATCCACGTAGCGCAGATAGCCCGCCAGGAAGCTCGACATCTCGGCCACGTGCACCCAGGTGAGCAGGTCGGGGTCGTTGGCGGAATACGGCCGGCCATCGGGCGCGATGCCCTGCACGCGGTCGTGGATGGTCTTCACCCGCTCGATGAGCGCCAGCGCATCTTGCCGGCTGCCATACGTGGTGCCGGCCACGAACTGCGCGGTGCGGCCCAGGCGCCCCTGCAGGTCTTCACGAAAGTTGGAGTGATCCCACACGCCGGCCAGCGCTCGTGGGTGCAGCGCCTGCAACAACAATGCGCTGATGCCGCCGGCCATCATCGCCGGGAAATCGGCGTGCACTTTCCAGCAGACCGCGTCGGGGCCGAACAGACCCGGGTCGCCGGGCGGCGAGGCAATATCGAGGGTGAGGCTGCCGGTGGCGCGCGTCAGGCCGCGGACCTGATTGGCGATGCGTTCGCGAATGGCGTCGAGTGGCGAGGGCATGGTGCCGAAGGTGCCGGGAAGCACGAGGCGAAGAAGCACTCATTTTACCGAGCCGCATCGGCGCATGCCTTGGCAGCCGTGATGACAGAACGCCGCATGGACGATGTGCCGGCGCAGGACCATTTGTTGCGACGGCATGTGCATCCGCGCCTCCTAGAATGAAGAACGATTCCACAAGAACGCCACGCCTATGACCCCCCCATCGACATTCCGCCTGGTCAGGTTTGCTTGCCCTGAGTGCTTTGATGGCAGGCCTGTGCCTCAGCGTCCCCGCGCGTGCGGCGGACAACGCGCAAGCGCTGCGCGACAAATACCAGACCGTGGCGCCGCAGTTGGCTGACAACGCGTTCCACCGCCCGCTGGTCCTGGAATCCACCGAAGCGCCCGAACGGCTCAAGAGCGACATCTATAGCGTGCTCGACTACCCGTTCGCCACCGTCAGGAGCGCATTGGGCGACCCCGAGCGCGGCGCTGCCAACTGGTGCGACGTGCTGATCCTGCATCTGAACATCAAGTACTGCCATGCCACGCAGGGCACCGAGAGCAGCGTGTTGAACGTGAATTTGGGCCGCAAGGTGGAGGACTCGCTTTCCAGCAGCTACCGCCTCGAGTTCGGCTACCACCCTGTCGTCAGCAATGCGGATTACTTCCGCGTGGAACTCAGCGCGGCTTCCGGCCCGCTCAGCACCCGGGACTACCACATCATGCTGGAGGCCATTCCCGCCCCTGGCGCCGGCAACCACACTTTCCTGCACCTGACCTACGCGTACGGCTATGGAACGGCCGGTCGACTGGCGATGCGCACGTACCTCGCCACCGTGGGCAGCGGCAAGGTCGGTTTTACCAAGACGGCGGAATCCTCATCGGGCGGGGAGCCCGAATATGTGGGCGGCGTGCGGGGCCTGCTCGAGCGCAACACGATGCGCTACTACCTCGCGATCGACGCCTATCTGAAGTCGCTGTCTGCGCCGCCGGACAAGCGCGTGCAGCAGCGGCTGAACACGTGGTTCAACGCCACCGAGCAGTACCCGCGCCAGCTGCATGAAGTGGAACGGCAGGATTACCTGCAGATGAAGCACCACGAAATCGAGCGCCAGCAGACGGCGCAGTAGCGCTTCAGGCCGGGCGGTAGACCTTGGCAAAGCGCTGCGCCTGCACGACGCCGTAGTCGCCGGGGGCGTATTGGAGCACCCAGTCGCCGGCCTGGCCGTGCAGCACGTCGCCGGCCTCGGAGCGCGCCATCGAGAACGCTTCACGCATCTGCTTGGCCAGCACCACGCTCGGTCGGTTGCGGTAGGCGCCAGCCTGACCATGCGCGAGCGATGCATCGGCGGGAGCGTATTTCGCATCGAAGCGCTCGCGCGAGACCACCCAGCGGTCTCCGGTCGAGCCGGTGATCAGCGCATCGCCGGGGGCGTAGCGGTTCGGGCCTTCCAGGCTCATCAGCTCGCCGGCTTCGGCGGCAAAGTCGACGTGGACAGTCTCGTCCTTGACGAAGGGGCGGGCGGCGGGATCCGTGCGGAGGTCGACGTGTTGCAGGGCGGGCATGAGGTGACGCAAGAGGCGATGAAGGCCCGGTCGGGCGAAAGGCCGTAAGCGTAGCGCAAATGGCGCCGGTGGGCCCCGCGTTTCGGCTGCGGCGAGCGTCTCGCGGTGTAGGACCGTGTAACCAACGCCGATAGAGCGATGAGCCCATCGCGCGCACAATACCGCAGCTCAATTTTGCGGAGTGAGCATGCTCATCGATTGGTCCCTCATCGCCACGCGCGAGGCTGACGCGCTGCACGACACGGTCGTCGACCTGGAAGGCTGGGCGATGCCGCTGGACGCCGCGGCCCAGTCCGCCGACTATTTCCTGCTGAGCGCCGAAACGCCGTGCTGCGGCGGTTGCGTGTCGCGCAACCCGGCCACCAGCATCGAAGTCCTTGCGGTGCAGCCCCTTCCGGTGGGTGACATGACGCGCGTGCGGGGCCGGCTGGTGCGCTTGCAGGACGACCCCGCAGGCTGGCGTTATCAATTGGTGGATGCGTCGCTTGCGCGCGGGCACGCTGTGGCCGGATCACCGCGCGTCAGTCGTCGCGTGTTCCTGGCCGCAGGTGCCGCGATGGGCTTGGCGGCGTGTGCACCGGGCCGCTTTGCCAACTACACCGATGGCCCGTCTGACGGCGATATTCGGTGGACGCCTCCACCCGGTGCGCTCACCATCGACATGCATTCCCATGCCGGGCGCGTCATCATCTCCCGCGACCCCAAGATCGGCGCCAACCGCCCCTTCTTGCCGGTGGCGGAGCCGATGCGCGCCGGCGGCATGCAGGTCATCTGCCTGGCCATCGTGACCGACACCACGGCCGTGCACGTGGGCGCTGGCGGCAACCGTTTCGAGGCGTTCCGCACGCCCGAGCCCGGGGAGCTGTACCAGCTCGGCATGACAGAGTTTGCGCGTGCCCAGCGGCTGATCGAGCGTGAGCAACTGCATGTGGTGACCGACGCCGCATCGCTGGCCGCCATGGGCACGCAGGGGCCGAGCGTCATCATCGCGTCGGAAGGTGCGGACTTTCTGGAGGGCCGCGTCGAACGCGTGGACGAGGCCTACACGCAGCACCGTCTGCGGCACCTGCAGCTGACGCATTACCGCGTGAATGAACTGGGCGATATCCAGACCGAGCCGCCCGTGCATGGCGGCCTGACGGATTTCGGCGCCGATGTGGTGCGCCGCTGCAATGCGCTGGGCATTGTGGTGGACGTAGCGCACGGCACGTATGACCTCGTCAAGCGTGCAGCGGCGACGACGACCAAACCGCTGGTGCTGTCGCATACGGCGCTGTCAGGGTCGCCCAGGCCGCGCAGCCGGTTGATTTCCGCCGACCATGCACGCGCGGTGGCGGACACCGGCGGCGTGATTGGCGTGTGGCCCAATGCGGCGGATTTTCCCAGCCTCGATGCCATGGCGTTGGGCATCAAGCGCATGGCCGATGTGGTCGGCGTGGCACACGTGGGGCTGGGTACTGACATGTTGGGTTTCATCCGGCCGCCGGTGTTCACCAGCTATACGCAGTTGCCGGCGCTGGCCACGGCATTGCTGAAGGCGGGATTCACGGCAGTGGAAGTTGGCCAGATCCTGGGCGGCAACTACCGGCGCGTGTTCGAAGCGACGGTGGGTTGATCGGTGCCCGCAAGGCGGCCAAAACCTTGCGGGCCCGATCACCGCACTTCCCCGTGTGCCCTGCTTGTCAGCGGTGTATCAGCGGTCGTATTCGACCGACGTCGTGAAGTTCAGATCCATCGGATCGGCCCACGACATGTTGGTGAACGACATGTCCTGCGTGCCCGTCCACCCCGTCACCGCCGGGAAGGCCGTCCCCTGGTCACCCGCCACGTTCAGCGTGAGCGTGGTCCCGGGCGCAGCCGGTGAGGCGCGGCCCACGCCGTTGACGAACACCGTCGGCTGGCCCGACATCGTGGAACGGATTTGCACATTGACGCGCTTCACGAACGGCACGCCGGCCTTGGTCGTCCACGTGACCGGCAGGGTGGGGCCGCCCGCAAACGTCGATGCCGTGCCCGGGGTGAGGATGTCGCGCGTGGCCTGTGAGACGTCCTGCCACGTGTACTGGCGCAGCGCATCGGGCGAAGGCGATGGCGTGCGCAGGCGCACCGTGTACGTCTTCGACGGCTGGCTCGTCACGCCCCCCTGATAGATGGCGATCGTGTAGGCGCTGAACGGCGTGATGGTCGCCAGCTCCGCTGCCGTCAGTTGCGGCTTGGCCCAGGCCGTGTTGTTGCGCGGCGCATCGCCCGGCCACGTGAAGCTGCCCTGGTTGGCCGGGTCTTGCGCCACGCCTGCCAGGCGGAAGTTGTTGCGGCAGGCGCTTTGCCTGGTCAGCCCGGCAAGCTGCGCCGGGGTTTGGCTTGCGCCAATCTGGGCGCGGATGTTCAGCGTGTCGCACGTGCCGGAAGACGGTTGCAGGAACACGCCGTTGCGCAGGCCCGGGCCGGTCACGATCGCGAAATCGACCGGCGTGCCGGCGGCGTCGACGATGCCGACCTGCATGTTGATCGAATCGACAAACGCATTGGTGCCCGTCATTGCGGTGGCGCTGTTCAACCAGTCCCACTTCTGCGCGTTGGCGTTGACCTTGGTGAACACGGCGCGTTGGTTGCCGACGATGCGCCAGCCGTTGTCGCCGCTGGCGCGGGCGGCGGGCTGCACCGCCACTTGCACGTGCTGCTGCATGCCGTCGCGAAGGCCGTCGGCGCGGGTCCAGGCGAGCTTGACCCACAGCGTGTCACCGCTGCTGGATGTCACGCGGATGATCTCCGGCAGGCTGAAGCTGGCGTTGTTCATCGCGTCATCGGCAAACAGGCCAGGCGCGCCGCCGCCCAATGCGGGGCCGAATTCCTTGTCGGCAGTCAGGCCGTTGTTCAGGTAGGCCGACGGCACGCCGTTGATGAGCGCGCCGCTGGCCACGTCGTCCACGAAGATCTGACCGCAGACGGGCACGCTGCCGCCCGTGCGCGCCGCGCCCGTGGAACCCGCAAAGCACTGATTGAGCGCCGTTTGCAGCGCCACCAGATCGGACGCGGTCGGCAGGTTCGAGACGGGGTTGCCATTGATGGTCGCTACGCTTGGCAGGCTGGCCTTGTCGCTGGGCTGGGGCGCTACGCCGGGCGAGAGCTGCAACTGCGCAGGCGTATCGCTCGACGCGCCTGCCACGGAGCTGATCTGCACGCTGCCGTCCGGCAGCACGTTCACCTTCACCTGATCGAGCAGACGATCGAGCCCCGGGGCGCCGGCCGTCAATGGGCCCGAGATCAGATCTACCCCGGTGTTGCCGGTGGCGGCCAGCAGGTCGGCCAGCGCGGCGGCATAGGCGGCGACGGTGCTGGAGACGGTCTGCGCGGTCACCTTGCTCTGCAGCAGGCCCGTGTTGCCCAGGAGCTTGCTCGGGTTGTCGCCCACGATGGTGGCTGCAATGGCGTTGGTGATGGGCGTGATGTTGATCGTCTGCGTGCCGGCGCTGGCAGACAGCGCAATCAGCGTGGCCTGCGAATCGGCAACGTTGCCGGCTGCCGACAGCACGAACGGCGCGGTAAGACCCGTGACCGTGCACTGGAAGGCGCCCGTCGTGGCGTTAGCGGGGCAGTCGACCGACTTGCCGCTCGCATCCATCAGCGTGACCGTGGCGCCTTGCATGGCTGCACCCGTGGCAGCGACCCCGCTGACGGTCTGTGCTGCCGGAACGTTGGTGCCTGGCGCCGTGCTGGCGTTGCTGCCGGAATCGCCACCGCCGCAGGCCGACAGGGCAAGCGTGGCCAGAGCGATTGCAATGGGGGTGAGTTTCATGGAGTCCTCCCTGGATCGTGGGTGCGCCGTACATGCGACGCCGTTATTCGGCACGGAGATTCTCGAAGCACGCCCCAGGCATGCGCATCATTCATTTGGAGGAAAGCGTCGCCAAATGAACGATGTTGATTGGCGCACGCGCGTGCTACGTTTGCGCGCATAACATGTCCGCTGCCACTTTGTTTACACCGGGTGAGCACGGCGGGCGCCATGGCCAGACAGCCATCCTTCGGGGGAGGGGAGTGTGCTTAAAGATCAGCTCATTGGTGATCTGTACGAAGCTGCGGTGACGCAGGACGGTTTCCTGGACGTGTTTCACGACGTCACGGAAGCGCTGGGCGCCAACGTGTTCCACATGTTCAGTTGGGACCCCGTTCGGAACGCGCCCCATCTTTCGACTTACTCCCCAGGAAGGGGGTGGGACGATGCCATTGCCCGCTACGACCAGTACTACGGCGCGCTTGATCCGCGGCGCGCACATGTCGAGCGTGCCGCGCAGGGCGAGTTTGCTTTCTGCCAGGACTACGTGTCCGATGCCTACGTCGAGCGCAGCGAGTTCTACCAGGACTTTCAGCTTCCGTCGGGATTTCGCTACCTGATGGGCGTGCGGCTGGCGCGTCCCGGCGGCAGCGACATCCTGCTGGGCATGCTGCGCGCGAACGGCCGCGCTCCGTTTTCCGACGAGGAACGCGCCACGGCTGCCGGCATGACGGGCCACCTGCAGCGCACCATCAATCTCTGGCAGGACACGCGCGTGCTGCATCGCGATGCAGCCGTCGGGGCAGAATTGATGGAGCAGCTTGGCCTGGCCGTGTTCGCACTCGGGCGGGATCAGCGTGTGCTGTTTGCCAACGCGCAGGCCGAAGCGTTGCTGCGCGCATCGACTTGCCTGCGGCTGGAGCACGGCCGGCTGGCTGCCGCGTTTGCCGCCGACAACGATGGCCTGCAAGCCGCGCTGGCGCGGGTGGCGAAGTCACGCAAGGGCGAGAGCCTTGCCGTGCGGCCGGCACTCGGGGCGCCGCACGAAGTCTTCCTCGGTATTTCGCAATTGCCGGCCAACGCCGCCCATGCCGCGTTCGGCGATGCCGCCATGCTGGTCACGGCGCGCCGCAAGGGCGATGCCGCACCGGTGACGGCCGTGCAACTGCGCCAGGCGTTTGGTTTGTCAGCGGCGGAGGCGGCGGTGGGTGAAGCGCTGATCGCCGGCAAGACGCCTGACGAATACGCGGCCAACGCCAACGTCGCCATGTCGACCGTGCGTTCGCAGCTGCGGGCAATCTTTGAAAAGACGTGCACGCGATCGCAGGCGGAGGCCGTGGGCGCAATGCTGTGGGTGCTGTCCCAGCGCAGGCCGCAACGCTAGACGGCTGTCAGGAAAATACCGGACGGAAGAAGCTGCGTTCGTAGCTGACGATGCAGCCGGTGTCTTCGGCGTACTGGAAGGCCGCCATGCAATCGGGGTCGGTCTTGGCGCGCTCGCGATAGACCTCGTAGGTCGCCAGACTCGGGAACGAGAACAAGGCCAGCGCGACGTTGTTCGCCCCTTCCGATGGGAGAAAGTAGCCGTGGTGCTGGCCGCCGAATTTTTCGACCAGGGGAATCCACATCTTTCCGTAGGCTTCGAATTCGGTAAGCCGTGCCGGGTTGATGATGTAGCGGAGGTAGCAGGTGATCATGGCGCGTGTGGTGAGGTCGGAAGCGCACCAGCCTAAACGTCCGCCCGCGGTCCGGTCAATGCCGTATGCGGGCGGCGTGCTCAGTAGTAGCGCAACTCCGTCGCCTTGCCGTGGAACACCTTGTACGAGTAGATCGTGTAGCCGACGATGGTCGGCAGCACAATCGCCACGCCCACCAGCATGAATTCAAGCGATTCCGGTGCGCTTGCGGCCTGCCAGATGTCGAGCCGATCCACCACCAGATACGGGAAGAGGCTGTAGGCGAGGCCATTGAAGGCGAGCAGGAAGATGGCCCCGGTACCGACGAACGGCGCCCAGATCAGATGTTCATCGCCCTTGGCAATCTGCTGCGGCAGGCGGCGCAGGACCCAGTCGATCAGCAGGAACAGCACGATGGTCACCAGCGGCACGGGCGCCAGCAGGATGATGTTCGGCAGCGCAAACCACTTGTCGAACACGCGTGTGCTGACCCATGGCGTGGCCAGCGACACGGCACCCACGCCCAGCGCGGTGAACCACAGGCTGCCGCGTGCCCACTGCACCGCGCGCAGCTGCAGCGCACCTTCCGTCTTCATGATGAGCCACGTGGCGCCCAGCAGCAGGTAGCCGGCAATCAGGCCGCCCGCCGTGCAGATCGCAAAGACGACGTTGGCCGCGTCGTACTGAAAGCCGGTGATGTATAGCCCGAGCATCAGGCCCTGCGCAGCGGTGGCGATGACGGAGCCTGCATAGAACGCGCGGTTCCACCACGGCTTGTGGTGCGCGCGTGCCTTGACCCGAAAGTCGAATGCAACCCCGCGCAGGATGAGGCCGAACAGCATCAGCGCCACGGGCAAATAGAGGGCGCCCAGGATCTCGCCATGCGCGGCCGGAAACGCCACCAGCAACAGCCCGACACCGAGCACGAGCCAGGTTTCGTTGGCGTCCCAGAACGGGCCGATGGAGGCGATCATGGTGTCCTTCTCAGCGTCGTCGGCGCGGCGCAGCAGGATGCCGACGCCGAGGTCGTAGCCGTCGAGGACGACATAGGCCAGCACGGAGATCCCCATCAGGGCCATGAAGACCACCGGCAGCCAGCCGGCGGGTTGGGTCAGGTCGGGGATGGTGCTCATGCTTGGCTCCGGGCGGGTTGGGCGAAGACCGGGTTGGGTGTTTCGATGATGGGTGTGCCGGTGGCATCGGGGTCGGTGGGGTCGATCACGCCACCGGCCTTGCGGGCCAGATAGAACACCACGCCGATATACGAGGCGATGAGGAACGCGTACAGCGCGAGATACATCGCCAGCGTGCTGCCAATCATGCGCGCGGGCACGGACGACGCTGCCTGCGCGGTGGTCAGCACGCCGTAGACGAGCCACGGCTGACGGCCGATCTCGGTGACGTACCAGCCGGCCACCACAGCGACCCAGCCGGAGAACGTCATGGCGACGAGGGCACGCGCCAGCCAGCGCGGCAGCTTGCCGTTGCGGCGAAGGCGCCAGGCGCTTGTCCACGACACCGCCAGCATCAGCAGCCCCACGCCCACCATCAAGCGGAAGGCGAAGAACACGGGCAGTACCGGCGGATGCTCGTCAAACTGATCGAGCCCGCGTACCTCGCCGTCGAGCGAATGCGTGAGATACAGCGATGCCAGCTTCGGCACCGCGATCTCGTAGCGGTTGCTGTGCGAAGCCGCATCGGGAATGCCGAACAGCACGGCGGGCACGCCGCGTTCGGTTTGCCAGATGCCTTCCATCGCGGCCAGCTTGGCCGGTTGATGCTCCAGCGTGTTGAGGCCGTGCGCATCGCCGGCGGCAATCTGCAGCGGGATCAGCATGGCTGCGAGCACCACGCCGGTCTTGAGCGCCGCACGCACATCGCCGCCGCGGTCGTTGCGCAGCCAGCGGTAGGCCGATACCCCCGCCAGCAGGAACGACACCGTCAGCCCCGAGGCCAGCAGCATATGCGTGAACCGGTAGGGGAACGACGGGTTGAAGATGATCGCCAGCCAGCTTTGCGGATGCGCGCGGCCGTCGATCATCACGTAGCCGGCGGGGGTCTGCATCCACGAGTTGAGCGCGATGATCCAGAACACCGAGATGGTCGTGCCCAGGGCAACCAGGAACGTCGCGAATGTGTGGATGCGCGGGCTTACGCGGCCCGTGCCGAACAGCATGATCCCCAGAAAGCTGGCTTCCAGAAAGAACGCCGTCAGCACTTCATACGCCAGCAGCGGCCCGGCGATGTTGCCGACGGTATTCATATAGCCCGGCCAGTTCGTGCCGAACTGGAAGCTCATCGTCACGCCGGACACCACGCCCAGCGCGAACGTCAGTGCAAAGACCTTCACCCAAAGGCGATAGGCGGACATCCAGGCTTCGTCACCGGTCTTGCGATAGCGCAGCTTGAAGAACAGCAGCACCCACGCAAGCGCGATGCTGATGGTGGGAAAGAGGATGTGGAAGGTGATGTTGGCGCCAAACTGGATGCGCGCCAGGACAACGGGATCGAGCGACATGGTTTTTTCTTGATACGGGCTACTTCGATTTGCCGCCAACGACAACGGCAAGCTTGTTCTTCATTTCCAGCAGCTTGTGCACCTTGGCGCCCATCTTCATGAGCTGCTGCAGCGATTCGGCGTCGAGCTTCTGCACGTCGTCGAACCAGTTCGTCATGAGCGTGATGAGCTGGTACATCTCCTTCATGCGCGCCTGGGCGTGGCGGTCATCCGGATCGTTGGGAGATTCGAGCATCACGTCGCGCAGCAGCGAAAGCGTGGGGTCGATCTCGCGCTTGCGGCGCTCTTCGGCCAGCGTGCGGAAGATGGTCCAGATGTCGTCGGGGGCGGAAAAATATTCGCGCCGGTCGCCCGGCTTGTGCGAGAGCCGGACCAGCTTCCACGACTCCAGCTCTTTCAGCCCGATGCTCACGTTGGAGCGGGAGAAGCCCAGCGCCTCGGCGATCTCGTCCGCGTTGATCGGCTCGCGCGCGGCGTAGAGCAGCGCGTAGATCTGCCCGACGGTGCGGTTGATGCCCCAGCGGCTGCCCATCTCGCCGAAATGCAGGACGAAGCGCTGTTTCAAGGGGGAGAGTTGCATTGTTTTGATCTTTCTCAATTTTTAGGAATTTGTGAAAGTTTAGCTGTCTTGGCCGGCCTCGCAATGTGGCGCGCTGTCGCGGGGGGGGTGTGCTGTGGTTCGGGAGCTATCGCGTCGCAATATGTGAGGTTTACTCACAACGGCGCATGTGGCGCACCGTTTTTATGTTTTATCTCAAGTTCAGGCGCCAAGAATTAACGCAGATGGGGTATTAACGAACGTGCTTGGCGGCGGTAATCCGATGCGCTCGTCGCGCGAGCCGAGAAATCTGCTCCGGATAAGGTAGATGCGAATCATTTTTCATAATGCGTTTATCTGCTCGGGCAAGGGAATGAGTCGCGTTTGGTGAGCGCCAAAGCGGGGTTATCCGGCCTTAATAAATCCGGTTATGTGCCGATAATCCGTTGCGAAGCAAATCATCAAAGGAGATTCCCCATGCGTGTCAACGAACCTGTTACCCAGCGCGAATACGAGTTCCCGGACAACGCCACGCTCATGTCGACCACCGATACCCAGAGCTACATCGCGTATGCGAACGCAGCGTTTGTGGAGGTGAGCGGTTTTTCCCGCGAAGAGATCGAAGGGCAGCCACATAACATCGTGCGTCACCCGGATATGCCAACCGAGGCATTTGCCGACATGTGGGCCACGCTCAAGGCGGGGCAACCATGGACGGCGCTGGTCAAGAACCGCCGCAAGAATGGCGACCATTATTGGGTGCGTGCCAATGCAACGCCCGTGGTGCGTAACGGCCGGACCAGCGGCTATATGTCAGTGCGCACCAAGCCCACGCGCGAGGAGATCGCTGCAGCCGAGGCGCTCTACAAGGATTTCCGCACCGGCCAAGCCGGCAGCCGGAAGTTTCACAAGGGTCTGATCGTGCGAACCGGGTTGATGGCCTGGCGTTCGGTGTTTCAGGTGATGCCGGTGCGCTGGCGCATCCGGCTCACGTTTCTCACATTGCTGCCCGCGCTGGTGGCGGTGGCGTGGGCGTTTGGGCTCTCCGGCGCGGCGCTCGGCGGTTTTGCCGGCGCGTTGCTCGTGGCGCTGGCGCTGGCGTCGTGGTCATTGAAGGTGCAGATCGCCACGCCGCTTGAAAAGCTGCAGGAGCTCGCACTGAGCGTGGCCTCGGGTGAGAGCCGGAAAGTCGCCATCGCAGACCGCGTGGACGAGATCGGCATGACGCTGCGCACGATCAGTCAGCTCGGGCTGATGTTTCGCTGGTTGATCGACGACGTGGCCGAGCAGGTCGTCAACGTGCAATCGGCCAGCCAGGAGATCGCCAAGGGCAACGGCGACATCAACATCCGCACGGAGCAGGCCGCTGCCAGCCTGGAAGAAACCTCCAGCTCGATGACGCAGATGACCGCCACGGTGGCCAGCAATGCCGAGACGGCCGGGCAGGCCAACACGTTGTCGAGCGCGGCCACGCAGGCGGCGGTCAACGGCGGCCGTGCCATGGAACAGGTGGTCTCCACCATGAGCGCCATCACGCAGAGCGCCAAGCAGATTGCCGACATCATCGGCGTGATCGACAGCATCGCGTTCCAGACCAACATCCTGGCGCTCAATGCGGCCGTGGAAGCCGCGCGTGCCGGCGAGCAGGGGCGTGGTTTTGCTGTCGTCGCGGGCGAGGTGCGTGCGCTTGCGCAGCGCAGCGCCGGTGCAGCCAAGGAGATCAAGGAGCTGATCGGCACCAGTGTCGACAAGGTGGAATCCGGCTCGCGGCTGGTGGACGACGCCGGCAAGACCATGGACGACATCGTCGAGCAGGTCAAGAAGGTCTCGGCCATGATCGCCGACATCAGCCTGGCGACGGCGCAGCAGACCGAAGGCATCACGCAGGTCAGCCAGGCGGTCAACCATCTGGATCAGGTCACGCAGGAGAACGCCACGCTGGTCGGCCAGAGCGCGGCGGCGGCCGAGGGCCTGCGCATCCAGGCGACACGCTTGGTGGAGGCGGTGAACGTGTTCCGTTGAACACGACGCAATTGCAAAAACCGTGTGAGCGCCGCATCGCGATTGTGCGGTCTTCGCCTACTATGCCTGTGCGGTAACGTCCCTCAAAACGCACATTCATTGGAGCGCGAACATGGCCTCACACGGTTTGATTGCCTGGTTGATCATCGGCGCGGTAGCGGGTTGGCTGGCCGGCATCCTGGTCAAGGGCGGTGGTTTCGGCATCTTCGTCGACATCGTGGTCGGCATCGTCGGCGCGTTCATCGGCGGATGGCTGGCGGGGGTGCTGGGCATCTCGCTGGGCGGCGGGTGGATCGGCTCGATCGTCACGGCGGTCATCGGCGCGGTGATCCTGCTGTTCATCATCCGGCTGATCAAGCGCGCATAGCGCAAGGCAGCACCAATCCCAAGAACGGCGGTGGATGCGGATGTCATCCAACCGCCGGATTTCAACATGCACCGCATCACCTAGACTGGTTGAACCAAGGGCAGCCGCGCCGCGCCACAAGCGCCTGCGCGGCCGGTACACGCTAACCCGGCGAGGCCACCATGTCTGACCAGCTCACCACCGCACCGCAAGAACTCTACGAAGGGTTCGAGATTCACGTTGTGCCAAGCCCGACTCGGGCAAACTCCACGCGCTACACCTACACCGGCTACGTGTGCCACCCCGGCGCCGATCCGCAGTTGCCCGGTCACGTCGTGGCGTTTCATGCCGATGGCGACGAGACCTTCCGCAGCCCCGAAGAAGCCATGGAAGAAGCCGTGCACGTGGCGCGCAGCATCGTCGACGGCACGCATCCGGATCTGTCTGTGCTGTCGATCGTGACGCACGGCTACTGACGTCGGTTACGGATCCGGCAGCTTCTCCTTCCACACGTCATGCAGGTGATGTGCCGGTCGCCATTGGCGGCGGCCCACGCATTTGCTGTGCCGCACCATCCCGAACCGCATCTGCACCGAAACCGTGCGGCGCGGTGCTCCCGCATGAGGCACGCGCGGGCGGCGATTTCTCGTCAATCTCCCGCAAACCGCGATAGCTCAAGGCTTTGCCCGCCTGGCATACCTGTTGCATAGCACCATTGCGCGGGTCAAAGGCGATTCGTGCTCTTCGTGGTGAAGGCCCTGGTGCTCAGGGCTACTTGGACAACGGCGTCCCAGACCCCGGCTACTGCAGCCGGGCTCTCGGACGCCTTTCTTTTTTTTGGCCCCTGATTGATGGGATTCAACATGACCGGCAAAGCGACCCGAATCGACCTGTTCAGCCTGCGCACGCCGCAGATGCGCGCCTTCCATCTGACGTGGCTCGCGTTCTTCGTGTGTTTCTACGCGTGGTTTGCCTGCGCGCCGCTCATGCCGGTGCTCAAGGGCGAGTTCCACCTCACGCCGGGCCAGATCGCCAACATCAACATCGCGGCCGTGGCGGTGACGATCCTGGTGCGGCTGATTGTCGGCCCGCTGTGCGACCGCTTCGGCCCGCGCAAGACCTATACCGGCTTGCTGCTGCTCGGCGCCGTCCCCGTGCTGGGCGTGGCGCTGGCGCAAAGCTACGAGGCCTTCCTGTTCTTCCGCCTGGCGATCGGCGCGATCGGCGCGAGCTTCGTCATCACGCAGTACCACACGTCGGTCATGTTCGCGCCCAACGTGGTCGGCACGGCCAACGCGGCGGCTGCAGGCTGGGGCAACGCAGGCGGCGGTGTGGCGCAAGGCACGATGCCGCTGCTGCTGACCGCCATCGTGATGATGGGCGTGACGCAGAGCCTGGGGTGGCGCCTCGCCATGGTGGTGCCGGGCGTGGCGATGCTGATCGTCGCGGCGCTGTACTGGCGCTATACGCAGGACTGCCCGGAGGGCAACTTCAGCGCGCTGCGCGCCGCCGGCAAGACCATCGACGGCGGCAAGAAGGGCGGCTGGGGCAGCTTTGTGTCCGCTGCCGGCAACTACCGTGTGTGGCTGCTGTTCATCACCTACGGCGCGTGCTTTGGCGTGGAGATCTTCATCCACAACATCGCCGCTACCTACTACGTCGACCACTTCGGCCTGTCGCTGTCGGCCGCGGGCATGGCTGCCGCGAGCTTCGGCCTGCTGGCGCTGTTTGCCCGCGCACTGGGCGGCATCGTTTCGGATCGCGTGGCCGCCAAGCGCGGCCTGGATGCACGGACCCAACTGCTGTGCGTGCTGATGGTGGGCGAGGGCCTGGGCCTGTTCGGATTTGCCCATGCGGGCAGCGTGCCGATCGCCATCCTGGCGATGCTCGGCTTCGGCCTGTTCACGCACATGGCATGCGGCGCGACGTATGCGCTGGTGCCGTTTATCGATCGCCGTGCGCTGGGCGGTGTGGCCGGCATCATCGGCGCGGGCGGCAACGCCGGCGCGGTGGCTGCGGGCTTCCTGCTCAAGGGCATGGCGGATACGCAGGCCACGCTGTCGGTGCTGGGCGTGCTGGTCGGGCTGTCTGCCATCTGTGCGATTGCCGTGCGCTTTTCGCCGGAACACAAGGCGCGTGAACAAGCGCTCTACGACAACACGCTGGCCGCTGCCGGCAACGCCTGAAAGAGGACATCACCATGACCATGAAGATCGTCGTCATTGGCCACGGAATGGTGGGCCACAAGTTTCTGGAAAGCCTGCTGCATGCACCGGGCCATCACCTTGAGGTGACGGTGCTGTGCGAAGAGCCGCGCCCCGCCTACGACCGCGTGCACCTGTCGGAATTCTTCACGGGCAAGACGGCGGAAGATCTCTCGCTCGTGGCGCCGGGCTTCTTTGACCGCGATGACGTGGTGCTCAAGCTCAACGCCCGCGCCACGGCCATCGACACCAGCGCCAAAACGGTGACGGCCTCCACCGGCGAGGTGCTGCCGTACGACAAGCTCGTCATCGCGTCGGGCTCTTCGCCGTTTGTGCCGCCGGTGCCGGGCCGCGATCGCAAGGACTGCTTCGTCTATCGCACCATCGAAGACCTCGAAGCGATGGCCGAGTGCGGCCAACGGGCCAAGACCGGCGTCGTCATCGGCGGCGGCCTGCTGGGGCTGGAATGCGCCAAGGCGCTGCGCGACATGAACCTGCAAACGCACGTGGTCGAGTTTGCCGGCCGCCTGATGGCGATGCAGGTGGACGACGGCGGCGGCCGCATGCTGCGCCGGAAGATCGAAGACCTGGGCGTGACCGTCCACACGCAGAAGAACACGTCGGAAATCGTCGACGGCGAAACGGCGACGCACCGCCTGAACTTTGCCGATGGCACGCACCTGGAGGCCGACATGGTCGTCTTCTCGGCCGGCATCCGCCCGCGCGATGAACTGGCGCGCGCCTGCGGGCTGGAAGTGGGCGAGCGCGGCGGCATCGTGATCGACTCCGAGTGCCGCACCTCCGCGCCCGATGTGTACGCGATTGGCGAATGCGCGCTGTGGGGCGGCAAGGTCTACGGGCTGGTTGCGCCCGGCTACGAGATGGCCCGCATCACCGCCAAGCAGATCCTGGCGGCGGACGACGCGTCGGAGTTCAGCGGCGCCGACATGAGCACCAAGCTCAAGCTGATGGGCGTGGACGTCGCCAGCCTGGGCGATGCGCAGGGTGTGACGCCGGGCAGCCGCAGCGTGCTGTTCACAGATGAGCGCAAGCAGATCTACAAAAAGCTGGTGCTGTCCGAAGACGGCAAGTACCTGCTGGGCGGCGTGCTGGTGGGGGATGCGGCCGAATACGGCACGCTGCTTCAGATGATGCTCAACCGCATCGAATTGCCCGAAGCACCGGAATTCCTGATCCTGCCGCAGGCCGATGGCAATGCGCGGCCGGCGCTGGGTGTGGACGCGCTGCCCGACAGCGCGCAGATCTGCTCGTGCAACGACGTGTCGAAGGGCGCGCTGTGCCAAGCGGTGTGTGCCGGCGCCACGTCGGTAGGCGCGCTCAAGGACGCGACCAAGGCCGGTACCTCGTGCGGCGGCTGCGTGCCGCTCATGACGCAGGTGATGAAGGCCGAGATGAAGAAGCAGGGCCTGGCCGTCAACAACCACATCTGCGAGCACTTTCCGTATTCGCGTCAGGAGCTGTATCACCTGGTGCGCGTGGGCCGCATCCAGTCGTTCGAAGCGCTGCTGGAAGCGCACGGCAGCGGCATGGGCTGCGACATCTGCAAGCCGGCTGTGGCGAGCATCCTCGCTTCGTGCTGGAACGACTTCGTGCTCAAGAAGGAGCACGCCAGCCTGCAGGATTCCAACGACTACTTCCTCGCCAACATCCAGAAGGACGGTACGTACTCCGTGGTGCCGCGCATGCCCGGCGGCGAGGTCACGGCAGACGGCCTGATCGCCGTGGGCCAGGTCGCCAAGAAATACGGCCTGTACACCAAGATCACCGGCGGCCAGCGTGTCGACCTGTTCGGCGCGCGCCTGGAGCAACTGCCGCTGATCTGGGAAGAGTTGATCGCGGCAGGCTTCGAGTCGGGCCACGCGTATGGCAAATCGCTGCGCACGGTGAAGTCGTGCGTGGGTTCCACATGGTGCCGCTATGGCGTGGGCGATTCGGTCGGTTTTGCGATTGCGCTGGAGAACCGCTACAAGGGCCTGCGCTCGCCGCACAAGCTGAAGTTTGGCGTGTCGGGCTGCACGCGTGAATGCGCCGAGGCGCAAGGCAAGGACGTCGGCATCATCGCTACCGAGAAGGGCTGGAACCTGTACGTGTGCGGCAACGGCGGCATGAAGCCCCGCCATGCCGAACTGCTGGCGGCCGACCTCGACCAGGAAACGCTCATCAAGTATGTCGACCGCTTCCTGATGTTCTACGTGCGCACGGCCGATCGCCTGCAACGCACCAGCACATGGCGCGACAACCTGGAGGGCGGCCTCGACTACCTGAAGGACGTGGTCATCCACGACAAGCTGGGCATCGTGGCCGAACTCGAAGCCGAGATGCAGCATGTGGTCGACACCTACCAGGACGAATGGAAGACGGCCGTGACCAACCCCGACGTGCGCAAGCGCTTCCGCCACTTCGTCAACAGCGAGGCGAAGGATGCGAATGTCGTCTTCGTCGAGGAGCGCGGCCAGATTCGCCCGGCTACGGTGGAAGAGCGCGCCAAGACACGGCCCGTGCGCATTCCCGTTGTTGCTGAAGCCGCTTGAGCCTGATAGAGGAAGAGGAGGACCCCATGCAAGCATCCCGTTGGACTCCGGTCTGTGCCCTGGACGACATCGTTCCCAACACCGGCGTGTGCGCGCTGGTGGACGGAGACCAGGTTGCCGTGTTCCGTGTGGCCGGCAGCACGTCGCAAGGCGTGTACGCCATCGGCAACTACGATCCGAACTCCGATGCCGCTGTGCTCTCGCGCGGGCTGGTCGGCAACCTGGGCGAACGCATCGTCGTGGCGTCGCCGATCTACAAGCAGCACTTCGACCTGACCACGGGTGAGTGCCTCGAAGCGCCGGCCAACTCCGTGCACGCGTACGCGACCAAGGTGGAAGACGGCAAGGTGTGGGTAGCGGCATGAGCCGCAAGCCGTAAGCAGTGAAGCCGGGGCCATGGCCGCCGGCACTGAGTGAATCCAATGACCGACAACCTTCAGGAGAGGGCAGCATGAACGCCAAGACCGTACGCCCCAAGCTGGTCGTCATCGGCAACGGCATGGCCGGCATGCGCACGGTCGAAGAATTGCTCAAGCTCGCGCCGGACCTGTACGACATCACCGTGTTTGGCGAAGAGCCGCACGGCAACTACAACCGCATCCTGCTCTCGCCTGTGCTGGCGGGCGAAAAGCAGGTTGACGACATCATGCTCAACACGCGTGAGTGGTACGAACAGAACCACATCACGCTGCATGCAGGCGACCCGGTGGTGGCTATCGACCGACCGCGCCGCACGCTGCGCTCGCGCGACGGCGTGGAGGTGCGCTACGACCGCCTGTTGATCGCCACCGGTTCGCGGCCGTTCATCCTGCCGGTGCCGGGGCATCTGCTGCCCGGCGTGATTGCCTTCCGCGACATCCAGGACGTGGAGACGATGCTCGAAGCCGCGCGCAACCATCGGCATGCGGTCGTCATCGGCGGCGGCCTGCTCGGGCTCGAAGCGGCCAACGGGCTGATGCGCCAAGGCATGGACGTGACGGTCGTGCACCTGCCCGACACGCTGATGGAGCGTCAGCTGGACAAGCCCGCCGCACAACTGCTGCAGAAGGCGCTGGAAGCCAAGGGCCTGCGCTTCCTGCTGGGGGCGCACACGGCGGAGCTGCTGGGCACCGACCGCGTGACCGCCGTGCGCTTCAAGGATGGCACCGAGATCCCCGCCGACCTCGTCGTCATGACGGCCGGCGTACGCCCGAACATCGAGCTTGCCAAGGCGGCCGGCCTGCATTGCGAACGCGCCATCATCGTCGACGACACGCTGCAGACCTACGATCCGCGCATCTACGCCGTGGGCGAATGCGTGCAGCACCGCAGCGCCACGTTCGGCCTCGTTGCTCCCATCTGGGACCAGGCCCGCGTGTGTGCCGCGCACCTGGCCGGCGCCGGGCACCGCCGCTATGTCCAGCAGGCCACGGCCACCAAGCTGAAGGTCACCGGCGTGGACTTGTATTCGGCAGGCGATTTCATCGGCGGCGACGGCACCGAAGACATCGTGCTGCGCGACCCGCGCCGCGGCGTCTACAAGCGCCTGGTGCTGAAGGAAGACCGCATCGTCGGCGCAGTCCTGTACGGCGATGTTGCCGACGGCCCGTGGTACTTCGACCTGATCCAACGCGAGGTGCCCATCACGTCGATCCGCCAGCGCCTGTTGTTTGGCCGCGCGCTCTGCGAAGCGGAAGCGGCGTAATGAACACCGGCAAGACGCAAAACTGGCAACACCCTTTGCACGCCGCCGGTGTGGCCTTTGACTTACCTGCCCTAGATGGCGCCTT
>NZ_VOSS01000010.1 GCF_007997035.1 Ralstonia sp. TCR112 | reverse complement strand
GGCGTCGCCGCCGGTCTCACCGGTGCGGATGCGAATGACTTGTTCGACGTCGCCGCGAAGATCTTGCCGTCGCCGATCTTGCCGGTGCGCGCGGATTTTTCGATCGCCTCGACGGCGCGCTCGACTACGTCGTCAGGCACAGCCACTTCGATCTTTACTTTAGGCAGGAAGTCGACGATGTACTCCGCGCCGCGGTAAAGCTCGGTATGGCCCTTCTGGCGCCCGAAGCCTTTGACCTCCGTGACGGTAATGCCCGAGACACCCACTTCGGACAATGCCTCGCGGACCTCGTCGAGCTTGAACGGCTTGATGATGGCCATGATGAGTTTCATGCTGGTTCCTCCTCGGTCGCGGCACCGGAGCGCCGCCGCGCATCGTTATTGGAAAGTCTTGGTGATCGACAGCAGGGCCGTGGCCTTGCCCATGTAGTTGCCGCGCGTGTTCGTGTAGAACGCGCGCGAAGCGTTCGTATCGATGTAGGCCAGCGACGCCGCCCAGCCGTTGCCGAAGTCTTTCGTCACGCCGACCTTCCAGTCGGCATATGAAGCGCGCACGGCCTGGTGCGGCACTTGCTGGTAGCCGGCATGCAGGTTCAGAGTCAGGCCCCAGAAGCCGGTGTCGAAGTTGCCCGACAGGTCGAAGTACTGGCTGTGATGCGAATCGGGCGTGCCGAACAGGTTCGAAAACGCGTGCGAATATTTGAACGTGACCGGGCCATAGCCGATCTGCGCATAGCCTTCGGTCGTGTGCGGACGCGTGAAGCCGTCGGGATAGCTGCCCGGATAGTAGTACTGGAGCACGCCGACGTCGATCGGCACGTCCTTGATGATCTCGGTCTTGTAGCCGGCGTAAAAGTCCATCTCGATCGGCGCGGAGACGTTCGAGTTCGAATCGCTCAGCCAGCTGATCGAAGAGTTCCAGTTGCCGACATAGAAGCCCTCGGGCAGCACGCCGCCCGGAATGGCGTAGTCAAAGCCGCCTTGGATGGCCGGCTTGTTGTTCGTCTGCATGATGCCGCGGTAGCGGTATTGGCTGGCCAGCGTGACGTTGGCTGTGAGCGCGGCGGGCGCGGGTGCGGGTGCGGCAGCCGGTGCATCAGCCGCGGGTGCGGACTGGGCGATGGCGGATTGGCTCACACCGGCAACGGCACCGGTCAGCAGTACAAGGCTGGCTGCGTACGCAAACTTCTTCATAACGGCTCTCCCCCTTTAGAAAGTCGCAAACGGCAATGGAAAAAAAATCGCACCAGTTCTGCAACTGTCATGCCATGTCCATGTCGTCGGATTGGAGAGCCCCTTCGGTTCCAGCGTGCCGCTACGCCATCGCGCAAACCGGGGAGAAATTGGGGACGGGTCGCGCCTGACCACACCTGCTGCCCGCGAAGGGTTGCCACAGGCCGGTTCCCGCTGAGGTGTCCGACACCGTCATGGCGCGATAAAAACCATGTGATAGAGTGATTTCAGCCCTATGCAGCGGCCCGCGATGCGCGGCACGGGAACTGCGGCGACGGGTTCTGTCCCCGTTTGTACGGCGCCTCCGATGCCGCATCGCAGCGAGATTTAGAGCAAGGTGTGCCGTTTAGCGCGCTCAGCCGGTACCATCGCGGCCGGCAGCACCGAAACCACGCGCTTGGCGCAGGCCTTCGCACCACGACACAGCAATTCCAGCGCACAGTTGCGGTGCATGCACCGGCTTGGCGCAGGCAGCACGACCCACGGAGCAAACGACATGAAACCGACCGACCTCTTTTCCGACTTCCAAAACCGCGTGAGCGAAGCGCTGCGCAACTCGCCGGCAGCCGATATCGAGAAGAACGTCCGCGCGATGATGACCCAGGGCTTCTCGAAGCTCGATCTCGTCACGCGCGAGGAATTCGACGTGCAATCGCAGGTCCTGGCGCGTACGCGTGCGCGCCTGGAAGAACTGGAAACGCGCGTGGCGACGCTGGAAGCGCAGCTCAAGTCTACCGCTCCAGCAGATCAGTAAATCCGGTGCCCGGTGTTGCGCCGGGTCCGCATCTGCATGGCCGCTGTGCCGGCGGCCGCACCCCTGCTGCGGCGCACAGCGAAAAGATCGGTGCGCCGCCTTGTTGCGGCTGGCGAACTGATCTAGAACGTCCTTAAGACGCGCGCGCACCGCGCTTGAGGAGAAGATCATGCAGCATCGCCTCTACTTCCTGATGCCGGACGTCGCCAGCGCCCGGCGCGTGATGAACGATCTCCTGCTGGCGCGCATTACCGAGCGCCACATCCACTTCGTCTCGAGGCCCGGCGTCGATCTCACCGGCCTGCACGAAGCCAACATCCTCCAGACTTCCGACATCGTCCACGCCACCCAGAATGGGTTGGTGATCGGCGGCGGAGCGGGCGTGCTGGCGGGCGTCGTGGCGGCCATGTTCCCGATCATCGGCGAAGGGCCGCAGTGGGGCATGGTGGGCATTACCACCGTGGTTGGCGCGCTGTTTGGCGCCTGGGCCTCGAGCATGATCGGCAGTTCGGTGCCCAACAGCCGCCTGAAACCGTTCAAGCAGGCAGTGGAGGACGGGCAGATCCTGCTGATGGTCGATGTGCCGCGCTCGCGCGTGAAAGAGGTACGCGCGCTGCTGCAGAAGACGCATCCCGAAGGCCACTTCAGTGGCGAAGATGCGGCCATGCCGGCCTTCCCCTGAGTGGATCTGCTGACAACGAAGCCGGAGCCCAGTGCTCCGGTTTTTTTATGCCGGCGCCTCATGCCGACGCGATCGTCAAATTTGGATGCCGGTGAACATGGCGCCGTAATTCGGCTGGCACAGTGGAGGGTTCCGCAACCGTCACGTTCCGTCACGCCATGCACCGATGCCACGCCCTCCGCCTCGCCAGTGAGTTTTCCGGGAGGGCGGCGCAATGAGCCTTGCCGTGCTGCGTTCGCGGGCGCTGTCGGGCATCGATGCGCCGGCCGTCTCGGTGGAGGTCCATCTGGCGAACGGCCTGCCATCGTTCACCATCGTCGGCCTGCCCGACACCGAGGTGAAGGAGAGCAAGGATCGCGTACGGGCGGCGATCCAAAACAGCCGCTTCGAGTTTCCGGCGCGGCGCATCACCGTCAACCTCGCCCCGGCCGATCTTCCGAAAGAATCTGGCCGGTTCGACCTGGCTATCGCGCTGGGCATCCTCGCTGCCAGCCGGCAGATTCCGCACACGCATCTGGACGCGCACGAGTTTGCGGGCGAGTTGTCACTGTCCGGCGATCTGCGGCCGATTCGCGGTGCGCTTGCGATGGCGTATGCGCTGTCGCGCCACCCCGCCCCTGCCGATGGCGATGCACCGCTCGCCCGCGCCTTCGTGCTGCCCGCTGAGAACGCCGCCGAAGCAGCCCTCGTGAGCGGCACAAAAGTCCTCCCGGCACGCACGCTCATCGAGGTGTGCGACCACCTGAGCGCACCGGACCGCAAGCTCGCGCCAGCGCTGCCCGCGCCGGTTGACGCGGACATCCGCTATCCCGACTTGGCTGACGTGCGCGGACAGCCGCAAGCACGGCGGGCGCTGGAAGTCGCGGCCGCAGGCGGTCATTCCATGCTGATGATCGGGCCGCCTGGCACTGGCAAGTCGATGCTTGCGCAGCGGTTTCCGGGCTTGCTGCCGGACATGAGCGACGACGAAGCGCTCTCCGCCGCCGCCGTGATGAGCCTGACCACGCGCGGCTTCGATGCACGGCGCTGGAAGGTCCGGCCGTTCCGTTCACCGCACCACACGGCGTCGGCTGTGGCGATGGTGGGCGGCGGCAATACGCCAAGGCCGGGCGAAATCTCGCTGGCGCATCAGGGCGTGCTTTTCCTCGATGAACTTCCAGAGTTCGAGCGCCGCGTGCTCGAAGTCCTGCGCGAGCCGCTGGAAACCGGCCACATCACCATCTCGCGTGCGGCGCATCAGACCGACTTTCCGGCCAGCTTCCAGCTGATTGCCGCAATGAACCCGTGCCCGTGCGGCTATCGCGGCCATCCGCTGCGGGCGTGCCGCTGCACGCCGGACCAGGTTGAGCGTTACCAGGCGCGCATCTCCGGACCGCTACTCGATCGCATCGACGTGCAGATCGAGGTGCCGACGCCCTCGCAGGAAGAACTGCTCGACGGGCCGCCAGGTGAACCGACGCTCAACGTGGCGCAGCGTGTCGCTGCCGCGCGCGCGCGACAACTCGCACGACAAGGCAAACGCAACGCCTTGCTGGGCGGCCATGAAATCGATCTGCATTGCAGCCGCACCGATGCGGCCGATGGCTTGCTGCGCCATGCGATGACGCGCTTTTCATGGTCCGCCCGCGCCTATGCGCGCGTGCTCAAGCTGGCTCGCACGATTGCCGACTTGGCAGGCGACGAGCAGATCGATGCGGCCCACGTGGGCGAAGCCATTCAGTACCGGCGCGGGGTGAAGGCGGATTAACGATTACCCGTCGCGATGAAGCTCAAGCAGTCTGCCGCTTCACAAAGAACAGCGCCGCGCCAATGCTCATTAGCATGCCGCCAAAAAACCGGCTCTGCCAACGCAGCGCCCGCGGATTGCGGAACAGACGCTGCGCCCGCGAGGCCAGCAGCGCATAACCGTGCATGACGATCAGGTCGACAAACACCATCGTCGCCGCCAGGATGCCGAGTTGCCACAGCAGCGGCTTGGCCGGATCGATGAACTGCGGCAGCACCGCCACCATGAACAGGATGCCCTTCGGGTTCGTCAGGTTGGTCAGCAACCCGACCAGGAACCGGCGGCGCGCCCCACTGCCTGAAACCTTCACGGGCTCGCCCTCAGCCGGCTTGGCGATCTGGATGGGCGTGCGCCATTGCACGATGCCCAGGTAGATCAGGTACAGCGCGCCGATGATCTTGATGGCTGTAAAGGCATGCTCCGATGCGATCAGCAGTGCGCCCAGCCCCGCGCCCGCAATGAAAAGGATCACAACAATGCCCAGTTCCAGCCCCGCAATCGTGACCGACGTGCGGCGCACGCCATGCGTCAGGCCGTGGCTCATGCAGAGGATGGCGCCGGACCCAGGCGAGATGGCGATCACCCAGGCGGCCAGAAAAAAGGCCAGCCAGACTTGCAACGTCATGATGGTTCCCCGTGATGTCGTGAATGATCTTGCGGTAAAGCGCAAGGCGACGATTGTGCACCGCCTTCGGCAAGTTCGCTCGAGACTGCGTAGGGACTAGTACGGATGAAAGCTGGCCAGGAACTGGTCGACCTGCTCCTGCTGGCGTGCATCGCGTGCGGCATCGCCCGATTCCAGGACGACGGCCTGGTAGGCACGCTTTCCCGTGGCGACCACGCGGGCGGTCAGCCGGCGCGGCGCGGGATCGTCTCCGCCAGCACCCTGCGCGATCAGTTCGACGGCGGGCAATGACAACGGCGGCTGCGCGGCTGTCTGCACGGCGATGTCGCGCTCGGTCACGCGGCCCTTCAAGTTGGCGGACAGACCACTGCGCAGCGCCTCCACGGCGCGTTGGCGCCAGACCGGATCGTCCGCCGGCAGCTCCACCACACCGATGGCGAAGAGCGTGCCGTCGACGCTGGCCGCCTGCATCGTCATCGGCATGCGCTGGCCGTTGATGACGACGGGACGCGCCTCTGCGGTGGGCTTGGCGGGGTAATCCACGGCATAGGCGCCTTCGTTGGAATGGACCGTGCGCCAGTCGTACTTTGGCGAACAGGCCATCAGCAGCGCACAGGCCAACGCGCCACCCGCCCTCCGCCAGCCTGCCATAACGTTCACTGCCACGCCGCCTCCCGTTAGTTTTCGGTCCGTTTCCGAGCCGCCTATTATCGGACAGAGATGCCCGCCCTCCCCGTGAAGGACCGCCATGCCCGCCCCGTCCGCCACCCTGCGTGCCCTGCGCGCCGACATCACCACGCTCGACTGCGATGCCATCGTCAACGCGGCGAACAGCTCGCTGCTCGGCGGTGGCGGCGTGGATGGCGCCATCCACCGCGCGGCCGGACCGGAACTATTGGAAGCCTGCCGCGCACTCCATGGCTGCCGGACCGGTGAAGCCAAACTCACGCCCGGCTTTCGTCTGCCCTGCCGCTACATCATCCATACCGTCGGACCGATCTGGCGCGGCGGCCGGCAGGACGAGGCGGCGCTGCTGGCCGCGTGCTACCGCAACAGCCTGGAGCTGGCACGCGAGCACGGCGTACGCAGCATCGCGTTTCCGTGCATCAGCACCGGCGTGTATGGCTTCCCGCCGCAGTTGGCCGCGCCGATTGCAGTACGTGCCGCCCGCGAGCATGGCAGCCCTCTGGAGACGATCACCTTTTGCTGCTTCTCGGCTGCGGATTTGATCCTGTACGAAGCCGCCCTCGGCAACGGAAAGTGACCCCTGAATCGCACTGCGGACGGATTGACGCAACGCACATGCGACGGTGGCACGGCGGGCCTACAATAGGCGTCTGATTTCTTTCCGGATCCCGTTGCCGACATGGCCTCGACCCTGACTTCCTCCGCAGCCGCGGCATCTGGCGCCACCTCAGGCGGGCGCCGCTGGCTGCTTCCCGTGATCGTGCTGATGCTGGCCGTGGCCGGCTGGTTCGGCTGGCGTGCGTTTTCGCCGTCGCAGCAGGTCCCGGCGGCGACCTTCACGCTGCTGGATGGACAAAAGCTTTCGACGCAGGACCTGAAGGGCAAGGTCTATCTCGTCAACTTCTGGGCCACGAGCTGCGCAACGTGCATCAAGGAAATGCCCAACATGGTCCAGACGTTCAACAAGTACAAGGGCGAGGGCCTGGAATACGTGGCCGTGGCGATGAGCTACGACGCGCCGATGTACGTGATGAACTTCAGCCAGACGCGGCAGCTGCCCTTCAAGGTCGCGATGGATGCCGATGGCTCGGCCGCCAAGGCCTTCGGCGATGTACAGCTCACGCCGACCACGTTCCTGGTCGATCGCGACGGCCGCATCCTCAAGCGCTACGTGGGTGAACCGGAATGGTCGTCGTTCGACGCGCTGCTCAAGCAAACGCTGGGCAAGCAGGCCTGAGCACGCCGTCCACAATCCAGACAACAACGCCCGGTCGATGCCGGGCGTTTTTGTTTTCGGGCGACACAGCTTCCACACTAGGTTCATGCGGGCCTGTTGCAATGGCGGTCCGTCAATGCTTGGTTCGATGGAGTGCGCATGGCCAATCACTACTGCATGTTCAAGGGCAAGCTGAAATTCGGCGTGCCGTATCTGGAGGGCTACAACGGCAATCCGCATTACGCGATCGTGGTGGAAGCGCCGGACGGTTCGGAATTCGTGGTGCTCGCCAACGTGAAGTCCGACTCGAGCATGCCGGGCGCCGGCGCCGCGGGTTATCACGTGCTGTATCAGTGGACGACAGATCTGCAGCTGCCGATCACCGCCGACCTCGCCGCGCTGGCCCCCGGCCTGCACGAAAGCGGCTTCCCGCGCCTGGATTACGTGCGCGACGCCGGGCTGGTCGACTTCCCCAACATGCGGCCGATCGCGCTGGATACCGAAACGGAACACAACGACATCAACGCGCTCGTTGACGACATGCTCAACCTCGACCGAACCGCCACGCCGATCGACTACGTCTACCACGGCAGCTCCGGCGACGACGACCGCAAAGGCTGGCCCCCGCGCACCGACGTGACGGTCTACGGCTTCGGCTTCCTGTTCGAGCCGCAGCACAACGGGCTGCACGAAACGCACATGAACCAGGGCAATCCGGTGGTGCATACGCCGGGTGTGAAGGACCATTCGCGCGAAAACGGTATACGGCAGGACGGTGCTGTCATCGTGGAAATCGACGGCAAGTTCCAGGCGCTGCTGATCGCGTTTCAGACGCAACGGATTCCGACGGATGACCGCGGATATCCGGTGGCGGATGCGCATCCGATTCTCGGCTGAGCGGGAAAAGAAAACGCCCGGTCTTGGCCGGGCGTGTCATGTGCGGGCGTGTCAAATCAAAGGCCGTACCGCTTGATCTTGTCATACAGCGTCGCGCGGCCGACCTGCAGAATGTCGGCCGCCTGATGCACCGAGCCGCCGGTGCGCGCCAGCGTTTCGGCTATCACCGTGCGTTCGTAGCGCTCCACCCGCTCCTTGAGCGGCATGCCGTCTTCCGACGCATCCGGCACGACAGGCGTGCGGCCCACGCCAAGCACCAGACGGTCGGCAGCGTTGCGCAGTTCACGCACATTGCCGGGCCAGTTCGATTGCATCAGCTCGTGGCGCTGACGCTCCGCGAGCATCGGCAGCGGGCGCTGATAGCGCACAGCGGCCTCGAGCAGGAAGTGTTCGAACAGCGGGATGATGTCTTCGCGGCGTTCGCGCAGCGGCGGCAAATCGATAACAACCACATTTAGCCGGTAATACAAGTCGCGCCGGAAACCGCCCGCCTCGATCAGCGCTTCCATATCGCCCTTGGCGGCCGCAACAATGCGCACGTCGATGCGCACTGAGGCATTCGAGCCCAGCCGCTCCAGCGTACCCTCCTGCAGCACACGGAGCAGCTTGACCTGCAGCGCGATCGGCATGCTTTCGATCTCGTCGAGGAACAGCGTGCCGCCCGAAGCGTGCTCGAGCTTGCCGATGCGCCGCTTGCCCGCGCCGGTGAAGGCACCGGCTTCGTGACCGAACATCTCGCTCTCGAAAATCTGTTCGGGCACGGCGCCGCAGTTCAGCGCGATGAACGGCTTGTCATGACGCGGCGACAGCATGTGCAGACTGCGTGCGACCAGTTCCTTGCCCGTGCCGGTCTCGCCGTTGATGAGCACCGGCGCATCGGTGGTGGCGACGTTTTCGATCAGCGCGCGAACCGCACCCATCGCAGGCGAGCGCCCGATGATGCGCGTGCCAGCCGCCGGGCCCGCCAGTTCGCGGCGCAGTGCGCGGTTCTCCAGCTCCAGCGCGCGGCGCTCGACGGCGCGGCGCACGGTCTCGGTCAGGCGCTCGGCAGGAAACGGCTTCTCGATGAAATCAACGCGCCTTCCCGCATCGCCTGCACGGCCATCGTGATGTCGCCATGGCCGGTGACGAGCACCACGGGAATCCCCGTGCCAAACGACTGGCAGTGGGCGAGAACATCCAGGCCGCTCGCGCCCGGCAGGCGCAGGTCGCTCACCACCACGCCAGGGAAGTTCGCGTCGATCTTGCCGACGGCTTCTTCGGCGCTGCCGAACGCCTGCACGTTGAAGCCGGCCAGCTCCAGGCTCTGCGCGGTGGCCTGGCGAACGGGCGGGTCGTCTTCGATGAAAAGAACGGTCAAGCCTTCGGACATGGTTCGTGTCTATGTGAAAAACGGATCAGGTGGACGCCGCGGAGGTCACGTCGGCGCGTACCAGCGTCAGCGTAAATTGCGCGCCGCCGCCCGGCATGTTCACGGCCGACAGCGAGCCGCCGAAGTCCCGCGCGATGCTGGTGGAGATGGCAAGCCCAAGGCCGAGCCCCTGGCCGATCTCCTTGGTGGTGAAGAACGGCTCGAACAGGTGCGGCATGGCGTCGGGCGGAATGCCGGGGCCGTTGTCGCGCACGGCAATGGACAGCTGATTCGGTTGCGCCTGCGCGCCCTCTGCGGGGCCGATGGTGATGTCGATGCGGCCGGCGCGTGCCGGTTCATTGGCGTTGATCGCATCCAGCGCATTGCCAACCAGATTGATCAGCACTTGCTCCAGCTTCAGTTCATCGGCGCGAACGACCGCCTCCGTCTCGGGGATGCGCCAGTGCAGTTCGACCAGCACGTCGCCCAGGCGCGGACGCAGCAGCGCGAGCGTGTGATCGAGCGCTACCCGCACCTGCACATCCACCACCTTGCGCCGCGAGCGGCCCGCGAACAGCTTGAGCTGCGCGGTGATCTTGCCCATGCGTTCGGTCAGGTCGGCAATCGCCTGCAGGTTGTCGGTGGCCGCGCCGTGCTGGCCGCGTTCAAGCAGGATGCGCGTGTTGTCGGAGAACGTGCGCAGCGCGGCCAGCGGCTGGTTGAGTTCGTGCGTGATGCCGGCGGCCATCTGGCCCAGCGCGGCAAGCTTGCTGGCCTGCACGAGTTCGTCCTGCGTGGCGCGCAGTTCGGCCTCGGCGCGCGTGCGGTCGACGATCTCGTGCTGCAGTTGTTCGTTGGTGGCCATCAGGTCGGCGGTGCGGTCTTCCACGCGGCGTTCGAGCTGGTCGTATGCCGCTTCGAGCAGGCGCCGGCTACGCAGCATCTCCATCATGCGCAGTCGGCGCTGGCGCCAATAGAACAGCAGCAGGCACGCAAACGCGAAGGCGAACGCCGCCGCCACGGTCGCGCTGCGCGCGGCGCCCATCACGGGCTCCACCGGCGTGAGATACATCAGCGTCCAGTCGGGCTCGACTAGGTCACGCGAAACCTGCAGATAGCGCGTGGCGTTCGTGCGCTCGCCCACGCGGATCAGCTCTGCGCCTTCCGGCAACCTTCCGGTCAATCGCAGGAAGGCCGGCGCCTCGGGCTGCAACGGCAGCGGCGTGATCTGCTTGCGGTAATACTGGCGCGTCGCCTCCAGCTGCGCCTGCAGTTTCGACGTAAGAGGCTCCACCGTGCGGTACTGCCACGCGGGCACGGACGACAGGAAAATCACACCGTTCTCGTCGGCCACCATCACGGGCTCCGACGCGTCGTGGCTGGCGCGGCCGAACCATTCGAGGTTGAGCTTGACCACCGTCACGCCGATCACGCGGCCATCCTGCATGACGGGCTGCGAGATGTAATAGCCCGGCTCCTCACGCGTGATGCCAATGCCGTAAAAGCGCCCGACGTGGCCTTCTGCCGCCTGCTGGAAATACGGCCGGAACAGATATTCGGCGCCGACGAAGCTGTCAGGCTGGTTGTAGTTGGATGCGGCCAGCGCCTTGCCGCTGGGGGCGATCACATAGGTGGCAGTGGCGTGCGCGCGATCGTTGACTTCCCGCAGATAGCGGTTCGCCCGGTCGACGTTGGCAGGCGTCGGATTGGCGAGCAGATCGTGGATGAACGGATGCAGCGCCACCAGCGCCGGCAGGTATTCGTAGCGGTCTAGCGTGCTCTTGAGGTTGGCGGCATAGCGATCGACCCGGCCACCGGCGGCCTGCTGGGCCTGCGTGAGTCCCCGGTTCCAGGCCACCACAAAGGTGGTCGCGCACACCACGGCCATCACCATCACGAGCCCCAGCGCCACGAGCCACCAGAAGCCGCGTCGCGAGCCGGAGGCGCTGGTCAAGGAGAAATCGGGATCGGACATCGGCTGGAGGTCGGCGGCGGAGAGTGTTGCCGTGCCTTCCAACGTCGTGCCCGCAGTCGGCATGTCGCCGAGGTGCTTCACGAGGTGCATCCCAAAAAAGAAGCGGGGCCGTCTGGAAGGACAGGCCCCGCAATCATACGCTTTGCGCTTTCAGGCGCCGGCGCCCGCAGGCGTCAGCCAGAACCGAGCGATCAAACTGCCGGGGTGGCCGGCACGCCCTCGTCGCTGCGGTCGCCCGACAGCACGCGAGCCAGCTTGGCGCGATCCAGTTCACGTTCCCACGCCGAGATCACCACGCAGGCCACGCCGTTGCCGGTGATGTTGGTCAGGGCACGGCATTCGCTCATGAAGCGGTCGATACCGAGAATCAGCACCATGCCCGCCACCGGAATATCCGGCACCACGGCCAGCGTTGCAGCCAGCGTGATGAAGCCCGCACCGGTAATGCCCGATGCGCCCTTCGACGTCAGCATGGCAACGGCCAGGATGGTCAGTTGCTGCGTCCAGGTCAGCTCGATGTTCAGCGCCTGCGAAATGAAGATCACCGCCATCGTCATGTAGATGTTGGTGCCGTCCAGGTTGAACGAATAACCGGTCGGAACCACCAGGCCCACCACCGACTTCGAGCAGCCCAGCTTCTCCATCTTTTCCATCAGGTGCGGCAGCGCCGATTCCGACGAGCTGGTACCCAGCACGATCAGCAGTTCTTCCTTGATGTACGAAACAAAGCGGAAGATGTTGAAGCCGACGAGCCGCGCAATGATGCCCAGCACCACCACCACGAAGATGACGGCCGTCAGGTAGAACGTGCCGACCAGCTTGAGCAGCGGCACCAGCGAGATCACGCCGTACTTGCCGATGGTGAATGCCATGGCGCCAAAGGCACCGATCGGGGCCACGCGCGTGATGACGTGCACGATGCGGAAGAACACATGCGAGATCTGGTCGATGAAGTCCGTCACCACCTGTGCACGGTCACCGATCGCCGAGAGGGCACCGCCAAACAGCAGCGCGATCAGCAGGATCTGCAGAATGTCGCCCTTGGCAAACGCATCGACCACCGTGCTCGGGATGATGTTGAGGAGGAAGTCGACCGTGCTGGCCGAATGCGCCTTGGCGGCGTACTGAGCCACGGCCTTGGCGTCGATGGTGTTCACATCAACGTTGAAGCCGGCGCCCGGGTTGAAGATGTGGCCAGCAGCCAGGCCGATCACCAGGGCGAAGGTCGAGACCACCTCAAAGTAGATCAGCGCCTTGCCGCCCACGCGGCCCACCTTCTTCATGTCGCGCATGCCGGCAATGCCGGAGACGACGGTACAGAAGATGATCGGCCCGATCACCATCTTGATCAGTTGGATGAAGCCATCGCCCAGCGGCTTCATCTTCACGGCGAGTTCGGGCGAGTAATGGCCCAGCAGAACGCCAATGACGATGGCCGCCAGCACCTGTACGTACAGGATTTTATAGAACGGTTTTTTCATGTCTTCCTCGAGTGTCACAGACCGGCCGTGCGCTCAACTGCTCGCCCGGTCCGACCCGCCCTGGTGTGGTCTCTCTCCTGCCTCGATACGCCGATGTTCCCGGCGCCTCCCGCAGCAGGTCGCTCTTTATTGCAAGGGCTATGCCAACGTCGATTTCGAGGACTGGCTGCCCGCCAGCCCTTGTACCAGCTTGGTGTGACTACGATGGCACCCGCCCCGGCCGTCGTCAATCCCGGAATCCGCGCACGGCGGGTGTCCAGACATCCGGAAAACATGCTGCGACGCAGCATCGCCGGTCGCATCGCACCTCCCTCGCGAGGAAAGGGGCGCATCGGGGCCGTATAATGCCGGCTCGTTACGCAAATCCACCTGTGCGCGCCACGCCGGGAAGGCCATTCGCCTCATGCCGCGCGCGCCGCCACGCAGCCCTCCCAGTCCTCTCCGTCCGCCCATGAGCAGCCACTACCAGCACCACGTTTTCTTCTGCCTGAACGAACGCGAGGATGGCTCGCGCTGCTGCGCCGACTTTGGCGCCAAGGCCATGCAGGAATACGCCAAGAAGCGTTGCAAGGAACTCGGCATCAATGGTGAAGGCCGCGTGCGCATCAACAAGGCCGGCTGCCTGGACCGCTGCGAACTCGGTCCGGTCATGGTGGTCTACCCCGAGGCCGTCTGGTACACCTTCGTCGACAAGGAAGACATCGACGAGATCATCCAGAGCCATCTGATCGAGGGCAAACCGGTCGAACGGCTGATGGTCGACCGCCCCGCCAACGCGTGAGCCCGCGCTTTACCGCATCTGCTTCTCCAGTTTCCATGAACGTTCATACCGAAGAACGCCTGATTCCCGGCCCCGTCGGGCAGATCGACCTGTCGATCGACCAGCCGGACGGCGCACCGCGCGGCCTGGCGCTGATCGGCCATCCGCATCCGCTGTTCGGCGGCACCAAGGACAACAAGGTCGCGCAGACGCTGGCACGCACCTTCGTCGGCCTCGGCTATGCGACGGTGCGCCTGAACTTCCGGGGTGTGGGCAAGACCGAAGGCACGCATGACAACGGCATCGGCGAGCAGGACGACATGCTGGCCGTGCTCGACTGGATGCGTACACAGACCGAATGGTCCGCCGATGTGGCCACGCTGCCGCTGGCGCTGGGCGGTTTCTCGTTCGGCAGCTTTGTCGTCTCGCAGGTGGCCCGCCGCCTGACCGAAGCCGGCACACCCGCCGAGCGCCTGGCGCTGGTGGGCACCGCCACCTCGCGCTGGGATGTGGCACCGGTGCCGGCCGACACCATCATCATCCACGGCGAACAGGACGACACCGTGCCGCTGATCGACGTGCTGAACTGGGCGCGCCCGCAGGAGCTGCCAGTGATCGTCATCCCCGGCGCCGATCATTTCTTCCACCGCAAGCTGCATCTGATCCGGCAGCTCATTACCGGCGCCTGGGCGCCAAAACCGTAACACTCACCCGTTGACTTTCCGGACGCCGCACCTCCCCCCTTTTTCTGGCAGGCGGCGCCATTGAATTCCAAGCAGACCGCAGGACCCGACATGCAGACCCGCTTCGCCCATTTCACGCCCTCCGCCCTCCATTCCGCCGCCGCAACCGCCGTGGCCGCCGCCGTGCTGGTCACCGCGCTGCCCGCCATGGCACAGCCGGTGCCGGCGCCGCAAGTCGCGGCCCGCTCATGGATGCTGACCGACGTGACCAGCGGCCAGGTGCTCGGCGGCGCAAACATGGACGAACGCATCGAGCCCGCGTCGCTCACCAAGCTGATGACGGCCTACCTGGTCTTCGAAGCCGTGCGCGACGGCAAGCTCAAGTACGACCAGATGATCACGCCGACCGAGACCGTGCGCACCGTCAAGACCGACGAATCGCGCATGTTCCTGGAAGCCGGCAAGCCCGTCTCGCTGCGTGAGCTGACGCAAGGCCTGATCATCCAGTCGGGCAACGATGCGGCCCTCGTGCTGGCCGAAGCTGTGGGCGGCACCGAGACCAACTTCGTGATGCTGATGAACCGCGAAGCCGAGCGCCTGGGCATGAAGAACACGCACTTCATGAATGCCGCCGGCCTGCCCGACCCGAATCACTACTCCACCGCACGTGATCTTTCGATCCTGACCGCGGCGCTGATCAAGGATTTCCCGCAGGACTACAAGTTCTACTCGCAGAAGGATTTCACCTATAACAACATCAAGCAGTCGAACCGCAACCGCCTGCTGTGGCTTGATCCGACCGTCGACGGCGGCAAGACGGGCCACACCAAGTCAGCCGGCTACTGCCTCGTCACATCGGCCAACCGTCCGCTCCCGGATGTGCCGGGTGCGAACCGCCGCCTGCTGTCGGTCATCATCGGTACCAAGAGCGACGCGATCCGCACACAAGAGAGCCTGAAGGTCCTGAACTACGGCTATCAGTTCTTCGATACCGTGCGCCTGTACAAGGCCAAGGAAGCCCTGCAGACGCCCGACGTGTACAAGGGCCAGGCCAAGAGCGTGAAGCTGGGTGTGGCGGAAGACAAGTGGATCACCGTGCCCAAGGGTGCAGGCGCACGCCTGAAGCCGGTGCTGGAGCGCAAGGACCCGCTGATCGCCCCGATCGCCCAGGGCCAGCAACTGGGCACGGTCAAGGTGATGGATGGCTCGACCGTGGTGTCGGAGTTCCCGGTGGTGGCACTGGAAGCGGTGCCGGAAGCCGGCTTTATCGGCCGCACGATCGACGCGGTCAAGCTGTGGTTTAAAAAGAAGTAATCGTCCCCACTTACTTCGACATGACCTCCTCTCACACTCCCCCGCCGGGCCACATTCCGCCTGAACAGTCGCTCATCGAGTACCCGAGCGATTTCCCCATCAAGGTGATGGGGCCGATGCATGACGACTTTGCCGCGACCATTGTCGAGGTCGTCCGCCTTCACGATCCGGAGTTCCACGAAGGACGCCTGGAAAAGCGTCCGTCATCCAGCGGCAACTACCTGGGCCTGACGGTGATCGTGCGTGCGACGAGCCGCGAACAGCTGGACGCGCTGTACCAGGCGCTGACGAGCCATCCGATGGTGAAAATCGTGCTGTAAGGCAGCTCAGCGCCGCCCGGCAGAATGCAAAACGCCCTGGTCATGCCAGGGCGTTTTGCTTTGTCAGCGCATTTTTCCCGATGCCGGTCTCAGCCCTTCGGCACATGCCCCAGGCAGACCGCGTTGTCGTTCATCAGCCCGGCCAGCTTCAGCCTGAACGCAGCAATCTCCGGCAGCAGCCACGTGCGGAACGCCTGCATCTTGGGCGTCTGCAGCGCGCTGTGCGGGCAGACGAAGTAGTAATTCCATGGGCACGGGATCGTCGTCTCGAACAGGCGCACCACGCGACCGGTCAGCAGATCATTGAAGGCCAGCGTCGGACGGATCAGCGCAATACCCTGCCCCGCTGCCGCCGCTTGCAGCAGCAATGACGAATCCTGGAACATCAGCCCGCCGCGCGGCTCCACAAACCCCTCCAGGCCGGCCGCATCGAACCACGGTTTCCATGCCTCGCCCTCGCTGCGCAGCAGGGTCATGCTCGCCATCTCGGCCAGCGTGCGCGGCAGACGTCCGCCGTTGAACGACGGGCTGCAGATCGGAAAGAACACATCGTCGAGCAGCTTCTCCACGTACAGACCCGGGTAGTTGCCCGAACCCATGCGCAGTGCCACGTCCACCTCTTCGCGCGCAAAGTCGACCAGCGCGGGGCTGGAGAACAGCTCCACCTCCAATTCCGGATGGCGTTCGATGAAGGTGCCGATATGCGGCGTCAGCCAGCGCGCCGCAAACGACGGCATCGTGCTGATGGCCAGACGGTTGTCGCGGTTGCCGGCGCGCAGTTGATGCGTGGCCTGCGCGATCTGGTCAAGCGCCTCGCGCACGCGGTCGGCATAGGCGCGGCCGGCGTGCGTGAGCATGACCCGCTTGCCGCGCCGCTCGAACAGCGGCACACCCAGCTCGTCTTCCAGCGTGCGCATCTGGTGGCTGACGGCCCCGTGGGTGACGAACAGCTCCGTCGCCGCACGCGAAAAACTCTCATAGCGGGCCGCCGCTTCGAACACCCGGAGCGCGCCAAGTGACGGCAAGCGCATCGGTTCGCGGATTTCGGTCATCTTTCCCTCCGGATTTTCGTAGCGCAGCATGGTTTTTATGTGAGCTGCGCTAGCAAGAAACGCAATATATATCGTTTGGTACAAGGCAACCAAGCGCCTAGACTTCCTTCAACGGCAAGGCCCCATCCCGCTGCCGTGAAGGAGCCGATCATGAAAGCTGTACTAACAAAAATTGTATTCACTCTGCAACCCGGCGAAGTGATGGCACTGCGCATGCCGGCCAACCAGAATCTGCGCGTCGAAGAAGCCTATGGGCGCGACGTATGGGTCACACACGAGAACAAAGCCGGCGATGAATGGCTGCACGCGGGCGGCAGCGTTGCCGTGAAGCGCGGTGAAGAAATCGTCGTCTCGGTGGACCCGAAAGCCCTTGGCCCCGTGGCATTGGCAGTAGAAGCCACCGATGGCCACATGCCGCGCCAGCCATGGCACGTCGCAAATGGGTGGCGCCACACGCTGGCCGCGCTGGGCTGGAACGAGCACGCCGATACGCCGGTCGTGGCTGCGTGAGCCCGCAATCTGTCTTGAGCCTCCTTTTGCGGCCTCTGCCGCAGAAGCCGATGCCGGCGCCGATGCCTCCCATCGCGCCGGCATTTTTTTCCCGACCCTGCGACCGAAGCGGGCAAAGGCGCACGGCGACATCGGCGGCCCTGCGCTACACTCGCGGGCATGATTCCGATTGACATCGTCGAGCGCGGCCTGCAGGACTACGCCGCCTGCTTCGACGAAATGCAGACCTTTACCGCACAGCGGGGCCCCGAGACACCCGACACGATCTGGCTGGTCGAACACCCGCCGGTGTTCACGCTCGGCCTGGCCGGCGACCCGGCACATCTGTTGGCCCCCGGCAACATCCCGCTGGTGAAAGTCGACCGTGGCGGCCAGATCACCTATCACGGCCCCGGCCAAGTCGTTGCCTACCTTTTGCTGGATTTACGCCGCCGCGGGCTGTTCGTGAAAGCGCTGGTCGACGCGATCGAGGCGGCCGTCATCGAGACGCTCGCCACGTATAATGTCGCCTCCGAACGCAAGGCTGGCGCCCCCGGCATCTACCTGTCGGGCGGGCCGCATGCTGGCGCCAAGATCGCCGCGCTGGGCCTGAAGATCCGCAACGGCTGCAGCTACCACGGCGTGAGCCTGAACCTGGCGATGGACCTGTCGCCCTTCACGCAGATCAACCCGTGTGGCTATGCCGGCCTGGAAACCGTCGATATGGTGACCGCCGGCGCCCGTGAGGCGTCCGGACGCCCCGTCGATGCGAAGGACTGGCAAACCGTTTCCCGCGGCCTGGCCGATGCGCTGGTCGCCCAATTGCAGCAACGCGCGCAAGCGCACCCCGCCGAGGCCGCTACCGCATAGCGCCCGGAAATGCACGAGCCGCAAGCCCGTGCGGAGAACACGATGACCGATTCCGCCGCCGGCGCCACTGAAGTCGCCACCCCTGCCACCCCGTCGAACAAGCCGTACGACGCGACGGCCAAGCAGAAGTCGCTCGACAAGACTGCACGCATTCCCATCAAGATCGTGCCGGCCGAGAAGCTCAAGAAGCCGGATTGGATTCGCGTGCGCGCCGCCACCGGCAACTCGCGCTTCTACGAAATCAAGGACATCCTGCGCGCCAACAACCTCGTGACGGTGTGCGAAGAAGCCAGTTGCCCGAACATCGGCGAGTGCTTCGGCAAGGGCACGGCCACGTTCATGATCATGGGCGACAAGTGCACGCGCCGCTGCCCGTTCTGCGATGTCGGGCACGGCCGCCCGGACCCGCTCGACGTGAACGAGCCGGAAAACCTGGCCAAGACGATCGCTGAACTCAAGCTCAACTACGTCGTCATCACCAGCGTCGACCGCGACGACCTGCGTGACGGCGGCGCCCAGCATTACGTCGATTGCATCTCGCGCACGCGCGCCCTGTCGCCGGCCACGCGCATCGAAGTGCTGGTGCCGGACTTCCGCGGCCGCCTGGAGAAGGCGCTGGACATCCTCCAGGAATGCCCGCCCGACGTGATGAACCACAACCTCGAAACGGTGCCCCGCCTGTACAAGCAGGCGCGCCCGGGTGCGGACTACGCGCACTCGCTGAAGCTGCTGAAGGACTTCAAGGCCCGCAACCCGAATGTGCCGACCAAGTCCGGCCTGATGGTCGGCCTGGGCGAGACCGATGAGGAAATCCTGGAAGTCATGCGCGACATGCGCGAGCACGACATCGACATGCTGACCATCGGCCAGTATCTGGCGCCGTCGGGCCACCATCTGCCGGTGCTGCGCTATGTGCACCCGGACACCTTCAAGATGTTCGAAGAGAAGGCGTACGAGATGGGCTTCACGCACGCTGCGGTCGGGGCAATGGTGCGCAGTTCGTACCACGCGGATCAGCAGGCACACGAAGCCGGCGTGGTCTGATCACCGCCGGAACGCTGCAGAAACAAAAAGGGCCTTGGGTTTTACCCCAAGGCCCTTTTGATTTGGCGCGGCTCGATCAGGCGCGCGAAGCAGCATCCTTCGGATACGACGCATCGCCGTTCCACGACAGATAGCCGTAAGTGTCCGCCTGGCGATCGGCACCCTGCGTGTAGACGTCGTACTTGGCAGCGGCGCCGTCGGTGTACGGATCGGCCTTGGCGATGGCGCCATCGGTGTACGGGTCAGCCTTGCCGACAGCACCTTGGGTGTACGGGTCGAAGCGATCGTTCTTCCACGAGAGATAGCCGTAGGTATCAGCTTGACGGTCCGCACCTTGGCTATAGACGTCGTACTTGGCGGCAGCACCCTGCGTATAGGGGTCAGCCTTGGCGACAGCGCCTTGCGTGTACGGATCGGCGCGACCTTGCACAGCGGCAGCGGCCGGCTGGGCCGACAGCAGCGCTGCGGAAGCGGAAAGCGTGGCCACCAAGGCCAGCAGCGTATTGCGGGAGAAAGCGGTTGCGAGACGGGTGTTCATGATGGGCTCCTGATCTGTCTGGATATTCGGTTGCGCTCAGTTCGTTGCGCTTGAGATCAGAATAGATCGTTGCCCTTGATGAATAAATATGCAATCCAAGAAAATACTGTTCTCCAGAAATCAACAATTACGAGGGGGCCATGACGCCGATAAAGTGGCTCACGCCTCATATTTGTGGAGTAAATCAAAAAAAAAACCGCGTACGTGGACGCGGTTTTGGTCGTGCTCGGCGAACCTACTGCTGCGCCGGGTGACCCGGACGCGGTGCGCCTGGAACCTCGGCCACTGGCCGCCCCGCCTGCTTGTTGCGCCACCAGCCCATCAGCGTCAACGCCAGCCAGAAGAACTGGGTGAGGAACGACGCAAGATTGAACGCGCCCATCAACGAAATCAGGATGCAAATCGGTCCAAGGAGATTGAGGCGAACGGCAAATGCACCGGTCGGGGGCTTATGCAGGACCTGCACGCCAAAGTGTGCAGAGACGTACGCGGCGACGCCGACCAGACCGACAACGTCGGTAAAACCCAGGGAGGCCATGGTGTGTGCTGTGAAAGCAGAGGTTGTGGAGAAAGGGTTGCAGGTAAAACGCCGTCGCTCGCCGCTCAGTACGTCGCCGTCAGCTTGAGGGCGACGGTGCGTCGGCCGAGCGTCATGCGATCCGTGCCGTTGCGGGTGGAGAGTTGGTGGGCATAGGCGGATGCGTCCGCGCCGGTCAACGCGGCAGACAGCGTCACGAACTTGTTGATGGGTCGCGAGAGTTCAACGCGGTAATCGGTAAAGCTGAATGCGCTGTGGTTGCGCACATGCTCGTGGCCGACGTGCAGCCCGAGCGTGAAGTTGTTCGGCAAGGGCACAGCCCAGTTGGCTTCGGCGTAAGTGGAGCCGCGGCTGCCGCGGTCGATGCCGTCAGCCAGCGAATTGCCATCGAAGCCGAAGTAGTTCGACAGCGTCGTCCATAACTTGACCGACACGCCGCGCCAGCCGGCCCCGACCATCCATTCCGTGTAGTCATAGCCGGTGGCGGGGCCGCCGCCACCGGCCTTGTCGTAGCGGGCACCGGGATACCAGTAGCGATAGAGCCCGGTGGTCAGTTCGACGCCGTGCGCGACGGTGGCGGCATAGCCCAGGTAGGTGTCGATCTCGGCATGCGCACCGGCGATGACGTGGTCGCTGACCTGCGAGCCCCACACGCCGGCATAAAAACCGCTCGGCGATGTGTAGTCGACGCCCGCTTGGAGCGCAGGTTTTCCCCATGTCTGGCGCAAGCCGCGCGACACGTATTGCGAGACAACCGATGCGTTGGCCGACCAGCGCCTGTCATCGCCCGCCGGCAACTCGTCCGCCAATGCGGGCAGCGCAGCAGCACACGCCGCCGCCCCGCCCAGCATTGCGGTGACCTTGCGCCAGCGCATCAGGCCGCCACCAGTTCATCGGCGACGAGCGGCTTGGCCGGCGCCTGCAGCGGCGACTTGCCGTGCACATAGAACGCCGCATCCGAGCGGGCAAGCGGCGCCACACCGCGAATCCGGTCGGCGATCTTCTCGGCCATCATGATCGTCGGCGCGTTCAGATTGCCGGTGACGATGCGCGGCATGATCGACGCATCCACCACGCGCAGACCCTGCAAGCCGTGCACGCGGCCTTCGTTGTCGACCACGGCCATCGGATCGTCGGCCGACCCCATCTTGCAGGTGCAGGACGGATGCAGCGCAGTTTCGGCGTGTTGCCGCACAAAGGCGTCGATTTCGGCGTCGGTCTGAACGCTCGGGCCTGGGCTGATCTCGCGACCGCGGTATTGGTCGAACGCACGCTGCGCGATGATGTCGCGCGTGATGCGCACACCGGCGCGGAATTCGCGCCAATCCACGTCATGCGCCATGTAGTTGAAGAGGATGCGCGGCTTGTCCCGCGGATCGCGCGAGGCCAGCTTCACGTAACCGGTGGACGGCGAACGCATCGAGCCCACGTGGCACTGGAACCCATGCATCTTCACCGGGTTGCTGCCGTCGTAGTTCACGGCCAGCGGCAGGAAGTGGTACTGGATGTTCGGCCATTCGAAGCTGTCGTCGCTGCGGATGAACCCGCCCGCCTCGAAGTGGTTGCTGGCGCCGGGGCCCGTGCCGTGCATGTACCACTCCAGCCCGACCTTCGGCTTGTTGTACCAAAGCGTGTTTTCGTAGATCGATACCGGACGCAAGCACTCGTACTGGATGTACATCTCCAGATGGTCCTGCAGGTTCTCACCCACGCCGGGCAGATGTGCGACCGAGTGGATGCCCAGGGCGCGCAGCTCGTCGGCATTGCCCACGCCCGAGCGCTGCAGCAACTGCGGCGAAGCGATGGCGCCGCTGGCGACGATCACCTCGCGGCGCGCACGCCATGTTTCGCGGTTGCCGTCCATCAGCGCCTCGACGCCGACCGCACGCGTGCCATCGAAGATCACGCGATCGGCCAGCACGCGCGGCAGCACGGTCAGCGTGGACCGCTTGCGCGCCTCGTCGAGATAGCACAGCGATGTGCTGGCGCGGCGGCCCTTGGCGGTGACGGTGCGATCCATCGGGCCCAGGCCTTCCTGGCGATAGCCGTTCAGGTCGTCCGTGGCCGGAATACCGGCTTGCTCACCGGCTTCGATAAAGGCGTGGAACAGCAGGCTGTTGTCGTGCTTGGGCGTGGTGACCTGCAGCGGGCCGGAATCGCCGTGCCAGTCGTTGGCGCCCTTGTCATACGTTTCCGATTTGCGGAAGTACGGCAGGCAGTCGGCATACGCCCAGTCGGGCAAGTTGAAATCGCTCGCCCAGCGCTCGTAGTCCATCGCGTTGCCACGAATGAAACACATGCCGTTGATGAGCGAGGACCCGCCCAGCCCCTTGCCGCGGCCTTGTGCCATGCGGCGATTGTTCATGTGCGGCTCGGGTTCGGTTTCGTAGGCCCAGTTGTACGTGGTGCCTTGCAGCGGATACGCCAGCGCCGCCGGCATCTGCGTGCGGAAATCCCAGCGGTGGTCGGGGCCGCCGGCTTCGAGCAGCAGCACGGTCACGTCCGCGTCTTCGGTCAGGCGCGCAGCCAGCGTGCAACCTGCCGAGCCCGCGCCCACGATGATGTAGTCGTACTCCTGTACGGTGTTTGTGGTCAAAACATGCCCTCCGTTCTTACTCAGCACCGGCGCCGAACCAGCCCATCGGCTGCGGTGCGAGGTTGATGTAGCTGTGCTTCAGTTCGGTGTACTCGTCCAGGCCGCCGCGGCCCAGTTCGCGGCCGATGCCGCTGGCCTTGTAGCCGCCCCACGGCGCTTCAGGGAAGTACGGGTGATAGTCGTTGGCCCACACGGTTCCGAAACGCAGTGCGCGTGTCACGCGGTTTGCGCGGTTCAGATCGGCTGTCCACACAGCGCCGGCCAAGCCGAACGGCGTGGCGTTGGCGCGGCGCACCGCTTCTTCTTCGGTTGAGAAACGTTCAACGGTGAGCGCCGGGCCGAAGATTTCTTCGGTGGCGATCTTCATGTCGTCGCGCACGTTGGCGAGCACAGTGGGCTCCAGCCAGAAGCCGCGCTCGAACGCCTTGCCTTCAGGCGCCTTGCCGCCACAGCGCAGCACGGCACCTTCCTGCACGCCGGCCTGGATCATGTTGAGGATCTTCTGGCGCTGGAATGCCGACTGCACTGGGCCCATCTCCGTACCTTCGGCAAAGCCGTTCCCGATACGGATGCGCTTGACGCGCTCGACCATCGCATCGACAAACCGGTCATGAATGCCGTCTTGCAGCATCAGGCGCGATCCAGCCGAGCACACTTGCCCCGCGTGGAAGAACGCTGCGTTGACCGCGTAGTCGACGGCGGTATCGAAATCCGCGTCGTCGAAGATGATGTTCGGGTTCTTGCCGCCCAGCTCCAGGGCGACTTTCTTGAAGTTGCCGACGGCTGCATTCATGACCGCCGCGCCGGCCACCGCGCCACCCGTGAACGAAACGAGATCCACGTCCAGATTGCGCGACAGCTCTGCCCCGGCCTCACCTGCACCAGTGACAAGGTTGAACACGCCCGCCGGCACGCCAACCTCGATCAGCAGTTCCGCAAAGCGATGCGTGGTCAGCGGCGTCAGGTTGCTCGGCTTGACGATGACGGTGTTGCCCGCGCCGAGCGCCGGTGCGATCTTCCAGGCGGCTTGCAGCAGCGGGTAGTTCCACGGCGTGATGAGGCCGCATACGCCCACCGGCTCGCGCAGCGTGCGGCTGATGACCGTGTCGGGCGCCTCGTTGATGAGACCGGATTCAGTAGCAACCAACCCCGCGAAATAACGGAACGTCGCGGCAATGCCATCCATGTCCCAGCGGCTTTCGGTGAGGGTCTTGCCGGTGTTGAGCGATTCGAGCGTCGCGAGGTTCTCGGCGTCTGCGTCGATGGCGTCGGCAATGCGGTTGAGCAGGCGGGCGCGCTCGCGGGTGCCGGTCTTGCGCCACGGGCCTTCGTCAAACGCGCGGCGGGCGGCGGCAATGGCGCGCTGCACATCGGCCACGGAGGCATCGGCCGCCTGCGTCAGGACGTTTTCGGTGGCGGGATCGACGATGTCGCGGTACACGCCGCCCTCGGGCTGGACCCATTGGCCGTCGATATAGAGATCAAGACGGGGCGCCAGCGTGGCGGAATGGAATTCGGTGGGAAGGGAAGCTTGCGTCATATCCAGTACCCCTGGTGGATGGCTGGCGCACAAAGAGACGGCGCCCGAAATGCCGACACCGGAGCGTCTTGGCAGACGTCGTTTGGTGTGGCAACCCAGAAATTCACTGTTGGTGTTTTTATTTACCTTTGGAGAATTTTCGACTAGTCTAGAAAAAATTAGTTGCGTCACGCCAATCGTTATGACCTAACGACTCTGTATATCGATAAATTTTCGCTATTTTCAACGCGCTATACTGTTAAGAATCACTCCCAGTAAATCCGCCCCATGACCGCCGCAGCACTTCCGCCGCCCGACGGCTCCATCGACGACGACAGCTTTGCCGGCCGCCTCAAAGGCGTGCTGACACGCGGCCGCATCCAGCTCAAGCAAGTGGCGGCGGCGCTGGGCGTGTCCCCGTCGGCGGTCCACAAATGGACGCGTGGCGGCGAGATCGAATACGCCAACCTGCTCGCGTTGGCCCGCTTCCTGAACGTAAATTGGCTGTGGCTGCGCTACGGAGACCGCGCGCTCGCCGATCTGGAAGCCAGCCTGGCCACCGACGCCCGCGCCCGCGAAGGCCGCCAGAAGCACATCGCCGCGATCATGGAAAGCGAGGCGCGCATGACCTTCGCGCAGGAGATTTCCGGCGTGGTCACGTGGGAGTGGAACCTGCTGACGGACGCGGTGGCGTATTCACCGAATGCCCCGCGCCTCTTTGGCCGGCCGATCCGCACGCTGGACGATTTTTGGCAGTGCGTGCTTCCCGAAGACGTGCCCGGTGTGCAGGCCGCCGTCTCGCAGAATTTGAGTGCGGGCGGCGTCTACGAGCATGAATTCCGCATTGCGCCGGCGCCTGACGTGGTCCGCTGGATCGTCTCGCGCGCAACGCTCGTGCGCGATGCGCAGGACCGCCCGGTCAAGATGATCGGCCTGAGCCTGGACACCACCGAGCGACACGCCGCCGAAGCCGCGTTGCGCGATTCGGAGGCGTTGCTGGCCAAGGCGCAGCAGATCGCCCACCTCGGGAGTTGGCTCTGGGAACCAGGCACCGACGCCTGCCGATGGACGGACGAGGCTTACCGCATCTTCGGCTGGGCGCCGCAATCCACGCCCGTGACGATGGCGCGCTATCTGGACGCCATCGTTCCCGCCGATCGCGCCCGCGTGCAGGCCGTGCTGGACCGCGCCGTGGCATCGCGCCAGCCGTATCGCGTTGAATACACCATCACCCTGCCCGACGGTTCGCACCGCCATCTTCGTGAAGAAGGCGAAGCGCAAGACCCATCGGCCGCCACGCCGACGATGATCGGCGCGGCGCAGGACATTACCGCTGAAGTGGAAGCCCAAGCCGCCTTCCGCGACAGCGAGGCCAAACTGCGGACGCTGTTCGAACAGGTGCCCGTCGGTATCGCGCAAGTCAGTCTGGAAGGCCGTTGCCTGCGCGCCAACCCATGGCTTTGCACGCTGCTGGGCCAACCGGAAACGGCGCTGCAGCAACGCACGCTGCTCGACCTCACACACCGCAACGACCTGGCCCGCCACCTGCGCCAGTACGGTGAGTTGCTCGCCGGCACGATACCAACGTATGCGCTATCGCTGCAGTTGGTACGCGGAGATGGCTCTGCCGTACCGGTGCAGATCACAACGTCCTTGGCGCGCGATCCGGCTACGGACGCACCGCTGCATCTGATTACCGTGGTCGACACCGTGCCCGAGGCGGGCGCCTCGTAGCCCACGGCACACCCCGACGTCGCAGACGTCAACTTCTGACAATCCCGTCAACCATTGCGATTTTTTCCGGCATGCCTGGAGGGCCGGCATAGACTCCAAAAAACTTATAGTTAATTTATCAACCTCCAGTAACTAAAGCGTCACGCCCGGCTTTTGGGTCTGACGCGTACAGAACAAGGAGATCGGTTTGGCTTCTTCCTCCGCCGCCCGCGCGGCCCATCATCAACGCACGCTGCAGTGGGGCTACCGCTGGGCCTTATGGGCCGCCATCCTGTGGGGCGCTTGGTACGTGCCCGGCACGGCCGTCTGGCATGAATCCCCCTTCGCCGCGATGGACCTTTCCGACCCGCGCGTCTTCCTCGTCTGCGCAGCGGTCATCACGGCGTTTCATAGCGTCATGGTGACGGTCTTCCAGTGGGTGTGGCTCGGCTCGCTCGGCAAGCTGGGGGATTACTTCCGCACCCTCGGCCAATTCCGCAAGATCTCCCGCTGGTACTTCATTGCGGCGGTCGTGGGCGGACTGATGGCCAACTTCGGCTCGTATCTCGCGATGGGCTATGTGGGCGCCGTGTTTGCGGCCGTGGCGGGACTGCTGTATCCGGTGGTGGGCGCGACAGTGGCCAAGCTTTGGTACAACGAGCGCATCAGCGCGCGGGCGGCGGTGGGCATCGCCATCATCATCCTGGGCGGCGTGGCGATCTACGCGCCGGCACTGATGGCCGAATCGCACAGCGGCAGCCATCAGTGGATCGGCTATCTCGGTGGCGCCATGGCCGCCATCGGCTGGGGCCTGGAAGGCGCGATCGTCGGCCGCGCCATGGACGTGACGGACCCCGACTGCGGCGTCTCCATCCGCTACACCGCCGAGGCCATCTACTGGGTCGTCTTCATCCTGCCGGCCATCGCGTTGTTCGTGCATGTGCCGGTGCCCGTGACGGAGATTGCCTCGGGCATCGTGCACAGCAAGGCGCTGCTGTGGCTGATCGTGGGCGGCCTCACCTTCTCATTCTGCGCAGTCGCTTGGTACAAGTCGTTCCCGTTGATCGGCGTGGGACGCGGACAGGCGCTCGGCGCGTTCTACGCAATGTTCGCGACCCTCTTCACGGCCATCTTCACGCTGCAGTTTCCGGAGTGGTACTTCCTGATCGGCTTGGCGCTGGTGATCTTTGGCGGCTTCGTGATGGTGTCGGAAAGCGCGGAAAACCTGGAAGTCATCCGCGGCGGCGCGGCACCTGTAAACACGGAGACGCACGCATGAAACTGCACATGAAGGGCTACATCCTGCAACTGCTCGCGGGCAGCGACATGCTGTGGGACAGCGAAATCGCCCATCGCACCTGCATCGAATACGGCAAACCCGAAGACGAGTACTGGACGGGCAGCATCCGCGCCATCCTCGCAGACCTGTACTCCGGAGGCCTGGTGCAAACACCCGAAGACCAGCTCGACGAAGCCACCAACAAGGTGCACTTCCGCTACGCCATCACCGAGTTTGGCCGTCAACGCATGGCCGACACCGGCCTGCTCGACCTCGAATCGAAGGAGACCACGCAATGACGCAGTATTGGGGCTATCCGTTTGCCGACGTCCTGGCGATCGTGGTGATCGTCGGGCTGAGCGCGCTGGCGCTGTATCAGGCACGCACGTACACGAAACAACTCTGACGCTGAGCGTCGCAAGGAAAAAAACGGCCCGCTGGCGTGACTTGCCAGCGGGCCGTTTTGCTTGGGTGTCGCTTATGCGCTCAGCGCCGGATCGGACGCGCTGACACGGCCGGTTTCAACGTGGCCGGCAAGGCGTCGCTCGAAGCCGGCATCGCTGCTGGCCGTGACGGTCAGGTCGTACCAGGCGTGCTGGCTGCGCAGGTCCAGGTACACCGCCGCATCGTCACCGCCGCGCACTTCGCGTTGCACGCTCTCGCCCGTGTAGGCGCTCTTGATGGTGAAGACGGTAGGCGCGCGGCCGCGGTTGATGAGACGCAGTTGCAGGTTGCCGTTGGCCACGTCGTAGCCTTCCTTCACTTCCAGCGCACGGCCATGCGGACGCAGCAGGCCCGACAGCCTGAGCTTGCCGACAAAGCGGCGCAGGAAGCCGTTCGGGCCGTGCACGGTGAAGTCATACGCGCCGCCTGCGTTGACGGCCAGCTTGTCCGACAGGCGCTTGCCCGCCTCGACCGTGTAGGTGCGCGGTGCGTCCGTGCTGCCGGCGGTGTAGACGAGGAAGGCGGCACCCACGTCCCCGGTGTTCACGAATTCCAGTTGGAACTTGCCGGCGGCTTCGTCCTGGCGGCCGCGCACAAACAGTTCGTACGGCAGCGCACGCGATGGGCGCACGCCGGCTTCCTGCTTCGGCACGGCCTGCACCAGCGGGGGCAGCGGCACGTAGCTGGCGTGGCGCAGCTTGTCTTTCGGCACGTAGGCGGCGGTGCTCGGCAGCGCGGGCACCACCTCGTTGGGCGTGGCGAAGTTGAACGCCGACGTCAGATCGCCGCACACGGCGCGACGCCACTTCGAGATGTTGGGCGAGCGCACGTTGTGCGTGCGCTTGAAGCGCTGCTCGATGAAACGGATGATCGACGTGTGGTCGAACGTTTCCGAGCACACGAAGCCGCCCTTGGACCACGGCGACACCACCAGCATCGGCACGCGCTGGCCCAGGCCGTAGCTGCCGGCGCCGTACGTGCTGTTGCCCTGAAAGTATTCGCCCGTGGTGTCGACCGTCGACAGGCCATTGCTGCCCGACGATGCAAACGGCGGGACGAGGTGGTCGAAGAAACCGTCGTTTTCGTCGTAGGTGATGAACACCGCGGTCTTGCTCCACACCTCGGGGTTGGAGGTCAGGACCTGCAAGACTTGATCGATGTACCAGGCACCGTAGTTGGCCGGCCAGTTCGGATGCTCGGAGAACGCTTCCGGCGCGGCAATCCACGACACCTGCGGCAGCGTGCCGTTCTGCACGTCGCGCTTGAGGATGTCGAAGTAGCCGTCGCCGGCTACTGCATTGGTGCCGGTGCGCGCCTTGTCGTACAGCGGGCTACCGGGCTGTGCGTTCTGGTATTGCTTGAAGTACAGCAGCGAGTTGTCGCCGTAGTTGCCGATGTAGGCGTCGCTCGTCCAGCCCCAGGAGCCCGCGGCGTCCAGGCCCGTGCCGATGTCCTGGTAGATCTTCCACGAGATGCCGGCGGCTTCGAGCACCTCCGGATACGTCGACCAGCCGTAGCCCGCTTCTGCGTTGTCGATCACGGGGCCGCCGCCGACGTTGTCGTTGCCGACATAGCCGGTCCACATGTAGTAGCGGTTCGGGTCGGTCGACGTAGGCGTCGCGCAGTGATAGGCGTCGCAGATGGTGAAGGCGTCGGCCAGCGCATAGTGGAACGGAATGTCCTGGCGCGTCAGGTACGCCATCGTCGTGGTGCCCTTGTGCGGGACCCAGCCATCGTAACGGCCGCCGTTGACGGCAAGGTGCGTGTCGTTCCAGCCGTGCGGCAGGTCTTGCAGGAACTGCAGGCCCAGATCGGGCGCGCTCGGGCGGAACGGCAGCACTTCGCCCACGCCACCGGCCATCGGCTGATGCCACACGCTCTTGCCGGTCGGCAGCGTGACGGTGCGCGTATCGCCATACCCGCGCACGCCACGCAGCGTGCCGAAGTAATGGTCGAACGAGCGGTTTTCCTGCATGAGGATCACGATGTGCTGCACGTCTTCGATCGTGCGGTGCGTGTTATGGGCGGGAATCGCCAGCGCCTGGCGAATGCCTTCGGGCACCGCGCCCATGGCTGCGGAAGCAGCAGCCAACTGGGCAGCGGAACGGAGAAAACCACGGCGACTGTTGGAGGTCATGTTTTCGTCCTGATGTCTGAGTGTTTTGGGGTTGGGGGGAGTGGGGGGGGGGACAACACGGGGCGGCGACTGATTGCACGCAGTGAGCAAGTCAATCGACGGTATCGGCGAGCGCTGACGCCAAGCCGTGTCGCGAGACAACGGCCTCAGGCGACGACGCAGACAGGGCGGCGCGGCTTTTCGGTCGCAAACACAGATGACCTCCTGATGACTTCAGCAAGCCGGACTGTGCAGCGCGCAGCGTTTGCTCACCACGCGCTAAGGTAGAAAGGATTCATGTCGGTTACGTGAAGACGCCACGCGCCGACTCCGTCACGCGCGATCCATAGATTGATGGAATAGTGTTGCAAGTGCGAATAATTCTCATCTACACTGCAGCGCACCAAATGGCGCCTTCGCAGCAGACCCGCTGCTCGCATTGCGTACATACCTAGAAGAACGACCCGCGCTTGCAGCTTCCTCACAGGAGCCTTGCATTCCCGCCTGCCTCTGACGCGGCCCCTACATCTGGACCCCCTGTGCTGCAGGGCCGAGCCCCGCTCGCCTGCACACGCTCATGTCCCGTAGGAGCCCTCGTGCAACGTCGATCTGATACCGCCGCCCACACCGAAACCGCATCTGCTGCCGCCGCGGCCGGCAACCTCCGTCTTGAATCCATTCCCGCGCTGCGCGACGCCGGCGTGCAGCCCGAACATTGGTCGGCAGCGCAGCAGTTGGCACGCCGCCGGGTGCTGTCGCGCCTGCTGCAGGCGCTGTTTCGTGAAGCGCTGCTCAGCGCAGACCAACTCATCGCCGATACGCGCGCCGATGTGACCTTGCTGCCGATCTGGCAGCAGCGCGTGCTGTTGCGCTTCACCGGCTTGCGGCCGGGCGCGCTCGGTAGCTGGACGCTGACGGGCGACGTCGCTGTCCTGGCGCACGATCGCCCGCCCATGGCCATCGAGCGCCCCTCCGCCCTGCTCCACTGGCTCACGCCCATGCTCGACATGGGCGATGCCGCCGACGCCCCTCGCCTCGCCGCCATTGCCCGCCTTGCGACGGAACTGGACAACAGCCAGGACAACGACACGCTGTGCCAAGCCTATCGGCTCGCCTGGGGCGAGCGTCTGGCTGCCGAGCACCGCGCCGCGGCGTCGCAAGACGCGTTGGCCTTGCTCTGCGGCGACGGCACGCCGCACGCCCTGGCGCGTACCGAGCAATGGGGCACCGGCGGCCACCCGTGGCATCCGGCCTACAAGACGCGGCTGGGCCTCGCGCCTGAGCAGGTCATCGCGCTCTCCCCCGAATTCGAGGCACAGGTGCCGCTCGGCCTGGTGGCCGTGGCGGCGCATCGTCTGCAGATCACGGCGATGGACGGTGTGCAGCCCTACGCCGACTGGTTCGCGGTGACCTTCCCCGACGCCATGGCGGCGTTTCGCAAAGCCCTGCTGGCACGCCAGCTCGCACCCGAAGCGTGGCTGCCGCTGCCCGTCCACCCTTGGCAGCGCGACACGACACTCGGCGAGACCTTCGCCACCGAATTTGCCGCGGGCGAACTGATCCGCCTGCCGGACATCAGCATCGCCGCCCGGCCAACGATGTCATTCCGCACGGTGGCCGCCACGGACGCGCCGGGCGCCCCATGCTCAAGCTGCCCGTGAGCATGCGGCTGACGAGCGTCGAGCGCACCGTGTCGCCCAAATCGGCCGTGATGGGCCCGCGCGTGAGCGCGCTGCTCGAACGCATCCTCGCGAACGACGCCGCGTTGGCAAGCGTCCTGTCAATCGTGCCGGAACGCCACGGCATCCACTTGGCCGGCACGGACGATGAGCGCGCGCGCCATCTCTCGATGATCGTGCGTGACAACCCGACCACGCGCATTGCCGGCAACGAGCGGCTGCTGCCGGTCGGCGCGCTCTTCACGCCGGACTTCACCGCCGACATGACGCAGGCAGCGGCGCCGATGCTGCTGGATACCGTGCTGGCGCGCCAGGCCGGCGGCACCCGCGCCGAGCGGGCCGAACGTTTCTTCGAGGCATACCTGCGCGTCGCCATTCCGGCCATCGTCGGCCTCTACCTGCGTTACGGCATTGCGCTGGAGGCGCATCAGCAGAACACCTTCGTCGTCATCGACGCGGCCGGCATGCCGGTGCGGCTGGTGGTGCGCGACTTTGGCGACGTGAAGATCGCGTTGCCAACGCTGCAGGCACAAGGCTTCTCGATCACGCCGTTCCGCGCCGGCCACACCACGTATCCCGATCGGGACATTCCGCGCAAGAAGCTGATCCACGCGTTCCTGCTGTGCCATATCGGTGAACTGGCGCTGGGGCTGTTTCCCGACCACGGCAGCACGGCCGGGCTGCGCCAATGGCGTGATGCCATGCACGCCGTGTTCGAGGCAAATCGCACCACCGTGGATGCCGACACGTGGTCGCACGAGCGCCACGCGCTGCTGGAAGCGCCGTGGACGTTCAAGACGTTTGTCCGCATGCGTCTGCGCGACCAGTCCGACGACATGCACGCCGCGCTGCCCAACCCGCTGCGCGCAGCGGACCGAGCATGAGCCCGGCAACGCCCGTCCACACGTGGCGCAGCGCCATCCGGTGGCTCCTTGTCATCCAGGCCCTTTCGATGGGCGCCATGGAGATGACGGGCCCGTTCTGGCCGCTGTTTCTGCGTGAACTGACGCCGTTGCCGGCGGTGCCGTTCGCGTGGGTGGCCAGTGCAGCCTACTTTGCACCGATGGCGGCCACGCTCGTCACCGCGCCATGGTGGGGGCGCCTCGCCGACCGTGTCGGACCCAAGCCGATGATCCTGCGGGCGCTGGTCGCGCTGGCGGCGTCACAGCTGTGGTCCGTCTATGCAGACTCGGCGGCCAGCGTGCTGTTGGCGCGTACGGTCCAAGGCGGGCTGGCGGGCTTCCTGGCGGCCGCGCAAATCTATGCGATGCGCGTGGCGCCGCCTGACATGCGCCGCCGCGTCTTCGCCGATCTGCAAACCGTCACGGCATGCGGCAGCTTCATGGCGCCGCCGGTTGGTGCGTGGCTCGTCGCGTGGATGGGTTTCCGGATGGCGAACACGGCAGGCGCGCTCGTCATCCTGGCGTGCATTCCGCTGGCGATGTTCTGCTTGCCAGGGATTGCCCCCGCTCCGCGCAACACAGCAAAACGAGCCGCCGAGACGTCGCAAGCACGGCATGCCCCGTTGGGCGGCCTGGTGGTCGGCTTGCTGCTCGGCATGGTCGCCGTGCAGGCGGCGCGCGTCATGCCGCAGGGCTTTCTCGCGCCGTACATCACCGAGACGCTGCATGGCTCGGTGATGCTGGCCGGTCTCGCCTACAGCGCCACGGCCGCGACGCTGGCGCTGTCTGCGCGCTGGTGGGCAAAGCGGTTTGCGGGACTGCCCGTGCATGTCACGCTGGGGCGCGTGTGCGCATTGACGGCGGTCTGCGGCGTCACCGCGCTCTGGCAAGGCGTTGCGCAAGGGGAAGCCGGCTTCATCGCCGCACGCCTGGCCTGGGGCCTGTGCCTGGGCGGCCTGCTGCCGGTCCTCAACAGCCTGGTCGCTGAGACGAGTCCGGAAGATCGTCAAGGTTTTGCGTTGGGATTGTGCAGCAGCGCAGCCAAGGGTGGCGCGCTTATCGGCCTGGGCGTGGCCGCGCTGTCGACGGGCCTGTTCGGGTGGCGCGCGGGTTTTGTCGCCATGGCGGCGATGTACCTTGCGGCACTGCTGGCGCTGATTGCGGTACGCCGCGCAGCGTCACCGCGTGCTGCATCGGCTGCGGCGCACGCTCAACGCGCCTGACGTCCGGCGCGCCGCTGCAGCTGTGTCTGCTCGGCGCGCCAGGCCAGATAGCCCAGGCCGAGAAACGGCCACAACCAGCCGATCCATTGCGACAGGCTGTTGAAATGGACGAAGCGCCCAAGCCGCCAGCTCTGCGCCGACACCCACGAATACGGGCTCGGCGGCAGCACGTTGGACAGGATGATCAGCGCGATCAGCAGGGCCATGGCCAGCGCACCACGCAGCCAGCGCGGCAGCCGCACCAGCAGCACCAGCACCAGCGAGCCGACGACCAACCCAAAACGCGCGCCGGACGAAAGCCAATCCCACGCGCCGCCCAGCGGAAACTGCAGCACCGTCGCCCCCGCCTTCACCAGCAGCGCCCCGGCCAGCAGCGCAGCCAGCAGGCGCAGCATCGGCGCGCCGCGGCGCATGGCCACGCTGGCCAGCAACCCGGTGCCGATCCAGCTGCAAGCCGTGATGAGCGCTTCGAGCAGTTCCTGGCGCTGCAGTGCTTCCGGGTGCGCCGTCAGCTTGTCCTGCCAGTCGAACAGCTCCGGAAACCAGCCGTTGACGAGGTTGACCACAAACGCATCCGGCGATGGATCGAGCAGGATGCTGCGGATCACCCCGCCCATGCTGAAGAGGAATTCCTGCGGAAAGATCTGCGCGAACGGCCACACCAGCATCAGCAGGATTGCAAAGGTCGCATGCGGCTCGAACCAGCGGCGGCGCAGACGGCGCAACCCGCCCCGGTCGATGAGCCGCGCTGAAAACGGCAGCATGACGATGCCGCCGAGCAAGGCGCCCAGCGTGTTCGTCGCCAGGTCGACATTGGACGACACGCGCGTGGGCAGATAGGTCTGGATCGCTTCCATCGCGCCGGAAAGCAGCAGCCCCGCCAGCAGCGACAGCAACACCGCGCGCCACCCCGTGATGCGCGGATGCAGCGCCAGCACCGTCAGCATGCCCAGCGGCATGTAGCCCCACACGTTGGTGAGCAGGTCGAAGCCGGTGTTGTAGCGCGGCAGCGGTGCGCTGAGGAAGGCAAACGGCGACACGCCGGTGTCTGTCCAGCCCGCAAACGGATACAGGCTTGCGTAGACAACCAGCAGCACGAACCACCCCAGCCCGGCGCGCGCAAGCGGCGAGTGACGATGCGAGGTGGGCGCGGCGGGTTGCGAGTGGAAGTCCGTCACCGGAGAAGCTGCAATCGAAAAGGAGGGGCGGACGTGCCCGGAAGAAGCCGCCCATGATAGCGTCCGATGCCGCGCATCACGGATGGTTCCTCCATCCGGTTGAGAGGTCGGGAGATCAACGCCGGCGCGTACCGAATGCCGCCCCCGGCGTTGCGGGCCCGGCAGAGGTCGACGCCGCCAGCGGCAAGCCGGCCACCCAGTCCAGCACCTCGCCGATGGCCTTGTCCGACGCCTGCGTCAGTGCCGCCACACCACCCGCTGCATCAGGGCTGGGCGCCGGGGCATCGGCCTGCACCACACGCTGATCGATCACGCCGCGCGCGAGCGACACCGTCGCCCGCAACCGCACCACGCCGCGGCTGGCTTCGGGCCTGTCGAACACCTGTGAGAAGTCGACCAGCTCGACGCGCAAGCTCGGCACATCGGGCGTGGGATAGCCCACCACTTGGCCGCGCGCGCGCCGCGTTGCGCAGACGCGCATCGAACAGGTTGACCGGCGATTCCACCCAACGGCTGTTGGCGTAGACGTCGGTGCGCTGGCTTTGCGCATACGCAAGGCGGTAATAGATGGCGTTGCCGTCCATCCAGCCCGGGCCGGCCACGTCGGCCACGCGCAGGGCGGTGGGCAGGCGCGCGCCAGCGCTTGCGGCAGGCGCAAGGCCAAAGTCATACAGGGCAGCGGGCGCCACGGGCGCGCTGGAGCAGGCTGCCAGGAGCGACAGCGCCATCAGCGCAGGCAGCGCGTGCGCGCGGCGGAACACAGCAGACAACATCGGCATGGATTCTCCTCAGGGCTGGGCCGAAGCGCGGGCGGCGGGTGCGGTAAAGCCCGTTTCACCGGGGCCAGGCGCGCCGGGTGCGGGGCCAAACAGCACGCTTTGCGGCCGGGCGTTGAAGTCGGTCACGGCATGATCGAAGCCGCGCACGGCCTGGCGGGCCTCACGCGCAAAGCCGTTGAGCTGCGGCAGCGTTTCGTACGTCAGCACATTGGCGGCGGATTGCATCGACTGCGTTGCCGCCGTCAGATCCGTGCCGGCACCGGAAAGCGTCGTCATCAACGGCCCCTTCGGATCCGACAGCGACTGCGTGAGCTTGCGCGTGGCCACCAGCGTGGAATCGAGGTTGTCGGCAATCTGCGGCAGGCGGCGCATGGTCGGTTCAGCCTGCTGCGCGAGCGTGCTGTAGGCGTCCATCGTCTTCTGGAACGATTGCAGCGACGCGGTGACCTGCTGGCGATGCTCGTCGTCAAACATGATCGACAGCGAGCTGAGCGTCTGATCGAGCTTGGAAAGCATCTGGTCGCCGCGCTTGTCCAACTCGTCGAGGAAGCCGGCTTCCATGCGGATGCGCGCGGGGTTCTTGTCTGATGTAGCGAGGTGCGTCGGGTTAGGCGCGCGCTGGCTGTTGTCGAAGCCGCGATCGTCCAGCTGAACATAGGCGAGACCCGTCACACCCTGATAGGCCAGTCGGCCGTACGTGGTGGTGGTGATGGGCGCATCCTTGTCGACCAGCACGCGCACGACGATCTGCCCCGGCACCTTGTCGTCAAAGCGGATGCTGTCGACCTTGCCGACGTCCAGCCCGCGGTACTTCACAGAAGCCTGCGGGTTGAGCCCGTTGACGGTCGAACGCGTGACGACGTCGTACGGCAAGCGCACCGTCTGGTCGCGGTTGAACCACATGACGGCCAGGCCGATGAAGATGACCAGCCCGATCGTGAACAGCCCGGCCAGGAATGCGTGGGCCTTGTTTTCCATCAATCCTCCTGCGTCGAAAGCGAGGCTGCAGCCACCGCCTCCGTCATCTGCGGGCCCAGCGCCATGAGGGCCCGTTTGCCCCGTTCACCGAGGAAGTATTCCTTGATGAACGGATGATCGATCTGAATGATCTGGTCCAGCGGCTTGGCCGCCAGCACCTTGCGATCCGCCAGCACGGCAATGCGGTCGGACAGTGCCACCAGCGTGTCGAGATCGTGCGTCACCATCACCACGGTCAAGCCCAGTTCCTGGCGCAACTCGCGGATAAGCGCGACGTAATCGTCCGACGCGCGCGGATCCAGCCCGGCCGTCGGCTCGTCCAGAAACACCAGCTCGGGCTCCAGCGACAACGCCCGCGCCAGCGCCACGCGCTTGATCATCCCGCCCGACAGGTCCGACGGCATCTTGTCGGCATCGGTGGATTTGAGCCCGACCATCTGCAGCTTCAGCATCGCCACGCGCTGGATGAACGCATCGGGCAGCGTGCGCAACTCGCGCATCGGCAACGCCACGTTGTCGATCACGGACAACGCCGAGAACAGCGCGCCATGCTGGAACTGCATGCCCCAGCGGTTGCGCATCGACTGCAGATCGTTGCCGACCTGGCAGGTCAGCTCTTCGCCAAAGATGTGGATCGTGCCCGAGGTGGGTTTCTCCAGCCCCACCACCTGGCGCAGCAACGTCGTCTTGCCGCTGCCCGAACCGCCGACGATGGAAAGCACCTCGCCGCGAAACACGTCCAGATCGATGTTGTCGAGCACGGTCACCTTGCCGTAGCGCTTGGTGACGTTGCGCACTTCAATCACGCGTTCGCGCGCGGGCGTGATTGCCGTCGGCGCCGCTGCGTGCTCGATGTGAGGATGGCGGGGCCGCGTCATATCCCGACGTCCTTGAAGAGGATGGCGAACACCGCGTCTGCCAGGATGACGATGGTGATCGACACCACCACCGACGTGGTCGTGCCTTCGCCCAGGCTCTGCGTATTGGGCTGGATGCGCAAGCCGAAGTGGCACGCCACCAGCGCGATCAGCATGCCGAACACCACGCCCTTGCCGATGCCGAGCCACAGGTTGGCCACCGGCACCGCATCGGGCAACGAAGTGATGAAATACGTCGGGCTGATATCGAGTTGGAACTTGGCCGCCAGAATGCCGCCCGCCAGCGCGAGCAGATCGGTCCAGGCCACAAGCAGCGGCATGGCAATCGCCAGCGCAATCACCTTGGGCAGGATCAGCCGGAAGCCGTGCGAGATGCCCATCACGCGCATCGCGTCCAGCTCTTCGGTCACCCGCATCACGCCGATCTGCGCCGTGATGGCCGAGCCCGAACGCCCGGCCACCAGAATCGCCGCCAGCACCGGCCCCAGCTCGCGGATGATGGCCATCCCCAAAATGTTGACGATGAAGATGCTGGCCCCGAATACGCGCAGCTGGTTGGCCGACAGGTAGCTCAGCACGATGCCGATCAGGAAGCCCACCAGCGCCGTGATGCCCAGCGCCTTGTAACCCGTGCTGTAGATGTTCGCGGAGATCTCGCGCCAGGGCCCGCGATGCGGCGCACGCAGGAACCTGCCGAAGTCGAACACCAGCTGGCCGACCATGGCGATGCCGTCGCGCGCGTGATCGAAGAAATCGAGCATGCCTTCGCCCAGGATCGCCACGGGGTTCATGCGCGGGGCAAGGCGCTGCTTCCAGCCGCCCGGGTCGAGCTTGGCAACGCGATCGAGCATGCGACGCTGGTCGGGCCGGGCGTCCAGGTGTTCGGGCCACTGGTTGCCCCACGCGCGCCAGAGCAGTTGCGCGCCAAAGTGGTCGATCCGGCCGACTTCAGTCAGGCACCACGCGTTGGCTTTGTCCAGCCCGGCGCGGATCTGCTGGCGCGCGCCGCGCACGCCGGCGCGTTCGGCCAAGGCAAGCGTGGTCCAGTCGCCGGAGAGAAAGGCGACGGAACGTCCATCGACAACGCGTACCTCGAGCTGCGGTGTACGGCAGGTGATCAAACGGTTCTCCGTAAGCGGTGATGCCGGATATCGGTCGAATTGTAGCCAACGCGCCGCCAAACGCTGTCACACTGGCTGCCACACTGTGAGGCCTCTGCGTCGCTTGAAGCAAGCGCCAGACCCGCGTTTGACGCGCCGCTCGTACAATGCGCGCATTCTTAGTGCGAACCTGATCGCCCGTTTTTTTATGTCTCTTGCCGAACCCTCCGCGCGGTGGCGCCTTGCGCGCGAGCGTATCCAGCCCCGCGGCCCGGCTGCCGGCTGGCCTATCGATGTGGTTGAAACCACCGGCTCCACCAGCGCAGATCTGATGGCCGCGGTACGCGAGGCCCCCTGGCCCGCCAACACGGCGATTCGCGGCCAGGCCGGCACCGCGCCGCTGCTCGGCGCCCGCGTGCTTGCCGCGCAGCGCCAGACGGCAGGACGCGGCCGCCAGGGGCGCCCATGGGGCGGCGACCACGGTCTGACCTTCTCCGTCGCCTGCGCGTTTGCGGGCGAGCCCGCGCAGCTCGGCGGCCTGAGCCTGGCCGTGGGTGTGGCCGTGGCCGACGCCGTGGCCGGGTACGCGGAAGCGCGGGGCGGCAGCGGACAAGCGCTCGGCCTCAAATGGCCCAACGACGTGCAGATCGCCGGGCGCAAGCTGGCCGGCATCCTGGTCGAGACCGTGCGCAAGGAACCGGGCCAGACCTGGGCCGTCATCGGCATCGGCCTGAACCTGGAACGGCCACGCGTGTTGGAGACCACGCTCGGCCGCGGCCTGTCGGGCGTGGAAGAACTGGTGGATGCGCCGGAACCGAACGCCGTGTTCTCGGCGCTGCTCACGTCGCTCGGTGAATACCTGCAACGCTTCGGCGCACAGGGCCTGGCGCCGTTCGTGGCGCCGTTTGCCGCCCGCGATGCCTTTGCCGGCGAACGCGTGCGCCTGTGGCAGGACGGCACCGTGGTGCTCGAAGGCGTGGCGCATGGCATCGACGCGCAAGGCCGCCTGGCGATCGAATCCGGTGGACGGGTCCAGTGGGTCCACAGCGGCGAGGTTTCCTTGCGCAGCGCAGACGCGGAGCAGCCATGACACGCCTGAAGGCCTCTGCCGCGCACGCCGCCTCTGCCCGTCCGCTGTTGCTGATCGACGCGGGCAATACGCGCATCAAATGGGCGTGGATTGCCGGTGGTGCCGATGCCGAACTCGCCCTGCCGGAGGAGCCCGGCGGCACGCCCTGGCAGCATGCCGGCGCCCGCGCGCACGATCGATTGGCCGAACTGGTGGAAGACTGGCGCGATTGCCACGCCGCCGGCGTTGCGCCGCCCGAGGTGTGGATCAGCGCGGTGGCCGGTCCGGCACTGCGCGATGCACTCACCGCGCGCATCGCCCGCGTGTTCGACGGCGCGCGCGTGCGCATTGCGGCATCGGAAGACGCCACCGCTGGCCTGCGCAATGGGTATCGCGACCCGTCGCAGCTCGGCACTGACCGATGGGTCGGCGCGGTCGGCGCCCGCCATCTGTGGCCCGACACCGCCCTTCTGCTCGTGACGGCTGGCACCGCCACCACGCTCGACATCGTCACGCCGGATGGCCTGTTTGCCGGTGGCCTGATCCTGCCCGGCCTCACATTGATGATGCGCGCGCTGTCCCGCAACACGGCGCAGTTGCCCGAAGTCGATGTCAGCTACCTGAGTGCGGGCGACGTCGTGGCACCACCCTGGGCCGACAACACGCAAGACGCCATCGCGCTGGGCTGCGTCATCGCGCAGGCGGGCGCGATTGCGCAGACGTGGATGGCACTGCAAAAGCAGCATCCCGGGCCGGCACGCTGCGTGCTGAGCGGCGGGGCGCGCGCTGCGCTGGGGCCGCATCTGCGCATGCCGTTCCAGATGCACGATAATCTCGTGCTGCTTGGCCTGCAGGTGCTGGCGCGCGCGAGCCGGGAAGGTGCCGCGACGCTGGCGTAGTCTCACTTGGCCGCGCTGTCTTCGTCTGACGTCTTACCGTTGCTGCTGTGTTCCTGCATTCCGAACCACCGTCCGAATCCACGTCCGTTCGCACCATGACGCTTCGCCTCGCCCTGCTGCTCCTGCTGCTCGTCAACGGCGTTCTGCTCGCGGCCAATACCGGCGTGTTCGGGCCCGAAGTGTCCAAGGCGTGGTTCGAAAGCGAGCGCGAGCCTGACCGCATGCGCCGCCAGATCCGTACCGAAGAGATCCGCATTCTCGAGCCGGCACCCGCTTCTGCCCCAGCCGGCGGCGTACCCAAATCGGCGCCGGGCTCGTCGTCAGCCGCTTCCACGCCTGCCGCGTCGGGCCCACAGGCCAACATCGAACGCACGGCTCTGTCCACCGCCACCACCGCTGACAGCGGCGGCAGCTGCACCGAACTCGGCGGCCTGACCGAAGCACAGGCCACGCGCGGCCTCGATCAGATCAAGCAGCTGCCCGGCGTGCAGGTTGAGCGCATCACGCGGCAGGAAGACAACCGCTGGTGGGTCCACATGCCGGCCCGCGACACGCGCGACGACGCCGATCGCAAGGTGGCCGAACTCAAGCGCCGCAACGTGGCGGATTCAGCCATCGTGCAGGAAGGCAATACGTTTGTGGTGTCGCTGGGCCTGTTCCGCGACAAGGAGCGCGCGCAGCAGCGTCTGGACGAACTGCGCGCCAAGGACGTGCGCACCGCGGTGGTCACGCAAACACGCCGACTTGGCGCGCAGACCACGCTGCGCGTGACGACCACCGCCGATGCGGCTTCGGGCGTCGCAGCCCAGCTGGCCGCACTCAAGAAAAACCTGGGCGCCGAAGACCTGCACGCTTGCGCGGCGGTCACGGCATCGCGCTAAACGCTCAAGACGTCGCGCGCACGCGCTTGAGCAGCGCCGTCGTCGAGCGATCGTGCTCGAACGGAATCGCCAGCGCCGTGCCGCCCCAGCTGCGCACCACACGCGTTTCTTCCAACGCATCGATGTCGTAGTCGCCGCCTTTCACGTAGATGTCAGGGCGCACGCGCTTGATGAGTTCGACCGGCGTGCGCTCGGCAAACAACACCACCAGACTCACCGCTTCGAGGGCGGCCAGCACGGCAAGGCGATCGTCCTGTGTGTTCAGCGGGCGGTCGTCGCCCTTGCCGAGCATCCGCACCGAGGCGTCGGTGTTCACGCCCACCACGAGCGACGCGCCAAGCGCACGCGCCTGCGCCAGATACGTGGCGTGACCGCGATGCAGGATGTCGAACACGCCGTTGGTGAAGACCAAGGGGCGCGGCAAGGCGCGCACGCGGGCTTCCACGTCGGCGGCGTCGCAGATCTTCTGTTCAAAGGCGGGTGCGGGCTGGCGAGCGGTCATGGCAAAAGCGGAATCGGAGTGGAAAACAAAACGCCCATCGAATCGATGGGCCGCTGGCTGCCAGTGGCAAGGATCAGGCAGCTTGTTCGGCCGAGCCGAGCAGACGTGCGTTCAGTTCCTTGCGGTAGCGGTTCAGGTCTTGCACGGTTTCAAAGGTGCGCTCGAACAGCAGGCCCATGTTGTGCAGGATGCGCTCGATGACCTTCTTTTCCCAGCCGGCGTCGAACTTGATCTGCTCGTCCAGCCAGTGCTCCAGCCAATCCGGGTTCGGCAGGCGCGACTGCACCGTGTCTTGTGGGAACAGCGCCTTGTTGACGTGCAGGTTGGTCGGGTGAAGCGGCTTTTCGGTGCGACGCGCCGAGGCCATCAGCACGCCGATCTTGGCGAATGCGCTGCGCGCGCTGTCGCCAAACTGGCCGAGGTACTTCTTCATGTAACGCAGGTAGGCGCCGCCGTGGCGGGCTTCGTCCTGCGACAGATGCTTGTAGATCGCCTTGATGACCGGCTCGGTGTGCCATTCGGAGGCACGGCGGTACCAATGGTTCAGGCGGATTTCGCCGCAGAAGTGCAACATCAGCGTTTCCAGCGGCGGAGCCGGATCGAATTCGAAGCGCACGTTGTGCAGCTCTTCTTCGGTCGGCACGAGGTCCGGACGGAAGCGGCGCAGATACTCCATCAGCACCAGCGAGTGCTTCTGCTCTTCAAAGAACCACACGCTCATGAACGCCGAAAAATCGGAGTCGTGACGATTGTCACGCAGGAACATCTCGGTGGCCGGCAGGGCTGACCACTCGGTGATGGCATTCATCTTGATGGTCTGCGCTTGCGCGTCGGTCAGCAGCGACGCATCGAACGTGTCCCACGGAATATCCTTTTCCATATTCCAGCGGACCGCTTCCAACGACTTGAACAATTCGGGATAGAGCATGGTAAGCCTTTGAATTTGCAGGCGGATTCTAGCAGACATGCTTGACCGGGCCCTGTTTTTCGTGGTTGCCCGAGCAAAGTTCTGTGTCTGCCCGTTTCCTCGTGACAACAGGCCTGCCGATGCCACAGTTGCAAGGTGGCTTGGCGACCCCCTGACGCACGACGCAGTCGCGCGTTGTCTCGCGGTACACCGCGATGTGATCGGCAGCACGCGGCCACCGTCTTTTGTGTCGGACCGGGTCATCGCCCGGCGAGTTCTTCAGTATAGAAAGTGCAGCGATCCGTGCGGCGGATGGCGCGCCACGCATACCGCACATCCCACATGGGGCGACCCCGGCGCGTTATACCCTAGACTGAAGACAAACTCCCGCTCGCCGGCTGAGCGTCCGCTTTTGGAGGATCGCCATGTTGTTTTCTGCCACCGCGTCCGCACGTCGTCCGCGCCTGCAACTGCACACGTCGGGCGTCCTGCGTCGGCACCATCTGCTCATGATCGCCATTGCGATTGCCATTGCGGTCATCGCGTTGCTGCTGCCGCGCACTGGGCACGCTGCGACGGCCGGCGTCACCCCTGCAGCACAAGCGCCGGCCGCTGCAGGTGCCTGCCCCGCCAGCCTGAATTTTCGCGTCAAGCGCCTGCAGGACGACGCGCCACAAGACCTTTGCCAATATGCCGGCCGCGTCCTGCTGGTCGTCAACACCGCCAGCTATTGCGGCTATACGCATCAGTACGAAGGGCTCGAAGCGCTGTACGCAAAGTACCGTGACAAGGGGCTGACGGTGCTGGGGTTTCCGTCCAACGACTTCCAGCAAGAACCCGGCAACAGCAAGCAGATCGCCGACTTTTGCTACAACACGTACGGCGTGAAGTTTCCGATGTTCTCGAAGACGGCTGTGGTGGGGGCGAGCGCGTCGCCGCTGTATGCGTGGCTGGCGACGCAGACGGGCCAGCCGCCCAAGTGGAATTTCCACAAATACCTGCTGGACCGCACCGGCCGCGTGGCGGCCGTGTTCCCGAGCAGCGTCGAGCCGAGCGACCCGGCGCTCATCAAGCGCATCGACGCGTTGCTGGCTGAACCGTCGACACGCTCGTCGCGCTGATCAGGCTGCGCGCATCGTATCCGGAATCGCGCCGTACAGGAACGCCGCCAACTCATCGCGGCGCGCCTGCACATCGCGCTCGCCCAGGTCGATCAATTCCTGCGTGAACTCCGGCTCAAAGAGCAGATAGCTGGCGAATGCCGCCCCCCGCGCCTCAGTGCCGCCCAGCGGCTTGAGCAGTGCGCGCACCGTGCCCGGCAGGCGCTGCACGTGGCGGGAAGCAATCAGTTCGATGCGCTCGGACGGCGCCATGACCAGCACCTCGATCTTGCGCCAGCCGTCGCGTGCGTCGGCAATCTCGGGGTTGCGGGCCACCATGGCGTTGACGTGTTGCAGCCGCTCGATATCGGCCGAAAGCCCGTCGAGAAAGATGCTCGCCAGCGCCTGCCCGGCAATCTGCGCCAGCGACGGATAACCCGACGCCGGTACCGTGTCGTACCAGCCCGGCTGCGAGCGGGACGCGGCACCCACCACCAGAATGCGATTCGCGCCCAGATGAATGGCGGGGCTCAACGGCGACATCTGCCGCATCGTGCCGTCGCCGAACCATTCGTCGTTCCCTTCGAGCGGCACCGGCTCGGCCGGGAAGACGAACGGGATGCTCGACGACGCCAGCATGTGCGATACGCCGATCTGATCCGACACCGCAATCCGCTGCGACCGCCGCCACGGCAGCACCACGTGCGGCGATTGATAGAACGTGACGTGACGCCCCGTGGTGTAAGACAGCGCGGTGATGGCCAGCGCGCGCAGCGCTCCGGCGTCGAATGCAGCCTGCACCTGCTGACCGTCGTGTTGCGATTCAAGCAGCTCGCGCAGCGGTGTGTTGTCGAACAGCGCGCGCGGCGTGCGGCCGGTCATCCAGCCGAACGCCAGTGCGGTCAGCCAGCGCGCGCCGCTGGAGCCGACGCGGCCGACGTCCGTGCGATAGACGCGATCGGCATGCAGGCTGCCCCAGAGCTGGGTCAGCGCCTCGGTAGCGAGCGTGAAATCCTGCGCGCCGCGTGCGAGGCCCAGACTGTTGATCGCGCCCGCCGATGTCCCGCAAATGACGTCGAACGGCGTGCGCGCCACATCCGGCGCATACTCGCGCGCCAATCCTGCGATGCCGCGCAGCACGCCGACCTGATAGGCGGCACGCGCGCCGCCGCCCATCATCAAGAGTGCAGTGCAGTCTGTCGACATCGATCAGGGCGCGTCGTTGTTGGGCTTATGCGATGCAGATTTCGCGGGCGTTTTCTTGGCAGCGGCCTTTTTGGTGGCGGGCTTCGCCGTCTTGCCTGCAGGGGTCTTGGCGGCCGGCTTCTGCGCCGACTTGGCGGCAGCGCGTTTGGGCTTGGCCGGCGCCGGCGTGCCTTCGATATCTTCCGGCGCGGCATCCAGGCCTTCCGCGCCCGGGGCGCCGCCAAACCCGGGGAAGCCGCCCGGGAAGCCCGGCATCAGGTTTTGCGGCATCGGCATGGCCGCCGCCGCGGAGCTGGCGATCTGGTTGAACTGCTGCTGCAGCATGTTCCACCACGGTGAAGGGTCAAGCGCGGCCGCGGCGGCGCGGGCGGCTGCTTGTGCCTGCGCAGCGGCCTGGGCTTGAGCCTGGGCATTCTCGGCGCGGGCTTCAGCCTGATCGTCGTCGGTGTCTTCTTCCGCCTCGTCTGCGTCTTCAGGCGGTTCGTCTTCGGCCGGCTTGGCCGTGGCGGCGGTGTGCGGCCAAGCAGGTTTGGATGCCTCGTCGGAAGACGATGCCGACGAGGACGCGTCCGGCGTCAGCCCGTCGAACGCAGACTTCATGGCCTCGGGCGACAGTGCGGAGCCGAACGTCTGCAAGGCCACCAGCGTGGCGCGCTGCACCTCCAGGCCCTGGATTGCCGTGCGCAGCAGGCTGGCGTTCAGTTGCAGCCAGCTCTCCACGGCGCGCAGGTCGTGGATGCGCTTGTCGATTTCCTCAAGATCCATCGGCGGCGCGGCAAAGCTCGCCATGTTGGGCATGCCGCCACCGGCCATCCCGGCAAAGCCGCCCCCCCACAACTTGCGCAAGAATTCAAAACCGCCTTCGGCGAAATTGGGCATCTGGGTGAACATGGTGTCTCCTACAAATCGGTCGAGGGTCGGGCGCGCTTGCGAGTCTTCATCTTCAATCACGCGCCGTCGAACGTGGGCGGACGTTTCTGGCGCAGGCTCGCAATGCCCTCGCGCACGTCGGGGCCCGCAAAACCCATGAATTCAAGCGCCAGCGACGTATCGAAACTTGGGCCGGCCATGCGCAGCCAGTTGTTCAGCGCGTACTTTGTCCAGCGGATGGCCGTCTGCGAACCGGCCGCCAAGCGCTCGGCGACTTCGAATGCGCGGTTGACGAGTTCCGATTCGGGCACGGCCAGCGAAACCAGCCCGATGCGCTCGGCCTCCTCGCCGGTCATGGATTCGCACAGCAGCAGGTAATACTTGGCCTTGGCCATGCCGCACAACAGCGGCCAGACAATCGCGGCATGGTCGCCCGCCGCCACGCCCAGGCGCGTGTGGCCGTCGACGATGCGTGCATCCTTCGCGGCGATCGAAATATCGGCCAGCAATCCGGCGACCAGCCCTGCCCCCACGGCCGGGCCGTGCATGGCGCTGACAATCGGCTTGTCGCAGTTGATGACGTTGTAGACGAGGTCGCGCGCCTCGTGCCAGACCCGCGTGCGCACCTCGAAGTCGTCGGCCATCTGCTCGACGAGGTGCAGATCGCCGCCGGCCGAGAAGCCCTTGCCCTCACCGCGGATCAGCGCGACGCGCACCGACGGCTCGGCGGACACATCGCGCCAGATTTCCGCCAGCTCGCGGTGCAGGCCGGCATCGGCGGTGGACAGCTTGCGGTTGGCGGACTGCGCCGCACCCATCACGATTTCGAGGATCGGGCCGTGCTGGACGAGCGTCAGCGCCTGGTAGCGGGCAAAGCGGGGAGCGAGCGAGGTCATGGCGTCCGAGGTAATGGATCAAGCATAGCGGATGAGACTGCGCGTGCAACGCGGGATGTGCGCCATCGTCACCGTCACTGTCACTTCGCGGTATCGGCCAGGTGCCATTGGCCGCGGCGGATCTGCGCCATCACGCGGGCACGCTGGTCCAGGCCGACGTGGTCTTGCGGGCTCATGTTGACCACGCCGGTGCTGGTCGGCAGATCGCGCACCTGCTCCAGTGCGTCGCGCAGCGCCTCGCGAAAAGCCGGCGTGCCCGGCTTGGCGCGCTTGAGCGCCACCGGCACCGCGCGCTGTAACAGCAAGCCGATGTCGCCCGTGTAGGCGGCGAAGATCGAGACGCTGCCCTTGCCAAAGGCGGCCTCGTAGCGATGCGCAAAATCCCGCGCCTGCTTCTTGGTCGGATTGGCGTCTGACAATTCGGCCGCAACCATCACGGGGCCGGTCGGCACGTAGGCGCCTTCGCAGTCCTTGCCGCACAGCTTGACGAAATCGTTGTTGGATACGCCGTGGTTGAAGTAGATCTTGCCGGTGTAACCACGCTCGGCCAGCGCGCGGGCTGGCAGTGCGGCGGGCGTTCCGGAGCCGCCAATCACCACCGCGTCGGGCTTGTTCGCCAGCAGATGCAGCACCTGCGCGGTCACGCTGTTGTCGGTGGGCGAAAAACGCTCCGTATCAGTGATGCGGATGTGCTTGAGATCGGCAAAGCGCTGCACCTCCGCAAGGAAGGCCTCGCCTAGCGCGTTGGCAAAACCGATGTAGGCGATGGTCTTCACGCCGTGCGCGGCAGCGTGCTCGGCAATCAGCGAGGCCATGTGCGAGTCCGAATGCGGCGTCTTGAAGATCCAGCGCCGCTTGGCGTCCATCGGCTCGATCAAGCGGGCAGACGAGGCCAGCGAGATCACCGGCGTCTTGCCTTCGGCCGCCGCGTCGATCATCGCCAGCGTATTCGGCGTCGTGGACGAGCCGACGATCACGTCAACGTTCGACTCGCTCATCAGCTTGCGCGTGTTGGTGACCGCGCGCGTGGTGTCCGATGCATCGTCGAGCACGATCACGTCGACTTTTTCACCGCCGATCTCGCGCGGCCACAGCGTGGTGGCGTTCTTCTCGGGCTGCCCCAGCGACGCCTGCGGCCCGGTGGCCGACACCGTGACCCCGATGCGAATATCCGCCAGCGCGGCGGAAGACAACAAAGCCAAACCAGCCAGTACGCCTGCGTGTCGCCGCTTCGGTCGCTGCATTGGGGTCTCCTCCCGTGGTTTGGCAGTGAGCGTAGCGGTTTTGCGACGGTTTGGCGATGCGGAGTCTCCCAGGCTGGACAGGTTCAGGCAGCGAGCGCCGTGATGCCGGCGCGCGGCAGCGCATCCTCCACCAACGCGCGCATCGATTCGAGCACGGCCGATTGCGGCATCAGCCCGAAGTTGTGCAGCGCCATCACATGGTCGACGCCCATGTCGGACAGCTGCGCGAGCTTTTCAGCCACCGCGTCGGGCGTGCCGAACAACGACAGGCCGCTGGCGAGCACATCGTCGTACGTCTGGCGACGCGCGTAGAGCCGCGTGGCGACGTACAGGTCGAATGCGTCGGCGGCCGTTGCACGCACGGCGGCTTCGGTCGGGCCCACATGCGTGTGCAGCGCGACGGCCGCCATGCCGCGCGTGTCGGCAATGCCTGCTTCCGCCAGGCCACGGCGGTATTCGTCCATCAACGTGCGGATGTCCTCAAAACTCTCGACCGAGGCATACGGCACGAACAGCATGCGCCGCCCCTGCCGGCCAATGTGATACGCCGCCTCTCGCCGCAGGATCGCCACATGGATCGGCACGCGGGCCTGCACCGGCAGAACGTTGAGGCGCACGTCGCGCAGCGTGTGGAACTGGCCCGCGTGATGCACGCGCTCGCCGGAAAGCAGGCGCTCGACAAGCATCAGCGCTTCGTCAAAGCGCTCGCGCTTGACGGCGGGGTCGACGTCGTAGCCTTCGAACTCGTGCTTGAGGTAGCCCGAGCCCACGCCCAGCGACAACCGCCCGCCCGAAAGCGCATCGACCATCGCGTAGTTCTCGGCTACCGTGGCCGGATGATGGAAGGTCAGGATCGAGATGGCCGTGCCCAGTCGCAGGCGTTGCGTCTGCGCGGCCAGATGCGACAGAAAGACTGCGGGGTTGGGAACGGCGCCGTACTCGTGAAAGTGATGCTCGGCCACCCAGAAGGTGTCGTAGCCGAGCGCTTCGGCGTGGCGCGCCTGGGCGATGACGTCTGCGTAGAGTTGCGGCAGACTGCGGGGCCGGTCGGGGTAATGGTCCTGCACGGAAAAGATCGACAGCTTCATGGCGTCTCCCGGTTTCGAGGTCTTTTCCAGCGCGCAGGCCGCCGCGCCGGTTGTATCTTTTTACGTAACGCGTATCTTATAAAGCGACATCCGAGACTTCAAGATGCCCATCGACGACCCGCTGCCGCCGGATACCTCACCCGAAGACCTGCCCACAGAAGACGCCACGCCGGAACGCACCAGCGCCGGCATCCAGTCCGCCGAGATCGCGCTGAGCGTGCTTTCGGCGATGGCGCATGCCGGTGGCGCCCATGCCGTCTCCGAACTCGGTCGGCAGCTGGGCATGCCGCGCGCGAAGGTGCATCGCTATCTGGTGTCGCTGGAACGCATGGGTTTTGTCGAGCAGGACCCGGCCTCCGCCCGTTACCGGCTGGGCGCGCAGGCGTTGCAGGTGGGGCTGTCGGCGCTGTCCGACGTGGATTTCGTGCGCGAGGGCAGCAACCTGCTGCCCAAGCTGGCCGAACGGCTGAACGAAAGCGTGTTTCTGTCGATCTGGACCGCGCGCGGCCCCGTCATCGTGCGCTGGGAAGACAGCGGCCGGCCGGTGGCGGTCAATGTGCGGGTGGGCTCGGTCATGCCGCTGCTGAATTCGGCCACGGGCCAGGCGTGCGCCGCGTGGGTGCCCGAAATCCAGATCGTCTCGCTCATCGACCGTGAATTGCGCGGGCCCGGCGCCGGCAAGGCGGGCCTGACCGACTGGCTGAACTGCCGCGCGCGCTGGCAGGCGGTGCGGCAGGAAGGCGTCGCGCGAATCGGCGGGACATTGGTGCACGGCATCGATTCGGTGGCCGTGCCGGTGCTCGATTCACAAGGCAAGCTGGCCGGGGCCATCACGGCGCTGGGCTTGTCCAGCGTGTTCGATTCGAGCCTGGAGGGGCCCGCGTCGCGGCTGCTGCGCGAGGCCGGGCGGACGCTATCGCTGCGCCTGGGGTATCACGGGCAGGCGCTGACGGCCGGTGCCGCTGCGCCAAAGCGGGGGCGCCGTCCGCGGACGGCACCCGAATCCGCATAAGGAAAAGTCTTACGCCTGCGTGCCCGGCGCAACAACTTCCTGGTCGATCGCCCCGAAAATCGACACGCCGTTGGCGTCGAACATCTCGATCTTCACGGTGTCGCCATAGCGCATGTATTCGGTAACGGGCGCGCCGGATTCGATGGTTTCCAGCATGCGTTTCTCGGCAATGCACGCGTACCCCTTGCTGCGGTCCACGTTCGAAATCGTGCCGGAGCCGACGATGCTGCCCGCGCGCACGTTGCGCGTCTTGCAGATATGCGCGATCAGCTGGCCGAAGTCGAACACCATGTCGGTGCCGCACTCGGGCTGGCCAACCTTCTTGTTGTTCCAGCGCACCGTCATCGGCAGATGCACCTTGCGTTCGCGCCAGGCCTCGCCCAATTCATCGGGCGTGACGGCCACGGGTGAAAACGCCGTTGCCGGCTTGCTCTGGAAGAAGCCGAAACCCTTGCTCAACTCAGCCGGGATCAGATTGCGCAGCGACACATCGTTGGCCAGCATGATCAGGCGGATGCCCTCGGCGGCGGCGGCCGGCTCGGTGCCCATCGGCACGTCTCCGGTGATGACGGCCACCTCGGCTTCGAAATCGATGCCGAACGCTTCGCTGCGGCAGACGATGGGGTCATGCGCGCCGGCCAGGTCATCCGAGCCGCCCTGGTACATCAGCGGGTCGGTCCAGAACTCGGGGGGCATCTCGGCGCCGCGCGCCTTGCGCACCAATTCAACGTGGTTCACATAGGCCGAGCCGTCGGCCCATTGGTACGCGCGTGGCAGCGGCGCCATGCAATTGGCAGCGTCGAACGCAAACGGATGGCGTGCTCGGCCCGCGTTCAGCTGGTCGTACAGATCCTGCAGTTGCGGCGCATGGAAGGCCCAGTCGTCGAGCGCGCGCTGCAGCGTGCCGGCGATGTGCGTGGCGAAGTGAGCGGTCTTCAGGTCGCGCGAGACCACGGCGAGTTGGCCGTCGCGCGAGCCATCCTTGAGGGTGGCGAGTTTCATGTGCGTTGTATGGAGAAAGGCTGCGCGGATGGTACACCGAGCATCGGCTAAACTGGCCCGAACCGATCCCTGACCCGTCACCATGTCACCGCTGCCCGCCGACACCGATCTCGACCTGGAGCCCGATGCCGATGGCGAGCTGGATGCGCCCGCGCGCTCGGGCATCCAGTCCATCGAAGTCGGCTTCCGGCTCCTGGAAGTGCTCACGCACACCACTGGGCCGATGATGCTGCGCGACCTCGCGCGTGCCGCGCCCATGAACCCCGCCAAGGCGCACCGTTATCTGGTGAGCTTTGCGCGGCTGGGGCTCGTCACGCAAACGCCTGAGGGCCGTTACGACCTCGGCCCGTTCGCGCTGGAAATGGGCTTGGTGAGCCTGAACCGGCAAGATCCGATGCGCCGCGCCCGGCCCGCTGCCGCCGCCCTGCGCGACGAGATCGATCACACCATCGGCCTGGCTGTCTGGGGCAACCAGGGCCCGGCCATCGTCCATTGGGAAGAAGCGAGCCACCCTGTGACGGTCAGCCTGCGCCTGGGGGATGTGATGCCGATGCTGAACTCGGCCACCGGCCGGGTGTTCGGCGCGTACTTGCCGCGCGCGCAGACGCGCTCGTTCGTCCAGCGCGAACTCGATCGCATTGCGGCCAAGGGCGAGTCCGGCGACACCGAGAACCCGGAGCTGCCGCAAACGCTCGAAGCCTACGACGCCATCTGCGCCGATGTGCGTTTGCACGGCGCCTCGCGCATCCACGGCGGCGTACTTCCGGGCATCAACGCGATGTCGCTGCCCGTATTCGACGCCAACGGCCAACTGTGCCTTGCGCTGATCGCGCTGGGCGCACAAAGCACCTTCGACACCACCTGGAGCAGCCCGCTGGAGCGCGCTTGCGGCTGGCCGCACAACAGCTTTCCGCCGACCTTGGATACGTTGCCCCCAACGCCCCGCAATCCTGACGAACTGAGTACCGACGACGTGCCATCGCGCAGGCGCCGCTTCCATCGGCTTGGCCGTCTCGGGGTCGTGCTGTTGGCCGTGCTTGTGCTGCATGTCGTTGCCGTCGTGTGGATCGCGCGCAGCCGCCAGGTGACGTGGCCGCCCACGCCGGAGCAGATCATCCCCGCCCTGTTGCTGCAACCGGAGCCGGTGCAGCCGCCACCGCCTCCGGCCGCGCCCAAGCCCCAGCCTGCTCCGAGTCGTCCGCACCCCCAGGTCGCACCCGCCCCAGCGCCGGCTCCCACCCCGCTCGCGCCCGACGTGGCAAGCATGGACCCATCCGAGTTCACGAGCGCCGGCGCCCAAGCCTCTGGCGATACCGGCGTGATCACGGATATCAGTGGCGAAGGCCCGAGCGGGCCGCCCGCTCCGCCGGGGGATGCCTTCTCACTGCCGCCCTCCGCCACGCTGCGGTACGCCACCTACGTCAACGGCGTGCGCAACGAGGACGGTGTGATCCGTTGGGCCACCGATGGCAAAACTTACACGCTGGCCGTGGAAATTCCCTTGCCGCTGTTCTTCGGCACGCTCGCGTTTCGCAGCGCCGGCATCGTGGGTGCGTATGGCCTGACGCCCATGCGGTACGAAGAAGTGCGCGGCCGCCGACAACCCGACGTCACCACGTTCCACTACGCGGCCGGCACCCCACCGGCGTCCGGCCCCCAGAGCGCATCCACCGTCACATTCACACGCACGCCGGCCGTGCTGCCCTTGCCCGAGGGCACGCAAGACCGCTTCAGCGTCTTCCTCCAATTGACCGGGCTGGCGCGCGGTGCCCCGGAGCGCATTGCCAGCCCCGGCCTCACGCTGGAATTCCCGATCGCCGATACCGACAGCGTGGAAGTCGCCCGCGTCCAGCACATCGGCGAGGAGAGCGTCGACACGCCGAACGGCACGATTCGTGCGCAGCACTTCATACGGCTGCCACGCCGTGCAGACGACAAGCGCCGCGTGGAGATCTGGCTGTCCCCCGATCGCGGCTGGCTGCCGGTACGCCTGCGCCAGACCGAGCCCAACGGCATGCAGTTCGATCTGGTCTACCAGTCCCAGGAAGGAGGCTGACATGGACGCCAACGCCCTCGCCAATTCCGGCACGGTGCACGCCAATGACATCGACATCCACTACCGCACCGATGGCGCAGACGGGCCATGGATCGTGCTCGCCCATGCCTTAGGTGTCGACCACGAACTGTGGGACAGCAGCGCGCAGAAGCTGGCCAGCCGCTACCGAGTGCTCCGCTACGACGCACGCGGCCACGGCAAGACCAGTGCCCCGCATGGCCCTTACACGCTGTTCCAGATGGCAGACGATGTGGCCGGCCTGCTCGATGCGCTGTCGATTGAACAGGCGCATTTCGTTGGCCTGTCGATGGGCGGCATGGTCGGGCAGATTCTGGGGGTGCGGCATCCGCAGCGGCTGCGGTCGCTCACCCTGTGCGACACCGTGTCCTACACGCCCGTGTCGGCGCACGCCATGTGGGACGAACGCATCGGCCAGGTGGAAGCACACGGGATGAGCGGCATTGTCGAACCCACGATGCAGCGCTGGTTGACCACACCGTTTCGTGAGGCCCATCCCGACGTCGTTGAACGCATCCGCAACTTGCTGCGCGCCACGCCGCCCCACGGCTATGTCGGGGCGTGCCTGGCCATCAAGGCGCTCGACACACGCAGCTCACTGGCGCGCATCGCGTGCCCCACGCTCGTCATGACCGGCGACCAAGACACCGGCGCGCCCGTGGAAGCAGCACGCGAAATCGCCTCGCACATTCCCGACGCACGTTTGAAAGTGATCCCGCATGCGGCGCACCTGGCCCCTATCGAACAGGAGGATGCGTTTCTCGCCGATCTGGATGAGTTCCTCGGGCACGCAGGATGCGGGAGTCAATGTGACACGCCATGAGGCCTGCTTGCCTTGCCGATAGTTGCAGGCGCCCCGCACACGGCCCCTCGTCTACCGGCCGAACGGCGGAAGGGCGCTTGCTTCTTTCGGTGCAGGGCAGGAAAGGTCTTGTTACGCGATCACAACGCACGTCACACATTTCGCCTCGCGTTCGCGAACTTTGTGACCGATCATGAAGCCGAAGGGGTAGATGAAACGGTCATGAGGCGGGAGCTGATCGGCCCTTGAAGTCGTGATGGCGGGCCCCATCTACCCGGTGCAGCAGTAGAGCAGTCCCCACAACAGCAAGACGATTGACGCCTCGGAGGTGCACCATGCAGATGATCTACAACAGCGACAACTACTGTGTTGTTGAGTTCGGTGTAGACGGCCAACACGCCATTCTGGCAGCGGGCGGCTACGAGATCGTGGACAAGAACCTCAAACGTGAGATCTTCCTCGGGGGCGAGCTGGCCGAGCATTTCCGCGAGGACGTGAAAAAGCTGATCGCCAGCGAGCCGACCGTTGAAGAAGTCGACGATTTTCTCGGCAAATTCGACACGGTGATGACGCAACCAGTCACGATGCACTGATGTACTCCGCGGGCGCAACGGCCCGCCACGCGAACCAACCAAAACGCCCGGAGCATGGCGCTGCCGGGCGTTTTTCATGTGCCGACCCGCTATCGCGGTAATAGCTTCGTTCTAGCACTGCTCCCACGGCAGGCCGGCATGGCGCCAGCCGTTGAGGGTGTTGCGATGGCGCGTGCTGTCCAGATCGCCCTCAAAGCCGTGGCGGACCACGTAGACATCCCGGAAACCCGCCTCTTCCAGCGCATGCGCGGCAGCCGCCGAGCGATTGCCGCTGCGGCAAATCAACACAACGGGGCGCTCGACGCCATGGCCGCTCAGTTTGCGCACGGTCGGCACGAATTCGGGGTTCACTTCCCAATGCGGCCGTCGTTCCACGAGACATGGTGGGCGCCGGCCGGATGTCCCACGAACAGGTGTTCCATTTCGCTGCGGCAGTCGACAAACAGCGCGGCGGGTGTGCGTTCCAGGAAGGCGTGAGCGTCTGCGGGATCAAGCAATTGCATGGCGGGCATCGGACGGGCAAATGACGTGATGTGGATTATAGGAGCGCGATTGCCCACAACGGCGGCAAGTCATTGATGCGACTGGTAAAATTCTCCTTTGGCCGCAAATTTTGAATAGTTGACCGGCCGCTGCACCTCGGAGTCCCTCCTCATGACCGCGCCCCTGCCCTACACCCGTGCCGCCAACCTGCCCGCGCTGCTGCGCGACCGCATCCTGATTCTGGACGGCGCGATGGGCACCATGATCCAGCGCTACAAGCTGACCGAGGCGCAATACCGCGGCGAGCGTTTTGCCGACCACCCGATCGACGTGAAGGGCAACAACGAGTTGCTGCTGCTCACGCGCCCCGACGTCATCCGTGAAATCCACGAGCAATACTTGGCCGCCGGCGCGGACCTGATCGAAACCAACACCTTCGGCGCGACGACCATCGCGCAGGAGGACTACAAGATGGCGGATCTGGCGTACGAGATGAACGTCGTGGCCGCCCGTCTGGCACGCGAGGCCTGCGACAAATACAGCACGCCCGACAAGCCGCGCTTCGTGGCAGGCGCCTTCGGGCCGACGCCCAAGACCGCCAGCATTTCGCCCGACGTGAACGACCCGGGCGCCCGCAACGTCAGCTTCGACCAATTGCGCGATGCGTATTACGAGCAGGGCAAGGCGCTGCTCGAAGGCGGCGCGGACGTGTTCCTGGTCGAGACCATCTTCGACACGCTCAACGCCAAGGCGGCACTGTTCGCCATCGATCAGCTCTTTGAAGACACCGGCGAGCGCGTGCCCGTGATGATCTCCGGCACGGTGACCGACGCCTCGGGCCGCATTCTCTCGGGCCAGACCGTCGAGGCGTTCTGGAACAGCCTGCGCCACGCCAAGCCGATCACCTTCGGCCTGAACTGTGCGCTGGGTGCGGCGCTGATGCGTCCGTACATCGCCGAGCTGGCGAAGATCTGCGACACGGCCGTCTCGTGCTACCCCAACGCCGGCCTGCCCAACCCGATGAGCGACACGGGCTTCGATGAAACGCCTGACGTCACGTCCAGCCTGGTCGACGAATTTGCCTCGGCCGGCCTGGTGAACCTTGTAGGCGGTTGCTGCGGCACCACGCCGGAGCACATCAAGGCGATTGCCGAGCGCGTGGCCAACCGCAAGCCGCGCGCATGGCCCGGCCAGTATCTCGAAGCCGCCTGACATGAAGGCGCGCATCGACAGCACGATCCCAGTGCTGGCCTCGCTGGACCTGCAGGAGTCGGCCCGCTTCTACACGGAGCGGCTCGGCTTCACGCAGGAGCTGATCGCCGACGACTACCTGATCGTCAGCCGCGATGGCGCCGAGATCCATTTCTGGCTGTGCGACGACCGCCGCATTGCCGAGCACACCTCGTGCTACCTGCGTGTGCCGAGCACGCAGGCCCTGCTTGAAGAATTCACCGCGCGCGGGCTGGAGCTCGCGCCGCCGGCGGTGCGTCCGTGGCGCATGAAAGAGCTCTACGTGATCGACCCGCACGGCAACCTGCTGAAGCTCGGCGAATACGCCGCCGCCTGACCGAACCCCGCACCATCATGACCGACCACCCCATGCGCCTTTCCGGCCTCGAGCCGTTCAACATCGGCGAGAGCACGCTGTTCGTCAACGTCGGCGAGCGCACCAACGTCACCGGGTCCAAGGCGTTTGCGCGCATGATCCTGAACAGCCAGTTCGACGAGGCCCTGGCCGTGGCACGCCAGCAGGTCGAAAACGGCGCGCAGGTCATCGACATCAACATGGACGAGGCGATGCTCGATTCGAAGGCGGCGATGGTGCGCTTCCTGAATCTGATCGCCTCGGAGCCGGACATCGCGCGCGTGCCGATCATGATCGACTCGTCCAAGTGGGACGTGATCGAGGCGGGTCTGAAGTGCGTGCAGGGCAAGGCGATCGTCAACTCGATCTCGCTCAAGGAGGGCGAAGAACAGTTCGCGCACCACGCCAAGCTCATCAAGCGCTATGGCGCGGCCGCCGTGGTGATGGCGTTTGACGAGCAAGGCCAGGCCGACACGTTTGCCCGCAAGACCGAGATCTGCAAGCGCAGCTACGACTTCCTGGTCAACAAGGTCGGCTTCGCGCCGGAAGACATCATCTTCGACCCGAACATCTTTGCGGTGGCCACCGGGATCGAAGAACACAACAACTATGCGGTGGACTTCATCGAAGCCACGCGCTGGATCAAGCAGAACCTGCCGTACGCGAAAGTGAGCGGTGGCGTGTCGAACGTGTCGTTCTCGTTCCGCGGCAACGACGTGGTGCGCGAGGCGATCCACACCGTGTTCCTGTACTACGCGATTCAGGCGGGCATGGACATGGGCATCGTCAACGCCGGCCAGCTCGGCGTGTACGAGAACCTCGACCCCGAGCTGCGCGAGCGCGTGGAAGACGTGGTGCTCAACCGCCGCCCGGATGCGACCGACCGCCTGCTGGAAATCGCAGACCGCTACAAGGGCGGCGGCACAAAGCGCGAAGAAAACCTCGCCTGGCGCCAGGAGCCGGTGGAAAAGCGGCTGGCCCACGCGCTCGTGCACGGCATCACCGACTACGTGGTCGAAGACACTGAAGAAGTCCGCCAGAAGATCTTTGCCGCCGGCGGCCGTCCGATCCAGGTCATCGAAGGCCCGCTGATGGACGGCATGAACATCGTGGGCGACCTCTTCGGCGCCGGCAAGATGTTCCTGCCGCAGGTGGTGAAATCCGCCCGCGTGATGAAGCAGGCGGTGGCGCACCTGATTCCGTTCATCGAAGAAGAAAAGCGCCAGATTGCAGCGGCAGGCGGCGACGTGCGCTCGCGCGGCAAGATCGTCATCGCCACGGTCAAGGGCGATGTGCACGACATCGGCAAGAACATCGTCACCGTCGTGCTCCAGTGCAACAACTTCGAAGTCGTGAACATGGGCGTGATGGTCCCGTGCAACGACATCCTGGCCAAGGCGAAGGTGGAAGGCGCGGACATCATCGGCCTGTCGGGCCTGATTACGCCGTCGCTCGAAGAGATGGCCTACGTGGCGTCGGAAATGCAGCGCGACGAATACTTCCGCGTGAAGAAGATCCCGCTGCTGATCGGTGGCGCGACGACGAGCCGCGTGCATACCGCCGTGAAGATCGCCCCGAATTACGAAGGGCCGGTGGTCTACGTGCCGGACGCTTCCCGCTCGGTGAGCGTGGCATCGAGCCTGCTGTCCGACGAAGGCGCCGCACGCTACGTCGAAGAACTGCACGCCGACTACGATCGCATCCGCACGCAGCACGCCAACAAGAAGGCCACGCCGATGGTGTCGCTGGCCGCCGCGCGCGCCAACAAGACGAAGATCGACTGGAGCAACTACACGCCGCCCAAGCCGAAGTTCATCGGCCGCCGCGTGTTCCGCAACTACGACTTGAACGAACTGGCGCAGTACATCGACTGGGGCCCGTTCTTCCAGACGTGGGACCTGGCCGGAAAATTCCCCGACATCCTCAACGACGAGATCGTCGGCGAATCGGCCCGTAAGGTGTTCTCCGACGGCAAGAGCATGCTCGCGCGCCTGATCGCCGGGCGCTGGCTCACGGCCAACGGCGTGATCGCGCTGCTGCCGGCCAATACCGTCAACGACGACGACATCGAGATCTACACCGACGAATCGCGCTCGGAAGTCGCGCTTACCTGGCGCAACATCCGCCAGCAGAGCGAGCGCCCGATCATCGACGGCGTGATGCGTCCGAACCGCTGCCTGGCCGATTTCATCGCACCCAAGAGCACCGGCATTGCCGACTACATCGGCCTGTTTGCCGTCACGGGCGGCATCGGGGTGGAAAAGCGCGAGAAGCAGTTCGAAGCCGACAACGACGACTACAGCGCGATCATGCTCAAGGCGCTGGCCGACCGCTTTGCCGAAGCCTTTGCCGAATGCCTGCACGCCCGCGTGCGGCGCGACCTGTGGGGCTATGCCGCGGACGAGACGCTCGACAACGATGCGCTCATCCGCGAAGAGTACAAAGGCATTCGCCCCGCGCCCGGCTATCCGGCCTGCCCGGAGCACACCGTCAAGCGCGACATGTTCCGCGTGCTCGACGCGCAGGAGATCGGCATGGGCCTGACCGAGGCGCTGGCGATGACGCCGGCCGCGTCGGTCTCGGGCTTCTACCTGTCGCACCCGGAAAGCACGTACTTCACGCTGGGCAAGATCGGGCAGGATCAGGTCGATGACATGATCGCCCGCAGCGGCGAAGACCGCGCCTTTGTGGAGCGCGCCCTCGCGCCGAATCTCTGATTCTGTGACAAGACGTTTAAGACATGGTGTGATCCACACTGTGTCTTACGTCCGCAAACCCTTGCCCGCATTGGCTTTGTCGACGTTTCAAGAGGGGCGTGCCTTACATTACAAAGGCTTACACCCCCTAACAGTCGTAACCGGAAGGGCTCCATAGACTGAACCCATTCACTCAACACACACACAGAGTGATGCCGCGACGAATCCCTCGCGTGGCCGTTCAGAACGAAAGGAGTCTCTTCCATGAACAAGCTGCTGATCTCCCTGTCCGCCATCGCCATCGCTGCTGCTTCGGCTTACGCCAACGCGCAAACCCCGTCGGCCGGCGCATCGCTGCAAACCAACGGCACGGCTGCCGTGGCCCCAGCGCAAGGCAATGCCGGCGCAGGCCTGAAGGCCGATGCGAAGTCGGACGGCGGCGCCAAACTGGACACCGAGCCCGCCAAGAGCCAACTGAACACCAAGGCCGAGCACGGCGCCAAGGCGGCGCACGAGCGCAAGGCCAAGACGCAAGCCGGCGTCGACAAGACCGCAGACAAGGTCGGCAAGTCGGTCAGCAAGACGGAAAAGTCCGCAGAGAAGTCGGGCAAGGCTGCCCAGGCTGATACGGGCGCGGGCCTGAGCGCCGACGCCGGCGCAAACGCCGCCGCGACTACCCAGACGAAGTAACACGTCACTGCGCAGAACTGCCGGCCCCGTCCGGCAATCCTGGCTACCCTCTGGGGCGGAACTCTTCCGCCCCATTTTCTTTGGCCGCACGCGCCCAGGCACGCCGATTGCTCATTGGGAGGCATCGACATGTTGCGATTCATGCACATTCCCGAGGTCTCTTATGGAAACGCAGACAACTTCCCCTGAACACGCTGGCACGAGGAGCCCCGGTTTGGCGCAACAGTCCGATACAATTGCTGTCGTATCGAACCAACAAGCGCAGCGCGCGGCGTCGGATAGACCGCCCAGCGCGCTCATAAGGAGCAGCATGATTCGCGTCCTGATTGCGGACGACCACGAGATCGTCCGTGCCGGCCTTCGGCAGTTCCTGTCCGAAGAGCGGGACATCGAAGTCGCGGGGGAAGCGGCCAGCGGGGAAGAGGTGATGGAGCAACTCCGCACCGGCGCCTTCGACGTCGTGGTGCTCGACATTTCCATGCCCGATCGCAACGGCATCGACACGCTCAAGCTGGCCCGCCAGCGCCATCCCGATCTGCCGGTGCTGATCCTGTCGACCTTCCCGGAAGACCAGTACGCCATCAACCTGATCCGCGCAGGCGCATCGGGCTACCTGACCAAGGAAAGTGCGCCGGACGAGCTGGTCAAGGCCATTCGCACCGTGTCGCAAGGCCGTCGCTATGTCAGCCCGACCGTGGCTGAGCTGCTGATTGGCGGCCTGGAAAAGCCGACCGATCAGCCGCTGCACCAGACCCTGTCGAAGCGTGAATTCCAGATCTTCTGCAAGCTGGCACGCGGACAATCGGTATCGATCATCGCGGAAGAATTGTTCCTGAGCGTCAAGACGGTCAGCACGTACCGCACGCGGATTCTGGAAAAGATGGGCATGAAATCCAATGCCGATCTGACGTATTACGCCATCAAGAACGGCCTGGTCGAGTAGCCGCCGGTGGAGCGCCAAAACCCCTCGGCGCGCCGCAAACCCAACTGGCATGTAGGACAACGCCTGATACCACCTCGGCAACGCGCTGGCTAACATCAACCCATGCTGGATCAAGCCGTCACCCTCTCCGCCCGTGGCCTGCGTGTCCTCCTGATCGAGGACTCCCCCGTGCTTCGCGGCATGGTGCTGGAATACCTCAAGGCTTCCGCCTTCGTGGCGACGGTCGAATGGGCAGACACCGAAGATCTGGCGCTCGGCCTACTCGGGCAGGGCAACTACGACGTCGTGATCGTCGACCTGCAATTGCGGCAGGGCAACGGCTTCAAGGTCCTCCAAACGTTGCGCGATCAAGCGTCGCCCAGCGTGCGTATCGTCTACACCAATCACGCGCAAGTGCCGACTTACCGGCAGCGCTGCTTTGAAGCCGGTGCCAACTACTTCTTCGACAAATCGCTCGAGCTCGACAAGGTGTTCGAGGTGATCGAAGAGCGCGCAGGCGTCGGCCGCCCCCGCCAGCAGCCCGCGCAGCATTTCCACCCCTGAGATTCTTCGCGCGCTGCATCTGCCGTCGCGCCGCGCGCTCAACGCCATTTCTCACCCCAAGGAGCGTTCGATGAAGACCTTGTGTGCCGCACTTGCACTGACGTGTATGTTCCTGGCCGGCTGCAACACCATGGCCGGCGCCGGCAAGGACATCCAGACCGGCGGTCAGAAGCTGGAAAATTCCGCCGACAACGCCAAGCAGAAGATGTAACGCCTCCACCGGCCACATCGCCTAAACAAAAAGCCCCATCGCGGGGCTTTTTTGTTTGGGTGATGCCATCACGCCCGGCGGCTTACACCGTCGCGCCCCCGTGGCCCGGGGCGGGCGCGATGCCGCCGGTCAGCGCCTGCATGCCCGATGGTTCGTTGGCGGCAGCGCGGTCGAACACGGCATCGCTGGGCGGCAGCTCGACGATGATCGTCACGCCCCCGCCGGGCATGGAGTCGATGACGAGCGTGCCGCCCAGCGCAATGGCCCGCTGCTCCATCCCCAACAGGCCGTGATGGCCAACCATGCGGCGCCGCTCGATGTCGGCAGGGAAGCCTCGTCCGTTGTCGCGCACACGCAAGCGCACGCCCTCGTCATCTACGTCGAGCGCCACCGATACGGTCGTCGCATGCGCGTATTTCGATGCGTTGGTCAGCGATTCCTGCACGATGCGATACAGCGCAATGGCCGCATCGTCGGTCAGCTTGGGCATGTCGTCGGGCAGGCTCACTTCCGTATGCCAGCCGTTGCGCGTGCCGACGTCCTCGGTCAATTGGGAGAGCGCCTCCACCAAGCCGAGGTTCAGCAGAATCGTCGGGCGCAGGTCTTCGATCAGGCGGCGCTTGATCTGGATGCCCTGATCCACGTGGGCCATCACGCGTGTGATCTTTTCGCTCACCGCGGGCTCGCTGGCGTGAATGCGTGAGCGCAGCCAATGCAGATCCATCTTGGTGGCGGTAAGGATGGCGCCCAACTCGTCATGCAGCTCGCGCGCAAGGCGCGTCTTCTCGTCTTCAGTCACGCGCTGCAAGTGGGCGGCCAAGTCGGACAACTGCCGCGTGCGCTCGCGCACCATGCGATCGAGTTTCTGGCTTTCCTCTTCGGCCATGTCGCGCTCGCGCTCGGTCAGGGCGAGGCGCTTGGCGTGCTGCATGCCCAGCACCACCAGCAAGATGATGTTCACCGCCGTGATCAGCGCAATGCCGTAGCGCGACAGCGCCAGATCGCGCTCGGCGTGTTCCAGGCTGCGGGCCACGGTGGCGATCTCACGCTGACGCAGGCGATCCAGCCCCTGCCGCACCGCTTCCATCGACGCCTTGCCGAAATCGGTGCGCACAAGGTCGAGCGCCACTTCCAGGTCACGCTTGCCGTAGATCAGCGTGAGCTCCATCTCGGTGAGCTTGCGGCTGACCTGCAGCGCCGTCTCAGAGAACAGCTTGAGCGCGTCCGGATCGTTGGCGTAGTGATCGCGAATTTCTGCCATCAACGCGTGGATGTGCGGGATGGCCTTGTTGTACGGATCGAGGTATTCGTCCTTGCCCGTGAGCAGGAAACCGCGCTGGCCGGCCTCGGCGTTCACCAGCTCGGCAAGCAGCTCGTTGATGGCGGTTTCAGCCTGCTGCGACTGAATCACCTGCCGATAGCCCTGGCTCAGGCGGATGTTGCCCGTCTCCGAGGCAATCAGCACCCCGAGCGTCAGCAGAATGCCGCCGGCGAGCAGCAGAGTGGAGCGCAAGGATGACCGCATGGCGTGCAGACCCATAGGAAACGCGTCAAACCGCCCGACGCGGCGCGCGTTGCGTTTGTGTTTTTTTGGCAATTCGGATGATACCGCGTGGGCGCCCCGCGCGACACTTGGGGCGCACCCGGGCCAGGCACGCGATGTGCGTGGGAGTACGCGACAGGGCGTCGGCCTCACCCCATGCGCCGTCCCCTGCATTCCGATCCATCCGAACCGGAGACGACAACATGCTGAAATGGGCACTCATCTTCGCCATCATTTCCCTGGTGGCCGGCGTGCTGGGCTTTACCGGCATTGCCGCAGGCGCGGCGAGTATCGCCAAGGTCCTGTTCTTCATCTTCGTGGTGCTGTTCGTGCTGTTTCTGGTACTGGGCGTCACGGTCTTCAAGGCCGTCGATTAGCGCGGACCCTTCGCGCGAAAGCGCGGCCCGTGTCTTGCTAAGTGGTTTTGCATGCGGCCCGCTTTCGCACGAGCCGAAATCGCACGCGAACCAACCGCGCCGCCGGCGTGTTTTCCCGCGGCGCCACGATGAGGAGCTTCACCATGTCACTCTTTGCCAGCCACCGCGTCCGAAGCCGAATTGACGACGTCAATGATCGCGCGCACCGCGCCATGAACAGCGCCAGCGACGCCGTCGACCACGCCCGCTACGCTGCTCGCCCCGCCGTGGAAGACGTGCAGAGCTTGCTGCGCTCGCTCGAAAACGCCATCCACACACTGACCGACGAAGGCAGCACCGAAGCCAACCGCGCAAGCCGCACGCTGCACGCTCGCGCGGAGCAACTGCGCCGGGCCGCCAACGACCGTGCCCATCAAGCCCGCGAACGCATGGACTGGGCACTCGATCGCACCGAAGAAACCATCACCGGCGCACCGTTCAAGTCAGTGGGGGTTGCGGTGGCGATCGGCGCGGCGATCGGGCTGGTAGTAGCACTGGCAGGCGGCAGCAGCCGACGCGACGCCAGCGAATAAGCCCTTTCACGTCCACGCCAATCACCCCGCAGGAGCATTCATATGAGCCGGACCAACGTCGCCGCACCCTCGGAAAGCAGCTTCCTCACCGACATCAAAACGTTGCGCGAACGTGCCCGCAAGCACATCGAAGAAGGTGCGGTGACCGAAGACTACAAAGCCGACCGGGAGACCGTGCTGCGGCTGCTGAACGAGGCGCTGGCCACGGAGCTGATCTGCGTGCTGCGCTACAGGCGCCACCACTTCATGGCCAAAGGCATCAACGCAGAGCCGATCGCCGCAGAATTTTTGGTGCACGCCAACGAGGAACAGGCGCACGCCGACAGCATTGCCACGCGCATCGTGCAACTGGGCGGCGAGCCCAACTTCAACCCGGAGGGCCTGTCGACGCGCAGCCATTCCGAATACGTGGAAGCCGACGGCCTGGTCGACATGATCAAGGAAAACCTGGTGGCCGAGCGGATCGCGATCGACAGCTACCTGGAGATGATCCGCTACATCGGGGACCGAGACCCCACCACGCGGCGCGTGCTGGAACAGATTCTGGCCGTGGAGGAAGAGCACGCGGACGAGCTGTCCGACATGCTCCACGACCAATAACGCGAATGCAGTAAGACGAGATACCGGCCAACGCGCCAGCCCCCTCCCCCGCTCCCGGCCCGCTGTGGCCGGATGCCCGGACCGCCCCGTTTGGCGGCCGGGCATTTTTTTTGGCCGGCGTCCGGAGGTCAGACGCCCCAGAGCACGTTGGACTGCTCGACCAGCGATTCTTCCAGCATGTGCAGCAGCGGATAGGCCCGCTGACCAAGGTGCGGCGGCTCTTCTTCGCCGTTTTCGTCCAGCTCGGAGGCCGACAGCTCTGCCACTTTGATATGTGCCTGGTGGGTGTCGTCCTTGATGGCGCGCTTCAGGCGGTCGATGGCGTGGGGCATTTCTTCGGGCGTGATGACACCACGCTCGCCCAGCGTCTTGCCGATCACGCCCAGCAGCACCATGGCGAGATCCTTCTGCATCGAGAATTTTTGCGAAGCGTGCGAAGTAAAGGTGATCATGATTTCTTATTTCCCTTGGTTGGGTTGGGGCCGCGGATTGCCATGACTGGGGGCGGATACCTCTGAGACCGTGGCTCACCTGATAAAATTTCGTACTTTTCCCCGAACAACGCAACTGGCGGCGCCAGGACTGGATTTCAATCCATTTCAGCACTGCCGGCGTCATGGTTTCTTTATGCTGCCCTCCCACAAACAGACGATCGCCCAATTGTTGTCCGACGCCGTCGGCTCCCTGCTGCCCGAGGGCCAAGCCCGACCGGAGATCGTCCTGGAGCGCCCCAAGCAGGCCGCGCACGGCGACATCGCCTGCAACGTCGCGCTGCAGCTCGCCAAGCCGCTGGGCACCAACCCGCGCGAGCTGGCCGGCAAGATCGCCGATGCCATCCGCGCCGATGCTCGCGGCCAGCGCCTCGTGGCCGCGGTGGAAATCGCCGGCCCCGGCTTCATCAACCTACGCCTGTCTGCCGCCGCGCGCGCCGACGTGATCGCCGCCGTGTTTGCAGAAGGCGATCGCTACGGCGCCGCCAACACGCATGACGGCGCGCCGGTGCTGGTGGAGTTCGTCTCGGCCAATCCGACCGGTCCGCTGCACGTGGGCCACGGCCGCCAGGCCGCGCTGGGCGATGCGCTGGCAAGCCTGCTCGACTGGCAGGGCCACAAGGTCCATCGCGAGTTCTATTACAACGACGCCGGCGTCCAGATCCACAATCTGGCCGTCTCCGTCCAGGCCCGCGCGCGCGGCTACAAGCCGGGCGACGCCAACTGGCCCGAAGCCGCCTACAACGGTGATTACATTGCCGACATCGCCGCCGATTACCTCGCGGGCAAGACCGTACGCGCCTCCGATGGCGAACCCGTGACGGGCGAGCGCGATGTCGAGAACCTCGAGGCCATCCGCCGCTTTGCGGTGACGTATCTGCGTAACGAGCAGGACATCGACCTGCAAGCCTTTGGCGTGAAGTTCGACCGTTACTACCTGGAATCGTCGCTCTACACCGAAGGCAAGGTGCAGCAGACGGTGGACGCGCTCATTGCGGCCGGCAAGACGTACGAGCAGGACGGTGCGCTGTGGCTGCGCACGACCGACGACGGCGACGACAAGGACCGCGTCATGCGCAAGTCCGACGGCGCCTACACCTACTTCGTGCCCGACGTGGCGTACCACACGACCAAGTGGGGACGCGGCTTCACGCAGGTCATCAACGTGCAGGGCAGCGACCACCACGGCACCATCGCCCGCGTGCGCGCCGGCCTGCAGGGCCTGAACATCGGCATCCCGAAGGGCTACCCCGATTACGTCCTGCACAAGATGGTCACGGTGATGAAGGACGGCGCCGAGGTGAAGATCTCCAAGCGCGCCGGCTCGTACGTGACCGTGCGCGACCTGATCGAATGGTCCAACGGCGACGCCGACAGCGAAGCCGGCGTCGACACCATCCGCGCCTGCGTGGAAGCCGGCGAGCCGAACTGGCCGGCGCGCTTCACGCGTGGCCGCGACGCCGTGCGCTTCTTCCTGCTGTCGCGCAAGGCCGATACCGAATTCGTCTTCGACGTCGATCTGGCGCTCAAGCAAAGCGACGAAAACCCGGTGTACTACGTGCAGTACGCCCACGCGCGCATCTGCTCGGTGTTCGAGCGCGCCGGCGTTGACGCCGCCTCGCTCACCACCGCTGATCTGGCCGCGGTGACAGGCCCGGACGTCAGCCCGCAGGCGACGGCCCTGGTGCAGCGCCTCGCCGCCTTCCCCGACATGCTGGCCGACGCCGCACGCGAGCTGGCCCCGCACGCCGTCGCCTTCTACCTGCGCGACCTGGCAGGCGATTTCCACGCGTTCTACAACGCCGATCGCGTGCTGGTCGACGACGAGGCCGTCAAGCGTGCCCGCCTGGCGCTGCTGGCTGCCACGCGTCAGGTGCTGCGCAACGGGCTGGCGGTGATCGGCGTGTCGGCGCCGCAAAAGATGTAAACGCGCACGATTTGGCATCACACGGCGCTCTTATAATCGGGCGCTTCTAGAAGGATCGACATGGCACGCAATACGCAATCTTCCCGTGCCCGCTCGCAACGGGGCGGCACGTTTCTGGGTCTGGTGCTGGGCTTGATCGTCGGTTTGGCGATCGCCGTGGTGGTGGCGGTGTACATCACCAAGGCGCCGGTACCCTTCGTGTCGCGTGGCGGCGCGCAGCCCAAGCCGAGCGAAGCAGGCAACGTGGTCAACACGCTGCCGACGCCGGTTCAGCCCGCGCCGCAAGCCAGCGCGCCGCAGGCAGCCGACCCGAACGCGCCGTTGTGGAGCCGCGTGCCGGCCAAGCCGGTCGATCAGGCGCCGGATCAGAACAATCCGCCGCCGGGCATCACCATCCATCCGGCCCAGCCGGGCTCGGCCTCGCAGGCGGCAAGCGCGCCCGCCGCCAAGCCGCCCAAGCCGCCGGTCACCGCCTCCAACGAAAAACCCGTGACGGACCCGATTGCCGAGATTGCCCGCCAGGATGCCGCCAAGACGGGCTACTTCCTGCAAGTGGGCGCTTACAAATCGTCCGAAGATGCCGAGCGCCAGAAGGGCAATCTGGCCATGCAAGGCTTTGAAGCCAAGGTGACGCAGCGCGAGGTGAACGGCACCACGATGTATCGCGTGCGCCTGGGGCCGTTCAATTCGCTGGATGAGATGACCGCCGTGCGCGGCCGCCTGCAGTCGACGGGCGTGGAATCGTCGGTCATTCGCTTCGCTCGCCAGTAACGTCAAGTCGTGCAGCCCGCTGTGAACCCGGCGGGCTGTGATCGGTCAGAAACCTGAGTCTCAGTGACGCTGACAGCGGCGTCTGTCGGTTCTGCGCTGGATTTCGCTGGTTTTTCCGTCGCTTCGTCCAGTTCGTCGTCTAATTCGTCGTCCATTCACCATGAAAAAACTCGCTGCTTTCCTGATCGCCCTCGCCACCGGCGCCGGCTTCCTGATGACCGCGCCGGCCAACGCCGCGCCCACCGCCGGCAAGGAATACAAAGTGCTGCAAACGCCGCAGCCCGTGCCCGCAGGCAAGATCGAAGTGACCGAGTTCTTCTGGTACGGCTGCCCGCACTGCTACGACTTTGAAAACACCTGGACGGCGTGGGTCGCCAAGCAAGGCAAGGACGTGGTGATCAAGCGCGTGCCGGTGGCCTTCAATGCCAAGCTGGAACCGCATACGCGCATCTATTACACGCTGGAAGCGCTCGGCAAGCTCGACGCCAAGGACGCCAGCGGCAAGACGCTGCATGACCGCGTGTTCGACCAACTGCACAAGAACTACCGCTCGATGTCCGAACTGGATGACATTGCGAAGTTCATGGCCGCCAACGGCGTCGACGAAAAGCAGTTCCGCGACACCTACAACTCGTTCAGTGTGAATGCCAATACGAAACGCGCCGCGCAACTGGCCGATCAGTACAAGATCGAAGGCGTGCCGACCGTCGTGGTGCAGGGCAAGTACACCACGTCGCCGGCCGATGCCGGCAGCAACGTGGGCGCCGCGCAGACGCTCGACTACCTCGTCGACCAGGTGCGCAACCGCAAGATGTGACCGGTTGCCGCGTTTCCGGGCATCCGCCCGGGCGTGACACCGCCATCGACGCCCGCCCCTGTGCGGGCGTTTTTTGTGCCTCGGCCTTCTTCGCACCAACAGGACATCGACATGAGCGAGACCGTCTTCATCACCGGCGCTTCCAGCGGCATCGGCCAGGCATTGGCACGTCAATACGCAGCGCAGGGCGCCACGATCGGGCTGGTCGCGCGGCGTGTCGACGTGCTCCATGAGTTTGTGCAGACGCTGCCGGCCGGCATCCAGAGCCGCTGCCATTGCTACGCCGCCGACGTGCGCAGCGCCGAATCGATGCGCGACGTGGCCAGCGCATTCATCGCCAAGGTCGGCGTGCCCGACGTGGTGATCGCCAACGCCGGCATCTCGGTCGGCACGGACTTGCGCGAACCGGGCGACCTGAAAGCCTTTGCAGCCGTAATGGACACCAACTGGATGGGCGTGCTCAACACGTTCCAGCCGTTCGTCACGCCGATGCTGGCACGTGCGAAGCCGGGGCGGCCCGGCGGCACGCTGGTCGGCATTGCCAGCGTGGCGGGCGTGCGCGGCTTGCCCGGTGCGGCGGCCTACAGCGCGTCCAAATCGGCGGTCATCAAACTGATGGAGAGCCTGCGCGTGGAGTTCAGCCCGTTGGGCTTGCGCGTCGTGACAATCGCGCCCGGCTACATCCGCACGCCGATGACGGAACACAACCCGTATCCGATGCCTTTCCTGATGCCGGTGGACCGCTTCGCGCAAAAAGCCGTGAATGCGATCCATCGCGGCGTGCGCTTCACGGTGCTGCCATGGCAAATGGGCGTCGTTGCCAAGCTGCTGCACGTGCTGCCGCGCGGGCTCTATGACTTTGCGTTTGCGCGCGCCGGGCGCAAACCCCGCAACCCCGAGATTTCGTCATGACTTACACCGATGCGGCTGGGCTTGCCCACGCCCCCGTCGACACCGCACCGCGCATTGCCAGCCTGGTGCCTTCGATTACCGATCTGCTGTTCTCGCTCGACCTGGGCGATCAGCTCGTCGCCCGCACCGGCTTCTGCATCCACCCGCGCGAAGCGGTGCGCAACGTGCCGAAGGTAGGCGGCACCAAGACCGTCAAACTCGACAAGCTCCGCGAGCTGGCCCCCACGCACGTGATCGTCAACATTGACGAGAACACGCGCCCGACCGTCGACAAGCTGCGCGAGTTCATCCCGCACATCATCGTCACGCATCCTTGCTCCCCGGAAGACAATCTCGCGCTGTACCAGCTGCTGGGCGGCATCTTTCGCCGCGAAGCGCAGGCGCAAAAGTTGTCGGATGCGCTGACGCAGGAGCTGGAGGCGCTGCGCGGCCGCCACTTCCTGCCGCATCGCGTGCTGTACGCCATCTGGCAAGACCCGTGGATGACGGTGTCGCGCGACACGTACATCTCCCGCATGCTCAAGCTCGTCAACTGCCACACCTGGCCCGACGATCCGACGCCCGTGCAATGCGGCACCGACAAGAGCGGCGATTGCGCCCGCCCCAACCGGGCCGACACGCGCTACCCGACGTTCCGCTGGAGCGATGATGTCGTGCGCAACATCGACTGCGTGCTGCTCTCCACCGAGCCTTACAGCTTTACCGACGAGCATGTCGACGCGCTGGAAAAGCAGATCGGCAAGCCCGTCTATCTCGTCGATGGCGAGATGGTGTCGTGGTACGGGAGCCGCGCGATCGACGGCGTGCGGTACCTGGGGCAATTTGCGAAGACGCTGCGTTAGATCTTCCAGCGGTGCGCACAAAAAAGAACCCGCCAATTGGCGGGTTTTTTGTCGGTCGGAGCGATGCGTTATCGCACAAATCCATAGTCGTACTCCACCTTGGCAATGCGCAGGTGGTACGACGCATACCACTGCTCGCGCCCTAGCTTCTGCGCGGCAAGGTGGTCGCTCTGGTTCTTCCACTCGCGAATGGCCTCCAGCGACGACCAATACGAGACGGTGATGCCCGGCCGCCCCTGGTCGCCGGCCAGCTCATCGCGCACGGATTCGATGCCGAGAAAGCCCGGCATGCTGCGGGCCAGTTCCACCATGCGGTCGGCCATGGCGCCGTAGCCGTTGTCGCCGTCGGTGCGGGTGGAGGCGAAGATCACGGCGTAATACGGCGCAGTCGGCGTTTGCGCGGGAAACGGTAGGACGACGGCGCTGTCGTCGAGAACGTCATGCTGGTCAGCCATGGTCGGCTCCGGTGAATGGCGGCAGTTGTGCAGCTTACGTTGCTGCGTGGAATCGAACGATACCGTCAGCGCCGGTTTCGCGCACCAGTTCACCGCGATGCCACAGCGCGTGCAGGTGGGCGAGCGCCTCGCCCATCGCAAAGGTCATCTGGTGCACGTCAAACTGGCGCTTGAAGATGACGTTGACGATGTCGCGGGCCGATTGCGGGGCGGCCTTGCATGCAGCCAACGTTTCGGCCAGGCGATCCGCATGGTGGTCCCGCAGTTGCTGGATGCGCGTATGCAGCCCGCGGAAGGGCCGCCCGTGCGACGGCAGAATCAGCACGTCCTTGGGCAGCGGCTCGTACTTGCCGAGCGAATCCAGATACAGCGTGAGCGAATCGGCTTCAGGCTCCAGATCGAACACGCTCACGTTGGTGGAAATGCGGGGCAGGACCATGTCGCCGGAAATCAGCACGTTGGCGTCTTCGCTGTAGAGCGCGACGTGCTCGGGCGCATGGCCAAAGCCGGTAATGACACGCCACTTGTGCTGGCCGATGGCGACGACGTTGCCGTCCATCAGGCGGCGGTACTGGCTGGGCACGCCCGGCACGAGCGTGCTGTAGTAATCCTTGCGGTTGCGGATGCCTTCGATGGAGGCCGGGTCCGTCAAGCCGTGGCGCTCGAAATGGCGCGCGGCGAATTCGCCGCCGGCGTTCGACGCGCCGGTGCCGCCCACCAGCATGCGGGCGAAGGCGTAGTCGCCCAGGCTCATCCACAGACGCACGTTCCAGCGTTTTTCGTCGCCGCCTTCGCACAGCCAGTTCGACAGGCCGACATGATCCGGATGGCAGTGCGTGACCAGCACGCGCAGCACCGGCAGGCCATCGAGGTGCTTCGCGAAGATCGTTTCCCAATACCCGCGAATTGCTTCGTGGTTGATGCCGCAATCGACGATCGTCCAGCCGTCCTGCCCGTCCTGCCGATCGCGCAGCAGCCAGAGGTTGATGTGATCGAGCGCAAACGGCAGCGGCATGCGCAGCCAGTAGACGCCGGGGGCGACTTCAAACCGCGTGCCGCCTTCGGGAAGCGTGTCGCCAAAGGGATAGTCGAGTTGGTGTTCGAGCGCGTTCATGTGGATGGGGTCTCGGTCGCCGCCTTTGAGGGCTTCGGGCGGTCTCTGCGATTGCGGTTTGGCGCCATTGACGCTAACGTAAACGTCAATTCGCCGCCGGTCATCCATCTTAAGCGAAAACTTAATGTCGCTGGCTGGCGTGCATGTGTCATCACACCTCTGTCGTTACTCCGCTCCCGCCGTATGTCTGCCTCCACTCCGTCTGCCGCCGCCGCGCTTGCCGCCGATCTTGAATCGGGCGATGCCGGCGCGCTTGCCGACGCAAGCTTCACCATCACCGATCTTGCACGCGAGTTCGACATCACGCCGCGCGCCATCCGCTTCTATGAGGATCAGGGCCTGCTCGCTCCGGACCGCCAAGGGCCGGGCGGACGTCGACGGGTGTATTCAGCCGGCGAGCGCACGCGCCTGAAGCTGACCTTGCGCGGCAAGCGACTCGGCCTGTCGCTCGGCGAGATCAAGGAGATTCTCGATCTGTACGAATCGCCACGCGATACGGTGCCGCAGCTGGAGCGCTTCCTGGCCTCGCTGGCGCAACACCGTGCGGTGCTCACGCAGCAGCTGGAAGACCTGAACGCGCAACTGGCCGAGATCGACCAGCACGAACGGCAGTGTCGCCAGCTGCTGGAGGATGCGCAGGCCGGCGCGGGCAAGCCGCCCAAGCGACGCAAGGCCGCCTGATCCGCAAATCTACGTAATCGCCAGTCATTGACGTTTACGTAAACGTCAATACAATACGCAACACCTCGCAACACCCTCCCGGCACCGGTGCGCCTGCCACAAGCGGCGCGCACCGCACAGCGCCAGACCACTTACCCGAGACACCGCGGCTTGAACCGCGCCCAAGGAGACCACCATGATTGATCTGCCCGGCCTGAAATTCGACTTGGGCGAAGACATCGAGATGCTGCGTTCGGCCGTGCGCGATTGGGCGCAGGGCGAGCTGGCACCGCGTGCCGGCGAAATCGACCGCACCGACCAGTTCCCGATGGATGCGTGGCGCAAGATGGGCGAGCTGGGCGTGCTGGGCATCACGGTGGCCGAGGAGTACGGCGGCGCCAACATGGGCTACCTGGCGCACATGATCGCCATGGAAGAAATCAGCCGCGCATCGGCGTCGGTGGGCCTGTCGTATGGCGCGCACTCGAACCTGTGCGTGAACCAGATCCACCGCAACGGCACGGCGGCCCAGAAGGCCAAATACCTGCCCAAGCTGGTTTCCGGCGAATGGGTGGGCGCGCTGGCCATGAGCGAGCCGAATGCCGGGTCGGACGTCGTCAGCATGAAGCTGCGCGCGGAGCTGAAAGGCGACCGCTACGTGCTCAACGGCACCAAGATGTGGATCACCAATGGCCCCGACTGCGACGTGCTGGTCGTCTATGCCAAGACCGAGCCCGAACTGGGCGCGCGCGGCATGACGGCGTTCATCGTCGAGAAGGGCATGAAGGGTTTCTCGGTGGCGCAGAAGCTGGACAAGCTCGGCATGCGCGGCTCGCACACGGGCGAGCTGGTGTTCGAGAACGTGGAAGTGCCGGTGGAAAACATCCTCGGCCAGGAAAACGGCGGCACCAAGGTGCTGATGAGCGGCCTGGATTACGAGCGCGCGGTGCTCTCCGGCGGCCCGATCGGCATCATGCAGGCCTGCATGGACGTCGTCACGCCGTACATCCACGACCGCAAGCAATTCGGCCAGAGCATCGGCGAATTCCAGCTCATCCAGGGCAAGATGGCCGACATGTACACCACGCTGCAGGCGTGCCGTGCGTACCTCTACGCGGTCGGCAAGAATCTTGACTCGCTGGGCCGCGACCACGTGCGCCAAGTGCGCAAGGACTGCGCCGGCGTGATCCTCTACACGGCCGAAAAAGCCACCTGGATGGCCGGCGAAGCCATCCAGATCCTGGGCGGCAACGGCTACATCAACGAATTCCCGGTCGGCCGCCTGTGGCGCGACGCCAAGCTGTACGAAATCGGCGCCGGCACGTCGGAAATCCGCCGCATGCTGATCGGCCGGGAGCTGTACGCAGAGACGATGTAACGGGGCGGAGCAGGCCGGCTGGCGGCACGGGGCCATCAGCCAAACGGATAAGGAGGCGCAACGGTTTCAGGACACGAACACAGCACCGAAGACCCTACAATCTAGGTCTGCCTGGTTTGCTGGTTTTGCCGCTTCCCTGCCCTCCCCGCGTACACGCCATGTCCCATTTCCCCAAGCTCCTGTCGTCGCAGATCGCTTTTGACGTCGCCCGCACGATGCTCGACGGCTTCGACAAGCACTACCGCTTGTTCCGCGAGGTGAGCGTACAGGCCAAGACTGCGTTCGAGACCGGGGACTGGGCCGGCCTGCAGCAACTGCAGCGCGACCGCATTGCGTACTACGACGAGCGCGTGCGTGAAGCCTCCGTCATCCTGGAAGACGAATACGACGCCGAGAACATCGACGACGAGATCTGGCGCCAGATCAAGCTGCACTACATCGGCCTGCTGACCAACCATCACCAGCCGGAACTGGCCGAGACCTTCTTCAACTCGGTGTGCACGCGCATCCTGCACCGTTCGTACTTCAACAACGATTTCATCTTCGTGCGCCCGGCCATCTCGACGGAATACATCGAGAACGAAGAGTCGCCCACCAAGCCGACGTATCGCGCGTACTACCCCGGCACACGCGACGGCCTGGGCGCCTGCTTCGAGCGCATCGTCCACAACTTCCAGCTCAACGCGCCGTTTGAAGACCTGGAGCGCGACATCGGCTACGTCGTGCGCGCGGTGGGCGAACACTTCGGCGATTTCCGCATCGCGCCGAATTTCCAGATCCACGTGCTGTCGTCGCTGTTCTTCCGCAACAAGGCGGCGTACATCATCGGGCGCGTGATCAACGGCGACAAGACGTTCCCGCTGGCCGTGCCGATCCTGCGCAATGCGTCGGGCCAGCTGTCGCTCGACACGGTGCTGCTGCGGCAAGAGCAGCTGCTGATCCTGTTCTCATTCACGCACTCGTATTTCATGGTGGACATGGAGATTCCGTCTGCCTACGTGACCTTCCTGCGTGACCTGATGCCGCGCAAGCCGCGCGCCGAGATCTACACCTCGCTGGGTCTGCAGAAGCAGGGCAAGAACCTTTTCTATCGGGACTTCCTGCATCACCTGCAGCATTCGTCCGACAAGTTCATCATCGCGCCGGGCATCCGGGGCCTCGTGATGCTGGTGTTCACGCTGCCGTCGTATCCGTACGTGTTCAAGGTCATCAAGGACTACTTTCCGCCGCCCAAGGAAACCACGCGCGAGCAGATCAAGAGCAAGTACCAGCTTGTGAAGCGCACGACCGCGTGGGGCGCATGGCAGATACGCTGGAGTATTCCGACGTGGCGTTCCCGCTCTCGCGCTTTGATGACGACCTCATCAAGGAGCTGGAGAAGCATGCGCCGTCGATGGTCGAATACCAGCGCAGCGATGACGGCGGCGAAGAGATCGTCATCCGCCACGTCTACATCGAGCGCCGCATGACGCCGCTGAACATCTGGCTGCACGAAGGCACCGATGCGCAGGTCGAGCACGGCATCATCGAATACGGCAACGCCATCAAGGAACTCATCGCCGCGAACATCTTCCCGGGCGACATGCTGTACAAGAACTTTGGCGTGACGCGCCACGGCCGCGTGGTCTTCTACGACTACGACGAGATCGAATACCTCACCGACTGCAACATCCGCACCGTGCCCGAACCGCGTACGGAAGAAGAAGAAATGTCCGGCGAGGTCTGGTACAGCGTCGGGCCGCACGACATTTTTCCGGAGACGTACCGCACGTTCCTGCTGGGCGACCCGCGCGTGCGCGAAGCCTTCCTCAAACACCACGCAGACTTCTTCGAAGCCTCCATGTGGCAGGGGTACAAGGAGCGCCTGCTCTCCGGGCAGATGCACGATTTCTACGCGTATGACGCAGCGGAACGCTTCGTCAATCGCTACGGGGCGAGCGCGCCCGACAATGCCGCGCAAGACAACACGACGCAGCAGCGCGCCGCCGCTTAACTCTCTCAACACGACGGGAAACCATGCCACATCGCATCAAGGAACTCTTCGAAAACAACCGGAAGTGGGTCGAGCGCGTCAACGCCGAAGACCCGGCTTTCTTCTCCAACCTGGCCAACCAGCAGAACCCCGAGTACCTGTGGATCGGCTGCTCGGATTCGCGCGTGCCTGCCAACCAGATCATCGGTCTGCCGCCGGGCGAAGTGTTCGTCCATCGCAACATCGCCAACGTGGTGGTGCACTCGGATCTGAACTGCCTGTCGGTGCTGCAGTTTGCGGTGGAAGTGCTGAAGATCCGGCACATCACGGTGGTGGGCCACTACGGCTGCTCGGGCGTGAAGGCTGCACTGACCAAGCAGCGCTTCGGGCTGGCTGACAACTGGATCCGCCACGTGCGTGACGTGGCCGAGCAGCACGAAACGTATCTCGGCACAGTGGTCCGTGAGCAGGATCAGCATGATCGGCTGTGCGAGCTCAACGTGATTCACCAAGTCAACAACGTGTGCCTGACGACGATCGTGCAGGACGCGTGGGATCGCGGGCAACCGCTGACCGTTCATGGCTGGATTTACGGCGTGAAGGACGGGATGCTGCGCAATCTGGGGATGGCGGCGAGTTCCAATGAGGAACTGCATGCTCAGTTGGCTGAGGCTTGGCTGAATTATGGGAAGGAAGGGAGTACGCCTAGTCCGGTGGGGTTCTGACTTCTTTTTTGTTTGGGATGGGTTGTTTTGTTGTTGGTCCATCCCTTGTTTCATCCCCT
>NZ_VOSS01000001.1 GCF_007997035.1 Ralstonia sp. TCR112 | reverse complement strand
TTGCACTGTGATGCTCGCCGTACATTGGTACGGCGAGCATCACAGTGCAACCTCGGGCCGCTCGCTACGCTTTTCGAGGCTTCTTAAACACCAACTCTTCAATCGGGACATCGTCATGCAGCCGCTCCAAGCGCCAGAAGCCGGCGCGCCGTTCGCGCTGCTGGACGATGCCACTTCGGGCGGGGCGCCGTGCTCGCGCTGGTACACCGGTTATGCCGGCGAGTTTTTCCGGCCGGCCGGTATCCTGGATGGGCTGGACGATGACCTCCGCGCCGCCTGGCGCGAGGGTTTGCATGCCCTGATCGTTGCGCCGTATGAGTTTGGCGAGCCGCTGGTCGGTCTGCCGGCTTCCACTGAAATCTCTTCGTCCTTGCCCGGCCACGATGGCCGCCTGCGTGTGCTGCTGTTCCGCACGATGCAGGTGCTGTCGCCGGCGGAGGTCGATTCGCTGTTCGAGGCTTGGCCTGAAGCGGCGAGGGCGGCCGGTCTGTTCGACTGTGCTGCCAGCGTTGATCACGCCACCTATACCGACGCCATCGCGCGCATCCACGACTGGATTGCGGCGGGCGACACCTACGAAGTCAACTACACGTACCGGCTGCGCATGACGGCGTTTGGCGCGCCCGCGGCGCTGTATCGGCGCCTGCGCGCGCGCCAGCCGGTGCCGTACGGCGCGTTCATCGGGCTGCCGGAGGGCGGCGCGATTCTGTCGTGCTCGCCGGAGCTGTTCTTCTCGCACCAGGCCGGCCAGCTGGTTGCGCGGCCGATGAAGGGCACCGCGCCCGCATCCGGCGACGTCGAAGTCGACGAAGCCCGCGCCATCGCGCTCGCAGCTGATGAGAAGAACCGCGCCGAGAACCTGATGATCGTCGACCTCTTGCGCAACGATCTGGGCCGTCTCGCACGCGCGGGTTCGGTGCGCGTGCCGACGCTGTTCGAAGTGACGCCGTTCGGCAGCGTGCTGCAGATGACGTCGACCGTGGAGGCCGAGATTCCGCCCGCCACTGGCCTGGCTGATTGCCTGCGCGCGCTGTTTCCGTGCGGCTCCATCACGGGCGCGCCCAAGCGGCGGACGATGGAAATCATCAAGGCGCTGGAGCCGGAGCCGCGCGGCCTGTACACGGGCGCGATCGGCTGGATCGATGCGCCTGCCGACGATCGCGCGATGGGCGACGCATGCTTCTCGGTGGCGATCCGCACGCTGGTGCTGAGCGCGCCCGGCACCGATGGCCTGCGCCGCGGTGAACTCGGCATCGGCTCCGGCATCGTGCATGACAGCATCGCGGATGAGGAATACGCGGAGTGCCAACTGAAAGCGCGCTTCGTGACGGCGCTCGACCCGGGGTTGTCGTTGTTCGAGACGATGCGCGCGACGCGCGACGGGGTGCCTTTGCTGGATTGGCATCTGGCGCGGCTGGGGCGTTCAGCGGCTGCGTTTGGTTTCCCGTTTGATCGGACTGCGCTGGCGGACAACGTGGCGCGTGCGTGCACATTGTTGGATGGCGGGGGCGCTTACCGCATGCGCCTATTGCTTACGTCGGACGGTGTGGCCAACGTATCGGCCGGGCCTCTGTCGCCCCTGCATGCGAGCTGGGATGCGCCGGTCCGCCTGCTCGTCGCACCGCAACCGCGCGAGGCCACGCACAGTCTGCCAACGCACAAGACCACGTTGCGCGGAGGCTATGACGCTGCGTGGCAGGCAGCCGAGCGCGAAGGTGCATTCGATGCCGTGTTCTTCAACGCGGACGGCACCTTGGCTGAAGGCGGGCGCAGCACGTTGCTGGTCAAGCTCGATGGTGCGTGGTGGACGCCGCCGCTGTCCGCGGGGGTCTTGCCGGGGGTGATGCGCGCCGTGCTGCTGAAAGACGCATCGCCCTGGCTCGGTGGGCCGCTGCAAGAGCGTGTCCTCACGCGCGCCGATGTTGCCCGCGCCGAGGCCATCGCTGTATGCAATGCGCTACGCGGCGTGGTGCCCGCGCATTTCGAGCCGGCCCTGACCGCCGACGTGCTCTAGCTTCCAGCGCGCCACGCCGGGCAGGTTGATGAGCTCGCGGTCGTGGCAGACCATCAACAGTGTGCGGCCCTCCGCTGCCAGCTCGCCGACCAGCGCAATGACTTGCTCGCGTGCGGCGCCGTCAAGATTGGACGTCGGTTCGTCGAGCAGCAGCACATCCGTGTGCAGCGCGCGAGCACGCGCCAAGGCGAGCCGTTGCGTCTCTCCACCGGACAGCCGTTCGGGCGGCACATCCACCACGTGCTCCAGACCCGCCCAGCGCAGCGCATCGTGGACACGCGCAGCGAGCTCCGCATGCGGTACGCGGTGTGCTCCCGTGGTCAGGCCATAGGCGAGATTCGCGCGTACCGACGTGCGGAACAGATAGGGATGCTGGTGTACGTAGGTCAGCCGCTTGCGCAGCTCCGCCGGGTAGGGTGACAGCGCCTGCCGCCCCTTGCCCATGTCGACCGTCGCGCCATTGGCGGGTGCAAGCCCGGCCAGCTTGCGCAGCAGCGTTGTCTTGCCGACACCGTTTGCGCCGGTGATGACAATCGCGTGTCCGGCCGACAGGGCCAGGCGCGGAATCTCGAACAAGACCCGCGCGCCGTGCTGGCAGCGCAAGCCTTCAAACACCATCGTGGGCTGCGACGACGCGCTCATGCCGGCTCCCTGCGATAGTTGCCAGCCCCTTGCAGCCACGCCAGCACAAGGTTGACGAGCAGTGCCAGCACGATCAGCACGATGCCCAGCGCGATGCCCTGTGCGAACTCGCCCTTGCTGGTTTCCAGCGCAATCGCCGTGGTCATGGTGCGCGTGACGCCTTCGATGTTGCCGCCGACCATGAGCGCCGAGCCGACTTCTGCGATGACGCGTCCGAAGCCGGCCACCACCGCGGCCATCAGGCCGAAGCGCAATTCAAGAAACACCGTCAGCAGCAGCCGGACGCGTCCGGCGCCCAGCACGCGCGCGGTTTCTGCCAGACGCGGATCCGCGCGCTCAAGTGTCGTCAGTGCAAACGCGACGATCACCGGCAGCCCAAGCACCGCTTGCCCGAGGATCATCCCGCCCTGCGTGAACAGCAGCCCGAAGCCGCCCAGCGGCCCCTGGCGCGACAGCAGCAGATACAGCAGCAGCCCGATCAGCACCGTCGGAAACGACAGCGACGCCTGCGCCAGCACCACGAGCGCGCGGCGGCCCATAAAGCGGTGCATGGCGATGAGGTAAGCGATGAGCAGACCGGGAGGGGCCGCCAGCGCCAACCCCATGATCGCCACCTTCAACGACACCCAGACGATCCGCCACAGCGCCGCATCGCCGCTGGCGAGCAGGGCGAAGGCGTCGACGGTGGCCGACCAGATTTCCATGCGGATGCCGCTCAGGCGAAGGTGTGTTCCGGGCCAGGGAACGTGCCGTCCTTGACGGCGGCCACGTAGGCCGCGACGGCGCCGTCGATGGTGGCTTGCCCGTCCATGAAGTTGCGTACGAACTTGGGGCGGTGACCGGGGAACACGCCCAGCATGTCGTGCATCACGAGCACCTGGCCCGAGCACTCCAACCCCGCACCGATGCCGATGGTCGGAATGGCCAGCAGGCGCGTCACCTCGCCAGCCAGCGCGGCAGGAATCGCTTCCATCACGACGAGTTGCGCACCGGCATCCTGCACGGCCAGCGCGTCGGCTTTCAGTTGCGCAGCCGCTTCGTCGCCGCGACCCTGCACCTTGAAGCCGCCGAACGCATGCACCGATTGCGGCGTCAGGCCGATGTGCGCACACACCGGAATGCTGCGTTCAACGAGAAACTTGATCGTCGGCGCGAGCCACACGCCGCCTTCGAGCTTGACCATCTGCGCGCCGGCCTGCATCACGCGCACGGCGCTGTGGAATGCCTGTTCGGGCGTGCCATAGGTGCCGAACGGCAGGTCGGATACCAGCAGCGCTTTCTCGATGCCGCGCGATACGCATTCGGTGTGATAGACGATGTGCTCGAGCGTGACCGGCAGCGTGGTCTTCTGGCCCTGCATCACGTTGCCGAGCGAATCGCCGACGAGCAGCACGTCGGTGCCGTTGCGATCCATCAGCGCGGCGAAACTGGAGTCGTAGGCGGTCAGCATGGCGATGCGCTCGCCGGCGGCACGCATGGCCTGCAGCGAAGTCACCGTGACGGCCTTGCGGTTCGATTCCTGGAGATAGCTCATGGACTGAGACTCATTGGGGCATCGCGAGCGCCCACGCAGACCATGCGGTGCGTCGACTGACTAGCGCGTTGCCAGCTTGATGAATTCCTTGGGTCCGCGCATCGCGTCGATGCGGGCGAGCAAGGTGCGGAAATCGTCGTCGTTGCCTGCGGGGTCGAAGGCAGCGGTGTCGACGATCATCGTCGGTGCGGCATCGTAATACAGAAACAGCTCGCCGTATGCGGCGCAGATGCGTTCGAGATACTCCGCATCGATGCCTGTTTCGTAAGGAACCGCGCGACGGGTGATGCGCGGCAGCAGGTCCTCGGCGCGCGCCTGCAGGCAGATGACGAGGTCGATGCGCTGTTGCGGCAGGGCCAGCGCATTGGCCATCGCGTCGTACAACGCGAGTTCATCTGCTGGCAGCGTGAGCTGGGCGAACAGCCGGTCGCGCGGCAGGAAGCTGTCGGCGACGATGCGCTCGCCGGCGAGCGTCGCCTTGTGCCAAGCCTTCAGACGCTCGGCACGTTGCAGCAGGAAGCGCAGCTGCACCGGCAGCGCATAGCGCGCGGGTTCTTCGTAGAAGCGGGCGATGAAGGCGTTTTCGGCGGGCGTCTCGAATGACGTCGACGCGCGCAGATGATCGGCCAGGCGCTGAGCCAGCGCGGTCTTGCCCACGCCAATGGGCCCCTCGACAACGATACGGCGCAGGTGGTCCAGGGCCATCGGCAGGTGTTTGTGCGTGGTGCGGATGATCAGGCGGCGGGCTGCTTGGCGCGCATGCACTGACACATCGTGGTCTTTTCGATGCGCTGGTCGGCCACGCCGGGCAGCAGCTCAGCCACGGCGCCAATGCCCGGAATCACGAGATCGGGCGCCAGTTCGTGCAGGGGCAGCAGGGTAAAGGCGCGCTGGCCGACGCGGGGGTGCGGCACCGTCAGCTCGGGCGAGGTGAGGACGTGGTCCCCGTAGAGCAGCAAGTCCAGATCAAGCGTGCGCGGCGCGTTGTGGAACGGGCGCTCGCGGCCGAACTGGTCTTCGATGTGGTGACAGATGCGGAGCAGCTGGTCGGCGGTGAAATGCGTATCGATGCGCACCACGGCGTTGATGTAATCGTCGCCGCTGGATTCGATGGGCGCGCTGCGATACAGGCTCGATTTGCCGGTGACGGTGATGCCGACCTGCTGTGCGAGGCAGACCACGGCGTCTTTCACTGCCTGGCGCGCGTCGCCCAGGTTGGCGCCGATGCCGATGTACGCCACTGTCTTCACGTTTCCTCCGAACTTCCCGGATTGACGTCAACGACTGTATCCGATTTTGCCGGACCACGTCGGCGGCGACGGCGCTTGCCCGGGCTGGCCGGACCGGCATTTGCCGACGGGCTCGGGGCGTGCTTGGCTTGGGCCATGAGGGCTTCGCGAGCTTCGCCGTCACCGTTCTGGAAGTCGGTCCACCAGTCGGCGAGTTCCTGCGGCAATTCGCCCGAGGCACAACGCAGTGCGAGGAAGTCGTAGCCGGCGCGGAAGCGCGGCGATTCCAGCAGCCGATACGGCATGCGGCCCGAGCGCTTCTCAAAGCGCGGCTGCATGCTCCAGATTTCCTTCATGTCGGAGGTGAAGCGGCGCTGGATGGCGAGCTGCTCGGTCTGACGGTCGAGCACTTCGTCCATGGCGGTATGCAGCGCGGGGATCAGCGGCTCGCCGGCGGCGCGGCGGCGGTTCCAGTGCTCGACCACGTGATGCCACAGCAGCGCGGCAAACAGGAAGCCCGGCGAGACCGGCTTGCCAGCCTTCACGCGATCGTCGGTGTTGTCGAGGGCGAGCTGCACGAAGCGCTGGCCCATCGGCTGCTCCAGCGCGACGTCCAGCAGCGGCAGCAGGCCGCGGTGCAGGCCCGCCTTGCGCAGCTCCTGCAGCGATGCCCAGGCGTGGCCCGACATCAGCAGCTTCAACATCTCGTCGAACAGGCGGGCGGCTGGCACGTTGTGGATCAGCGGGCCCAGCTCGGCGATCGGTGCGCGCGTGTCAGGGTCGATGTCGAAGCCGGTCTTGGCCGCGAAGCGGACCACGCGCAGCATGCGCACCGGGTCTTCGCGGTAGCGGGTATGCGGATCGCCGATCATGCGCAGCGTGCGGGCGCGCATGTCTTCCATGCCGTGATGGTAGTCATGCACGGTTTCGTCGGCGGGGTTGTAGTACATCGCGTTGACGGTGAAGTCGCGGCGGGTGGCGTCTTCGGCCTGGGTGCCCCAGACGTTGTCGCGCAGCACACGGCCGCTGGCGTCGACGGCGTGCGTGTGGTGGTCCAGCTCGGTGCGCTTGACGCGCTTGCCGGCGGGCACCTGCTCGGCGTCCACCGCGTCGACGAGCGCGCGGAAGGTCGAGACTTCGATGATTTCCTGATCGCGTCCGCCGTAGAACGTGACGTGCACGATCTGGAAGCGGCGTCCGATGATGCGCGAGCGGCGGAACAGGGCCTGGACCTGATCGGGCGTGGCGTTGGTCGCCACATCAAAGTCCTTCGGCTTGATGCCGAGCAGCAAGTCGCGCACGGCGCCGCCCACGATGAAGGCGGCATAGCCGGCGTCCTGCAGCGTGGACGTGACCTTGATCGCGTTGCGCGAGAGCAGCTTTGGGTCGATACCGTGCTCGTCCACGCTCCACACGCGCGCCTGGCGTGGCACGCCACCGGCGGACTTGGTGCGCGCCTTGGCGGTTTTGGCCGCCTTGGGCGCGCGGCTCTTCCTGGCGGCGGGCGCCCCCGGTTCAGCGGGAGCGGTGGGCTCTGCGGAGGTCTTGCCCAGCAGGCGATTGATGAGTTTCTTGATCACGCCGCGCCTGCTTAAAAGAGATCCATGATGCGCCAGTTGCGCGCAGCTGCGAGGTTGCGCAGCGTGTCGTCCGGATTGGTGGCGACGGGGTCGGTCACTTCCTCCAGCAGCGGCACGTCGTTGGCCGAATCGCTGTAGAAGGTGCTGCGCTCGAAATCGCTCCAGCCGCGGCCCATGTTGGCCAGCCACTCATGCACGCGGGCGACCTTGCCTTCGCGGAAGCTCGGTGTGCCCGCCACGTCGCCCGTGAAGGCGCTGTCCGGGTTGCCGTCAGCAGTGGCCGGTTCGGTGGCGATGAGGTGGTCGATGCCGAACGCTTCGGCAATCGGGCGCGTGACGAAGCTGTTGGTGGCGGTGACCACGCAGCACAGGTCGCCGGCATCCAGATGTTTGTACACGAGCGCTTGCGCCTGCGGTGTGATCTTCGGACGGATCACGTCGTGCATGAACTCGGCGTGCCACTGGGCGAGCGTGTCGCGCGGATGGGCGGCGAGCGGTGCCAGGGCAAAGCGCAGAAAGGCATGGATATCCAGCGTGCCGGCTTTGTAGTCGGCATAGAACTGATCGTTCTTGCGCTGGTATTCGGCTTCATCCACCACGCCGCGGCGGATGAGGAAGCGTCCCCACTCGTGGTCGCTGTCGGTGGGGATGAGGGTGTGATCGAGGTCGAAGAGGGCCAGATTCATGGGGCGCGATTTTACCCGAACGTTACATCTCCGGCCGTGCGAGCCTGGGATTCACTTCATCAGCGCGAGCATGTCGCGCACGAGCGGCAGGGTGACGGCGCGCTTGCGGGCGAGCGAATAGGTGTCGAGGGCGTCGAGCAAAGCCATCAGGCTCGGCATGTCGCGGTAGGAGTGCGTCACAAGCCACTGCGGCACGTCCGCCGAGAGCTGCATGCCGCGTTCGCGGGCAGCTTGGCGCAGGGCTTCCACCTTGTCGGCGTCGGACAGCGGGCGCAGCCAGTAGACGAGGCCCCAGCCCAGGCGGGTGCGCAGGTCTTCACGCAGCGGCATCGCCATCGGCGCGGCCGCCCCGGAGATGGCGATGGCGGCATGCGGATGCGCGCGCACTTCATTGACGAGGTTGAACACGGCGATCTGCGCCCATTCGTCCAGGCGCTCGGCGTCGTCGATGGTCCAGACGGTGATGGTCGGGTCGAATTCGAAGGCTTCGGGCGGGGCGTCGGGCTCCAGCGTGCGGACTTCGTAGCCGCCGGCTTCGGTCTGGGCGCAAATCGCCTGCAGCAGGTGGCTGCGGCCGCTGCCTTCCTCGCCCCAGAGGTAGACCAGGCGGTCGGTTGCGGTGCCGTCCACCACTTGCGGAATCAGGGCGCGCAGGCGCAGCACCGCCTCTTCGTTGCCGGTGGCGACGAAGTTGTCGAAGGTCGGGGCGGGTGTCGCACCGAGTTCGAGCGGGAGCTGTTCGGGTGTGGCCATGAAACTTGGAGTGGAGTCGCCGTACTTTTCAGTTGCCTTCAGTCGCCTTCAGTGGCTTTCAATCCTGGTAGAGCCGGCTGCCCAGGTAAAGCTTCCGGATCTGCCGCAAACCGACCAGCAGCACAGCACTCATCGGTAGGGCGAGGAGGATACCGAAAAAACCGAACAATTGGCCAAAAGCCAGCAAGGCGAGGATGACCGCCAGCGGATGCAGGCCGATGCGTTCGCCCACCAGGCGGGGCGTCAGGTAGAAGCTTTCCAGGAACTGGCCGATGCCGTACACCACGGCCACCGCCAGCAGGCCGTAGAGGTTGCCGAACTGCAACAGTGCGGCCAGGATGGCCAGCGTGAGGCCCACGCCAAAGCCGATATACGGAATGAACACGGCCAGCCCCGTAAAAATGCCCACCGGCAGCGCCACGTCAAAACCCGCCAGCGCCAGCCCCGCCGAGTAATACACCGCCAGCACCAGCATCACGATGATCTGCCCGCGCAGGTATTGGGACAGCAGGCCGTCGGTTTCGGCGGCCAGTTCGCGCGTTTTTGGCAGCCAACGGCGTGGGACGGCGGTTTCGATCCGGCGCATGAGCATGTTCCAGTCCATCAGCAGGTAGAACATCACGATCGGCACCAGGAAGAAGATGCCCAGCACCTGGATGGCCGCGGAGCCGGACACACGCAGATAGGTCAGCACACGGGCCACCACGTCGTCCGGGCTGGCGGCGAGCTGTTCCGTGAGCAGGGCGCGCAGGCCGGGAAAATCGAAGCTGACATGCAGGCCCAATTCGTCCAGCTTGGGCGACAGAAACGCGTTGAGCTTGGCGAGCATCCCAGGCAATTGATCTCGGATCGCCGGAATCTCCCGCTGCAGCACCGCCAGGATCAGCAGCATCAGCGCCACGCCCACCACCGTCAGCACCAGGATCATCAGGAACACGCCCAGCACGCGCGGTACGCGATGACGCTGCAGCCATTCCACGCCCGGGTGCAGGATGTACGACAGGATGAACGCGAACACGAAGGGCGTGAGCGTCGGCGCCAGCGCCTTGAGCATGGCGAGGAAGACAAGCGCCACGGCGATCCAGGCGAGCGTGCGCTTGGTTTCCTGCGTCAGCACGGGGGCGTTCATGGGGGCGACGGTTCCGATGGCGGGGTGGAGGAGTCGGAAAAGCGGCCATCGGGACGGCCGCATCCGGTAAAATCGCGATTTTACTGGACCGGCGGGTCCGATTTTTGTGACTTCCCGCCGCCGTCTCGCTTTCTTTCCCGGTTTTTTCAATTCAGACGACTGTATGAGCGCTTCCGAAACCCCATCCGCATCGACCGGCCTGTCTTACCGCGACGCGGGCGTCGACATCGAGGCGGGTGACGCCCTTGTCGACCGCATCAAGCCGTTTGCCAAGCGCACCATGCGCGAAGGCGTGCTGGGCGGCATCGGCGGCTTCGGCGCGCTGTTCGAGCTGTCCAAGAAGTATCAGGAACCGGTGCTGGTGTCGGGCACCGACGGCGTGGGCACCAAGCTGAAGCTGGCGTTTGCGCTGAACCGCCACGACACGGTGGGCCAGGATCTGGTCGCCATGAGCGTGAACGACATCCTGGTCCAGGGTGCCGAACCGCTGTTCTTCCTGGATTACTTCGCCTGCGGCAAGCTTGACGTCGACACCGCTGCCACGGTGGTCAAGGGCATTGCCCAGGGTTGCGAGCTGGCTGGCTGCGCGCTGATCGGCGGCGAGACCGCTGAAATGCCGAGCATGTACCCGGACGGCGAGTACGACCTGGCCGGCTTTGCCGTCGGCGCGGTCGAAAAGCGCAAGATCATCGACGGCACCACCATTGCCGAGGGCGACGTGGTGCTGGGTCTGGCTTCGTCGCGCGCATTCGAACGGCTACTCGCTGGTGCGCAAGATCATCGAGGTGTCGCGCCCGGACCTGAACGCAGACTTCCACGGCCAGCGCCTGCAGGACGCCATCATGGCGCCGACGCGCATCTACGTGAAGCCGCTGCTGGCGCTGATGGAGAAACTGACCGTCAAGGGCATGGCGCACATTACCGGCGGCGGTTTGACCGAAAACGTGCCGCGCGTGCTGCAAGACAACCTGACCGCCGTGCTGCACAAGGACGCCTGGACGCTGCCGCCGCTGTTCCAGTGGCTGCAAAAGGCCGGCAACGTGGCCGATGGCGAAATGCACCGCGTCTTCAACTGCGGCATCGGCATGGTGGTGATCGTGTCGGCAGCCGATGCACCGGCCGCCATCGCCCACCTGAAGGACGCAGGCGAGACGGTCTACCAGATCGGCGAAATCCGCGCCCGCCAAGCCGGCGAAGCGCAGACGATCGTGGTCTGACGCGAATTTCGCACCCACAAAAAACCGCCGATGCGTTCGGCGGTTTTTTTATGCGCGTTCTGTCTTGCGGGCGCTTATTTGAGCGGGACGTATTCGCCGCTGGCCGGGTCGTCCTTCTGCAGAGCGCCGGTGTTCTTGTCGATGAGCAGCGTGACGACGCGCGGTGCAGTGTTCGGGTCGCCGCCGCAGGCCGGAGTGTGGTTTTCCAGCACTTCAACGCTGTTGTGCGCGTCGTCGGCGCGGTCCACCACGAACGACAGGCACTCCTGCGGCAGGGTGGTCAGCTTGTACTTTTCGATGGCGGCGCGGGCGAGGTCGACGGCCTTGGCCTGTTCGGCTTCGCTGACGGCGGGCGCGCTGGCGGCCGGAGCACTGGCCGCGTTGGACGCGCCAGGGGCGGAGGCCGCAGGTGCGGAAGTCGTAGCGGGGGCGGCAGGTTTGTGCGCGTCGTCGGAGCGGCCGCAGCCCGCCAGCGCGAGAGCGGTGAGCAAGGCAAGCAGCAGGGGTTTGGTCATGATGTGCGGAGCGTGTCGGCGATGTTCAGCCCACGACTTTACCCGGAACTGACCGATCGTTTCCATGCCGCATACGCCTGCGGCATGCACACTGCGCAGGGCCGGTAGCCGGCGGCACGCGCATCGGCTTCGTTCAGGAAAAATACGCGGTGGCGCACATAACCGCCGCGCGCGATGGCCCGGCGTGCGGCGGCGCAATCGAGGCGGCCATAGATGCGAGCGCGCCGATGGCCGCCCAGCGTGCCGGGCACGGCGCTCTCATAAGGCTGGCCGCTGGCGCCGATGAGCGTCCACGTTTTCACGCGGTTTCATGCGGCGGATTGCGACTCGCGCTCCAGCAGCGCCAGCTTGCGCTCCACGCCCCAGCGATAACCGGAGGTGTTGCCGTCCCGGCGGATCACCCGATGGCAGGGAATCGCCACTGCGATGTGATTGGCCGCGCAGGCCTGCGCAACGGCGCGGACGGCCTGGGGCGCGCCGATGCGCGTGGCAATCTCGGTGTAGCTGGTGGTGCTGCCGGGCGGCACTTCGCGCAGCGCCTGCCACACGCGCTCCTGAAACGCGGTGCCGCGCACGTCCAGCGGTAGGTCCAGGCCGATGGACGGCGCCTCGACAAAACCCACGACCTTCGCCACCAGATCTTCAAAACCCGCATCGCCGCCGATGAGTTCCGCCTTCGGGAAGGTGTCCTGCAGATCGCGCGCGAGAGCGTCGGGGTCGTCGCCCATCAGGATCGCGCAGATGCCGCGATCGCTCTGCGCTACCAGGATCGAACCGAGCGAACATTCGCCCACCGCAAAGCGGATCGTCGTCTGTACGCCGCCGGCGCGGTAGCGGCTGGCCGTCATGCCCAGCACGTTGTCCGACGCCTCGTAGAAGCGGCTGCTGGCGTTGAATCCGGCGTCGTAGATGGCTTCAGTGACGGTGCTGCCGCGTTCCAATTGCGCGCGCAGCTTGCGGGCGCGATGCGCATCGGCGTAGGCCTTGGGCGTGAGGCCGGTGACGCTTTTGAACAGCCGATGGAAGTGATAGGGGCTCAGGCCCGCGCCCTGTGCAAGCGCTTCAAGCGTGGGCGGTGTGTCGGCTGCCTCGATGCGGCGGCAGGCTTGCGCGACCAGCGCAGCTTGCTGCGCCCGGACGGTGGTCTGATCCGGGCTGGCGCGGCGGCTCGGGCGGTAACCGGCGGCTTCTGCGTCGGCAGGTGTGTCGAAAAACTCGACGTTTTCCGGGCGCGGCAGGCGCGACGCACTGCTCGGCTGGCAATACACGCCGGTGGTCTTTACCGCGTAGACGAATTGCCCGTCAGCAGAGGCATCGCGCGCCAGCACGCGAGCCCAGCGCGGGTCGTGTTCGACGAGGGTGGTGTCCGGTACGGGGCGGGCGGAGGTTTGCATGGCGTCATCCAGTGGACTGCGATGACTGTACTGTAGGTGCGGCCCCCTGGCGGGACACTCCGGGTCTTGCGGTCAAATTCGAAGCACCGATTGCTTCACTTTCTGCGCGGTGCCTTTTGCTGATCGGCGCGCGCGGCGGCCAAGTTGGCGGCGATTTGCCTGGCGCCGGAAGATTCGGGCGGCAGCAACTGGTAGAGGTGCTCCCACTGGGCGATGGCCTCGGCCACGTCACCACGTTCCGCGGCGGCGGAAGCGGCCAGCGCCAGCGCTTTGGGCTCGTCCGGATCGCTCTTCAGTGCGAGGCGCACCTGCTCCATGGGCGCTCCGGCGAGGGCGCCGCCCTGTGCCGTGGCGAGTGCGTCGGCGTAATCGGCGCGCAGGCTCGCGACGTCGGGCGCAAGGGCGACTGCCTTGGCGTAAGCGGCGACGGCATCGGCCGGGCGCTCCATCGTGCTGTAGGACCGGGCGAGCAGGGCCCAGCCGGGCGCGTCGTCAGGCGTGTCGCGCAGGCGTTGCGCGAGGCTGTTGACCATCGATTCGATCTGCGCATCTCCACCGGTGTGGTCGCTGCGCGCGGCGGTCAGCATGTCGCCGGGCATCCACAGCGCGGCGGGCTTGCCCAGGTGCTGATAGAGCAGCACTGCGGACGTGGGCAACGCAGCCAACAGCAGTGCCGCGAGCACGACGGGGCGGCGGTCCGGGCGCGCCGGCGGCGTGGTGGCGGTATCGGCGGTATCGGCGGTATCGTCCAGCAGCCGTTGGCCAAGCTCTGCGCGTGCATGCGCGTGGCCGGCGGCATCGATAGTGCCGGCGCGCAGATCGGCATCCAGCTCGCGCAGTTGATCGTGGTACCAGCGAACCATCTGGCTGCGCGCCGTGGGGCCTTGGATGCGCGTATCGAGCTGATGGGTGCGCGCGCGCCGCAACAGCGGCGTCAGCAACACCGCCATGGTGACGGCCGTGAGGGCAGCCGCCAGCAGCCAGAACAGGGTCATCACAGTCATGGGCGGGGGTCGTCCGGTGACGACGACGCAAGCAGTGCAGCGAGGCGCGCCTGGGCGTCGGGGTCCATCTCGGCAGGCGCCGGCTTCTGCTGTTTGCGGGACGACACGATGCCGAACACCACCGCCATCAGCAACAGCACCGGGCCGAACCACAGCAGATACGTCAGCGGTTTGACGGGCGGACGGTACAGGACGAAATCGCCATAGCGCTGCACGAGGTACTGCTTCACGTCGGCTTCGGTGGCGCCGGCGCGCAGTTGTTCGCGAATCTGGCGGCGCAGGTCGACGGCGAGGTCGGCGTTGGAGTCGGCGAGGGTCTGGTTCTGGCAGACGAGGCAGCGCAGCTGCTCCGACAGCGCATGGACGCGGGTGTCGAGATCGGCGTCCGACGCCGTCGCACGGGCGGGCATTTGCAACGTGAACGCCGCGACGCCCGCGAGAACCAGCGCAGCCAGTCGTTTATGCATGACCGCCCTCCTGCTCCAGTTGCTGCAGCAGCGGCACGATCTTGCGTTCCATGGATTCGGCTGTGACGGGGCCGACCTGGCGATAGCGGATCACGCCGGCGCGATCGATCACGAAGGTTTCCGGCACACCGTACACGCCGTAGTCGATGCCGACCTTGCCGTCTGCATCGATGAGCGAGGCGACATACGGATCGCCCATCTGCTTGAGCCACGCGCGGGCGGCGCTGGCGTCGTCCTTGTAGTTCAGGCCGTAGATCGGCACGGGTGATTGTTTGGCGAATGCGTTCAGCACGGCGTGCTCTGCCCGGCATGCGGTGCACCACGACGCCCAGACGTTGAGCATCCACACCTTTCCGCGCAGGTCTTGCGGCGTGATAGGGGTGGCAGTTGAATCCAACGCCGTCAGCCGGAACGCCGGTGCGGGCTTGCCGACCAGCGGCGAGGGCAGCTCACGAGGATCACGCGACAGCCCTGCCGCCAGCGCAATCACCAGAACAAAGAACGCTGCCAGCGGCAGCACGTAACGCAGCTTCACCGGGGCTCCTCGGTTGCCGGCATCGCCAATGAGGGACTCGCCAGTGCGGTGTCGGGTGCGGTGCGCGATGCCGTGGAGCGGCGACGGAGCCGGTAGCGGCGGTCGCACACGGCCAGCAGGCCGCCCAGCACCATCAGCACGCAGCCGCCCCAGATCCAGCTGACGAAGGGCTTGATGTAGACGCGCATGGCCCAGTTGTCCTGTCCGAGTGATTCGCCGAGCGCGACATAGAGGTCGCGCGTGATGCCGCTGTCGATGGCGACCTCGGTCGTGGGGTTGTCTTGGCTGTGATACAGGCGCCGCTCAGGCAGCAGTGTGGCCACGGGTTTGCCGTCGCGGCTGACGTCGACGTGGCCGCGCAAGACGTCGTAATTGGGGCCCTGGGCCGGTACAACGCTGGTGAGGTGGAACGTGTAGCCGCCCACCTCCACCGTGCCGCCTACGCGCACGGGCAACTCGCGTAGCGTCTCTTGGCTGAGCACGAGCGTGACGCCCGCGATGAACACACCGACTCCCGCGTGCGCCACGAGCATGCCGAAGTAGCTCGGCGGCAACTGCCGCAATGTCGTCAGTCGATTGCCGGGCCGCCGGAGCTTTTCGGCCAGACTGGCCAGCGCGCTCGCAAGACACCATGCGGCGAGCGTCAGCCCCAGGCCTGCCAGTGCGGACGTCCGATAAAACACCGCGAGTCCGAGCCCGACCACAACACTCGCCACTGCCGCCCAGCGCAGCCGCACGGCCATGGACGGCAGCGCACCATGACGCCAGCGCGCCAGCGGCGCCGCGCCCATCAGCAGCACCGCAGGCGACATCAGCGGCACAAAGACCTGCTCGAAATACGCCGGTCCGACCGAGATCTTCCCCAGCCGCAGCACATCGAGCACCAGCGGATACAACGTGCCGAGCAACACCGTGGCGGCAGCCACAGCCAGCAGCACGTTGTTGGCCAGAAGGAACGATTCACGCGCGAACAGCGAGAACGTGGCGCCTTCCGCCGTGTTGCCGGACAACCGCTTTGCCCGCCACGCAAACAGACCCAAGGCGCCCCCCGTCACGATCCCCAGCAAGGCGAGGATGAAGAGACCGCGTTTCGGGTCGACCGCAAACGCGTGCACCGACGTCAGCACGCCCGAGCGGACGAGGAACGTGCCGAGCAGACTGAGCGAGAACGTGAAGATGGCCAGCAGCGCCGTCCATGCGCGGAACACGCCGCGCTTTTCCGTCACGGCCAACGAGTGGATCAGCGCCGTGCCCGCCAGCCACGGCATGAACGAGGCGTTTTCGACCGGGTCCCAGAACCACCAGCCGCCCCAGCCGAGTTCGTAATACGCCCACGCGCTGCCGAGCATGATGCCGGTCGTCAGGCATGCCCAGGCGGCCGTCGTCCACGGCCGCGACCAGCGCGCCCAGGTGGCATCGAGCCGGCCGGACAGGAGTGCGGCCATGGCAAACGAAAACGCCACCGCAAAGCCCACGTAGCCCATGTAGAGCATGGGGGGATGCGACACCATGCCCGGGTCTTGCAACAGCGGATTGAGATCACGCCCTTCCATCGCCGGCGGCAACAGGCGCAGGAACGGGTTGGATGCGAACAGCAGGAACAGCAGCAGCCCCGTGCTGATGGCGCCCATCACGCCCAGCACGCGCGCCACCACGGGCAGCGGCAGCTGTCGGCTGAACAACGACACGGCCAGCGACCACAGCGCCAGCATCGTCGTCCACAGCAACATCGATCCCTCGTGCCCGCCCCACACGGCGGCCACGCGATAGGGCAGCGGCAGCGCGCTGTTCGAGTTGGCAGCGACATAGAGCACGCTGAAGTCGTTGCTGACGAAGGCCCATGTCAGCGCGCCATACGCCAGAAGCACCAATGCGCATTGCAAGCGCGCGGCAGGGCGCGCCACGGCCATCCAGCGCTCGTCGTCGCGCGCGGCGCCCACCAGCGGCAGCACGGATTGCATGGCCGCAGTCAGCAGCGCGAGGATCAACGCGAAGTGGCCCAGCTCGGCGATCATCGTGACGCACTCCGGGCGGATTCCTTCGCCATCTGGTCGTTGACCTGCGCGGCGCGTCGTACGGCATCGGCGGCTTCGGGCGGCATGTAGTTCTCGTCGTGCTTGGCGAGCACCTCGCTGGCGACGAAGACGCCGTCCTGGCCGAGACGGCCGCGCGCCACCACGCCCTTGCCCTCCCGGAACAGGTCGGGCAGCAAGCCGCGGTAGACGACTGGCACGCCGCGCCCAGTGTCGGTGACGATAAAGCGGATCGTCATGCCGTCACGTTCGCGCTGGATGGAACCGCGCTCAACGAGCCCGCCCAGACGGAAGACCTGCGCCACGGGCGCTTCCTTGGCGGCGATCTGGCTCGGGCTGAAGAAAAACACCAGATTCGAGCGGAACGCATTCAGCGTAAGTGCGGTGGCTGCACCCGCGCACACCAGTGCGGCGATCAGGATGCCGAGGCGGCGTTGTCTGCGTGTCATTGGTCGCCGCCGTCTGGATGGGAGTGACTGGCGCGGTTGGCCGCGCGCCAGCGGCGGGCAAGCAGCAGCATCTCGGCCGCAATGCAGATCGCGGCCACAATAAACGCGCCCGCAATATAGTCGACGTGATTGACGGAGAACTGGCTCATGCGGGCGTGCTCAAGTTGTGGTCATCGTCGGCGCGTTCGCGCATGATGCAGCGCACGCGAATCAGCGCCACGCAGATGCTGTACATCCAGCACGCGAGCGTCATTAGCAGCATGCCGAGCAGCATCGTCATCACCATGGACGGTGCCGCCGTCAGGCTGATGGACGCGCCCTGGTGCAGCGTGTTCCACCACTGCACCGAGAAATAGATCACGGGGATGTTGACTACGCCGACCACGGCCAGCACGGCGCAGGCGCGTTCGGCGCGGCGCGGGTCTTCAACGGCGCTTTCCAATGCGATGAAGCCGAGGTACAGAAACAGCAGCAGCAACTCCGACGTCAACCGCGCATCCCATACCCACCATGTGCCCCAAGTGGGCTTGCCCCACAGCGCGCCGGTCCATAGCGCGATGGCGGTGAAGAGCGCACCCGTGGGCGCGAGTGCCGACGCCATCATCGACGAAAGCCGCGTGCGCAGTACCAGCCCCAGCGCGCAATAACCGGCCATCACGAGGTAGATGAACATCGACATCCACGCAGCCGGCACGTGCAGGAAGATGATGCGATAGACCTCACCCTGCTGCGCATCGGTGGGCGCCACCATGAAGCCGACATAGAGGCCAGCGACGAGGAACACGAGAGCGGCTGCACCAAACCACGGTGCGAGCTTGCGCGCGAGCGGATCAAACCGCACGGGGGACGCATACGCGAGCCAGTTCCAGCGCCGCGACGCAGGCTGGCGCACGGTGATGGGCGTGGTGTGGAGTCCGGATCGATTCGTCATCGGGTCATTCCACGGCAATGCGCAGCCCGGCAGCCGTGGCCAGCGGGCAGACAAACAACGACAGCGCCAGGCAAGCGCCCAGCAACGACAGATGCGGCATCACATCGAGCCCCGCATCAGCGGCAGATCCGGCGCCTGCGCCAAACACAAGCACGGGCACACAAAGCGGCAGCACGAGGATGCACAACAGCGCTGCGCCGTTGCGCACGCCCAGTGTGAGCGCTGCACCAACGGCACCGATCAGCGCAATGGCCGGCGTACCGATCAGCAGCGTGGCGGTCAGCAGTAGCGTTGCATGCAGCGGCAGGCTGTACTGCTGGGCCAGGATGGGCGTCAGCAACAGCAATGGCAAGCCGCTGGCGAGCCAGTGTGCGGCAATCTTTGTCAGCACGATCAGCGCAAGCGGGTGCGGCGACAACAGCAGTTGATCCAGGCTGCCATCGGCGTGTTCCTGCGCAAACAACCGAGAGAGCGAGAGCATCGACGCCAGCAGCGCCGCGACCCACAGGATGCCCGGCGCGAGCATGCGCAACTGCTGCGGGTCGGGGCCGATGGCCAGCGGGAACAGGCTCGCCGCAATGACGTAGAACACCACGCCGCCGACAAGGTTGCCGCGCCGCCGCCATGAGAGCGCAAGGTCGTGTCGCAGGATGGCCATCAGCATCGGCTTCATGCGGTGCTTCCCAGGCTGAGCACGCGACTCGCCCCTTGCGGGCGCGACAGCAGGTGGTGCGTGGCCATGATTGCCATGCCGCCTGCACGCAAGTGCGCATCGAGCTGTGCGGAGAAGAGGCCGACTGCATGATCGTCGAGCGAGGCGATCGGTTCATCGAGCAGCCACAGTTCGCGCCGCGCGAGCAGCAAGCGCGCCAGTGCCACGCGCCGACGCTGTCCCTGCGAGAGCTTGCGCACCGGCGTGGCGGCAAGCTTGCCGAGTTCGAGCGCCTCCAGTGCGCGCCCGATACCAAACGGCTCAGACGCCGAGCCGCGCAATCCGGCCAGTTGCATGGCCAGCCGCAGGCTCTCGGTCACCGTGAGATCAGGGTCGATGCCGTTGGTGTGCCCAACGTAGCAAAGCGCATTGAGGAAAGCGGGGCCGTTGCTGCGCACGGGCACGCCGCGCCATGTCAGCGTGCCGCTTGCCGGTGTCAGCAGGCCACAGAGCACACGCAGCAGCGTGGTCTTCCCGCTGCCGTTCGCTCCGGTGATCTGCACCAGCTCGCCTGCCGACACGGAGAGTTCCAGCTCGCGGAAGATTCGGCGGCCGGCGCGCGAAAACGTCAATTGGCTGGCAACAAGCACGTCAGGTGTCGGAGTCGAATGGGGGCTGGCACATGTTGCACGATCGCGTGCGTCACTCGGTCTTCATCTTCGACATGTCGGGCAGATGGTGCGCAATGCCCTTGTGGCAGTCGATGCAGGTCTTCTCCTTGCTGCCCAGGTACTGGGAGTGCATGGCAGACGCGCGCGGGCTTTGCCGTGTGAAATCCATCGAATCGTAGTTGTGGCAGTTGCGGCATTCCAATGAATCGTTGGCCTTGAGGCGATCCCATTCGTGCTGGGCCAGTTCGAGCCGGTGGGCTTCGAATTTCTCGCGCGTATCGATGGTGCCGAAAATCTTGCCCCACACTTCCTTGGAGGCCTGCATCTTCCGTGCAATCTTGTTCGTCCAGGCGTGCGGAACGTGGCAGTTCGAGCAGATGGCGCGTACACCGCTGCGGTTGGTGTAATGGATGGTGCTCTGCAGCTCCTGGTACACGTTGTCGTGCATTTCGTGGCAGCCCGTGCAGAACGCTTCGGTGTTCGTCACCTCCATCGCGGTGTTGAACGCGCCCCAGAACACCACGCCGGCAACAAAGCCACCCAATGTCAGAAAGCCCAGGCTGAAATACGCACTGGGCCGGTTGATGGTGCGCCAGTAGCGCTTGATCAGGTCGAACATGGCTGCACCGCCTCAGTTCTTGCCAACGCTCTTGCCGTCAGGCTTGCGTTTGAGCAGTTCATCGACATCGACAAACGTATTGGTGATAAGCGGCTTGGCGTCGGCCTGCGGCACGTGGCATTGCGTGCAGAAGAAGCGGCGCGGCGAAACGTCGGCCAGTTGATGGCCGTCGCGGTCAACGTAGTGCGTGGGGCTGATCGGGATCGCCCGCATCTCTTCGGCCTTCGTACGCGCATGGCAGGACAGGCAACCGTTGTTGTCCTTGGTGATCTGATACATGTAGGTGCCGTCGATCTTGTGCGGAATCGTCGGCGGCTGCCCGGTGTAGTTGCGCTCGCGGCGCACGTCCTTGTTCTCGGTCGGATACAGGATGGGCGGTGTCGATTCGGCCGCGATCGGCGTGGGGCCGCGCATGGCGTCGACAACGCCTTGGGCCTGCGCGGGCAAGTTGGCAAGGGTCGCCAGCAGCAGCGCACAGAGTACGGCTGGCAGTCCCAGGAGTCGGCTGAGCTTCATGACGTTTTCCGGTTGCGCGTGTGTCGTCTGCCTGGGCTCGTCAGACCTTCACGATCTTGACGGCGCATTTCTTGAAATCCGTCTGCAGCGAGATCGGGCAGGTTGCATCCAGGGTGACCTTGTTGATGAGCTGGCTTGCATCGAACCAGGGCACGAACACCAGGCCCTTCGGCGGCTGGTTGCGGCCGCGCGTTTCAATGCGGGTGCGCATCTTGCCGCGCCGCGAAATCACCTCGACCTCGACACCACGCCGCAGCCCCAACGCCTTCGCGTCTTCGGGGTGCATGAAGCAGACCGCATTCGGGAATGCGCGATACAGCTCGGGCACCCGCCGCGTCATCGAGCCCGAGTGCCAGTGTTCCAGCACGCGGCCGGTCGACAGCCAGAACGGGTATTCCTTGTCCGGCACTTCCGGCGGCGCCTCATAGGGCAGGGCGAAGATCACCGCCTTGCCGTCCGGGTTGCCATAGAACTGGTAGCCGGTGCCGGCCTTGACGTACGGATCGCTGCCTTCCTTGTAGCGCCAGCGTGTTTCCTTGCCGTTGACCACCGGCCAGCGCAATCCGCGCGCCTTGTGATAGTCGTCGAACGGTGCCAGGTCGTGGCCGTGGCCGCGCCCGAAGCTTGCATATTCCTCGAACAAGCCCTTCTGCAGGTAGAAGCCGAACGCTTTGGCTTCGGCATTGTTGTATTCCGGGTCGACGTCCTTGAGCGGGAACTTGTCGACGTTGCCGTTGCGGTAGAGCACGTCGTAGAGCGTCTTGCCGCGCAGCTCCGGCTTCTTGGCGATGAGGTCTTCCGGCCAGACTTCTTCCACCTTGAAACGCTTGGAGAATTCCACCAGTTGCCACAGGTCGGAACGTGCCTCGCCGGGCGCATCAACGAGTTGATGCCAGAACTGCGTGCGGCGCTCGGCGTTGCCGTAGGCGCCTTCCTTCTCGACCCACATGGCGCTCGGGAGGATCAGGTCGGCGGCCAGCGCGGTGACGGTCGGATACACGTCCGAGACAACGATGAAGTTCGCCGGATTGCGGTAGCCCGGGTAGCCTTCCTCGTTGATGTTGGCGCCGGCCTGGATGTTGTTGTTGACCTGCACCCAGTACGCATTGAGCTTGCCGTCTTTCAGCATGCGGTTCTGCAGCACGGCGTGATAGCCCGGCTTTTCCGGGATCGTGCCGGCGGGCAGTTTCCAGATGTGCTCGGCTTCCTCGCGGTGCTTCGGGTTCGTCACGACCATGTCGGCCGGCAAGCGGTGCGAGAACGTGCCGACTTCGCGTGCGGTCCCGCAGGCCGAAGGCTGGCCCGTCAGCGAGAAGGGGCTGTTGCCCGGCGTGGCGATCTTCCCCGTCAGCAGGTGCAGGTTGTAGATCATGTTGTTCGCCCAGGTGCCACGCGTGTGCTGGTTGAAACCCATGGTCCAGAACGAGACGACCTTGATCTTCGGATCGGCGTACAGCTCGGCAAGCTTCTGGAGCTGCTGCTTGAACTCCTTCTCCTTGCTCTTGTCCGGGTTCGCCAGCTTGGTGGTGTAGTCCAGGTCGTACGTCGAGACGAACTTTGCGAACTCGTCGAACGAGATCGGTTTGGAATCGCCCACCTTGTCGGCATTCTTGGCGGCCTTCTGCACGGGGTTGTCCGGCCGCAGGCCGTAGCCGATATCGGTCACGCCCTGCTTGAAGACGGTGTGCTTGTTGACGAAGTCCGTGTTGACCTTCTTGTTGGTGATGATGTAGTTCGCGATGTAGTTCAGCATCGCGAGGTCGGCCTGCGGCGTGAAGACGATCGGAATGTCGGCCAGATCGAACGAGCGGTGCGTGAACGTCGACAGCACCGCGACCTTCGTCTTCGGCGCAGACAGGCGCCGATCCGTCACGCGCGACCACAGGATCGGATGCATCTCCGCCATGTTCGAGCCCCACAGCACGAACGCGTCGGCGACTTCGAAGTCGTCGTAGCAGCCCATCGGCTCGTCCATGCCGAACGTGCGCATGAAGCCGGCCACGGCGGAGGCCATGCAGTGGCGCGCGTTGGGGTCGAGGTTGTTCGAGCGAAAGCCCGCCTTCATCAGCTTGACGGCGGCGTAGCCTTCAAAAACGGTCCATTGGCCGGAGCCGAACATGCCGACAGCGGTCGGGCCCTTTTCCTTGATGACGCGTTTGAACTGCACCGCCATCTCGTCGAACGCACGGTCCCAGCTCACCGGCGTGAACTCGCCGTTCTTGTCGTACTTGCCGTTCTTCATGCGCAGCAGCGGCTGGGTCAGCCGGTCCTTGCCGTACATGATCTTCGACAGGAAATAGCCCTTGACGCAGTTCAGGCCCCGGTTGACCTCGGCCTTCGGGTCGCCCTGCGTGGCCACCACACGGTTGTCCTTGACGGCCACTTCAACGCCGCAGCCGGTGCCGCAGAATCGGCAAGGCGCCTTGGACCACTTGAGCTGCGTCAGCTCTTTGTCGGTGACGAGGTTTGCGGCGCCGACAGGAAGCGTGACGCCCGCTACCGAAGCGGTGGCGGCGGCAGCGGTCTGCTTAATGAACGCGCGGCGAGAGACTTTCATCGTCCATTTCCTCATTCATGGCGTCTGCCATTTCGTTGTGCTGATAGATCAGCGCGGTGTTCAGCACACCGTCGATCTGCTGAATGAACGCCAAGTGGGCTGCAATGGCGCGCGAGCTGGGCGCCTCGAGCGTGACCACGAGCTTGCCGTTGTCGCTGGCCGCATGGATTTCGCTGCCGGCGATGGCTTCGATGGATTGGCTTACCGATGCAAGCTGGGTTGGCCGCGTCTGGACCAGAACCCCGGCGATATGCCACTCGTCATCTTCGAGCGGCGCCGGCCGAATGGGGATGTCTATTTTTCTTGTGTGTCGCATGACGCTGTTGTGGCGATCAACGCCTTTTCTAATCAGTGCTGCGCGAACATATGACCGACTCGCCCTCGGACCCCCCGGGGCGTTAAATCAATGCGTTGGCGGACCGCTCAGTAATTGCGTTGCCCAGACGATAAAGCCGTATCCGGCCACGATAAGTACGGAAAGAACCGGCACCATCACCGCTGTCAGAAACAGGAAGCTCCGCAGTTCTTCGGATTTACGTTGCGCGTCGACGTTTTGGGGCTGTTCCACGATGACTCGACCAATGAGGGCGGCGCAATGGCGCGCGAACGTTTTCCAGTAAAGCGAACGTCGCACGGGAATTCAAGGTTTTCGCATGATCCCGGCGTGCCCGCTATCGCGCAACCGATATGTCGGTGGGGCGTGATCTAGCGCAAGATTTGCCCGATTCACGCGCGTGAAACATTGACGGGCACGCGCCATAAATACCAGGCCGCGACGGTCCGATATGGGCTCCATGCAACGCCGAGTTTTTCCATCTGCTTGCGCGTGGGCGTGCTGTCGAGCCGCTTCAGGCGGCGGTAGCCATCACGCACGCCGAAGTCATCTGCGGGCAGGATGTCGGAGCGCTCCAGCGTGTAGATCAGCAGCATTTCGACCGTCCACCGGCCGACTCCGCGCAATGTCACCAGACGTTCGATGAGCGTTTCGTCCGGCATGGCGCGCGCCTGTTCACGCGTCGGGACGACGCCGTCGAGCGCGGCTTGTGCGATGCCGCGAATGGTCGCCAGTTTGGTCGCCGAGAAGCCGCAGGCGCGCAGCGCCGCCTCGTCGGTGGCCAGCACTTGCTGCGGTGCAGGAAAAGCCGCTGCCGGATACAGCGCGAGGAAACGTCCCAGGATGGCGTCGCCGGCCTTGGCGTGCAACTGCTGATAGGCGATCGCGCGGATCAGCGCTTCATAAGGTTCGCGCGCAGGCTTGGCGGCGTGGCGGCACGGTCCGATCGCTGCGATATGGCGGGCCCAGTCTTCGTCCAGCGTGGCAAGGAAGGCTTCGGCTTGTCGGTAGGCCGTATCGGACAGGTCTGCGGCGATGGTCATGCGGTAATTTGCCGGTCAGCCGGCCTTGCGGAACGTGAGGTTGATGCGCTGGCTACCAAGCAGCGCATGCGGGTGGTCTTTGAGCGGCGCAACGCCGTGATAGCGCAGGCGATCCGGCCCGCCCCAGACGACGACATCGCCGTGAAAAAGGGGGATGCGCTGCGTCTTGTCGGCGCGGCGATGTCCGCCAAACAGAAAGACGGCCGGCATGCCGAGCGACACGGAGACGATCGGCGCGCCGTAATCCTGCTCGTCCTTGTCCTGATGCAGCGACAGGCGTGCGCCGGGCACATAGCGGTTGATGAGGCAGGCGTCGGGCGTGAAGCCCGGGAAGCCGGCCGCTGCGGCGGCGTTGCGCGCAAGGCGCAGGAACACGTCGGGCAGCGGTGGCCACGCGGCTCCCGTGAGCGGGTCGTGCGTGGCGTAGCGGTAGCCGCGGCGGTCTGAAGTCCAGCCCAGCGTGCCGCTGTTGGTGAGCGCGACCGACATCTCAAAACCGCCCGGTGTGACCATGTGGCGAAACGCTGCCTGCTGCGCGATGGCGTCGACCGCTGCGAGCAGGGCCGGTGCATCCGTCAGCGCAAAACCACGCAGTACGAACGCCGCCTCGCCGAGCGCAATGCGGGCGTCATCGGCGGGTGCGTGATCGGCAAACAGATCGCCGGTGGTCATGGTTTGGTCGCTACAGCGCGTCGTGGAAGATGATGCCAACAGTATGCCGCTGGCCGGAGCGCAGGCGGCTCACGCCGTGGCGCATGTTCACGCGGTACGTGCCGCGCGTGCCTTGGACGGGGCGATGGTGTACCGCAAAGACCACCGCATCGCCTTTGCGCAATGGCACCACCTCGGGCCGCGACTGCATCCGCGGGCGCTGCTCCGTCATGACGAATTCGCCGCCGCTGAAATCGATGCCCGGTTCCGACAACAGGATGGCGACCTGCAGCGGGAAGACGTGTTCACCGTAGAGGTCCTGATGCAGGCAGTTGTAGTCGCCGGCGCCGTATCGCAGGATCAGCGGCGTGGGGCGCAGCTGGCCGGCTTCGTGGCAGCGACGCAGGAAATCGGCGTGTTTGGCTGGATAGCGCACGTCGATATCCATGGCTTGATTCCAGCGGTTGGCGATGGTCGCCAGCGGCGGGTAGAGCGAGGCGCGCAACTGCGCGATGAGGTCCGGCAGCGGATACGCGAAATACTGGTATTCGCCGCGCCCGAAGCCGTGGCGTTCCATCACTACGCGCGACCGAAACAGGCTCTGTTGCGGGTACAGCGCGGCGAGGGAGTTGCACGCGTCAGCGGCGAGCAGGCTTGGCAACACGGCGCAGCCGGCCTCGTTGAGGGCCTCCTCAACGGCATGCCAGTCGATGCAGTCAAGACTTGGACGGTGCCCCGCGCTGATATGTGCGGCGGCCGTGGAAGGCGGCATATGGGCTCCTTTCCGAGATTCGATATGCCAAGCCTACGCTCGCTGGAGTGCGCGCGGCACTCCGGAGCTTGCGGTCAAATTCAGGCGGCTGCGGCCAGGCTGGCGGGCATGGTGGTAGCGGCCAGCTTGGTCAACGCATCGCCGGTGGCGCGGCAGATGCGCCACTCGGGCAGCACATCGGCGCCCATGGCTTCGTAGAAGGCGATGGACGGCGCATTCCAGTCCAGCACGCTCCATTCGAAGCGGCCGCAGTCTCGCTCCTGCGCCAGGCGCGCCAGGTGGATCAGGAGTGCCTTGCCGATGCCCAGGCCGCGGTATTCGGGTTCCACGAACAGGTCTTCCAGATACAGGCCCGGCTTGCACAGGAAGGTCGAGAAGTTGTGGAAGAACAGCGCAAAGCCCACGGCCCGGCCGTCGACTTCCGCCAGCACCGCCTCGCAATACGGGCGCGGCCCGAACAGCATCGTCGCCAGCGCTTCAGGCGTGGTCTGCACCAGGTGCGTGAGCTTTTCGTACTCGGCCAGTGCAGAGATCAAGCGAACGAGCGAGGCGCAGTCGTCCGGCGTGGCAGGGCGCAGCGTGAAGCTGCTCGCTGTGGTGGCGGTCATTGTCATCGTGGTTCCAGTGAGGTTTGGACCAGGCGCGCAACCTGGTCGACGTAATCGGGCGCGAGGCAGTCGACCACGTGCCGCTCGGGGGTGCTGCGCAGCCACGTGATCTGGCGCTTGCAGAGCTGACGCGTGGCGGCGATGCCTTGTTCGCGCAGAGCCGCCATGTCGATTTCGCCGTCCAGATAAGCCCACGCCTGGCGATAACCGACGCAGCGGATGGATGGCAGCGTGGGCGAAAGATCGCCGCGGCGGCGCAAGGCCTCCACCTCGTCGAGCAGGCCGCCGGCGAGCATCGCGTCAAAGCGCTGCGCGATGCGCGCATGCAGCACGAGGCGGTCGGACGGTTCCAGCGCAATCGTCAGATACGGCGCAGCCGCATCGTGCTGCTGGAATGCATTTGCGCCAACCTCGCGTGCGAGCAGGGCGGACATCGGCTGGCCCGTCAGCCGATACAGCTCCAGCGCGCGCTGGATGCGCTGCGCATCGGTCGCGTGCAGTCGCGCGGCCGTCACCGGATCGACCTGCGCCAGTTTGGCGTGCAACGCCGGCCAGCCATCGCGGGCGGCTTCGGCATCGATCTCCGCGCGGATGGCGGGATCGGCGCCGGGCAAATCGGAGAGACCTTGCGTGAGCGCCTTGTAATACAGCATCGTGCCGCCGACGATCAGCGGCAGCCGGCCGCGCGCGCGGATGGCATCGATCAGCGCATTCGCATCGTTGGCAAATTGCGCGGCGGAATACGCATCGAGCGGATCGATGATGTCGATCAGGTGATGCGGCGCGATGGCTTGTTCTTCGGCGCTGGGCTTGGCGGTGCCGATGTCCATGCCGCGATACACCAGCGCGGAATCCATGCTGATGATCTCGACCGGCCAGCGCTCGGCCAGCTTCAATGCGGCGGCGGTCTTGCCGGAGGCGGTCGGCCCGAGCAGGCAAATCGCGCGCGGGGCGCTTGCAGCAGACGCAGTCATCGGAATTTACTGACCACGCAGGAAGAGGCGATCCAGGTCGGCCACGGTGAGCTGAATCCACGTCGGCCGACCGTGGTTGCATTGGTCGGCGCGTTCGGTGGCTTCCATCTGGCGCAGCAGCGCGTTCATCTCATCCAGGTTCAGGCGGCGGTTGGCGCGCACGGCGGAGTGGCACGCCAGCGTGGCCAGCAGTTCGTTCTGGCGTTCGGCCAGCACGCGCGAGCCGCCATAGGCGTGCAGATCGCGCAGCACGTCGCGGGCCAACGCCTGCGCATCGGCCTTCTGCAGCAGCGTCGGCACCGATCGCACGGCCAGCGTGGTCGGCGACACGGCGGAGATGTCGAAGCCCAGCAGCGTGAGCGTGTCGCGGAATTCCTCTGCGGTGCCGATCTCCACCGGGCTTGCGGCAAACGTGACGGGAATCAGCAGCGGCTGGACTTCGACGCGCCTGGCTTCCAGCGCGGTCTTGAGCTGTTCGTAGAGGATGCGCTCGTGCGCGGCGTGCATGTCGACGAGCACCATGCCGCGCGTGTTCTGCGCCAGCACGTAGATGCCGTGCAGCTGGGCGACCGCAAAGCCGAGCGGGTGCGCATCCTCGTCATCGGCGTGCTGCGCAGCGGCCGGCTCCGCAACGGCGACAGGCGCTTGCGCAGTTGCCGTACCGCCGTCGAACAACGTCGCGGCGCTCGGCACATCGGTCATCCAGGCGGGGCGGCTCGACGGCATGGGCGCGCTGTCGCCGCGCATCATCGACAGGTATTCCGCACGCGGCTGCGCAATGCCGAGCGACGTTTGCCGTGCCGCCATCTGGTTGATCCAGCGCGTGGTGTTGTCGGCGGGCGAGGGCGCCGTCGTGACCCCGGCCACCTCGGGCGCGTCGGCGATGTCGGTGCGCAGGCTGTCGCCTTGTTCGCCGGCATGGCGGGACAGGGCGCGTTGCACCGCGTGATAGACGAACTGGTGCACCGCGCGGCTGTCGCGGAAGCGCACCTCGATCTTGGACGGATGCACGTTCACGTCCACCGCTTCGGGCGGCAGCTCCAGGCACAGCACGTAGGCGGGGAAGCGGTCGCCATGGAGCACATCTTCGTAAGCGCTGCGCACGGCGTGCGTGAGCAGGCGATCCCGCACGAAGCGGCCGTTGACGTAGAAGAACTGGTGGTCGGCCCGGCCGCGCGACGCGGTCGGCAGGCCGGCAAAGCCGAACAGGCGCAGCTCGCCGGCGGATTCTTCGAAAGGCAGGCGCGCGCGCGCGAATTCGGTGCCGAGCACGGCCGCCGAGCGTGAATCCGCCTGCGTGGCGTTCCAATGCTCCAGCGGCTTGCCGTTGTGATGTACGGAGATGGCGACATCGGGCCGCGCCAACGCGGTTCGGCGGATCACTTCCATACAGTGACCCAGCTCGGTCTGCTCGGTCTTGAGGAATTTGCGGCGCGCCGGCGTGTTGAAGTACAGGTGCTGCACATCGACGGTGGTGCCGACGCCGCCCGAGGCGGGCTGTGCTCGGCCGGTCTGCGCGATGATCTGTGTGGCGTGGGCGTCATGGGCGGTGCGTGACGTGAGCGTCAATTCCGCCACCGAGGCAATCGAAGCGAGCGCCTCGCCCCGGAACCCCAGCGTCGACACCGATTCCAGTTCTTCCAGCGAGCCGATCTTGCTGGTCGCATGCCGCATCAGCGCGACGGGCAGTTCATCGGCCGGAATGCCTGCGCCGTTGTCAGTAATGGCAATGCGCCGCACGCCGCCTTCCTCCAGCTTGATCTGGAGCTGCGTGGCACCGGCATCCAGCGCGTTTTCCAGCAGTTCCTTGACGACGGACGCCGGCCGTTCGACCACCTCGCCGGCCGCGATCTGGCTGATCAACTGGTCGGGAAGCGGGCGGATGGGGCGGCGGGAAGTCGAGGCGGAAGTCATCGCGGCATTATAAATGTCACGCACTGTGCGGCGCACCGACGCAAGCCCCGCAGGCGCAAGGGGAAAATTAATTGACATCCGGTATCATTCCCCGCTGCTCAATCGGGGGTTGGTTTGGATATCGTGATGCAACTCGTCGACATCGTTCTGCATGTCGACAAATCGTTGGGACTGCTCATTCAGCAGTACGGCGCGTGGGTCTACGTGCTGCTGTTCGCCATCGTCTTTGCCGAGACCGGCCTGGTGGTGCTGCCCTTCCTGCCGGGCGACACGCTGCTTTTCATTGCCGGCGCCATGTGCGCCACGGGCCAGATGGACGCCTGGCTGCTCATCGTGCTGCTGGTCACCGCGGCGGTAACGGGCAATACGGTCAACTATTTCGTCGGCTCGTGGATTGGCCCCAAGGTGTTCGACGGTCACATCCGCTTCCTCGATCACGAAGCGCTGATGAAGACCCACGGCTTCTATGAGCGCCACGGCGGCAAGACGCTGGTGATGGCGCGCTTCATCCCGGTGGTGCGCACGTTCGCGCCGTTCGTGGCCGGCGTGTCGAAGATGACGTTTGCGAAGTTCCAGCTCTTCAATATGATCGGCGCCGTGCTGTGGGTCGGCTTGTTGGTTCTGGCCGGCGACCTGTTCGGCAACGTGCCCATCATCCGCGAGCACCTGAACACGATTGTGCTGATCGGTCTGGGAGCGGCGATCGTGCCGCTCATGCTGGGCGGGCTGTGGAAGCTGCTCAAGCGCCGTCGCGGCGCTGTGGCGCCGAAGTAGGCGTCAATTCAAGTTCTTGCTCATGGCGCGCAACGTTGGCATGCGCTCCTTGAGCTTGGCGGTGTCGGCCGCATCGGGGCGGGCGTCCACGTAGGCTTCCAGGTCTTCCAACGCAGGGCGGAAGCACTCCAGGTTGGCGTAGGCCAGTCCCCGGTCGCGCACTTCTTCGATCGAATCGGGCAGCAGAATCACCAGCCGCTGCTGCACGGCCAGCAGGCGCTGCCACCGCGATTCCTGCAGGTAGATCGCCTTCAGGTTGCGCAGCATGCGCGCGATGATCTCGCGGTGCGTGGCCACTTGCAGGAACACCCCGAGCGGCACCGTGTTCGGGTCTTCGATGCCTTCCTTTTCCAGGTACGGGTCGAGCATGTCCTGCAACTCTTCCTTCGAGAGCGTCTGCCCCGTCAGCGGATCGAGCACGACCTCGCCCGCAGGAATGCTCATGCGCACCAGGAAGTGATTCGGGAAAGACACCCCCTTGAGCGGCAAGCCGATCTGCTGGCCGATCTCCATCAGCAGCACGGCCAATGAGATCGGAATGCCGCGCCGGCTTTGCAGCACGGCATTCAGATAGGAGTTTTCGGGGTCGTAGTAGTCGTTTGCATTGGGCCCGAAGCCCAGCTCGCGATAGAAGAACTGATTGAGCAGGCGCAGGCGCTGGATGGCCGGCGTGCCGTCGGCAATGCGGTTCTTGATCCGCGCGACGAGCACGTCAATGGCGGCCAGCTCCGCCTGCAGGTCCAGATCCGGATATGCGTCCTGCGCAATCGACAGTGCCGTTTCTGTGAGGGGGATGCTGTCGTCGTCCGCGACCAGGGCCGAAAAATAATCGAGGACTTTAGTGGTCATCAGATGGCCTTTTTTCGGAACGTGGAGAACTTCAATCCAGTGAGCCACAGTGTACCGAAATAGACCACCGCGCACAGGACCAGGCTTGCGGCCAGCAGCGCGATGCGCACAAGCGGCTTGGCGCCCAGTCCCACCCAATCGAAATTGTGGGCGAGCCACAGCAGCACGCCGGCCAACAGCAGTACGGCCGACATCACCTGCGCAATGAACAGCCCCCAGCCCGGCAGCGGATGGTAATAGCCGCGCCGGCGCAGGCCGAAGAACAGCAGCGCCGCATTGATGGTTGCGCCAAAGCTGATCGACAGCGCCAGCCCCGCGTGCCCGAAAATCGGCACGAAGACATAGTTGGACAACTGCGTCGCCACCAGCACCACCAGCGCGATCTTCACCGGCGTGCGAATGTCCTGCCGTGCGTAGAAGCCAGGCGCCAGGATCTTGATGACGATCAGCCCGATCAGCCCCACGCCGTACGACGTCAGCGCCTGGCGCGTCATCTCGACGTCCATGCCGGTGAATTTGCCGTAGTGGAACAGCGTGGCCGTGAGCGGCGCGCCAAACACGAACAGCCCCACCGCAGACGGCACCGCCAGCAGCACGGTCAGCCGCAGCCCCCAGTCGAGCAGCGATGAGTACTCTTCACGGTTGTCCTCCGCGCTGGCCTTCGACAGGCTTGGCAGCAGGATCGTCCCAAGTGCCACGCCCAGCAGCGCGGTCGGGAATTCCATCAGCCGGTCTGCGTAGTTCAGCCACGACACGCTGCCCGTGGGCAGGCGCGACGCAATGTTGGTGTTGATGATCAGGCTGATCTGCGCGACGGACACCGACAGCGTGGCCGGCAACATCTGCTTGAGCACGCGCCGCACGCCCGGGTGATGCCACGCCGCCCGCACGTTGAACGACACGCGCGGCAGCATCCCGACCTTGCGCAGCGACGGAATCTGAATGGCGAGCTGCAGGATGCCGCCCACCATCACCGCGTAGGCCTGGGCGTAGATCGGCGTCTCAAGGTGCGGCGCCACAAACACCGCTGCCACGATGAACGACAGGTTCAGCAGCACCGGCGTAAAAGCTGGCACCGCAAACTGCCGCCACGTATTGAGAATGCCCGACGCCAGCGCCACCAACGACACCAGCCCGATGTACGGAAACATCACGCGCGTCATGAAGATCGCCGAGATGTACGCCTGGCTCTCGTGCTCCTTGAAGCCGGTCGCGACAGCGGTGACGATCAACGGCGCGCCAATCACGCCCAGCGCCGAGATGATCACCAGGAACCAGGTCATCACCGTGGCCACGGAGTCGACCAGCGCGCGCGTTTCGGCTTCGCCCTGGCGGTTCTTGAATTCGCCCAGGATCGGCACGAACGCTTGCGAAAACGCGCCCTCGGCCGAAAGCCGGCGAAGCAGGTTGGGGATGCGGAAGGCGACGTTGAAGGCGTCGGTGTAGACCGAGGCACCGAAGGCGCGGGCGATCAGCGTTTCGCGAATGAGCCCCGTGATGCGCGAGAGCATCGTCAGGCCGCTGATCGTGGCGAGGGTTTTGAGGAGATTCAAGATGAAAGCGTGGTTGGGCGCCGCCTGGGAGGCAAACACGGCGATGGCGGTCTGACCGACGGCGCCATGCGGGGTTCGCGCCCGGCGTGACGAACGTGACCGGAGGGCACAATTGCGGCCGTATTATAGGGACCGGCCTGCCACGCGCCCAAAAGTGCTGCAAAAGCCGCAAACTGCAGCTATCCGGGCGATTTCACAACAGGGTTTGCGTTGAAGGCGGAAGTCTGCGTATAATTGCCGTCTTTCACCAATTTGCGCGCTTCGGCCTTCCGTGTCTCCCGGGGCGCTTGCTACCGTTTCTTCAGGGATTTTTCCATGGCAAACACCGCACAAGCACGCAAGCGCGCACGCCAAGCCGTCGTTCAAAACGCTCACAACTCGGCTCTGCGCTCGCGTCTGCGTACCGCAATCAAGGGCGTCCGCAAGGCTGTGGCTGCCGGCGACAAGACTGCCGCTGCTGCTGCATTCAAGACCGCCCAAAGCACGATCGACAGCATCGCTGACAAGAAGATCGTCCACAAGAACAAGGCTGCACGCGCCAAGTCGCGTCTGTCCGCTGCCATCAAGGCAATGGCTGCCTAAGTTCGGGTGATGCCGGCCTGGGCCGGCATGGCGCGACACGAACGTTGCGCTCCGACGATAAAAAAGCCCGTCTTCGGACGGGCTTTTTGCATTCTGCGCGCCTGCAATGTGCAAGGCGCTGCGTCGAGCGGCGTTCTTGGGGATCAGGCTTTCGCTGCAGCGCCGCCTTCCGGCAGGATGCAGGCTTCCACGAGCTGGAGGTTGTTGTCGTGCGCGAAGTTCAGCACGAAATCCAGCGCCTTGGGTTCGATGTCGCGCAGACGCTCGTCGACGAACACGCTGCGGATGCCGCCCGACATGACGGGGCGCACATATGGGGAGTAGGTGAAGCGGGGATCTCCGGAATCACCGGCGGGGCGGAACTGCGCCATCACACCGCACAGCCGGTCGGCCCAGTCGCTCGGGCGGAAGGTCTTTCCGTCACGGGTGACGCCCTGGATAAAGAATTGGCGAGGGTTGGCTGCCATGGACTGCGTGGGGCTGTGGAGATTTGCAAACGACTTCGACCGTGCGGGTGCCGCAACGTTCGAGCGGGGTGCACTTGTGGTGCGGATGATGCGCCTGCCTGGTTGCCGATTCGTGAACCGGACGGACCGGCTCGTCGTGCCGGCGTGCGGACGGGTGGGGCATCCGAGGCAGCCAGTATTATATCTTATATAAGACTTTCATCGGCCTTTCACCGGGGCCTTTGTGGTAGCCGGCCCGCGCAGGCGCGAAACTCGCCAAACGGGTGGCGATCCCGTATGATGGCCTGAATCTTCAACAGGCAAGGCGGCTAGGGCGACGTGCCACGGGATGTTCCCGGTGCGTCATCTGCAGGCCGCCTTCGTTGTTTTATGAACCCACCAAGCTCGATCAAGCACTACCTGCAGTTCAAGGACTTTTCGCTGGAAGAGTACGAATACCTGCTGGACCGTTCCGCGATCCTCAAGGCCAAGTTCAAGAACTACGAGACGTGGCATCCGCTGCACGACCGCACGCTGGCCATGATCTTCGAGAAGAATTCCACGCGTACGCGCCTGTCGTTCGAAGCCGGCATTCACCAGCTCGGCGGCCACGCGGTCTTCCTGAACACGCGCGATTCCCAGCTGGGGCGCGGTGAGCCGATCGAAGACGCCGCGCAGGTCATCTCCCGCATGACCGACATCATCATGATCCGCACCTTCGGGCAGGAGATCATCGAACGTTTTGCCGCGCATTCGCGCGTGCCGGTCATCAACGGGCTGACCAACGAATACCACCCGTGCCAGGTGCTGGCCGACATCTTCACCTTCATCGAGCACCGCGGCCCGATCAAGGGCAAGACCGTCACCTGGGTGGGTGATGCCAACAACATGGCCTACACGTGGATCCAGGCGGCTGAGATCCTCGGTTTCCGCTTCCATTTTTCTGCGCCGAAGGGCTATCAGCTGGATCCGGCCATGGTGGCCGATTCCGCTTTGCCGTTTGTGCATGTGTTCGAAAGTCCGCTCGAGGCCTGCGACGGCGCGCATCTGGTGACCACCGACGTGTGGACCAGCATGGGCTACGAAGCCGAGAACGAGGCCCGCAAGAAGGCCTTTGGCGACTGGATGGTCACCGAGGCGATGATGCAGCGCGCACAACCCGATGCGCTGTTCATGCACTGCCTGCCCGCACACCGCGGCGAGGAAGTCGAAGCGGCCGTCATCGACGGCAAGCAGAGCGTCGTGTGGGACGAGGCGGAAAACCGCCTGCACGTGCAGAAGGCGCTGATGGAATACCTGCTCTGCGGTCGTTATTGAGCGCGTAGCCGCCCAAATCTGCAGGCATAAAAAAGGCCGCTCCGATTGACGTCGGAGCGGCCTTTTTGCCTTGATGCGGCAGGCAGTTACTTCTTGCCGCCATCGAGCTGGGGCAGCGCGTTGGCGGTGCCCAGCGACAGCAACCCGGCCTTCGAGTAGATAGCGAGCTTGTCGCGTGTGTCCATCAGGTCGAGGTTGCGCATGGTCAGTTGGCCGATGCGGTCAGCCGGGCTGAACGGGGCGTCTTCCACCTTCTCCATCGACAGGCGCTCCGGCGCGTAGGTCAGGTTGGGCGACTCGGTGTTCAGGATCGAGTAGTCGTTGCCGCGGCGCAGTTCCAGCGTGATGGTGCCGGTCACGGCGCGGGCCACCCAGCGCTGGGCGGTTTCGCGCAGCATGATGGCTTGCGGGTCGAACCAGCGGCCCTGGTACAGCAGACGGCCCAGGCGCAGGCCGTTGATGCGGTACTGCTCGATGGTGTCTTCGTTATGGATGCCGGTCACCAGGCGCTCGTAGGCGATGTGCAACAGCGCCATCCCCGGGGCTTCGTAGATGCCGCGGCTCTTGGCTTCGATGATGCGGTTTTCGATCTGGTCGCTCATGCCCAGGCCGTGGCGGCCGCCGATGCGGTTCAGCTCCAGGAACATCTCCACCGGGTCGGCAATCTCGCGGCCGTTGACGGCGACCGGGCGGCCCTCGTCGAACGTGACCGACACTTCTTCCGCCTTAACCTCGACTTCCGGCTTCCAGAACGCCACGCCCATGATCGGGTTGACGATGCGGATGCCGCTGTTCAGCTGTTCCAGATCCTTGGCCTCGTGCGTGGCGCCCAGCATGTTGCTGTCCGTCGAGTAGGCCTTCTCGGCGCTCATCTTGTAGCCGAAACCTTCCTTGGTCATGAACGCCGACATTTCAGCGCGGCCGCCCAGCTCGTCGATGAAGGCCTGGTCCAGCCAGGGCTTGTAGATCTTCAGTGCCGGGTTGGTCAGCAGGCCGTAGCGGTAGAAGCGCTCGATGTCGTTGCCCTTGAAGGTCGAGCCGTCGCCCCAGATGTTGACGTCGTCTTCCTTCATGGCGGCGACCAGCATGGTCCCGGTCACGGCGCGGCCCAGCGGCGTGGTGTTGAAGTACGTAATGCCGCCAGTGCTGATGTGGAACGCGCCGGATTGGATAGCGGCAATGCCTTCATTGGCCAGCTGCGGGCGGCAGTCGATCAGGCGGGCCTTCTCTGCACCGTACTCCATGGCCTTGCGCGGGATGGCATCGTAGTCTTCCTCGTCGGGCTGGCCGAGATTGGCGGTGTAGGCATAGGGCAGCGCGCCCTTGTTCTTCATCCAGCGCAGCGCAGCGCTGGTATCGAGACCGCCCGAGAAGGCAATGCCGACCTTCTGGCCGACGGGAACGTGTTGCAGGATGGTTTCCATGGTGTGTCTCTTCAGTCTTTCAGTTCTTTGAACCTGTTCAGAATCCGTAGCGAGCGGTTCGAGGTTGGCCTGAGAAGCGCAGCCGTACACGGGTACGGCGAGCATCACAAGGTCAAGATCGAGCCGCGCAGTAGGATCCTGGACAGGTTCAGGCGTAGTGGCAGATGTAGTGGTAGGCCTCGGTCACGCGAATATCGAACTTCGAGTTGGCCGGAACCTGGAAGCTTTCGCCTGCGCCGGACGTCTTCCACTCGTCGGTGCCGTCGAGCTTGTATTCGCACGAACCGCCCACGCATTCCATGATTTCCGCGGCGGCCGTGCCGAAGGTCAGCGTGGCCGGCAGCACCACGCCCACGGACTTCTTGGTGCCGTCGGGCAGGGTAAAGCTGTGGCTGACGCACTTTCCGTCAAAGTACACATTGGCCTTGGTGGTCAGGCGGACGCCGTCAAAGGTTTCGGTGGTCATGAAATGGAATGCGAAAAGGGAGGTCGTGGGGTCAAACCAGCCATTTTAGGCCATTGGATCGACCGCGGGTACGTCAGGCGAGTGCTGCCCGGATCTTGAGGCGTGCGATGTGGCGCAAGATGCCCAGCGCGCCCATCCGCCCGCCTCTTTACACCACGACCGGCTCAGGTTCGATGCGCACGCCAAAGCGCGCATGAACCGCGTCCTGGATTTCGCGCGCCAGCGTCATCAACTGGATCGCGCTGCCGCCGCCACGATGTACCAGCACCAGCGCCTGTTTTTCATACACCCCAACCGCGCCGCTCTGCCGGCCCTTGAAGCCGCACTGATCGATCAACCAGCCGGCGGCGAGCTTGTAGGTGCCGTCGGGCTGCACATATCCGACCAGATTCGGGAAACGCTCGGCGAGGGCATCGCGCGTGGCGGCATCGACGATGGGGTTCTTGAAGAAGCTGCCGGCGTTGCCGATCTCGGCCGGGTCGGGCAGCTTGCGGCGGCGGATGGCGACTACCGCGTCGAAGATGTCCTGCGCAGTCGGGCTGGCGATGTGTTGCGCGGCCAGCTCGCGCGCGAGTTCGGCGTAATGCGTGTCGGGCTGCCAGTCGACCGGCAGGGCGAAGGTGACCTCGGTAATGACGTAGCGATCGGCGCCGCTGCGCTTGAAGACGCTGTCGCGATAGCCGAAGGCGCACTCGGTGGCGGTGAGGGTGACGAATTCGCCGGCGTGGCGGTCGTAGGCGCGCAGCGAATGGAACCGGTCCTTGATCTCGACGCCGTATGCGCCAATGTTCTGGATGGGCGCGGCGCCCACCGTGCCGGGAATCAGCGCGAGGTTTTCCAGCCCAGGCAAGCCATGCGCCACCGTGTGGGCGACCAGGCCATGCCACGATTCGCCGGCGCCTGCGGTGACGGTGTGGACTGCGCGGCCATCGGCCATGCTTCGGCCGGTGGCGATGCCCGGAATCTCCATCAGCAACACCAGGCCTTCGAAATCGCGCGTGAGCACGACGTTGCTGCCACCGCCCAGCACCAGCACCGGCAAGCCCTGCACGCGCGGGTCGGCCAGCGCGGCGGGAATGTCGTCCGGCGTGCGAACGTGGGCGGCATAGCGCGCAGTGGCCTCGAAACGGAACGTGTTGTGCTGGCCTAGGGGATAATGCGTGTCGAGCAACGCCATGGCGCCAAATCTGCTGGGAAAGCCGAGATTATAGAAGCCATGGCGCACGCGGCCCCCGCACAGAGGCGCCGCAGCAATCCGAATTCAAGTCTGCAAGGAGAACACGATGCCGTCGTTTGACGTGGTATGCGAAGCCAACATGGTGGAAGTGAAGAACGCCGTGGAACAGGCCAACAAAGAAATTTCGACGCGATTCGACTTCAAGGGCTCCGACTCCCGCGTCGAGCACAAAGAGCAGGAACTCACGCTGTTTGCCGACGACGATTTCAAGATCGGTCAGGTCAACGACGTGCTGATGAACAAGCTTGCCAAGCGCAACGTCGACGTGCGCTTCCTGGACTACCAGGACAAGCAAAAGATCGGCGGCGACAAGATGAAGCAGGTCGTCAAGATCAAGAAGGGCGTTTCGGGTGACCTGGCCAAGAAGATCGTCAAGACGATCAAGGACAGCAAGATCAAGGTGCAGGCGAGCATCCAAGGCGACGCGGTGCGCGTGACCGGCGCCAAGCGCGATGACCTGCAAAGCGTGATTGCCATGCTGCGCAAGGAAGTGACCGACACGCCGCTGGATTTCAACAACTTCCGCGACTGAACCCGCCACGCTTCCAGGCAAAACGCCCGCACGAGCGGGGCGTTTGCATTTGCAGTGGCAAAACTTCACTGCGACAGCTTGGTCACCTTCAGTGCCGGATCGGCGGCGATGGCGGCTTCCGAGAACGGCAGCCGGTTCCAGCGCTTGGCCGAAAACTCGCGCATCTGGTCGAACGCATGCGGCGAGGCCGCGTCGGTCGATTCACCGTAGGTCAGAAGCGCATCCGCCACCGGGCCCTGATCGTCAAACGTGACGGTCTGAATGTAGCTCGTGCCGAAATACACCTGCAAGCCTTTCGGCCCGATCGGCGTGCTTTGCAGCTTGTTCAGCACGCCTTCGTACTCCTCGCCGCCGTGCAGGGCGATGTCACCGCCCGGCGCATGTGCTGCCTGCACAGTCCCCAGCGGTGCGTCGAGCGCAAAGCCGGCGGTGCGGACGGCGCCCACGGCATCCTTCAACGCCTTGAACACGGCCGTGCGCACAGCTGCATCGCTCATGCGCAGGCTGCGCGGCGTGTGGATCGGATCGGCCGGGTCAAAGTCGACGGCGTAGACATGTGGGATGTCCTTGGCACGCATCCAGAACTCGCGGAACACATGCGCGGCGCGCGCGTCGACGTTGTCCGTGAGGTTCCATTGCGCCAGGGCAGCGCAACCGTCGCGCACGTCGGCGTCGAGGTTTGCCGTGGCTTTGCAGGCGGTCAGCAGATCGTCACGCACGAGGTGGCCGGCGAGGTTGGCATTCCGGAAGATCATCGCCTGCAGGTTCGGCAGATTCACCTTGTTGCCGGGCAGGCCGTCTGTCCCGGCGAGGCGGCGCTCGATTTCGATGATGCCGATGCGGGTGCGCAGGCGTTGCGGCACGTCGGTCGAGCCCATCACCGGCGAGAAGCCGGTCAGCTTCTGCGCCGGGTTGGTCAGCCACGAGCTGTCGTTGCTGTTGGCGACGTAGTCATCGCGCTCCAGCACGGGCATGCGTGCAGGCGCTACCAAGCCTGGCACCGGCGATGCCGGATCCACCTGCCAGTTGCACGCGCTGCGTGAACCGTCGAGCAGCACGAGGCCCACGCCCTTGAAGAGCTTGTCTGCGAGCGGCGACGGTGCGCAGCGCTTGAGCGCTTCAGTCGACACGTCGGGCGTGGTCGACACATCGGCAAACAGCGCGCGGCCGTTGCGGTCGGTGGCGATCGTGTTCACCCAGGGAATGCCGAGATTGCCGATGGCCTGCCGGATACCCGCCACATCCTTGGCCTGCGCGATATGCAGCCACGTATCGATGGAGCGCGTGTTGTTGCGATTGACGTCGCGCAGCGTGTAGGCCTTCTGCGAGGTCCAGGGCATGCCGCCGGCGGGCATCGACAGCACCGGCCCGTACACCGTGTTGTAGAAGGTGTGCGTGCGGCGCTCGATGCGGCCGTCCGGCAGCTTCACGTCAAAGGCGACGGTGCGCGTGGTCATCTTGTGCGGCTTGCCGTCGATCAGGTAGGTGGTCGGGTCACCCTCGGCAAGCTTCAGTTCGAACAGCGTGAAGCGGCGGCCCGTGGAGACGGTGTGCGTCCACGCCACGTCTTTGTTGAAGCCGATGCTGACGACGGGGAAGGCGGCAATCGACGCGCCCATCACGTCCAGCTTGCCCGGCACCGTCAGGTGGACCTGGTAGAAGCGGTTGGTGGTCGTCCACGGGAAATGCGGGTTGCCGAGCAGTACACCGCGGCCGTTGTCTGTGGCGGCCTTGCCGAAGGCCCAACCGTTGGAGCCGATCGGCATGTCGCGCAGCTGCAGATCGCGGTCAAGCGCGGCGGTGTCGACGGCATGCGGTGGAATGACCGCCGATGCTGGTGCGCCCCCCGGCGGCTGCGCTGCGACGATGCTTTGCAGCATGGCGCCCGCGCTCGCCTGAATGGCTTTCTCTTCGCCCATCCGCATCATGTCGGCCACCGTGAGCGGGCGCACCCAATCGGCATTGCGGCAAGCGGCCGGACGGCTGGCGGCCGGCGTGTCTTTCAGATAGCGGTTGTAGCCGGCGATGTAGCCGCGCAGCAGTTCACGCGCCTCGGGCGACATCTGTGCATAGCCGGCGCGCAGGCCAGCCTCGTCGAATGCGCCCTTGAAGAACGCGTCGGCTTGCGTGTTAGGCACCGGCTTGAACGACACCACGACCGTGCCGTCCGGCCCGAACGTCTTCGAACGTTCGCCGTTGACAGTGACGACCTGGTCGGCCAGCAGACAGACGTTGTCCTGCGCATAGGCGTAGGCCATGCCGAAGCCGAGGCTCGCGTAGTCGTTGGCGCGGACGTGTGGAATGCCAAAGCGGGTGCGGCTGATTTGCGCCGAGAGGCCCGTGTCCGAAGGCGTGGCCCAGCCGCTGTCTGTGCTTGCGCAGCCGGCCAGCGCCGCAAGCGCGGCCGTGGCAAGCGTGCCGCGTGCGAATCCCTGCATGAATCGCTGCATCGTGCGTTGTCTCCTGATGTCGATGTTGTTATGGGCGGTTGCGTCTGTGCGCAGCCACCGCGGCATCCTCAATCGCGCGGGTCTGATTCGAAAGAGGTATTCCCGCCAGAATTCGGGGCAATATCGCCACGCGTATTGCCGCCCAGACCTATACTGCGGCATGCCGAAAATCGACTTGCTGACCTTTCCTGACGCCGGTTTCTCTATGCTGGCCACGGCTTCCGACACGCTTGGCGTGGCCAATGCGCTGGCTTCCATGCAGGCCGGCAAGCGGGCCAATGCCGCCAAGGCGCCGGTGTTCGGCTGGCGCCTCGTCGCGCGGGACCCGGCGCGTTGGCAGGCGACTGCAGAAACGCTCGCTTGCCGTTGCGACGCACTGCCGCAAGACGACACGCAGCTGGGCGACGCGTTGATCGTCCCGCCGCTGCATTTCGACCACATCGGCACGCTGGAGCAGCGTCTGGCCCTGCTGGAAGCGGAGCGCGCCACGATCCGCCGTTATTTGCATGCAGGGCGGCTCGTGGCGTCGCCGTTCACGGGTGTGGCGATGTTGGCCGACGTGCTGCCGCCCGGGCAGCGCCTGACCGTCACGTGGCTGATCGCCGGGTGGGTGCAGGGCAATTTCCCCAGCCTGAAGGTGGTGCCGGCACAGGCGATTGTCAGCAGCGGCAACGTCATCACCGCACGCGCCATGGAGCATGGCGTGGCGCTCACGCACCGCGTGGTCGCGCGACTGGCAGATGCGCGGCTTGCTCGCACGCTGGGCAATACGGCGCTCGATCACCCCTCGCGCGGCGAGGCGATCGGCATCTGGCTGCGCAGCAAACCGGCCATTCGCGACAGCGTCGTGCTGCGCGCGCGGCGCTACCTGCAGCAGCATCTGCACGAACCGTTTGATCTGGAAAAACTTGCGGCCGCGGCCTCAACCAGCGAGCGGACGCTGCTGCGGCATTTCGCGAAAACGGTGGGGATGTCGCCGTTGCAATTGCTGCACCGGTTGCGCGTGGAGCGCGCGTGTCACCTGCTCGAAGTCAGCACGCTGAGCCTGACGGCGATCGCCGAGCAGTGCGGCTATCAGGACATGTCTGCCTTCCGGCGATTGATCCGGCGGCACACGGGGCGGCCGCCGGGAGAGCATCGGCGCGCCCATTCGGTGCGCGCGGAGCTGCGGAATTAGGCCGCTTTTTTCTTCTCGCCGATGCGGCTTTCCTTGCCGGCGAGCAGCTTGGCGATATTGGCGCGGTGGCGCGCGATGAGCAGTACCGCCATCAACGCAACCGCCCCGGCAATCCAGTCGAAGCCGTTCATCAGCACGTAGAAGAACGGCGCGAACACCGCCGAGACCAGCGCCGCCAACGATGAATAACGGAAGAACACGGCGATGATGAGCCACGTGGCCAGCGTGGCCAGCCCGAGCCACACGTTCAGCGCGAGCAGAATGCCTGCCGCCGTGGCCACGCCCTTGCCGCCCTCAAAGCGGTGGAACACCGGAAACAGGTGACCCAGGAACACGGCGATCACCACCAGCGCGATGCCGGTTTCGTCCACGCCAAAGCGCGCGGCCAGCCATTGCGCCAGCCACACTGCCAGCCAGCCCTTGGCCGCATCGCCGAGCAGCGTGAGGACAGCCGCCTTCTTGTTGCCCGAGCGCAGCACGTTGGTGGCGCCGGGGTTGCCCGAGCCGTAGGTGCGCGGGTCTGCCAGACCCATCGCGCGGCTCACCACCACGGCAAACGAGATCGAGCCGATCAGGTAGGCGGCCACGGCAAAAATGACGGTTGCGACGACTGGGGACATAGGAAATCGGTGAAATCAGGCTGCGGGATTGTAGCGTGCCGCGTAGGGTGCCCCGGCCGCCGCGTTCGTTTCAATCGGGGTTTGCACAGTTGACGGGCTGCGCGTTCAGCACGGTGGTCAGCACGCTGGGCGCGATGCTGACGAGAAAGCCGCGCCTGCCGCCGTTGATGTAGATGCGCTCCAGTTCCAGCACGCTCGCTTCCACATACACCGGCATCGCCTTGCGCAGGCCAAACGGCGACGTGCCGCCCACCAGGTAGCCGCTGTGCCGCTGCGCCACCTCGGGCTTGCACGGCTGCACGTTCTTGCGCCCGGTCTGGCGCGCGAGGTTCTTGGTGGAGACCGAGCAATCGCCGTGCATCAGCACGATCAGCGGTTTGGCGTGCTCGTCTTCCATCACCAGCGTCTTGACGACGTGGTGTTCATCGACGCCAAGCTGGCGCGAAGACTCGGTCGTGCCGCCCTTGTCGACATAGTCGTAGGTGTGCTCGGTGAAAGCGACGCCATGTGCCTTGAGGAACTGCGTGGCGGGTGTCTCGGAAACGTGCTTGGACTTGCTCATACGGGGCAGGGAAACGATCGCTATCCGCGCGGATGGTGCTGCGCATGCAGTGTGCGCAGACGCTCGCGCGCGACGTGGGTGTAGATCTGCGTGGTGGAAATGTCTGCGTGGCCGAGCAGCATCTGCACGACGCGCAAGTCTGCGCCGTGGTTGAGCAAGTGCGTGGCAAACGCGTGCCGCAACGTGTGCGGCGACAGCGGCGCGTGAATATCAGCCAGCAGCGCATAGCGTTTGATGAGATACCAGAACGCCTGGCGCGTCATGCCTTCGCCGCGCGCGGTGACGAACAGCGCGTCAGCCGTGCGCTCGCCGAGCAGCGCCGTGCGGCCATCGCGCAGATAACGCCGCAGCCAGTCGCCCGCTTCGGCGCCGAACGGCACGAGGCGGTCCTTGCCGCCCTTGCCGCCAACCACGCGCACCACGCCTTCATTCAGGCCGACTTCCACCGTTTTCAGCGCGACGATTTCCGACACGCGGAGCCCGCTCGCATACATCAGTTCGATCATCGCTCGGTCGCGCAGGCCGAGCGGCGTGTCGACATCGGGCGCGTTGATGAGCGCCTCGACTTGCGTTTCGGACAGTGTCTTCGGAAAGCGCGGCGGCTGTTTGGCGGTCGGCAGCAGGCGCGACGGATCGGTGCTCACCACGTGCTCGCGCAACGCCCATTGAAAGAAACGCTTGAACACCGTGCGGCGCCGGTTGGCGGACGATGCGCGGCTCTCGGCATGGCGTGCGGCGAAGTAATCGGCCAGGTCGCCGTCTTCGGTTTCGGCGATGGATTTGCTGCGCTCGGCGAGCCACTGCGCGTAGAGGGTCAGGTCGCGCCGGTACGCATCGAGCGTATTGCGGGCGAGGCCATCCTCCAGCCATAGCGCGTCGCAAAAGCGCTGGATCGCGTCTGCGCTTTGCGGCGGCAGGCACGGTGCTTCGGCGTCTTTCCGTGCGGCCTTTCTCATATCAGCATCACGCCTTCGTGGCGCAGCAGCCAGTGCTTGATGTTCAACAGATAGCCATCCGTGTGATGCGAAAACCCGCCGATGCCGGATGCACTCACCACGCGGTGGCACGGGATGAGGATCGGGAACCAGTTGTCGCCGCAGGCCTGACCCACCGCGCGTGGCACGCTGCCGACCTGTTGCGCGATGGTGCCGTAGGTGATGACGCTGCCGCACGGGATGGCGCTGATGGCCTGCCATACGCGGTGCTGGAAATCCGTGCCGGCGCGCGCGAGCGGGATGTCGAATGTCGCGCGAGGGTCGCTGTAGTACGCGTCGAGCTGCCGGGCGAGCCTTGCGATCAACGCGTCGGATGAATCGACGCGGGGCGTGCCTTCCGGCAGATAAACCAGTTCACGAAGCGCGCCGTCGGCCACGCGCACGCCCAGCTTGCCGAAGGGCGCTTCGAGAACGGCGTCGAAAGGGGATGGCATGACAGGGGCCGGCGCTGGAAAACAATCCTGCGAATCTAGCACAGGCCCCAGGTGAGGCAGGGTTACTGATCCAGCTTGATGTTCTGCTGCTTGACCAGGGTGCGCATCTTGTCGAATTCGCGCTTGATCTCGGCCGCGTATTGCTGCGGGGTATTGCCGACAGGCTCGGCGCCGGCGCCGCGGAATCGGTCTGCCAGGCCCGGGTCTTTCAGCGCCTTCACGGCGGCTTCGTTGAGCTTGCGGATGATGTCGTCTGACGTGCCCGCCGGCGCGACCAGGCCATACCACGCCGGGTCATTCGCATCCTTCAGGCCGACTTCGGCAAAGGTCGGCACATCGGGCAGGCTATCGATGCGTTTGTTCCACGCCACCACGATCGGCCGGAGCTTGCCGCCCTTGATGAACTGAATGGACGACGGCAGGTTGTCGACCATGATCGGCACCTGGTTGGCCAGCACGTCGTTCAGCGCAGGCCCCGCGCCGCGATACGGCACATGAACCATCTGCGTTTTGGTCAGCACCTTGAACTCTTCGCCGAGCATGTGGCCGATGCCGCAGGTGCCCGATGTCGCAAACGAATATTTGCCCGGATTGGCCGTCAGCACCGCGACAAATTCCTTGTAATTCTTGGCCGGAAAGGTCGGGTTGACCGCAATCACGTTGGCCACCGTGGCCAGGTTGGTGATCGGCTTGAAATCCTTGAGCGGGTCGTACGAAAGCTTCGGGTTGCACGCCGGGTTAACGGCATGCGTGGAGACGGTGGCGATGCCGATCGTGTAGCCGTCCGGCGCCGCCTTGGCGATGGCGTCTGCGCCGATCGAACCGCCGCCGCCGCCCTTGTTTTCCACCACCACGGCCTGGCCCAGCACCTTGGAAAGCTGGTCGGCTACGCCGCGCCCCACGATGTCTGTCGTGCCGCCTGGCGGAAATGGAATGATCAGCTTGAGCGGCTTCGTGGGGTAGTTGTCGGCCACCGCCGGCCCGCACAACGCCATTCCTGCGGCGCCGATCAGGCTGGCAATCAGTCGTCCCTTGGTCATGGTCTCCTCCTAGCGTGGTGTGCGTTCTTGTGGGGAAACTGCTGAATAGCACAACGGCAAACGCCCGCCACACGGCAACCGGGGAAACCCTGAAAAGCCAATCGTCAGATTGTCAGGTTCCCAGCAGCCCGCTTTTCAGATCACGGTCGACCGGGCTGTTGCCGATGAAGATGCTGAGCACGGCCTGGTAGAAATCTTCGCCGGGGATGGCCTTTGTGCGCGCCACGCCGTTGATGCTGATGGTGGTGCCGGCGTCGGGAGCGTAGTCGAAGTTGATGGTGTCGCCGCGCTTGGTGGAGCCGATCTGGCGCATCGCGTCTTCCAACTGCGTCAGCCGGTCGGCCAGCCTCTGTACTTGAATTTCGGTCTGGTTGCGATGGATGCCGTCGTTCAGTGCGTGGATGAACGTGTCGGCGCCCACATCGCGCAGCGGGTGGATCTGCAGCCGCTTCGGCCCTTTCATGCCGAGGATGACTGCTGCGTTCTTCGCGCGCTCAGGCAGGTACAGGCCTGCCACGTAGCCCTTGATGACAAACACTGAACGCAGGCCTGTGCCGTTGAGCAGCAGTTCGCGGCCGCCCACGCGTGCGGCATCGTCGAACGGCACGCCTTCGACGTTCACCGTTGCCCATGCTGGGCCCATGCACGCGGCACAGAGCACCGTGGCCACGACGCCGCCGCGCCACGCGCGTGCCGTCCACGATGAGCGGGCACGTGCGGCAACCTGCAATGCGCGGCGGAGATCAACAAGAGCGGAAAACATCGAAATGAGCGGTTTGAGATTAAGCCGCCATTTTCGCGATAATTTATTTGCAAACAATCGGTGTCTGCCCTGATGCGCAAGCGTTTGCGTACTAGGCGGTATAAGGCGCTGTCGGCATGAGCGTTAAGCAGGCATTCGTGGCTTTGTACCAGGCGCGCATTGTCCGGTTTTAAACCGATCGGTGCGGCAACTTGGAATTCCAGATTAAAACCACATCACAGTCCTGATGCATTCGCGTGCCCCACACGAGCGAGCGCTTACGTCGACTGTGTCAGCGCCCAGGCCACGTGCTCACGCACGAGTTCTGAAGGATCGTCAGCGCGTGCGTGCAGGGCGGCAGTCAATTGCGCACGCGCGCTATCGGGCAGCGGCGCGCGAAGCGCGTTGCCGATCGCCACGGCAATGTTGCGCAGCCAACGCTCGTGCCCGATGCGGCGGATCGGGCTGCCTTCCAGCCGTTGGTTGAATTCGGCGTCGGTCCAGTGGAACAGCCCGGCCAGCGTGGCCGCGTCCAATCCGTTGCGCACGTCAAAGTCGGGCAGGTTGGCCGGCACGGCAAACTTGTTCCATGGGCAGATGAGCTGGCAGTCGTCGCAGCCGTAGACGCGGTTGCCCATCGCTGCGCGCAGTTCGACCGGGATGCTGCCCTTGTGCTCGATCGTCAGGTAAGAGATGCAGCGCCGCGCGTCCACGGTGTATGGTGCGACGATGGCCTGCGTGGGGCACACGTCGATGCAGCGCGTGCAGTTGCCGCAGTGGGGCTCCACGGGTGGGTCGACGGGAAAGGGCAGGTCGACGAGGATCTCTCCGAGGAAGAACATCGAGCCCGCATCGCGGTCGAGCAGCAGCGTGTGTTTGCCGCGCCAGCCGAGGCCGCCGTTGGTGGCCAGTGCGACTTCCAGGACCGGCGCCGAGTCGGTGAATACGCGAAAGCCGTACGGCCCGACGGCGCCGGCAATCTTTTCTGCCAGCTTCTGCAGGCGCTGGCGAAGTACCTTGTGATAGTCGCGGCCGCGCGCGTAGAGCGAGATGGTGGCGTCTTCAGGGCGGCGCAGGCGATCCCACTCGATAGTGCGCCAGTCGCTGCCGGGTGTTTGCGGGTCGGCAAGATGTGGCAGATACGGCATCCGCGCGACGATCGCGCGTACCGTTCCGGCAACAAGTTCGGCCGGGCGTGCGCGGAGCATGCCGTGGTTCGCCATATAATCCATGTCACCGTGAAACCCCTGCGCGAGCCATGTCTGGAGCCCTTCTTCAGCATGCGACAGGTCGACATCGGCGATGCGGACCGCATCGAAACCGAGTTCGGCACCCCAGGAGCGAATCTGCGCGACAAGCGCTTGCATGCCGGCCGCATCGGCTGGCAGGCGTGCATCGAGGTTCGTTTCGGGTGATGACGTGGGGGTGGCGGACATGCCCAAATTGTACGCAATGCCCACCGTGCTCCCTGCTGACGCGCCTTCTGGTCTGACCCCTCCGCTCGCCGAGCGCACGCTTTCGCTCACCGATGAAGCGGCCACGTCGGCCTTTGGCGCGGCACTCGCGCAGGCCGTGCTGGCATTGGGCCCACGGCCCGTGCAGGTGCAGCTTTCCGGCGATCTTGGCGCGGGCAAGACGACGCTGTCGCGCGCCATCCTGCGCGGCATGGGGCATACCGGGCGCGTGCGCAGCCCCACCTATACGCTGGTTGAGCCGTACGACGTTGCCGGAACCACTGGCACGCAAAAGGTCTATCACTTTGACCTGTACCGCTTTGCCGATCCCGAGGAGTGGACCGACGCCGGGTTCCGCGACTGCTTTGCCGAACCTGCGCTGTGCCTGGTCGAATGGCCCGAGAAGGCGCAGGCGCTACTGGGCACGCCCGACCTGCACATCGCTTTATCGGTCGACGTTGTGCACGAAACCTACGATGACGGCGTTGAGCATGCACCGCGCGCAGCACGTCTGAGCGCACGCACGCAGACCGGCCTTCAACTTCTACAGTCGTTGCAACACCTGTTCCCATGCTGATCAAGCATCTGCCGACCGACCGACCGGATGATCCCAACCTGCCGAGCCAGGCCCGCCGCCAATGGCTCACGCGCATGGCGAAGGCCGGCGCAGGCACGGTCATCCTGAGCCTGGTGGGCCCGCAGATCGCACGCGGCGCCAACATCGTCGCCGTGCGCGTGTGGCCCGCCGAGGACTACACGCGCGTGACGATCGAATCCGACGTCGCGCTCAAGGCCACGCATCAGCTCATCAAGGATCCGGATCGACTGATGGTCGACATCGACGGGCTGGACCTGAACCCGACGTTGCGCGAGCTGGTGGCCAAGATTGCGCCGAACGATCCGTACATCCGCCAGGTGCGCGTGGGCCAGAACCGGCCGAGCGTCGTGCGCCTGGTGTTCGACCTGAAGGAAAGCGTCAACCCGCAGGTGTTCACGTTGCTGCCGATTGCCGGCTATCGCAACCGGCTTGTGTTTGACCTGTACCCGACCAACCCGCCCGACCCGCTGATGCAGCTCGTGCAGGCCACCGAGGGCAAGCAGGAGCGTTTTGCCGCATCCGGCGGCACGCCGATGCCGGAGCCGTCGGATGACGATGACCCGATTGCCGCGCTGGCGCGCCGCGGCAGCAGCGGCAGCCCGACCAAACCGCCGATCGAAGAGCCGCAACACCCGGCGCTTGCCGGCCGCACGCCGCCTCGCAAGACGCCGCCTGCCGCCGCTGCGAATCCTCCGTCGACGCTCGCCAACGCGCCGAACACGCCTCCGCTGGAGATCGTTCCCGAGCAGCCTGTGCCGCGCGCGTCGTCAAACGGCCCGCGCATGCGCCGCCTGCTTACCGTCGCCATCGACCCCGGCCATGGCGGCGAAGATCCGGGCGCCACGGGCGGTGCCGGCACGCACGAGAAAGACGTGGTGCTGTCGATCGCCCGCATGCTCAAGGCCAAGATCGACGCCCAGCCCAACATGCGCGCCATGATGACGCGCGATTCCGACTATTTTGTCCCGCTGGGTGTGCGCGTGCAGAAGGCGCGCCGCGTGCAGGCGGACCTGTTCGTCTCGATCCATGCCGATGCGTTTCTCTCGCCGGAGGCGCGCGGGGCATCGGTGTTCGTGCTGTCCGATCGCGGCGCTTCGAGCGCGCAGGCCAAGTGGCTCGCCAACAAGGAAAACGCGGCCGACATGATCGGCGGGGCGAATCTCGGTTCGAAAGACGCGCAGGTCACGCGCGTGCTGCTGGATCTGTCGACCACCGCGCAGATCACTGACAGCATGAAGGTCGGCAAGGCGGTGCTGGACCAGATTGGCGGCATCAACCGGCTGCACAAGGGGCAGGTCGAGCAGGCGGGTTTTGCGGTGCTCAAGGCGCCGGACATTCCGTCGATCCTGGTCGAGACGGCCTTCATCTCCAACCCCGAGGAAGAAGCCAAGCTGAACGACCTGGGCCACCAGAACCAGCTTGCCGACGCCATCTTGCGCGGCATTCGGGCGTACTTCGCCAAGAACCCGCCGCTGTCGCGCAACCCGGGCGTCTGAGGCATGGCGACGCTCGTATTGCGCGAAGGCGGTGCGTCCGACGCCGGCACCATCGCCGACATTCATACCCGCAGCTGGCAAAGCGCGTATCGCGGGCTGGGCGTTTTGTCCGACGCGTATCTCGATGGCCGCGCAGCGACCGACATCCAGGCGAAATGGCGTGAACGCATGGCCGCACCCGTTGCCGGACAGCAGGTGTGGTGCGCCGATCTGGACGGCCAGACCATCGGTTTTCTGTGCGCCCTGCGTGAAAACGGCACGCCCTGGGGTGCGTTCGTCGACAACCTGCATCTGCTGCCAGCCTCACGCGGCCATGGCGTCGGCAAGCGCCTGATGAGCGAAGCGGCGCACTGGGCCGCCGCTCAGGGCATCACACAGTTGCATCTGCTCGTGTACGAGGCGAACACCGCCGCGATCGGCTTCTACGAAGCCCTGGGTGGTGTGCCGGTCAGCCGTGACTGGCTGGAGACGGCCGATGGCGGCCACGCTTGGGTGCGCACCTACCACTGGCCTGAAGCGGAATTCGCGGGTTTGGTGGGCTCGCGCTGATCAGGCCGGGCGGCTGGCCGGAGCGTTAGCGCCATCCTCCGCCTGCGCAACGCGATCCGCGTACCTGCGCGCCAGCGTCGAGCACACGATCAGCTGCAGCTGGTGATAAATCATCAGCGGCAGCACGATCAGCCCCAGCGCCGGGTTGCCGGCAAACAGGATCTTCGCCATCGGCACGCCGTTCGCCAAGCTCTTCTTCGAGCCGCAGAACACGGCAGTGATTTCGTCGGCCAGGTTGAAACCCGCGCGCCGCGACAGCCATGTCGTCGCACCAAGCACGACGAACAGCAACGCGCCGCTCATCACGGCCACGGCCACGATGGTCTCCCACGGATACTTCGACCACACACCCGCGTGCGTCGAGTCGGCAAACGAGTTGAACACGATCAGCAGGATCACCGCGCGATCCACCTTGTTGATGATCGCCTTGTGCTTGTTGATGAACCCGCCGATGACCGGGCGCAGCAACTGACCCAGCACGAATGGCAGCAGCAGTTGCTCGGCCACGCCCAGCAGCGCCTTGCCGACCGACAGGTCCGCGCCCGACGCCTGGATCACGAAGCTCATCAGCAGCGGCGTGGCGATCATGCCGATCAGCCCTGAGATGGTCGCGTTGAAGATGGCGGCCGGCACATTGCCCTTGGCCATGGCCGTCATTGCCACCGACGACGACACCGTCGACGGCAGCGCGCACAGATAGAACACGCCCAGCAGCAGCTCGGCCGGAATGAACGGCTTGCAGACAAACAGAATGACCGCGCCGATCAGCGGAAACAGGATGAACGTGCAGCTCTGCACGAACAGATGCAGCCGCCAGTTGCGCGCGCCTTCGACGATCTTCTCGCGCGAGAGCGCCGCGCCGTGCAGGAAGAACACCAGTGACACGCCGACGATGGTGACGATGTCCAGCCGCAGCGGCCCATCGCTCGCGCCAAGCGCCGGGAAGAAGAGGGCCAGTGCGACCATCACCAGCATGGCGCGAATGAACCCATCGATCTGGGACAACAACGGAGACAACAGCGGGATCTTCATGTGCGTGCGCCGCCACCATTACGTGACGGCGCGGATTGGATGGCGGGATAGCCGCTATTGCACAACATCCCTATCTAGAATACAAATGCATTGATCGAATCAATTCATACGTCGTCAGCATGAATGTGACCTTGCGCCAGTTGCGCGTCTTTCTCGCGGTGGCACGCGCGCACAGCTTCAGCCGAGCGGGCGACACCATCGGCCTGACGCAGCCGGCCGTGAGCCGTTCGATCTCGGAGCTGGAAGGCGAACTGGGCTTGAAGTTGCTGGACCGCACCACGCGCGAAGTCGTGTTGACGGAAGTGGGGCGCTCGCTGGCGACGGCGCTGGATCGCCTCGTGGCCGATCTGGACGACACGTTGCAACAGGCGCGCCAGGTCGGCGAGCAGCGGCGCGGACGCGTGGTGGTGGCGTCCAGCCCGACCGTGTCGACACGGCTGATGCCGGTGTATGTGGCCGAGTGTGCGGTGCGCTATCCGGACATCCGCATGATCGTGCGTGACTCCGTCCAGGTCGACACGCTGCAATTGATCCGCACGGGCGGCGCCGATTTCGGTGTGGTGGTGGAGCCGCTCGATACCGAAGGCCTGTGGACCGAGCCGCTGCTGATCGATCCGTTCTGCCTGGTCTGTCGCAGGGATCACCCGTTCGCGCAGCGCAGCAGCGTGCGGTGGAAAGATCTGCATCGCACAGCGGTCGTCCTGCTCGATCACGCCTCGGGCAGTCGACCGCTGATCGACCGCATCTTCCTGCGCCACGGCGTCCAACCTGAGGTTGCGCAGGAGATGGGCCACAGCAGTGCTGTCTTCGGGATGGTCGAAGCGGGCATCGGCGCGGGGGTGGTGCCGTCGCTGTCGTTGCCGCTGCCGTCCTCGTCGCCATTGGTGGCGGTGCCGCTGTCGCCCAAGGAGACCCGCGCCATCGTGCTGGCGCGGCGGCATGACAGGTCGCTTTCGCCGGCGGCCGAGGCCGCGTGGCAGATGATCCGCCGGATGGCGCTGCCGGCCGCCTGATGGCCTGACTGCCGCGCTTATTTCGGCTGCATGCGGATGGCGCCATCCAGGCGGATGGTCTCGCCATTGAGCATCGGGTTCTCGACGATCGCGCGCGCAAGCTGCGCATACTCCGCCGGCTTACCGAGGCGCGGCGGGAACGGCACCATCTTGCCCAGGGCGTCCTGCACTTCGGCCGGCATGCCAAGCAGCATCGGCGTCTCGAAAATGCCCGGTGCAATCGTCATCACGCGGATGCCGTCGCGCGACAGGTCACGCGCAATCGCCAGCGTCATCGCCACCACGCCGCCCTTGGACGCCGCGTAGGCCGCCTGGCCAATCTGCCCGTCAAATGCCGCCACCGATGCCGTGTTGATGATCACACCGCGCTCGCCGCCGGCGTTGGGCGTGTTGCCGGCCATGGCCGTCGCGGCCAGGCGGATCATGTTGAACGTTCCGATCAGGTTGATGTTGATCACGCGTGCAAATTGGTCCAGCGGGTGCGGCCCCGTCTTGCCCACCGTGCGCGACGCTGTCGCGATGCCCGCGCAGTTCACCAGCCCGCGCAGCGTGCCCAGCGACGTGGCGGCGTCCACCACCGCTTGCCCGTCGGCCTCGGACGTGACGTCGCAACGCACGAAGCGGCCGCCTAATTCCTGCGCCAGCGCGGTGCCGGCGGCCTCGTTCAGGTCTGCAATCACCACCTTGCCGCCAGCTTCGGCCAACGTTCGTGCCGTGCCTGCGCCCAGTCCCGACGCGCCGCCGGTGACGATGAATACCTGATCGCGAATCTCCATGCCATGTCTCCTTGTGTGTGGTTTGCGAGTTACTTGACGTTTACGTTCGCGTCAAGTTCAGCGTCGTATGGTAGCGCGAAGCGGTCGGCGATCGGGCAAAAAAAAGGGCGCCTCATGATCGAGGCGCCTTTTTTCGTCGCGGGTATTGCGTGGTGCGCTCAGTCTTGCAGCGCACCGAACACGCGGGCCGTGATTTCATCGACGTTGCCCACGCCGCTGATCTTGCGGTACTTCGGCGGCGCGACCTTGGCGGCGCCGTTGCCGTTGGCGGCCCATTGGGAGTAGTAGTCGACCAGCGGACGCGTCTGGTTCTCATACACGTCCAGGCGCTTGCGCACGGTCTCTTCCTTGTCGTCGTCGCGCTGGATCAGCGGTTCGCCGGTTTCGTCATCCACGCCTTCGGTCTTGGGCGGGTTGTACTTGACGTGGTACGTGCGGCCCGACGCCACGTGCACGCGGCGGCCGCTCATGCGCTCGATGATGGCGTCGAATGGCACGTCGATTTCCAGCACGTAGTCGATCGCCACAGCGGCGTCTTTCATGGCTTCCGCTTGCGGAATGGTGCGCGGGAAGCCGTCGAACAGGTAGCCGTTCTTGCAGTCGGGTTGTTGCAGGCGGTCTTTCACGAGGCCGATGATGATGTCGTCCGACACCAGACCGCCGGCATCCATCACCTTCTTTGCTTCGATACCTAGCGGGGTGCCGGCCTTGACGGCCGCGCGCAGCATGTCGCCGGTGGAGATCTGCGGAATGCCGAACTTTTCGCAGATGAATTTGGCTTGCGTACCTTTGCCGGCGCCGGCGCGCCCAACAGAATCAACCGCATGGTGACGAGTTCCTCAAGTTTTCGAATCCTGTCGCGCTGTCAAGCTGTGTGAAGCGCGTTGGGAATCGGTCCAAGAGGGCGGATTCCCAATACGCCTGGTGGTCAAGCCATGGCGACGCAATCGACGCGAACAGGCAGCCTAGCGGGCGAAGTTGACGCCAGCCTTACCGGACTCTGGGGAATCAGGCGTCCGCCGGACGGCGGCACCCATGGCTCGATCTGTCTCCCTGTCGCCGCTGTGGCGCCTGCGTGGGCACCGTCATGCGGCTTGTCGTCCTCGCGATTATGCCATGGCGAGGACGGGGTTTTGGCAGCCCCGCACGCAAAGTTCAGAGAAATCGCGGGCTCAGGGGCCGTCCTGGGCCAGAAGTTCAGCCCAGGCGGCGCGCACCCGTGCAAGGTCTTCGGGGGTGTCGACGCCGGCGGCGGGTGCGTCTTCGGTGGTCAGCACGGCAATGCGTTCACCGTGCCACATGGCGCGCAGCTGCTCCAACTGCTCCGTCTGCTCGATGGGGGCGGCGGCCAATTGCGGGAAGCGGCGCAGGAATCCGGCGCGGTACGCGTAGATGCCGATATGGCGCAGCACGGGCATGGCCGGCAACGGGCGCTCCACAACGGACCGCGCCATGACCGCGGGCGTCCAGGTGTCGCGCGCCCAGGGCAGCGGCGCGCGCGAGAACAACAGTGCGCGTTCAGCAGCGTCGAGCACGACCTTGACGACGTTCGGGTTGAACACGTCGGCCGGGTCGTGGATCGGGTGGGCAGCGGTGGCGATGGCGCAGTCGGGATGGTCGCGCAGGTGCGCGGCCACGTTGTCGATCAGCGTCGGTGCGATCAGCGGCTCGTCGCCTTGCACGTTGACGACAATGGCGTCATCGGGCAGGCCCAGCACGGTGGCCACTTCGGCCAGGCGGTCGGTGCCCGAGGCGTGGTCGGCGCGTGTGAGCACGGCTTCCACGTGATGCTGCATGCAGGCATCGGCGACCGACGCTGCATCGGTGGCGACCACCACGCGCGCGGCGGACGACTGATGCGCGCGTTCAGCCACGCGCACCACCATCGGCTTGCCGTCGATGTCGGCCAGCGGTTTGTTGGGCAGCCGCGTGGACGCCAGCCGCGCGGGAATGACAGCGATGAATGGCGGGTGCGACATGGCGGCGACCTTCGTATCAGGCCGGATCGACTGGCGTGCCTTCCACGGTCTGGCGCGCTTCGTCAGCCAGCATGACGGGGATGCCGTCGCGGATCGGGTAGGCCAGCTTGTCGACGTGGCAAATGAGTTCGTTATTGGCGCGGTCGTGTTGCAGCGTGCCCTTGCACAACGGGCAGACGAGGATTTCCAGCAGGCGATTGTCCATGGCGGTAGAGGCTCCGTGGCGGCCGCTCAAGGCGAAGGGCGGCGCGCCGGTACAGCGGAAGGGTGGCGTTATTGTGCGCTTGCCTTGAGCGTTGCGCGATCGGCCAGGGCGCGCACGCGCTGGCAGACCTGTTCGACCAGCGCCGCGTCGACCACCGGCGTGGTCGGCACCACCCAGATGCGCGGGTCGTCGAGATGGCCGCATTTTACGGCATCCTTTTCGGTGATCAGGATGACCTCGGCGTGGCTGTCGGTGAACGGGTTGTCAGCGAAATCGTAGTGATCGGGCAGCGGCAGCGTGCTCGGCTTGAGGCCGGCGGCGCGCAGCGAAGCGAAGAAGCGCTCGGGGTTGCCGATGCCGGCCGCGGCCAGCAATTGCGCGCCTTCAATGCGGGCGAACTGGGCCAGCGGGCGGCGCAGCGCGGGGTCGGCCAGGTTGTAGGCGTCCTGCAGCTCGAGGTGCATGCCGAACACGTCCGGGCGGTCCGGTGTGGCGCGGTAGTTCGGATCGTTGATGAGCGTGGCGTCACGGCGGCGCGTCATCGGTTCGCGCAGGGGGCCGGCGGGCAGCAGGAAGCCGTTGCCGCCCATGCGCGTGTCGAACACAATGATTTCGATATCGCGGCGCAGGCGATAGTGCTGCAGGCCGTCGTCGCAGACGATCACGTTGCAGCCCGGGTGCGAGGCCAGCAGCGTCTGCGCGCACAGCACGCGGTCGGGGAAGACCCACACCGGCAGATCGGTGGCGCGGGCGATCAGCAGCGGTTCATCGCCCACGTCTTCTGCGCGAGAGTGTTCTCGCACAGGGCGAGGATGCTTCAGTTGCGCACCGTAGCCGCGCGAGACGATGCCCGGGCGCAGGCCGGCTTCAGCTAGCGCCGAGGCCAGCGCAATCACGGCGGGCGTCTTGCCGGCGCCGCCCACGGTGACATTGCCGATCACCACCACCGGCATCGGCAGCCGCACCGAGCGCAGCACGCCAAGGCGGAACAGCAGCCGGCGCAGCGCGCTGATCCCACCAAACAGCCACGACAGCGGCCACATCACCCACGCAAACCAGCCGCGTTGCTGCCATTGGCGGGTGACGAAGCTGGCGAGACGGTGCTGGGCGACGGGCATGCGTGATGGTGGTTGAGAAGCGGTCTCTTAGCGGGCGTTGCCGGTTTGCGTGGCGAAGGTCAGGTGCGAAAGACCGGCCACTCGCGCGGCTTCCATGACATTGACCACTGCCTGGTGCGCGGCTTGCGCATCGGCGTTGACGATGACGATGGGCTCGGGGCCGCCGGCCTTGCCTGCGGCATTGCGGAGCGCATCGGCCAGGCTGGTGACATCGCGCGTGTCGAGCACCTGCTTGTCGACAGAGTAGACGCCGTTGGCGGTGACGGACACGACGATCTGGCCCGGACGCTCGGTGGCTTTCTCAGCCTCGGCGGTGGGCAGGTTGACCTTCAGTTCGGTGTAGCGGGAATACGTGGTCGTGATCATCAGGAAGATGAGGATCACGAGCAGCACGTCGATCAGCGGGATCAGGTTGATCTCCGGCTCTTCGCGGGCACGGCGCGGGCGGAAGCGCATGGCTGTTTCCAGTAAGGCGTGGCCCGGATCAGCCGCGCCGCGGCGGCAGGATCGCGTCGAGGTACGTGGTGGACAGATGCTCCAGCTCGACCACGTAGTTATCCACCACGCCACGGAAGTAGCGCCAGAAGATCAGCGTCGGGATGGCCACCACCAAGCCCAGCGCCGTGTTGTACAGCGCGACCGAGATACCGTGCGCCAGCGCCTGCGGGTTCGTGCCCGCGGCGGTCTGGCTGCCGAATATCTCGATCATGCCGACGACCGTGCCGAACAGGCCCATCAGCGGCGCCACCGAGGCAATCGTGCCAAGCGCGTTCAGGTAGCGCTCCAGGCGGTGGGCAACGTTCTGGCCGGCTTCTTCCACCACTTCCTTGGCGGCATCGCGCGTGGTGTTCGGATGCAGCACCACGTGGCGCAGCGCGGCAGCTAGCAGGCGGCCCAGCGGCGAGCCCTGTTCCAGCGTATTCACCACTTCCGGTGTGGCGCGGCGCTGATGCGCGACGGCCAGCGCCTCGTCATAGACCTTGGGCGGAATGATCTTCTTGCGTTGCAGGGCGACGAAGCGTTCGATGATGAGCGCGAGTGCGAGCACCGAGGCGATCAACAGCGGCCAGATCGGCCAGCCGGCGGCTTGAATGATGGAAAACACTGGACAACCCGTTTTGTCGTTGTGGAAGGAGTGTGATTCTGATGGTGTGCTCGTGCCGTCCGCGTCCCCGAACGCTGTCCGTTGCGGCAAAAACAGGCAGCACTCTAGCGCGTCGGACCTGCCTCGGCAACACGATGGCGCAGCATCGCGACATGCGCGGGCGACGGTCAACGCGCTGTCACGAAAGAGACTGGCCGCGCAATCCACAGCCAGGCGGGACAGTCTTGTGGACGGGTTGTGGACATTGCCCGAACAAGCAAACTAAGTGCTTGATGCGAAAGGGTGTTCGGGGTCTTGCTTAAAAAATATGCAACCGGCGTTTTCGCGGTCCATCCATGAAAAAGCGCGCGCTGGCCCGGCAAAACGGCGGGTAATCCACACCGCTGCGGGACAGTCTTGTGGATGGGTTGTGGACATTGCCTCAACAAGCACGCTAAGTGCTTGATCCAAAAGGAAGTCCGATGACCTGCTTAAAATTCAGGCAAGGGGGGTTTTGCGGGAATTTGGAGAAGACCGGAGGCGCGCCTCAAAAAAGGGCGCGGAAATCCACACCGACACGGGACAGTCTTGTGGACCAGTTGTGGACATTGCCCGGACAAGCACCTTAAGTGACTGATTCAAAACGGTGTTCGGTGTTGCGCTTAAAAATTGAGCAGTGGCGATTCCGGCGAAAAACTGTGGAGACGCAGCCCTGACGTGTGAGAATCGACGGCCGATTTATCCACCGCCCAGGCGTCACACCGCGGTTTTCCAGCGATGCTGTGGATAACTTTGTGAACATCCTTGGGGCGCTCGCGCTAAATGCTTGACGCAGAACGAAATTACTTGCGTTGCTGAAATTTTGACATGGGTGGATTTTTCATAAGAATCAACGGGTTGCGTCAAAATGCAGAGAGCGCGTCACCTGACCTCTGTCAAGCTTGACAAGCACGTTATGCTGTGGACAGGTAGCCCACTTGCCATGCGTTGCCTCCCCTATTCAAGGTAGAAGTCGACCCGAAGCCTCATTGTTTTGCGCTGCTCGCACCACTTATGACCCCGCCGCCGTCTTCCCGCCGCCCGTTCTGGATGGATGCCTCCGCACCCACGCCCGCCCCCTCCTCGGAGATGCCGGCCGCACCTGCTGCCGCGTCTGCACCGACCCGTGGCGGACAGGAAGTGCTCACCGTCAGCGACGTCAATCGCCGCATTGCGGGGCTGCTCGAACGCAACTTTCCGCTGGGCTGGGTGCGCGGCGAGATTTCCAACTTCACGCGCGCAGCGAGCGGCCATTGGTATTTTTCGCTCAAGGACACAGGCGCGCAGATTCGCTGCGTGATGTTCAAGGGTCGCAACCAGTACGCCGATTTCACCCCGCGCGAAGGCGAGGCCGTCGAGGTGCGCGCGCTGGTCACGCTGTACGAAGCGCGCGGCGAGCTGCAATTGAGCGTCGAAGCCATCCGCCGCGCCGGTCTGGGCAATCTGTACGAGGCCTTCCTGCTGCTGAAGGCCGCGCTGGAAGCGCAAGGGCTGTTCGATGCCGACCGCAAGCGGCCGCTGCCACGGCATCCGCGCGCGATTGGCGTGGTGACGTCGCTGCAGGCGGCGGCCTTGCGCGACGTGCTGACCACGCTGCGCCGGCGTGCGCCGCATGTGCCGGTGGTGGTGTATCCCGTGCCGGTGCAGGGTGCCGGGGCGTCGGAGCGCATCGCCGCCATGCTGGAACGGGTCAATGCCCGGGCAGAGGTCGACGTGGTCATCCTGTGCCGGGGCGGCGGCAGCATTGAAGACCTCTGGGCCTTCAACGAAGAGCCGGTGGCGCGCGCGGTGGCCGCATCGGAAATTCCCATCGTGGCCGGTGTCGGTCACGAGACGGATGTGACGATCGTCGACTTTGTGGCCGACGTGCGCGCGCCCACGCCCACCGCAGCGGCCGAACTGGTCAGCCCGGACCGTGCGCGCATGCTGCGCGATGTGGGGCGTGACTGGGATGCGCTGTCTGCCCAGTTCCGCCGGCAGCTCGATCGCCGCGCGCAGACCGTCGATTGGCTCGCGCGCCGCCTGCGCAGCCCGCAGGCGCAGATGCGCGAACGCCGCACGCAACTCGCCCATCTGGAGGGCCGCCTGCGCTTTGCCCTGACCGGCCGCATGCAGCGTGCGGAACATCTCCAGCGTCTGCTGACGATGCGCCTGTCCGCGGCGCGCCCCGACGCCACGCGAGAGCGCACGCGCCTCCAGCAAGCCGAAGCGACGCTGGCACGCGTCATGCGAGACACGCTGTCTCGCGCCCAGGAACGCCTGGCGCGTCAGCACGCCGGTCTGGAACTGCTGGCGCCGCAGCGCACGCTGGAGCGCGGCTATGCGGTGTTGCTCGATGCCAAGGGCCACGCCATCCGCGATCCGAACGCATTGCATGCCCGGGCGCGCATCGAGGCGCGGCTGGCGCAAGGCACGGCCGACATCGAAATCGCCCGCGTGCAACCGAAGCTCGAACTGTGACCAGCGCATGACCTGATCGCGGCAATGATCGCGATTCCGCACGCGTTTAGCGGGTATTCCGACTATTTAGCCTGCGGTTTGCGCCGGTTTTGCAAGTCTCCTACAATCGTCGCTCCCAACCTGTACAACCCACAGAAGGCAAGAACAATGGAACACACGCTCCCCCCGCTGCCGTACGCCCAAGACGCTCTGGCGCCGCACATCTCCAAGGAAACGCTGGAGTTCCACTACGGCAAGCACCACCAGACCTACGTCACGAACCTGAACAACCTGATCAAGGGCACCGAGTTCGAGAACCTGAGCCTGGAAGACATCGTCAAGAAGTCCTCGGGCGGTGTGTTCAACAACGCCGCACAGGTCTGGAACCACACGTTCTACTGGAACGGCCTGAAGCCGCAAGGCGGCGGCGCTCCGACCGGCGCGCTGGCTGACGCCATCAACGCCAAGTGGGGCAGCTTCGACAAGTTCAAGGAAGAGTTCACCAAGACGGCCATCGGCACGTTCGGTTCGGGCTGGGCCTGGCTGGTGAAGAAGGCCGACGGCTCGCTGGATCTGGTGTCGACCTCCAACGCCGCCACGCCGCTGACGACCGACGCCAAGCCGCTGCTGACCTGCGACGTATGGGAACACGCCTACTACATCGACTACCGCAACGCTCGTCCCAAGTACGTCGAGGCGTTCTGGAACCTGGTCAACTGGGACTTCGTTGCCAAGAACTTCGCCTAAGGCGAATCGCTCCGGCGATTCAGAAAAAACCTCCGCACCGGCGGAGGTTTTTTTATGCGCGCACGCTGCCCAGCATGTCGTGCAGCTCGTGGCTCATCATCGCCAGGAACACGACCAGGCCGATGTAGTAGACGGTGTAAGTCAGCCGCGACTCGTTCGAGATGCTGTAGTACGCGCGGTTTTCCGGCGCATCCGGGTCGTAGCGCCACGCCTTCATCAACTGCGGCACGGCCAGCACCGCAATCAGAATCAGGATCGGGCTCGGCCGCCAGACGAACAGCGCCACCAGCACCGGCACGCCTAGAAACCAGATGCGCGGCGACAGCACCGCCGTAATCCGTCCGCCGTCAAACGGTGACAGCGGGATCAGGTTGAACAGGTTGAGGAAGCAGCCGGCGTAGGCCAGCGCCAGCAGCAACTGGCTGTCGGTGTAGCGCGCGAGCCCGTAGCACAGCATCGCGCCGACCGTGCCGGCGACGGGGCCGGCCAGGCCGATATGGGCCTCGGTTTCCACATCCATCGGCTGCTCTTTCAGGTCGATCCACGCACCCACGAACGGGATGAAGGTCGGCGCGCCCACGGCCAACCCGCGTTGGCGTGCCGCCATGAAATGGCCCATCTCGTGGATGAACAGCAGCACCACGAAACCCACCGCATAGCGCCAGCCGAACACGAAGGCATAGGCGGCCACCGACAGCAGCATCGTGCCGCCGGTGGTCAGCAGCTTGCCGAACTTCAGCCCTGAAAACAGCAGGATCAGCAGCTTGGCCACGGCTTATGCGCTCGGCTTGCGCTTGAAGAACTTCGCGAAGGCCGCGCCAAAGCCTGCCACCGCCAGGATCGCCACCTTGGCAAACTTCGCGAGGAACGCGGCGATCACCGCAAACAGGCCGAGCTTCTTGGCGGCGATGCCACCGACCAGCGCGGCCAGGCCGTACTCGGCGACCTTGTCGGTCTTCGCGTTGAAATCGGTGTAGCGCTTGCCGTCTTTGAAATCGAGATCGGCGAGCAGCTTTTGCACGGCGGGTTTGTCGGTGTCGACGTGGTTGCGGCCGGTGATCAGGTTCAGGCTGATGTAGCCGTCGCGGCCCAGTGCATAAGTGTTGTAGTTCACCGCGCCGGGGTCATCAGCGGGCTGGCCCTTGGAGCGTGCAGCCATCGACCAGATCAGGCGGTGCGTGGCGGCGTCATAGTGCGGACGCTCGACCCAGCCTTGGATTTCCAGTGCGGGGATGCCGCGCTTCTCGCGCTCTTCGTTGGCAGCAGCGGTGCCTTCCTTGAGCGATTTGTATAGATCGTCGACGTTCCAGTCGCGGGCGTCGTCGTCCTTGATGTAGCCCGAGGCCTCGTACTTGGCGACGACCATCCATTCGTCGTCGTCGCTGGTGGGCATGACCAGGCCGAGCATGTCGGGGTTGTTGCTGTTGCCCATGGCGTGCATGAGCTGCCCCGCGGCCGGCTGTGGAATAAAGACCTCGTCCTTGCCGATCTTGAGCGTGGCCTGGTCTCGTAATTCGATCGACGTGGGGCCGACCTTCGCAGCGGCCTTGGCAGCGGCCCAGGCCTGCTTCATTTCCTGTTGCGGATCGCTGGCCTGTTGCGCGTGGGCTGCCGTAGCGCCCGTCAAGCTCGTTGCGCCCAGCACTGCTGCGCAGGCGAGTGTGCCCGCGCAGGCGCGCAACGCGCCCTGAAACCCCTTTCCCATTGCTTCTCCCGAAGATGTTCTTGTGTGTTGATTGGCTCGATTTTTCTGACGCTTGGGCAGCCGCATCAGCGGTCTGCAAGCTGGGCCGAAGCATAGCGGGAGCGGGCAGCAGGGCTGTTAATGGGCGTTAATGAAGCCGTGAGGATTACGGTTGAAGGCCCATCTGCCGCAGCAATGTCTGGTTGTCTTCCAGGTGCCAGTTTTCGGCGATCTTGCCGTCGGCGATGCGGTACAGGTCGAAGGCCTGGAAGTCGATCGGCTGGTTCTGCCCGTGCGTGCGGCCGAATTCGCCAGTGAAGTGTCCGCGAAAGCGCAGGTGAACCGAGACGCGGTCGCCGGCGACGACCATGTCTTCGATCTCCACGCGCATGTCAGGCACGGCCGTGTGAAACGCCTTGGACGCATCGAGCGGGCCTTGCGTGCCCTGCACGCGTCCGGCGGGCAGTGTGCGGTCGACAAACGCGGGCGACAGCGCTTCCGTGGCATAGCGGGCATCGCCGGTATGCCAGAAGGTGGCGTAGCGGCGCGCAGCGAGCACGGCGGCTGCGGCCTGCGGCGTGTCCGCTGCGGCGACGTGGTCTGGGCGGATGAGGTCGGCATCGGACATTGACGCAGCCGCTGCCGGCGCGATGCCGATTGCAGTTGGCAGCGTCAGCACGGCGGCGGCAAGCAGGGCGGGGCGGATGAACATGGTGAAACTCCGTTTGGGTGGCAATGCGCTGCACTGTAGATTTCCAATCGCAGACGATAAAGGGCCTGTGAGTCGATCTGGTTTCAATCCGGATTTGATGATCGATTGCCATGCCGCTCCTCCGCACGAACGCAATCGAGCGCACGTGATAGTCGGTATCGCGCCCCCCGCGGCGTTCGAATGGTCCGCGCCGCGCCGGGTTTTTCTAGACTGGCCTCTCATCCGACAGACGCAAAAAAAAAACAAGGGAGGGGACGGTGGATCTGAGCCATATCCTGTCGCGCACGGAGCGCGGCACGCAGGAGCTGCAAACGCGCAGCGGGCACGTCACGCATCGGCAGCGGGCGATCCTGCTGCTGGTCAATGGCGAGCGCTGCGCGGCGGACATCCTGGCGCAGTTGAGCAGCGCCGGCCCCGATATCGAAGACCGTGCCGAAGACCTCGCGCGCCTGATTGCCGACGGCCATGTCGCAAGCCGCGCGCCCATCAAGACCGCGCCCAAGCCGCCCAAGCCGGTGTCGTCCACGCCATTTGCGCCGCGCCACGTGCGGCAGGCCTCGATTGCGGACTGGCGCTTGAGCCAAGCCGGCGCGTTCTCGGCGTTGCAGCGCTATCTCGCCGAAGGTCCGGAAGCGCCCATCGACTTTCTCAACGGCCTGGCCGCACCGCTGTACGCCGCGCTGACGACCTGCCGCAGCGAGGCATCCGCCCACGCCGTTGTCGCGTTTCTGGAAGCGCGACTGGATGAAGGCGCCGGAAATGTGATCGATGCGTCCTAGGTGTAAATACCGAATTCGCGATGAATTCCCGTTCAATGGGAATTCAGCGTTGATGAATTGAGAAAATCGCCGCATTCTCCGTCGCAACATCACTCGACGGAGTTTCGCGATGACCGAGCCGGGCTTGGCCCCTTCGCCAGCACAATCCGCTGCCGCCACGAGCGGCTCGGACCGCGTGCTGATGGTGCTCGCCACCATCGCGCGTCACGGTCGCCCGGTGGCGCGCGCGAGCTGGTCGAACTGACCGGCCTGCCGCAGAGCACGCTGTACCGCCAGGTGGCGATGCTCAAGCGTTGGGGCTTCGTGCTGGAATCGGCCGGCACCTATGCCCCGGGGCCGATCAGCCTGCAGCTCGCACTCGGTTTCGACCACGCCTCCCATCTCGTGCAGGAGGCGCGCATCGGCATGGCCAAGCTGGTGGCGGAGTCGGGCGAATCGGTGGGATTGGTCGTGGCCGTGAAGGACCAGGCCGTCTGCCTGGAGATGGTCGAGAGCCAGCAGTCGCTGCGCTGCTCGTTCGAGAAAGGGCGCGGCGTGCCGCTGCTGGCCGGCGCCTCCGCCAAGTCGTTGCTCGCCTTCATGCCGCCCGCTGCGGCGCGTGCCATCCTGGCCGATCTGCTGGCCATCGATGCCGACACCCAGGCGCAACTGCAAGCTGAACTCTCCGACATTCGCGCCGCAGGCTATGCGCTGTCCGAAGGCGAGGTCGACCCGGGCGTCTGGGGCGTGAGCGTGCCGGTGTTCCGGCTGCCCGGCCACGCGCTCGGCTCCATCACGCTGATGGCGCCAGCAACGCGCGTGCGCGGCAAGGAGCAACGCCTCATCGACATGACCGTTGCAGCGGCGACGTCCATTTCCGCACGGCTGCAGGACCTTTGAATTCTCGATTTTTCCGATCTTTTTTTCTCACCCCACACGCATCACACAAGGAGACCACTCATGGGGAATCGTCGTCGTTTCATGCATTCGATGCTGGCTTGTGCCGTGGCGTTGTCCGCCGCGGCGTCTTTCGCGACCGCCGCGCACGCCGCTGGGGAGCCGCTGCGCGTTGCCACCGACGCGACATTCGCGCCGATGGAGTTTGTCGAAAACGGCAAGCGCACCGGCTTTGATGTGGACCTGATCGAAGCGCTGGCCCGCACCATGGGCCGTCCGGTCGAATGGACGGACATCGACTTCAAGGGCCTCGTGCCGGGCCTGATCTCGCGCCGCTTCGACGTGGCCATCTCGGGCATCTACATCACGGAAGAGCGCAAGAAGGTGGTTGATTTCACGGTGCCGTACTACCACGGCGGCCTGGTCGCGATGGTCAAGCAAGGCAACACGGCCATCAAGACGCCGGCGGATCTGAACGGCAAGAAGGTCAGCGTGCAGGTCGGTACCAAGTCGGTCAACTACCTGAAGGAAAACTATCCGAAGGTCGAGCGCGTGGAAGTCGAAAAGAACGAGCAGATGTTCAACCTCGTCGAAATCGGCCGCGCCGATGCCGCCGTCACGGGTCGCCCCGCTGCCGCGTATTACGTCAAGGCGCGTCCGGGCCTGCGCCTGGTTGAGCCCGCGCTGACCACGGAGGAATACGGCATCGCCGTGCGCCGAGATCAGCCCGAATTGACCAAGGCACTGAACGCCGCGCTGGAGAAGATCAAGGCCGACGGCACGTACGACCAGATCGTCAAGAAGTGGTTTGGCGCCGCTGCCAAGTAACGACCGACGGACACGCTGATGGAACTGGATTTCTCTCCTGTCTGGGCCGGTTGGACGGACATCCTGCGCGGTGCGCTCGTCACGGTTGAGGTGACGGCCGCCGCGCTGGTGCTCGGCTGCGTGCTCGGCTTGCTGATCGGCATCGGGCGGTTGAACCCGCGCCGCCGATTCATCTACGGCATCTGCACGGTGTACGTAACGTTCATCCGTGGCACGCCGCTGCTGGTGCAGCTTTTTCTGCTGTTCTTCGGGCTGCCGCAGTTCGACATCCTGCTGCCGGCGTTTGTGTGCGGCGTGCTGGGGCTGGGCGTGTATTCGGGCGCCTATGTGTCGGAAATCGTGCGCGGCGCGATCCAGTCGGTGGATCGCGGGCAGATGGAGGCGGCACGCTCGATCGGCATGTCGTCGGCGCAGTCGATGCGCGCGATCATCCTGCCGCAGGCCGTGGTGCGGATGATTCCGCCGCTGGGCAACGAGTTCATCGCGCTGATCAAGAACTCGGCGCTGGTGTCGCTGCTGACGATCCACGACCTGATGCACGAAGGGCAGAAGATCATCAGCGTGTCGTATCGCTCGCTGGAGGTGTATCTGGCGATTGCGCTGGTGTACCTGGTGCTGACCAGTGCCGCCAGCTATCTGCTGCACCGCCTTGAACGCAACATCCGTGCGGGAGGCATGGTGCAATGAACATGACGAATGCGAACCTGCAAACACTCAAGTCCGCGCTGGATGTGCCCATGATCCAGATCCGCGGGCTCACCAAATCGTATGGCGATCACACCGTGCTCAAGGGCATCGACTTTGACGTCGACGCCTCGCAGGTGGTGGTCGTCATCGGCCCCAGCGGGTCGGGCAAGAGCACGTTCCTGCGCTGCTGCAACGGGCTCGAAACAGCCGAAGGCGGCACCATCGACATCTGCGGCAAGCGCCTGATCGACAACGGCAAGCTGCTGCCCGACGGCGAGTTGAATCAGCTGCGGCAACAGGTCGGCATGGTGTTCCAGTCGTTCAACCTGTTCCCGCATCTTTCGGTGCTGCACAACGTCACCGTTGGCCCGCGCATGCTGAGTGGCAAGTCGAAGCACGAAGCCGAAACAGAAGCGCGCGAGCTGCTGCAGAAAGTGGGCCTGGCGCACAAGGCCGACGCGATGCCCGCGAGTCTGTCGGGCGGACAGAAGCAGCGCGTGGCGATTGCGCGCGCGCTGGCGATGCGGCCCAAGGTGATGCTGTTCGACGAGCCGACCTCCGCGCTTGATCCGGAACTCGTCGGCGAAGTGCTGCAAGTGATGAAGCTGCTCGCCAAGGAAGGCATGACGATGCTGGTCGTCACGCACGAGATGGGTTTCGCGCGCGAGGTGGCCGACGTGGTGGTGGTGATGGACGGCGGCGGCATCGTCGAAGCCGGGCCGCCGTCGGTCATCTTTGGCGAGCCCAAGGAAGCGCGCACGCGTTCGTTCCTGCAAGCGGTGCTGACACGCGCATGACGATGACTGAAGCTGCAACGTTCGATGCTTCCATCTGGCAGGGGCGTGACGACACCGGCGAACGCGGTGACGTGACGCGCCTGTTCCAGGTCGTGCAATCGGCTGATGCGACGACATTGTCCGGCGCGCCCGCGCTGCTGGGTTTTGCGTGCGATGCGGGCGTGGTACGCAATCACGGCCGTGCGGGTGCGGCGCAGGGGCCGCGGGAAATTCGCCGTGCGTTGGCCAACGTGCCCGCGCATGGCCTGTCGGTGCTTGCCGACGCGGGCGATGTCACGTGTGACGATGGCGATCTGGAACGCGCGCAAGCCGCGCTTGGGCACAGCGTGTGCGCGTTGCTGGATGCCGGTGCGCGGCCGGTCGTGCTCGGCGGCGGCCACGAGGTTGCTTTCGGCACGTACCAAGGCCTGCGTCAGCATTGGCAGAAGCAAGGCTGGCGCGGGCGTCTTGCGGTCGTCAATTTTGATGCGCATTTCGACCTGCGCACGAGCCGCCCCGGCAACTCCGGCACGCCGTTCGACCAGATCGCCGAAGACTGCGCCGCGCACGGCATCGACCTGACGTATTGCTGCCTCGGTGTCAGCCGCCTGTCGAACACGCCCGCGCTGTTCGACCGCGCCGACGCACTGCACGCGCACTACGTCGAAGACACCGACGTGCAGGAGCGGCACCTCGATGCGCGCATGGCCGATCTCGATGCGTGGTTGGCTGATGCCGATCATGTCTACCTGACCATCGACATGGATGTGCTGGCCGCCGCCGTGGCGCCTGGCGTGTCCGCGCCTGCGGCCTACGGCACCACGCTGCCGGTGCTCGAAGCGCTGGTGCAGCGTGTCTGCTCAACGGGCAAGGTGCGCGTGGCGGACATCGCCGAAACCAACCCCGAATACGACCAGGACCGCCGCACCGTGCGCGTGGCGGCACGTCTGGCGTATCACCTGTTGCGTCGCTCATGAAGCTGATTCCTGCAGATGCAATGCGCCGCATGCCGTGGAAGAACGGTGGCGGTGTCACGACCGAAATCGCCATCGCGCCGGCGGGCGCCACGCTCGACAATTTCGACTGGCGCGTGAGCACCGCACAGGTGGATGCGGCCGGGCCGTTCTCGCGCTTTGCCGGTATTGACCGCTCATTGGCGGTGATTGCGGGCGGCCGGCTGACGATGCATTGCGCCGACGCCGAAGCCGTGACGCTCGCGCCCGGCGAAGCGCCCGCGCGGTTTCCCGGTGAGGCCGAGGTGCATGCCACGCTGGATGCGCCGCTGTCGGATTTCAACGTGATGACGCGGCGCGACGCCTGGGCGCATCACGCCGAGGCCATCGCTCTGGCGGCCGGCGAGCGTCGTTCATTGCCGAGCCTGCATCAGGGCATGCAGTGGCTGGTGTATTGCGTGCACGGCGTATTGTCGATCGGCGTTGACGATATCCCGCAGGGCGCCGCGGCATGGCTCGATGCAGAGGGCGATGCGGATACGCTTGTCGCGCGTGTCGGTTCGGTCGGTTACCTCGTGGGCTTGTGGCCGGTCGCCTGACCTTGCGCCACATCAAACGCGTCAAAAGAAAAGGGACCCCGTAGGGTCCCTTGCAAGTCTCCCGGCCAGGCACGCATGCCAGGCTCGGCAGAAGACTCTTACTTCTTCTTGTTCACGGCGTCCTTGAAGCCCTTGCCAGCCGTGAACTTCACGGTCTTGGTTGCCGGGATCTTGATGGCTTCGCCCGTGCGCGGGTTGCGGCCGGTGCGTGCAGCACGCTTGCCCGACGAGAACGAACCGAAGCCAACCAGCGTGATGGTGCCGCCCTTGGCGACGGTCTTCTTGATGTTTTCCAGCGCGGAGTTCAGCGCGCGCTCGGCGGCGGCGTTGCTCAGTTCAGCGTCTTTCGCAATGGCGGCTACGAGTTCGGATTTGGTCGTCATGTCAGTTCCCCACTTCAGGTTTGTTGGACAGCGTTGTACTGCGACCCGTTTTATATCACCGTTGCGAAGGGTTGCACATCCCCTAACTGCAAGGGTTTGCGGGCCGTTGCTTGCAGCCGACACTTGCCCCGCCTGGGTTTGCGGGCGGCTATCCGGGAAACACCTGATATCGACGGGGTTTGTTTGCATTTCCGCCAGCGTTGCCCGCTCCGGAAACGCACCGAAAGCGCGCAGCCAGCACTGCAGAAAGCCGGCTCGGCGGACGCCGTACACTGTGCTTCCGAGCCCGTGAAAACTTCATGGAGAACATCATGTCGAGTTCGCAAATGCCTGTCGGACAAGGCTTCGCGGCCCACGGCGAAACGCTGGAGCAGCCGCGCGGACCGGCTGTTCTTGTGGCCGGCGCCAACGGACTTGTGGGCCGGGCTGTGGTGCGTCGTCTCGTCGCGCAGCCCTGGGCGGGCAGCGTGACCGCGCTCGTACGGCGGCGCGGGGCCTTGACAGCAGGGCAGGCGATGCCCGGTCGATTGCGCGAATGCGTGGTGGATTTCGATCGCCTCGATGCGCCGGAAACGCAGTCGGCGTTTGCCGTCGATATCGTCATCTGCGCGCTCGGCACGACCATCCGGCAGGCCGGTTCCGAGGCGGCATTCCGGCGCGTTGATGTCGAGTATCCGGTGGAATTGGCGCGGCGCGCGTTTGCCGCTGGCGCGCATCATTTTCTGCTGGTGAGTGCGTTGGGCGCCGATGCGCGCTCGCGCGTTTTCTACAACCGCTGCAAGGGCGAGGTGGAGGCAGAAATCCTGTCGATCGGCTTTCCGTCGGTGACGGTGGTCCGGCCTTCGCTGCTGCTCGGCACGCGCGCAGAATTCCGGCTCGGTGAACGCGTTGCGCAGGGCCTGTCGCGCGCAATCGGATGGATGGTGCCCAGGACGTGGCGGCCGGTGTCGGCGGAATCGGTGGCGGCTGCACTCGTCACCGCAGCGCGGGTGGATGCGCCGGGTGCTCGGGTTTTGGAAAACGCTGCGTTGCTGGCAGCAGAAGACGAACGGCCGGTGGGGTGATCCACCGGCCGTGTCGTCTGCGTCTATTTCACGCAATTACTTTTCGATCGGCTTGCCCGTGCGGTCGTGCATCAGCGACAGCGCAAACACGCTGATGATGGCAGCGGCCATCACGTAGTACGACGGTGCGAGCTTGCTGCCGGAGCTCGCAATCAACCACGTGACGATCAGCGGGGCAAAGCCGCCGAAGATGGTGACCGCCAGGTTGTACGAGATCGACAGGCCGGTGGAGCGCACCGCCGTCGGGAACTGCTCGGCCAGCACGGCGGGGGCCGGGCCCGTGAACGCCGCCAGCAACACACCCAGGATCACCTGCACCTGCAGCAGCGTCTGCACCGTCGGGTGGACGTTGAGCCAGTGGAAGAGCGGATACGCCGCAGCAGCAATGATGAGCGCCACCGTGCCCAGCATGCGTTTGCGGCCGATGCGATCGGACAGCGTGCCCATGAGCGGGCACAGCACGAAGATGATTGCGCCGCACAGCGCTGTCGACTGGAACGTCGCCCCCAGCGGCAGACCGAGCTGTTGCTTCGCATACGTCGGCATGTAGAACACCAGCGTGTAGGTGCAGACCGTCCAGAGGATCGTCACGCCCAGGCCGCCGAGCACTTCGCGCGGATGATCGCGCAGCACTTGCGACAGCGGTGCCAGACGCGATTCCTTCGCGGCCTTTTCCTTCTGCGCTTCGAACGCGGGCGGCTCATGCAGGTGCGAGCGGATGTACATGCCGACCGGCCCGATCAGCAGACCGAACAGGAACGGAATGCGCCAGCCCCACGCATCGATCTGCTCGGGCGACAGGCCATTCGTGACGATCGCGCCCATGGCGGCACCCAGGATGAACGAGATGCCCTGGCTCGCCTGCTGCCAGCTCGCGAAATAGCCGCGCCGTTCGTCCGGTGAATACTCGATCAGGAACGCCGTGGCGCCGCCGACTTCACCGCCGGCCGAGAAGCCCTGGATGAGCCGGGCGATGACGATCAGGATGGGCGCCCCGATACCGATTTGCGCGTACGTCGGCGCGAGGCCGATGATGGCCGTGCCGATCGCCATCAGCATGATGGTGAGCGTGAGTGCAGCCTTGCGGCCCACGCGGTCGGCGTAGATGCCGAGCACGACGGCACCGACCGGCCGCATGAAGAACCCCACGCCAAACGTGGCGACCGTCAGCATGAACGAGGTGAAGTCGTTGCCGGTGGGGAAGAACAGCTTGGCGATGATGACGGCGAAAAAGCTGTAGACCGTGAAGTCGAACCATTCGAGGCCGTTGCCGATGGTGGCGGCGATGATGGCCTTGCGTCGGGTGGCCGCCGTGATGGCGGGTGCCGGTGCCCGATCGCCGTGGGTGGGCGCTGCCGTGGCTTGCATGGATGTGTCCTCCAGTGTTTTGTGGGCATCGCCTGCCTCGATCTCTCCCCAGCGCGGGCGGCGAAGCGGTCATGGTAAGTGATCCGGCAAGGATTTGCTGCGGCGCGGTATACAAAGTCCTTGGAATTGAGTCAGCCAAACACGGTCGAAGGCATATTCGAAACGCATATGCACATGCATCCAACGGAGCACATCATGGGCCGCGCATCGCAACCTGGCCGCCGTGCCGCCATCCTGTCGGGCGCGCTGGCCGCGTGCGCGGTCGTCCTGCTGGGCGGCTGCGTGGTCGCGCCGTATTACGACGCCTACGGCAATCCGATCGCCCCGACAGCCGTGGCGCCTGCGCCGGTGGCGGCGTATCCGTCCTATCCGTACGATCCTTATTACTACTACGGGCCGGCCTACTACCCAGCACCGGTGTACCCGGCGCCGGTATTCGGCAGCGTGTGGATCGGCGGCGGCGGGTGCTGGGGCTGCCATCGCGGATGGGGCGGCCGCGGGTGGGGCGGGCGCGGCTGGGGACATGGCGGAGGCTGGGGGCACGTCATTGAATCGTCATCGTCGACGTGACGAAGACGCCCATCCGGCGCCGATGAACGCCAGTTCCGCCGGCAGTTCAATACGCGTGATTGCGTAACGGCATCTGTTGCATCGCGACATACAATCCTTCGCTCTTAAAAGAAAAGCATGCGAGGAGATTGTCGATGTCCGTCATCATCGTGCTGGCTGCGCTGGCATTTCTGATGTTCGCCGCGTATCGCGGCTACAGCGTCATCCTGTTTGCACCACTGGCCGCCCTTGGCGCGGTGCTGCTGACCGATCCATCGGCCGTGGCGCCGGTGTTCTCCGGCATCTTCATGGAGAAGATGGTCGGCTTCGTCAAACTATATTTCCCGGTGTTCCTGCTCGGTGCCGTGTTCGGCAAGGTGATCGAGCTGTCGGGCTTTTCGCGCTCGATCGTCGCGTCGGTCATCCGCGTGGTGGGGGCCAAGCGGGCAATGCTTTCCATCGTGCTGGTGTGTGCGCTGCTGACGTACGGCGGGGTGTCGCTCTTCGTGGTGGTGTTTGCGGTGTACCCGTTTGCGGCGGAGATGTTCCGCCAGGGCAATATCCCCAAGCGCCTCATCCCGGGCACCATCGCGCTGGGCGCGTTTTCGTTCACGATGGATTCGCTGCCCGGCACGCCGCAGATCCAGAACATCATCCCGACCACGTTCTTCCACACCACGTCGTGGGCGCGCCGTGGCTGGGTACCATCGGCGCGCTGTTCATCATCGTGGTGGGCATGGCGTACCTGGAATGGCGCCGCCGCGTCGCGCTGCGCAATGGCCACGGTTATGACCACGGCCTCACCAAACTGGTGAACGAGCCCGAGACGGCCGAGACCGGTACGCTGGCGCATCCGCTCGTCGCGCTGTCGCCGCTGGTGCTCGTCGGCGTGATGAACCTGCTGTTCACGCGCTGGATTCCGACGTGGTACGGCAAGGCCGTGACCGTTGCGTTGCCGGGCCTGCCCAAGCCGCTCACCGTTGAAGCCGACAAGCTGACCGCGATCTGGGCCGTGGAGGCCGCGCTGTTGATCGGCATCATCGTGGTGCTCGTGTTTGGCTTCCGCGCTGTGAAGGACCGTTTTGCCGAAGGCAGCAAGGCGGCGGTGTCTGGCGCGCTGCTGGCCGCGATGAACACCGCTTCGGAATACGGCTTCGGCGGCGTCATCGCCGCGCTGCCGGGTTTCCTGGTGCTGGCCGAGGGGCTGCGTGCGATTCCGAATCCGCTCGTCAATGAAGCCGTGACGGTGAGCACGCTGGCAGGCATCACCGGTTCCGCCTCGGGCGGCATGAGCATTGCGCTGGCGGCAATGGCCGATCAGTTCGTGCAGGCAGCACAGGCGACGGGCATTCCGATGGAGGTGCTGCACCGCGTGGCGGCGATGGCCTCGGGCGGCATGGACACGCTGCCGCACAACGGCGCCGTGATCACGCTGCTGGCCGTGACGGGCCTGACGCACCGCGAGGCGTATCGCGATGTGTTCTGCGTGACGATCATCAAGACGCTGGCGGTGTTCTTCGTGATTGCCGTGTTCTACGCCACCGGCATCGTTTGACGCAGACGCTGCCGCAATGAAAAAGCCGACGCGCAAACGTCGGCTTTTTCATGGGCGGATACGGTTATTGCATGCTGCCCGCGGCGTCCGAGCGACGCTCGCGGCAGACGCGCTGGGCTTCACCCACCAGCGAATCGCACTGGTTCGCGCGGCGCGACCAGAATGCGCGGTCTGACGACGACTCCGCCGTTGCCGTGCCTTTCCCCTTGCCGTGGCGGTGCGTGACGTGCTTGTCGACCCACTTGTCGGTCTTCACATGCGCGCGGTGGACTTTCTGCTTGAGCGTGCCGGGCGTGGCTTCTGGTTGCGCACCGGTGGCGTTGTTGTGATAGCCGGGGTTGGCAGCGGCGTCGGCGTTGCGCTGAACCTGGGTGCGCGGGCCCTCCATGGGGCTGTCGACGCCCGTCACTGCGCTGTGATCCTTCTGCTGGGCCTGCGCGGGCGCCGCGCCGATCCACGCACAGGCGGCCACGGCGATCGCTGCGGCCAGACTCGACATCTTGCGTGCTTGCATGCTCGTTCTCCTTGTTGTGAAACGGGGTCGACTTCATGGCACGCATGCCGCGTGCCACGACGTGCATCCCGAACGTCACAATAGGAAAGCGTCAACCCGGCAGACAGTAGGCGCAGGCTGAACCGCCTGTCGGACAAACGCTGTCAAGCCGCCATCGGATAGCGCATTCAGGCGCGCATGAACAGCCAGACCGTCAGGATGATCCCGACGATGACGACGAAGCTGCGCAGCACTTTTTCCGGCAGCCGGTGCAGCAGCCATGCGCCGGCAAATCCGCCTGCGATGCCGCCAATGCCCAACGCCACCACGGCCGCCCAGTTCACCTGCGGCGAGAACGCAAACACTGCCACGGCCGATGCATTCATCGTCATGGCGAGCACGTTCTTGGTCGCACCCGCCATGCGCACCTGCTGGCCGGCCACCGTCAGCGCGGCCAGCATCAGGAAGCCGATGCCGCCGCCGAAGTAGCCGCCGTAAATTGCAATCGCGAATTGAGCGGTCGCCAGCGTGGCAGTCGACATGCCCGATGCCGCGTGCAGCGGTTTGCGGCGGAAGCTGCCCCACGCAAACACGCTCGTCGCAAACAGCACGAGATACGGCACCAGCTTGGCGAAGAACGACGGCGGTGTCGCGAGCAGCAACAGCGCGCCCAGCACGCCGCCCGCCAGGCTGATGACGATGAGCTGTTTGAGCGAGAGGTGATGCTCGCCGGCATCGACGCCGCCGGCCAGTTTGCGCCCGGCAATCGACGAGGTGATCTGGCTGGGGAACAGCGCGATTGTCGAGGTCATGTTGGCGCCGAGCGGGTTGAGCCCCGCCAGCAGCAAGGCCGGAAACGTGATGAACGATCCGCCGCCCGCAAGGGCATTCTGGGCGCGGCATAAACGCCGGCCGCCGCGACGAGCAGGGCGGTGGAAAACGGGAGCGTGGTCATAGGCGAGGCGTGCTGCGCGGCTGGAATGACCGCGATGGTAATGGAACGCCCGCGCGTGTGCTCGTCAGCGGGGTGGGGTGTCGCTACCGTGCCGGCGCAGCCACCATTCGGCCGCCTCGAACGCGGCCTGCACGAGCAGCGCCAGCACTGCTGCGGGGATGGCGCCTGCAAGCAGCGTCGCGCTGTCGTTGAGGGCGAGCCCCGTGGCGATGCGCTCGCCATAGCCGCCGGCGCCGATGAACGCGGCGATGGTCGCCGTGCCCACGCTGATGACGGCGGCCGTCTTGATGCCGGCCAGGATGACCGGCAGCGCCAGCGGCAGATCCACCACGCGCGTGCGTTGCGACGGCGTGAACCCCAGCGCCAACGCCGCATCGCGCAGGCCGTCTGGCACCTGTTCCAATCCGACGATCGTGTTGCGCACGATGGGCAGCAGCGCATAGACCGCCAGCGCAATCAGCGCCGGCACCACGCCAATCGACCCGACGATGGGAATGAGCATCGCCAGCAACGCCAGCGACGGAATCGTCTGCAGCACGCCCACCACCGCAAGAATCGGCTGCTTGATCCGGCGACGCGCGGCCATCAGGCCCAGCGGCACGCCGAGCAGCACGGCAACGCCGGTGGAAATACCGACCAGCATGAGATGCCGCTGCGTGAGCCGTCCCAAGCCGTCCGTCAGCCGAGCGAAGAACGCACGCGCCGGGGTGGCAGCCGGCACATCGCCATGCCCCGTGAGAAATTGCCGCGCTGCTTGCGAGAACGACTGGCCTTCGAGTTCGACCGCGGCATTCATCGCCACCATGTCGTCGCGCTGGATGCGTCCAGCGAGTGTGTTGATCGCCTGCCATTGCGCCGGATGCCGCTGCGCAACGTCGGCGCGGTACAGCAGCACGGCGTCGTAGCGCGGGAAGACGTGCGCAGGGTCGTCGAGCACACGCAGATGTTCGCGGCGGATCTTGGCGTCGGTGGAGTAGATGTCGATTATGTCGACCTGACTGGCGCGCAGAGCATCGTAGGCAACGCCGTGGTCAAGGCCTGTGGGGCGCTGCGGCAGCTTGTAGTGCTGGGCAATCGCCGGCCAGCCATCGGCGCGACCGAGGAATTCGTGCGACAGGCCAAGCCGCAGCGTCGGATGCGTGGCCAGGTCGGCCAGCGTGCGGATGTGTTCGCGCTCGGCATCGGCGTCGCGCATGGCCAGCGCGTAGGTGTCTTCAAAGCCGAGCGGCACGCCGGCCGCCAGGCCCATCGGCGCGAGGCCGCGGTTGACGTCGGCCAGCAGCGCGGCTTGATCGGGATTGGCTGCCTGGTCGGCGGGCAAGTGCAGGATCTCAGCGGCGATGGTGCCGAGGTAATCCGGGTAGACGTCGATGCTGCCGTTCTTGAGTGCGGCGAAGACGATGGCGGTGTTGCCCAGGCCCGGCACGTGCTCGGCGGGGCCGCGCGGGCTTGCCGTCTGCGTGAGGATTTCGCCCAGCACGTAGGACTCGGTGAAGCGTTTGGAGCCGATCCGAAGAGGGGAATCGGCGAGGGCCGAAGTGCTGCACGCCAGCCAGCCCAGCGCAAGCCATGCCAGCCAGCGCCACAGAAAAGGGCTACGGATCAGTCGCCGTGTATCCAAAGTTCGTTGAGGTCGGTCAGGCCCCAGTCGCGGGGTTCTTCTCGCGAGACGATCTGGTCGCCGGTGTGCGCCAGGTCGATGAGTTCGGGCGCAATCCGCGTGCCCGACGATATCGAGAAGAATACCTTGACCGTGGGCGTGAGCAATGCGCCGGGCGCATGCTGCATGACCACCGCCAGCCGGCCCGAGCGCAGCCGCACCAGCGAGCCCACCGGATAGATGCCCACGCTCTTGACGAAGGCGTTGAACACCATCGGGTCGAAATGGTTGCCGCGCCATTCGACCATGCGCTGCACGGCGTAGGCGGCCTCCCACGCTTTTTTGTATGGACGGTCGGACGTGACGGCGTCGTACACGTCGCAGATGGCGCCCATGCGCGCAAACAGCGAGATGCCTTCGCCGGCCAGCTTGTGCGGATAACCGGTGCCGTCCATGCGCTCGTGGTGGTGCAGGCAGACGTCGAGGGCGATGTCGCGCATGCTGCTGTCGCCGGCCAGGATGTCGTGCCCTGCCTGTGGGTGGACGATCACGTGGCGGAATTCAGCGTCGGTCAGCGCCCCGGGCTTGTTCAACACTTCGGGCGGAATCGCGATCTTGCCGATGTCGTGCAGCAGGCCGGCTAGACCGGCGTCGCGCACTTCGTCATCGGACAGCCCCAGCTGTCGGCCCAGCGCCACCATGAGCGCGCACACGGCCACGGAATGCAGGAACGTATAGCGGTCTTTCGCTTTCAGTCGCACGAGGCTGGTCAGCGCGCTGGGGTGCCGGTCGACCGAGCCTGAAATGGCTTCCACCAGCGGCAGTGCGTCGCGCGCTTCGATCGTGCGGCCCATGCGCGCATCGGCAAACATGGCCTGCACGGCCACCTCGGCTTTGCAGATGAGGCGGGCGGCATGGCGCATCTCTTCCGCATGCGTGATGGGGCGGGGCGCAATGCTGGCGTCGGCCGAGCAGGCGGGCGGCGCCGGCATTTCCGGGGCCGGAGGTGCCGCATTGGCGGCGGCCACGTCGGTGCCGCGCGTGGTGTCGATCCACACTTCTCGCACGCCGCTGGCGCGCAGGCGCTGCAGCTGGGCGGCATCCTCCACGCGAAAGCGGGCGCGCCAGAACGGATGGTCCAGCCACGAGCCGACAAATTCGTCGAGGTACATGCCCACCCGCAGGTGTTCGATGGCGATGCGTTTGCGCATGTTGATGTTCAGAGATCAGTCCGTGGCGAGGCCCGTCTTTGCGCAACGGGTCCGGGGAAGGCTGCCCGCCAATGGATCCATTCTCTTTTATCGGACGCGAGGCGCGGCGCCTTGAGGGGGAGAAAGTCCGGGCTCGCAATGTGAAATCTGCGGGTGTAGGCAAAAAAAAAGCGGCCAGAAGGCCGCCTCGGTAAAGCCGGTGCCGGTGCCAACTGGGGCACACGGCATCGGGGAGGGAGAGTGATACGGGTGATGCTGACAGCAGGTCGACGACTTATTGGCCGTCGCTGAACGGGTCAGCCTTGCCGACCAGGGCACCGTCCGTGTACGGATCAGCCTTGCGCAGCGCGCCATCGGTATACGGGTCGGCCTTGCGCACGGCGCCGTCGGTGTAGACGTCAGCCTTGCGGGCGCCGTCGGTATAGGGATCAGCCTTGGTCACGGCTTGGCCGTTGGTGTACGGGTCTTGGCTTTGCACGCCGGCAGCGAAGGCGGGAACAGCGGCAACAGCGATCAACGAGGCGAGAATCAGGTTCTTGGTCTTCATGATGGACTCCACAACAGGGGGGTGAGCATTGCCGCAGGGCAGCTTCGCTGCGGTGCGGTAACGCGATGGCATAAGCTTAGTCGTTGCTCAGAGGGTAAAAAAGCAGTTCTATTAAACTCTTTGTTCAAAAAAGAAGAACAATTGTGACCCCTCAAGCACCGCGATCTGCACATAAGTCATTGAATTGAAATGAAAATGTGGGATGCGGGATAACCCTTAATGCGAAGGTGTGACGGCTGGCGCGGCAAAAAATTCCTGCCTTGACGCGCCGGGATTGTTGCGTCGCATTACAGACACCGGGATTCCCCTCCCCCCAACCCCCCATGTGGCGGCTAAACATTCGGCGTGGATGGTCGTTGATGCAGGTACGGGCGGCGTTTTCCGCCCCTTGCAGCAGGAAGGTCATCATGTCCATCACCACCGCTTCCATCGCCCGTTTCGAGATTGACGGCGTCGCTTATCAGGCGAGGCTGTTTGCCATGCCGTTCCACGTGCCGGAAAACGGCCGCGTGCGCGCACATGCGATCGGGCGTCCGGACATGCCGTTCAGCGGTGTGCACGTGCTCGCCGGATGGCTGAAAGAGCGCGTGTTGCCGGAAGGCGTGGGCCTGGTGATGGCCGATCGCCTGTTCTCGCACGGCGCGGTGGAGCAGTGGTCGGGCGCCGACGGCGCGCGTGCGGCCAAGGTGCTGTCGCAGGTGGCGCTCGGCAGCAAGAGCAGCCATCGCCTGTGGCGCAACACCGTGGCGGGTGGTTTCCGTGACGAGACGGCGTTCTTCCTGGGGGCTGCCTTCGTGCAGACCGACGCCGCCGTCGACGACATCCGCCTGCTGGGCGACCTGATTCCGGCGGCCGAGTGGTCCAGCGTGGCCGATGCCGCCTCGACGATGATGGGGCTGCATCTGTATCGCCCCGACGAGCCCGAAACGCTGGTCAGTTGCGCGCTGCTGGCGCCGTCGTGGACGGAAGCCGCCGTGGAGCGCGCCGATGGCTACCGCGCGCTCACGCTGCTGCATTCCTTTACCGAAGACGATGAGGTCATCCACGTCGACATCGAACTGCTGCCGCCGGGCCAGGTGGTGCTGCAAGTGGAGTCGTGCTCGACGCGTTTTTCCGCGCGCTTCGACCCGGCGCTCCTAGGCCGCGACATGACCGATGCATTGCTGCGCGACGCGCTCGCTCTGCAACACGGCGATCGGAGCAGCCTCCACTAAGCTTGCCGGCGGCTTTCGCTGGAGCGTTGCACGACGCTACAAGTCGCTGCACGGCGCGCACTTCCACGGCATCATCTCGGCTTTCTGTTTTCGAAGCGCTGCCGCCCCGACGGGCGCGCGGCGCATTCGCATGCCTGCCTTTGCCGTCATCCTCTTCACGCTGACGCTCGATGCCATGGGCGTCGGGCTGATCCTGCCCATCCTGCCGAGCCTGCTGCGCGAGCTGGATCACACGGGCGACATCGCATTCGAATTCGGCCTGCTCATCGCGGCGTACGCGGCGATGCAGTTTGTCTTTGCGCCGATCCTTGGTGCGCTGGCGGACCGTTATGGGCGCCGGCCGGTGCTGCTGGTGTCGCTGGCGGGCGCGGCGGTCGATTACCTCGTCATGGCACTGTCGCCGCATGCGTGGGTGCTGTACGTCGGCCGCGTGGTGGCGGGCATCACCGGTGCCAACTATGCGGTGGCGACGGCGTACATCGCCGACATCACCGCGCCGGCCGATCGCGCGCGCCGTTACGGGCTGATGAACGCGTGCTTCGGCCTCGGGTTCATCGCCGGGCCGGCGTTGGGCGGGCTGCTCGGCGACTGGTGGCTGCGTGCGCCGTTCCTGCTGGCGGCGGCGCTCAATGGCGTCAATTTTTTGGTGGCGTGCTTCGCGTTGCCGGAATCGCGCCGCGCTGAACGGGCGCCGTTTGCCTGGCGTGCGCTGCTGCCCGTGCAATCGCTGCGCCGTGTGGCGCGTGTACCGACGCTGTTGCCGTTGCTGGCTGTGCTGGCCATCATCGAAATCGTTGGGCAGATTCCGCAAACGCTGTGGGTCATTCACGGCGAAGCGCACTTCGGTTGGGACACGCGCGCCGCCGGCTTGTCACTGGCGGCTTACGGGCTGATGCATGCGCTGGCGCAGGCATTCCTGACCGGGCCGATTTCCCGCGCGCTGGGTGAGCGCCGCGCCGTCGTGGCGAGCGTGATGATGGATGTCGCGGGCTTTGCGGCGATGGCGTGGATCAGCGCCGGTTGGATGGTCTATCCGACCATGGTGCTGCTGTGCATGGCCGAGATCGGCATGCCTGCGCTGCAGGCGATGCTCTCGCGCCAGGTGGGCGAGCATGAGCAGGGCGAATTGCAGGGCGCGCTGGCCAGCCTCGCCAGCGTGGCCGCCATGATCGGGCCGCTGGCGGCCACAGCGTTTTATGCGTTGACAGCGCCGGTGTGGTCCGGCGCGGTCTGGCTGATGGGCGCGCTGCTGAACGGCGCATGCCTCATGTTGCTGATGGGCGGCGCAGCCAGGCGCGCCGCCCGGACATAGCGCCGTTTACTTGGCCGCAGCATTCCACGGATACGCCAGCCACGCATCGAAGCGCTTGGCGAACTCCCCGCTCTCTGCGGTCTGCCGCAGCCACTGGTCGACGAAGTTCTTGAACACCACGTCGCGCGGCAGCAGGTAGGCCTTTTCGGAGAAATCGAACGGCGCTTCCGGATGCACGGCGCACAGTTCCGGGTGCAGCTTCTGCTGCAGTTTCGTTTCCACCGCGTCGGTCATCATGAGGTCTGCGCGGCCGGCGACGATCTCGTTGAAGATCGTCACGTTGTCCGGATACACGCGAATCTGCGCCTGCTTCAGGTGCTCGCGCGCGAATTTTTCGTTGGTGCCGCCCGGGTTGACCACGGCACGCACATTCGGCTGGTCGATCTGCGCCAGCGTCTGATACTTCGACTGGTTCTCGCAGCGCGTGATCGGCGTCTTGCCGTCGCGCTGATACGGGATCGAATAGAACGCCTTTTTCTGCCGCTCCAGCGTGACCGACACCCCGCTCATGGCAATGTCGTAGCGGTCGGCCGCGAAGTCCTGCATCAGCGTCGACCACGTGGTCGGCACGATTTCCAGCTTCACGCCGAGTGCCTTGGCAAGGCGTTCGCCCATCTCGACGTCCAGGCCGATGAAGCGGCCATCGGCGGGGTTCTTGTAGGTAAAGGGCTTGTAGTCGCCGGTGGTGCCGACGCGCAGTGTGCCGCGCGCGATAATTTCGTCGAGACGGTTGCCGCCGGGTTGGCGGCCGTGGTTTGCGCCAAGGCGGGTGCCGCGGCGCAGGCACACAGCAGCAGGGCGCTGGTGCGGATGAAACGGTTGAACATGGAATCCCCTCCAGAGAAATCAAAAGGCGCGGCCGCCCGGTCACCCGGGCCGGTCGCGCCCATCTCAACGCCGGCTTACTGGCCCGACGCCTTGTTCCATTGCAGCGCGTTGAGCACCGCCAGCGACATCGCGGTCACGCCCGTCTTGATGGACGGCTCCGGCACGGGCGCGAACAGCGGCGAATGATTGGTCGGCAGCGGCTTGGCGCCAGGCTTGAGCGAGGCGAAGAACGTCTGCGGATCATTCACGCCGATGAAGAAGAACATCGACGGGATGCCCGCGTCAACAAACGCCGAGAAATCTTCGCTGGCCGTGATGGGCGGCACGCGCACGACGCGGTCGTTGCCGAAGGCGGTCTTGAACATCGCCTCGGTGCGCGCAACGACCGTGGGGTCGTTGTTGACCGCCTTGCCGCCCTCGGTGATCTTGATGTCGGCGTCCGGCGCGCCCGACATTTCGGTGACGGCCTTGGCCGTGCGGCGGATACCGTCGAGCATCTTCTGACGCACCGCCGGCTTGTACGAGCGGATCGTGCCGCGCAGCAGCACGCTGTCGGGAATGATGTTCTCGGCGCTGCCGCCCTGGATGGCGCCGATGCTCACCACGCCGAATTCTTGCGGATCTTTCTCGCGGCTGATCACGCTTTGCAGGTCGACCACGAAGCGCGCCGCCATCATCACGGGGTCGATGGTCTTGTCAGGCGCAGAGCCATGGCCGCCGCGGCCCTTGAACGTGATTTCCAGCCCGTCGGAGTTGGAGGTGATCGGGCCGCTGTTGAAGACGATGGAGCCGTACGGCCCCGGGCCGGTGTGCAGCGCAAACGCGTAGTCGGGCTTGGGGAAGCGCTTGAAGAAGCCGTCGTCGATCATGCTTTGCGCGCCCGATACGGTTTCTTCGGCAGGCTGTGCCACGAACACCAGCGTCCCGTGCCAGCGATCCTTGAGCGACATCAGCGTCTTGGCCGTGCCGACCCACGACGCCATGTGCACGTCGTGCCCGCAGCTATGCGCCACGCCGACGTCCTCGCCGCGCCATTTCGTGTGGACGTGGCTTGCGTAGGGCAGGCCGGTTTTCTCTTCCATCGGCAGGGCGTCGAGTTCCGTACGCACCAGGATCGTCGGGCCCGCCCCATTGCGATAGACCGCCACCACGCCGGTCTTGCCGACATGCTCCGTCACGTCAAAGCCGATCTTGCGCATCTGCTCGGCCAGCTTGGCCGCCGTGCGGGTTTCCTGGAACGCCAACTCGGGATGCGCATGGATGTCTTTGTAGAGCAGGTCGAGCTGGCCGTATTCCGCATTGACCGCCGCGTCCACCGCCGGCTTGATCTGCGCCACGTCGATTCCCCCGGGGGCGGCTGACGCAGCTTGTGCAGGCGTGGAAGACGCTCCACCGGAGCTGAACGGAATCTGTGCGAATGCCGGCAAGGCTGCACCGGCCAGCAGCCAGGCGAGCGCAGTACGTTTCAACCGGATGGGGGGCGTGATCATGGGGTCTCCTGTCGTTGTGGTGGTGCCAACAAAGTCGTTGCTTCGTCAATCGAATCGATTATGCAACGTGATTCATGGCATGTGCACCCGGGGGCATCCCCAAGTCGGACATTGCAATGTTGGCGAGAACGCGCCTCGGGGGCGAGCGCCAGGCTTGGCACCCGGTAGGCGCTTTCCTAGACTGGGTCAGGTGTGCTGTTCCAGTGAATCGAAGATCGAAACGCGGATGAACCCGACGACGTCCTGTCTACAGCTAGCGTTTCGCGATGCCCCGCCCGGTGAGACGGCGATTCGTGCGGCGCTGGAAGCCGCGCAGCGGGTGCTCGAACGAAGTGGCGTGCCCCCGCGCGAGGCGTTTGCGGCCTACCAGGCCTTCGCGAGCGGGGCGGGGAGCCCCGACACGCTTGCGCTGACGTTCGCCCGGGCGGAAGCGGAGGCCATGGACACATTGGCCGCGCACGGCTACGCCCGCTACGGCTCGGTCAGCCTGGCGGCGCTCTAAGCGCCTGCGGTGGCCGCGCGTTTCTGTTTCAGACTTCCGCTGTCTTGCCGCCCAGCCGCCGTGCCGTCTCCGACACATGGCGATGGATGCGCGCGAGAAAATCGATCTCCGCAGCGCGTGTCGGCGAATGCCCGAGCGCTTGCGAGAGATGCGTCGCCACGAACGACGACTGCGGCGCGAGCATGCTGATCAGCCGCAGCAACTCGCGGCGCGCCTGGCTGGCGTCGTAGCCGAGGTGATCAGCCAGGGACAGCAGCGCGTCTTGGTCGATGGCGTCATAGCGGGCTTGTGCATCCGGCGACAGTTCATCGGCATTCCATTCGTTGGCGTAGACCGCTGCGCAGAACAGGTGATCGTGCGCCGCGAGGCGGATGCCGTCCGCACCGATGTGGAAATGCAGCGTGCCGGCCGAGGCGTTGCGCCCGCCGATCAGCAGGCAGAACACCATCCAGCGGAACAGCGCGGCCGTGGCGGAAGCCGGGTCTGCGCACAGACTTGCGCATTCTGCGAGCTGCTCGACGGTGATCGGCAGGAACCGGTGCTTGGGCGAGAGCCCCAGCAATTGCACCGCCGAGACGACATAGCGCGCCTGCACCAGCGCGGTGTCGTCGCTCTTGCAGCGTAGCGTGCGATCAAGGCGCTGCACCACGGCGGCGGTTTCCGGAAACTGCCGCAGGCCGATGAACGGCGTGTCCAGACCGATGCTGCGGCCCAGCAGCGTGGCCCAGCAGTGATTGATGGTGGCATAAGGAAGTTGCGCGCCTTCACCCAGATCCAGCCGGACGAAATGGCTCGATTGCGCGGCATTGGCCGGCGCGGAAAATCGCCCAAGCCACATCGACACGGGCAAGCCATTCGAAGCCAGGAAGGGCAGGCTGATTTCTTCGGACGCCGCCGCACCATCGGTACCGTAGCGTGCGCGCGGTTCCGCCACCCGCAGCGGCGTGCTGCGGGGCGGCCGCCCGACGGTTTGCTGGAACTGCAGCACGAGATCCCGTTCGGACAGCCCGTCGGCGCGGCCGCTGCAGGGCTTGAGCCCGCTCGGCACCAGCGTCAGCGGGCCGTCCAGATGCGGCGCGGCTTGCGCGAGATGCTCGAGCGCGGCGGCAGCAGCCTTGGGGGTGTTGCGTGCCGGTTCGGGCAGCAGGTATTCAAAGAAGTGGCGCACCGGCTGGGCTTTTGCCGTATCGGCGATATTGCCGGCGGTACGTGGCAGGTGCGGGCTCAGATCAAAGCCCTGCGACGAAGTCTGCCAGCGGGAATCGTATTCGAACGCCCAACCGCTGCGGCCGCACGATAGCTGACCGATCAGATGCTTATTCAGGTAGACGTCCAGCATGCGCGTATCCAACGTATTTGATGGAGCGTGCTTAGTCGGCTGTGCAGCGGAGAACCCGCCGGCAATTGGGAATTCGGCTGCTATTCAGCAAATATGCCGTTCCCTTGCACGCCCCTCATCGACCGAGGGCGAGCATAACAAAGAAAATCTGTGCAACGCGCGTAGATATCCGGAATCGATGATGCAATTTTCTCAAATCGGATTATCGGATCGTTAAGATCGAGTGCGCGCGAGGCGATGTTTCAGGCGTCTACTTCAGTTTTGAAGATTTTTTAAATCGAGCTGCGGAGCCAATGCCAGCGCCGTTGAATAAATTGCACGAGGACCGCGACGACATGGCATTCATTACAAATTCCGGATTTAACGCCGTCGCAATATGGGGGCAGCGATGACATCGCCGCATTGCTGGAGAATTCAACTGCGGTTTTAAGCATCGGCTTCAAGTGGATTTTGCGCAAGTCACGGCGCCCCGAACCGCCGGGGCGCTCACTCGGCCATTCAGCGGCCGGAACGCAAAAGCGAATCTTTTTCGCTTGCGGCTGGGGTCGCATTTGCATCGGCTTTTTTACCTGGCGCGAATACGCCTGTCGACAGCGACGTCCCGAGCAGGATCACGGCGCAGCCGATCACCATGTTCAGCGTCAATTGCTCGCCCAGGAACAGGATGCCCCACAGCACGCCGAACACCGGGATCAGGAAGGTGACCGACACGGCGCGTGTCGGCCCCACATGCGCGACCAGTCGGAAGAACAGGATGTAGGCGACGCCCGTGCAGGCGATACCCAGTGCGATGACGTGCAGCCACACGCTGCCGGTGGGCGTCTGCCCGGGCCACAGCCAGTAAGCCAGCGGGGCGAGCACGATCGTGGCGGCCAATTGGCTGCCGGTCGCCACGGCCAGCGGCGGCACGCCGGTCAGGAAGCGCTTGGTGTAGCTGCTGGCCACGCCGTACAGCACGGTAGCCGACAGCGCCGCGGCCACAGCCACGCCGCCTTGCTTTGCATCGATGACAGACGACCCACCCACCAGCACGATCACGCCGATGAAGCCGATCGCCAATCCCAGCACGCGCAGCGACGACATCCGCTCGCCCAGCCACGTGAACGCGACGATGGCCGCAAACAACGGCGCCGCCGCATTGAGCACCGAGGTAAAGCCCGCCGTGAGCGTGAGTTCGGCATAGGCGAACAGGCAGAACGGGATGGCCGAATTCAGCACGCCCACGGCCAGCAGATGCGGCCAGTGCGTGCGCAGCGCCCCCATGCCACCGCGCAAAGCAAGCGTCGGGACAAGGAAGCACGACGCAATCGCCACGCGCAGCGCGATGAGCGCAACGGGCCCGAAGGGCGGTGCGGCCACGCGCATGAACAGGAAGGAGCCGCCCCATAGGGCAGCGAGGGTGAGGAGTTCGAACACATCGGAGCGGCGCATGAAGGGGGTCTCGTTATCGTTGTGGGGTGGCGTGCGCGCATTGTCCGCGCGATTTTGTTTTTATGCAGACACCAGCGCCAGCAAGCCTTGGCGATCGTCGCCGGGCATGGGCAGGCGTTCGCCAACCTGCGCGGGGTGTCCTTCGATCCGCAGCAGCGCGGCCTTGCGTGGCAACCCACCGGCATAGCCTGTGAGCGCACCGTCGGCGCCCACCACGCGGTGACACGGGATGGCAATCGAAATCGGGTTGCGGCCCACGGCGGTGCCCACCGCCCGCGCATGTTCGCGCGTGAGCCCGAGGCGGGCCGTGATCTGGCCGTAGGTGGTGCGACTGCCGAATGCGATGTCGCACAGCAGGCGCCAGACGTCCTGCTGAAACGGCGTACCTTCGGGCGCCATCGGCAGATCGAAGTCGTGCAGCTTGCCGGCAAAGTAGGCGGTGAACTGCGCCTGCGCCTCACGGATGACCGCGACGTCTGCACCCGCCGCCATGCGCGCGGCATTCACGGGAATCGTCTTCTGCCCGGGAAAGAACGCGCCGGTCAGGTGTGTGTCGGTGGCGGTCAGCAGCAGATCGCCGAGGGGGCAGGCAAAGGTGTGGCGGTACATGGCGGTCGACGCGTCAATCAATGCGACGCAGATTGGGTGAACGCATCCTCGCGGTGCCAGAGATGCATGGCGGCATACGCGCGCCACGGCGCCCAGGGCTCGGCGCGCTCGACCATGGCGCGGCGCGTGGGCAGCGTGCCGTTGCTGTCTGCAAGGCGTTTGCGCAAGACGTAGTCGCCCAGCGGAAATGCATTCGGCCAGCCCAGCGCGCGCATGGCGACGTATTGCGCGGTCCATTCGCCGACACCGGGCAGCGCTTGCAGGGCAGCCAGCGTGGGCGCGAGCGGCACCAGCGGTTCGAGCCGCAGGCTGCCGCTATCGATGGCGCGGGCCAGTTCGACGACGGCGGCAGCGCGGCTGGCCTGCAGACCTGTCTGCGCCGACAGCGCCTGCGCATCGATGTTCGCCAGTGCCGCAGCGCTCGGAAATGCGGTGGACAACCCCTCGCGCGGTTGCTGCAACGGCACGCCATATACGGCAGTCATGCGACCGAGAATGCGCCGTGCCTGCGCCAGCGAAATCACCTGCCCTGCGATGGCGCGCACCGCAATTTCGAAGCCGTCCACGGCGCCCGGCACGCGCAGGCCGGGCGTCTCGGCAGCAAGCGTGCCGAGGTGCGCATCGACCAGATCGGGGCGGCAATCGAGGTCGAACAGCCGTCGCGCGCGTGCCAGCACGGGCGGCATGGCGTGCAGCAGGCTGGGCGACAGCGTGAGCGCAACCGCGTGGCGTTGCGGCACATTGCGCGCATGCAGCCAGCCAGTGTGTCGTACGCCGCCGTAGTCGACGGTGATCGTGCGTGCGTAGCTGTCGGTGTCGACCACTTCGACGCCGTCCACGGCACGGGCGCGCAGAAATTCGAGCAACGCCTGCCACGCAAACGGCGGGCGGTAGCCGAGCATGAGCGTAGGCCCGTCTTCGGTGCGCGGCGCCGTCGTGCGCGAGCGCAGACGTGTGGGCGCAAAGCCGTAATGCTCGTTAAAGCCGCTGTTCAGCCGTCGGACGCTTCCGAAGCCGGCCGCAAAGGCCACATCGCCGACGGGCATGGCGGTATCGGTCAGCAGCTGCTTGGCGAGCAGCAGACGCTGCGTTTGGGCGTACTCGATGGGCGAGACGTCGAACTCCGCGCGGAAGATGCGGCGTAAGTGGCGATCGGTCACGCCCACGGCTGCGGCCAGCGCGGCAAGATCGTGCTCTTGCAGAAAGCCCTCGTCGATCATGCGCGCGGCGGCGCGTGCAAGGTTGGACGACATCTCCGCCAGGCTGTGGCCCGGTGCCAATTCCGGCCGGCAGCGCAGGCACGGCCGAAAGCCTGCGCGTTCGGCGGCGGCGGCCGTGTTGAAGAAGCGGCAGTTCTTTTCCAGCGGCGTGCGGACCGCGCAAACGGGGCGGCAATATACGCCGGTGGATGTCACACCGACGAAGAACCAGCCGTCGAAACGACGGTCGCGCGATTGCACGGCGTGGTAGCAGGCGTTGTGGTCGAGATGCATGGTGGTGATCGGGGAAGCTGGCAGCTAGTCTAGCCCTGTCGGGTCGTGCAGATTCGCCGGATTCGGACACATCCCTCGATGCCAAAAACGCGGCATCTCGGCACAATTGCGAACACAACAACACATCGGGAGATCGGCATGTCCAAGACCATCGTCATCACCGGCGGGAGCCGCGGGATCGGTCGCGCCACGGCAGTGCTGTGTGCGCAACGCGGGTGGTCTGTCGCACTGCAATATCGCGGCAACCGGCAGGCGGCGGAAGAGACGGTCGGCCTCATCGAACAGGCCGGCGGCCACGCGCTGGCGGTGCAGGGCGATGTGTCGAGCGACGAAGATGTGATTGCCCTGTTCGACGCTGCGGCCGGACGCTTTGGCGCGCTGCACGGCGTCGTCAACAACGCCGGCATCGTGGCTGAGGCGCAGGACGTGGCCGACATGACCACGCACCGGCTGCGCACGATGTTCGAGACCAATGTGCTGGGAGCCTTTCTGGTGGCGCGCGAGGCGGCGCGGCGCCTGTCGACGTCGCGCGGCGGCGTGGGCGGCTCAGTGGTGAACGTGTCGTCGGCGGCGTCGCGGCTGGGGTCGCCGCACGAATATGTCGACTACGCTGCCTCCAAGGGTGCCGTCGATACGATGACGCTGGGATTGGCCCGTGAACTCGGGCGCGATGGCGTGCGCGTCAATGCCGTGCGCCCCGGCTTGATAGAGACCGATATCCACGCCTCAGGCGGCCAGCCCGACCGCGCTCAGCGCCTGGGCAGCGCCACGCCCATCGGCCGCCCCGGCACGCCGCGGGAAGTGGCTGAGACCATCGTCTGGCTGCTCTCCGATGCGGCGTCGTACGTGACGGGGGCGCTGCTGGATTGCGCGGGTGGGCGCTGACGGGGTGATCAGGCGTCGGCCCCGGCGCGGAAGGTGTCGCACTGGCGAAGGTCGCCGCCGTCGAAGCCCTGGCGGAACCAGTGCATGCGCTGCTCCGACGTGCCGTGCGTGAAGGCATCGGGCGTGACGCTGCGGCCGGCGTTGCGCTGCAAGGTGTCGTCGCCGATGGCGTGTGCGGCGGTGAGCGCCTGTTCCAGGTCGCCGCGCTCCAGCAGGCCGCGTTGCTGCGCATAGTGGCCCCACACGCCGGCCAGGCAATCGGCCTGCAGCTCCAGCTTGACCGACAGCGCATTCGCCCCGGCCTGCGATTTACCGGCCTGCGCGCGGCTGACCTTTTCCGACACGCCCAGCAGGTTCTGCACATGGTGGCCCACCTCGTGCGCGACGACGTACGCGGCGGCAAAGTCGCCGGGCGCGCCAAACTTGCGGCGCAGTTCGTCGAAGAAGCCGAGGTCGAGATAGACCTTCGTATCAGCGGGGCAATAGAACGGGCCGACGGCCGAGGTGGCATCGCCGCAACCTGAGCGGATGCCCTGGCGGAACAGCACGAGCTTGGGCGGCTGATACGCGCGGCCGGCTTGCTTGAACAGTTGCGTCCACGTGTCTTCGGTGTCGCCGAGCACGTGCGAAACCAATTGCTTGCTGCGGTCGTTGTCGGTCTCCCCAGTGGGCCGCGCCGGGCTGTGCTGCGCGGATTGCGTCGGCGCATTCTGCGACACCTGCATCACCATGCTGAGGATTTCCAGCGGGTTCTTGCCCATCAGCAAGCCCACCACGGCCACGATAGCGATACCGCCGATGCCGAGCCGCATGCCGCCACCACCGAAGCCGCCGCCCGAGGATGCGCGCTCATCCTCCACGTTGTTGCTTTCGCGCATGTCATCCCAACGCACGATGTTCTCCTTGAGGGGCCTGTGAGGCAGTAGGGCAGGGTGGGGCCGGGCGTCACACCCGGTAAACTTTGCAAAGTCTACCTGCTGTACATACGTTCGGGCATGCCGCCGCGCTGCCGAATCGTCTGCATGCAGCGCCGGCGCCAGCCTTGGCAAGGGCTGGCGGCGATTTGCGGCACCGCACCAAGTCCGGCAGGAAACTTGCTAACCAAGGCTGCTCATCCTCCGTCCGGCTGTCACACAGGTGACATGCGGCGGTTACCGAATAACGATCGGCAGAAGATGACGCTGCCGCTCCATGATCTCGAGTTCTCACCATGCGCTTGCCCGCTTCGATCACTGCTCAACCACCCGCCGCCACGGAGCCGTCGCATTTGGCTGCTACCCACGTTGATCCGACCGAGGTGTCGGACGTGGAGCAGGCGCCTGCAGAGCGCAAGCCGTGGTGGGCACGCGTGTCGGGTGCCGTGATAGGCGGCGCGTTCAGCAGTGTTGCGGCCGCGTTGATTGCCGTGACCGGGGCGATCTACGTTGGGATGTACCACGCGCCCTGGGTGAAGAGCCTCGCCGGCCACACGCCGACGGCCGCGCAGGCCGGCGATGCGATGAGCGTTGCCATGGCAGCGGGCCCAGCCAATGCCGCCACGCCGGCGCCGACCGCTGCACCTGCGCCCGCGGACGCTTCGTCGCAGCCTGCATCGCCCGACCGGGTTGCGGCAGCGCGTGACCGGATGGAGCAACGCGTCTACTCGCAAGTGCAGCAGCCCCGCGCCCGCACCGTAGCCGAACGCGAAACGATCGAAGACAACGATGCGCCGGCGCCTGCCAATACCCGTCGCCATCATCGCGGCACACGCTACATGCGCCACAGCGCGCCGTTCAATGCGGCCTGGTACAAAGGCGCCTGATCGGCCCCCCAGGAAAAAGGGAACGACGCAGCATAAAGTGGCGTGACGCTCAGGCAGCGTGCGGTTGCCTGCGACGACGCAGCGCGATGATCGTCAGCGAGATCCCGCTCACCGCGGCGGCCGTCAGCACGTAGTAGCTCGGTGCCAGCGTATCGCCGGTCGTGTGGATCAGCCATGTGACGATGAACGGCGCGAACCCGCCAAACAGCGTCACGCCGAGGCTGTAGCCGAGCGACAGCCCGGTCGAGCGCACGCGCGTGGGGAAGATCTCCGACATCAGCGCCGGCATCGGGCCCGAATACGCGGCCTTGAAGATGCCCGACACGGCTTGCAGCGCCAGCAGCGCACCGATGGTCGGGTACGCGCGCAACAGCGCAAACATCGGGTAGATCAGCAGGATCATCAGCACCGACGTGCTGAGCATGATGCGGATGCGGCCAATGCGATCCGACAGCGCGCCCATCACCGGCGAGAGCAGAAACTGCAGCCCGCCATTGAGCACCACCACCGCGAACGACTGGGCGGCCGGCAGATGCAGCTGCTTGACGGCATACGTCGGCATGTAGAGCTGCAGCACGTACACCGACACCGTGGACTGCGCCACCACGCCCACCGCCAGCAGCAGGTTCGTCCACTGCGCTTTGAACGACGCTTGTGGATCGACCGTCGTCTTCTTCTGCTCGGCGACGAACTCGGGCGTCTCATCCAGATGGCGGCGGATGTAGAAACCCACCGGGCCGACCAGCAACCCGAAGACGAACGGCAACCGCCAGCCCCAGCCTTCCAGATCGGCCGGCGTGAGCGACGCGGTGAGCAGCGCCCCCAGCCCGGCCGCCAGAATCGTGGCAATACCCTGGCTGGCAAATTGCCAGCTGGCGTAGTAGCCGCGCCCGCGCGTGCTGTGCTCGACCATGAAGGCGGTCGCGCTGCCGAATTCACCGCCCACCGCAAAACCCTGCACCAGCCGTGCGAGCAGGATGGTGACGGGTGCGACGATACCGATCTGCTGATAGCTCGGCATCACGGCAATCGCCAGCGTGCCGACGATCATCAGCAGGATCGACAACGTGAGTGCCGCCTTGCGCCCTTTCCTGTCGGCATACATGCCCAGCACGATCGCGCCGACTGGCCGTGTGATGAACGACACGCCAAAGCTGCCCACTGCAAACAGCAGCGACACCCATTCGTCATCGGCCGGAAAGAACAGCTTGCCGATGACCGACGCGAAGAAGCCGTAGACGAGAAAGTCGTACCACTCCAGCGCATTGCCGATCGACGACGAAATGACGATGCGGCGTGCATGCGCTGCACTCGTTGTTGCGGGCCGAGCAGGCGCAGCAGTGCCTGCCGCAGAGGGGGCGGTCATGATGAGGGTTCCTTTGGTGCCGGCCGGGATCGTTTTTATGGAAACTGCAGCGCGTTGCCCGCCCGGTCCGACGGGTCAGCGCGCTGGTGCGGCGGGGCTTTTTTAGAAGCCCACCGCGTGGCCATCGCGGCGGCTGTCGCTGGCCGCTACGTAGCCGTGATCGACGTCGTCCGACAGGCGCCAGATGAACTGGCCGGAGCCGAAATCCATGTACGGATCGGCCACCGATTCGAGCTTGTGCCCACGTGCTTCCAGCGCAGCGACGGTCTTGGCATTCATGGTGCCTTCCACGTCCAGCGTGAAATCGCGGTTGACCTTCCAGCGCGGCGCGTCGCACGCGGCCTGCGGCTGCTGCTTGTAATCGAGCATGCGCACGAGCGTCTGCAGGTGGCCTTGCGGCTGCATGTCGCCGCCCATCACGCCGAAGCTCATCTGCGGCTGGCCGTCCTTGGTCAGGAACGCCGGAATGATGGTGTGGAATGGTCGCTTGCCGCCTTCCACCACGTTGGCCGAACGCGCGTCCATCGAAAAACCGAAGCCGCGGTTCTGCAGGCTGATGCCGGTGCCGGGCACCACCACGCCGGAACCGAAGCCCATGTAGTTGGACTGGATGAACGAGACCATCATGCCGTTCTCGTCAGCGGCCGTCAGGTACACCGTGCCCCCGGCGCGCGGCATGCCGAAGGTCGGCATCTGCGCGCGGCCCATGTCGATGAGCTTGGCGCGTGCATCGAGGTACGCGTCGTCGAGCATCTGCTCGGGCGTGACTTCCATCGAGCGCGGGTCGGCCACGTATTTGTAGAGATCGGCAAACGCCAGCTTCATCGCTTCAATCTGCAGATGCTGCGAATCGGCGGAGTCGACCGGCAGGCCGCCAAGATCGAAGCGATCGAGAATGCCAAGTGCGATGAGCGCGGCAATGCCCTGGCCGTTCGGCGGAATCTCGTGCAGGTCGTAGCCCCGGTAGCGCTTGGTGATCGGCTTGACCCATTCGGGGCGATAGTCGCGCAGGTCTTGTGCGGTCATGCCGCCGCCGCATTCGCGCGAATAGGCGGCGATGCGTTCAGCGAGTTCGCCTTCGTAGAAATCGCGGCCGTTGGTCTGGCCGAGGCGGCGCAGCGTGGCGGCTGCGTCGGGCAGCTTGAACTTCTCGCCAACTTCCGGCGCGCGGCCGTGCGGCATGAAGGCCTGGGCGTAGCCGGGCTGGTTGTGCAGCTCGGGAATGGCCGCCGCCCATTTGTGCGCGACGATGGGCGCGATGGTGTGGCCGCGCTCGGCAATCTCGGCGGCGGGTTCCAGCACGTCGGCAAACGGCAGCTTGCCGAAACGCTCGTGCAACGCAGCCCAGGCGGAGATGGCGCCGGGCACGGTTACCGCGTCCCAGCCGCGCGTGGGGCGCTTGGGGTTGCCGTTGGCGTCTTCGCCGTATTTCTTGCGGAAGTAATCGAGGTTCCAGGCCTGCGGCGCGGTGCCGGAGGCGTTCAGGCCGTGCAGTTCCTTGCCGTCCCAGAGGATTGCGAATGCATCGCTGCCCAGGCCGCACGAGACGGGTTCCACCACGGTCAGCATGGCTGCCGCCGCGATGGCCGCATCCACGGCAGTGCCGCCTGCGAGCAGCATGCGCAGGCCCGCCTGCGCGGCGAGCGGGTGCGAGGTGGACACAACGTTGCGCGCAAACAGCGGAATGCGGACGGTCGGATAAGGGTTTTGCCAATCGAAGTGATGCGACATGGGATTCAAGCCGTGATAAGCGGGAAGGGTTGACGAACGATTATTTGCGGTGCGCTGGATTTAATAAAGTTAAAATTCATTGGATGTTGCTTAAGAAAAACTTGAGAGTCCGCTGCGCATTGCCGTGAGTACCGTCCGCTTTCTCCGCACCTTTGTCGCCGTGGCCCGTCACGGCTCGTTTGCCGCCGCCGCCGAGCGCGTGGCGCTGACGCAGGCCGCGGTGAGCCTGCAGATGCGCGCGCTGGAAAACGAACTGCGCCGTGACCTGTTCGACCGGTCCGGCCGCACTGTCACGCTGAATGCGCACGGCCGCGCGCTGTTGCCGCAAGCCGAGCACCTGCTGGGCCTGTACGACGCCATGCGTATCGGCGATGAACCGCAGACAGAACTGTCCGGCGCGGTGGCGATCGGCGCGGTGGTGTCGGTGATGGGGTCGTTGGCCCATGCGGTGGCGGGGCTCAAACAGGTGCACAAGGGGCTGGACGTCAAGCTCATCACCGGCAAATCGGGCGAGCTGGCGGAGCAGGTGGAAGCGGGCGAGCTGGATGGTGCGCTGGTGGTTGAGCACCTGGAGCGCCTGCCCGCCAACCTCGCGTGGCACCCGCTCTATACCGAGCCGCTGGTGGTGGTGGCGGGCCGCCACACGCGCGGCCGCGCCGAAGAAGTGCTGCGCACCCATCCGTTCCTGCGCTTCGACCGCGCGGTGCGCACGGGCGCGCTCATCGACCGGGCCCTGCGCAAGACGCACATGGCGGTCAACGAGTTCATCGAAGTCAATTCAATCGAGGCGATTGTCGAGCTGGTGCGTCAGCAGGTGGGGGTCACGCTGGTGCCGCGCCTGCGCCGCGCAAGCTGGGAGAGCGATCCCGCCCTGCGGGTGCTGCCCATGCCGCCTCAGACGCCGGTGCGCGCTGTCGGCATGATCGAGCGGAAGGAGCACGTGCGGCACGGTGTGATTCAAGCGGTACTCGATGCGCTCGAAACCACACTTGGCAATTCCAGCGCCTAGACTGGATGCACCCAGACAGGCTCCGGAGACCGCGATGGACGCAATCATTCAACGCTGGCGCGACGAGTTGATCCTGCTCGCCCGCATTCTGATGATGGTGCTGTTCGTGATGTCCGGATGGGGCAAGCTGGCGGGCTTCCACGGCACAGTGGGCTACATGGCCAGCACGGGCGCGCCCATGCCGATGGTGGCCGCTGCGGTTGCCGTCGTCATGGAGTTTGGCGTCGGTATCGCCTTGCTCATCGGGCTGTGGACGCGGCCGCTGGCCATTCTGATGGCGCTGTTCGTGCTCGGCACATCCTTCATCGCGCATTCCTACTGGGATATGGAAGGCGCCATGGAGGCCGCCAACAAGATCCAGTTCTTCAAGAACCTGAGCATCATGGGCGGGCTGTTTCTGTTGGCTGCGGTGGGACCCGGGAAATACGCGGTGCAGAAGTCGTAGTACGCACGTTTAACGCAACGACCGCTGCACCACTACCAAGACGGCAAACACGCCGCATGCCACCGCAAACCAGCTGAAGAGCTGTGTGCCGGCCAGCAGCGTGGCTTGGCGGTCAATCTCGGCGGACAGGCTCGCCAGCCGTTCCGGCGTGAGCGGGCTGGCGGCCTGCAGGTCTGCAGTGAACCGCGTGACATGCGCCACGATGAGCGAGCGCGATTCCGCCTGCTGCGTCTGCAACGACACAGCCGCCAAGCCTGTACCAACCGCCGTCGCAAACTGGCGCGCGATGTTCTTCATCTGGTAGCCGTGCGCAAAATCTTCCCGGTCCAGATCGAGGTAGGTCATCATCGCCACCTGGATCATGACCGCGCCCGGCGTGATGCCTTCCAGCATCGACACGGGGAAGAACGCATAGTCCGGCGCGCCCGGCATCAGGCTCGTCGCCAGCAGCAGCGCTGCTGCCGCATACACGGCAAACCCCATGGCGATGAAGCGGCGCTTGCGGAAGAAGAACGGCAACCAAATCGTCATGACCACGGCCACCACCGTCGACATTGCCCCGCTGATCATCAGGAACAGCGTGGTCGTGCGGAACGTAAAGCCCAGGCCGCCTTGCGACACCGCCGGAAACAGGTACGACCAGTACCCGCTCATCAGGTAATAGACGCCGTAAAAGCCGATGCCCCATAGGTAGCGGCGGCCGTTCAGGCGCGAGAGATCGAGCCACGGGTCAGGGTGCGTGCGCAGGCGGTGGATGGCCAGCAGCACCGAAGCCGTACCACCCAGCAGCAACAGCGGAATCACGGGCGAGGCGGTCAGCCGGCTGTAGCGCAGCTCCGACAGGCCCATCAGGAACGACAGTGCGCCGATGGCCATGGCGCCCACGCCCACCCAGTCCCACTGACTCTCTTCGGGCGGCGCTTCATCGGGGCGGCGCGCGGCGCGTGTGCGCGGCTGATGACGTTCCGGCGGCAGGAAGAACATCGCCACCCAGGCGACGCCGGCCAGCGCCAGTTCGATCCAGAAAATCACGCGCCATTCGCTGTACTCCAGCACCTCGGCGCAGATCCACGGCGCAATGGTGGTCAGTCCGAACAGGCCGACGCTGAACATCAGCATCGGCGGAATGCGCTCGTCGGGCTCCGTTGTGAGCTGCACCAGGATGCGCGACGCCGAGAACAGTCCGCCCGCGCCCAGGCCCTGGATGGTCCGCCCGATCACGAGTTCGCCGATATTGTTGGATTGCGCACACACCAGGCAGCCGATGGCGAACAGCACGATGCCCACCAGCGAATACATCCGGTAGCCCACGTGCGCCGCAATGCGGCCAATGGCGAGGTTGGCGACCACCGCCGCCACGGCATACGCTGTCACGGCGTACAGATACGCCTCGGGGCTCGCATGCACACCGCCCTGGATGTGCTGGCCCGCCACGGCGAACATCTGCGACGAGACGAAATCGAGGCCTGTGGAGAGACCCAGCGCCAGCCCAAAAGCGTGGACCCGCGCCGAAGAAAAGTGTGGAAACGCCCGCAGCGACGCGGGTTTGAGGATTTGCAGCGACATGTGCCCGAGCATAAACTTGCCCGCCAGCCGGATAAACGGCCAACTCTAGGAACACTGTCCAGTCATGCGAACAATGGAGTGGAACGACTGGGAAACCTTCTGCCGCGTGGTGGAAGCCGGCAGCTTCACCGCCGCCGCCGAGGCGCTGGGCATTCCCAAATCGACCGCCAGCGCCGCCGTATCACGGCTGGAAGCTGCACTCGGCGTGCGGCTCATGACGCGCACCACGCGCCAGTTGCGTCTGACCGAAGCGGGCTCGCAGTTCTACGACGACATCGCGCCCCTGTTCGAGCGCCTGCGCGCAGTGCATGCAGACACGACCGCAGCCAGCGAGACCGTGGCCGGCACGTTGCGCATCGCCGCGCCGTACGAAGTCGGTGCACAGCACCTGACCGAACCGGTGTGCCGCACGCTTGAGAAATATCCGCATCTCCAGATCCAGGTGCACATCTCGTGGGAGCAGCCCGACCTGCTCGCCAGCGGCTACGACATCGTCTTCGTGATGGTCGATCAGATGCTGCCGGATTCATCGCTCGTGGCGCGCCGCGTGGTGCTGATCCCGCGCGGTCTGTATGCGTCGCCGACCTTGCTGGCGGAACGCCCCCCGCTCAAGACGCCAGCAGACCTCGCCGGCTGGCCCTGCCTTTCGGGCCCCGACGACGCGAGTTGGCCTTCCGCCCCGTCGGCGAGCCCACGGCCGAGCCGATCGAAGTCCCGATCCAGCCGCGCCTGCAGACGCTGAACGCCGAAATGCGCGCCCGCGCCGCCGTGCGTGGCCTGGGCGTGGCACGCATGGCGCGCTCCGTGGGCGATACGGAAGTCGCGGCAGGCCGGCTCATACGCGTGCTGCCCGACTTCGAGCTGACCGCGCTGCGCGTCTACGCGCTGATGCCGGCTCGCAAGCTGGTGCCGCGCAAGGTGCGCGTGTTTCTGGACGCGCTGGAAGCAGAGGGCGCTTCCGCCACACCGGCCGCCGCCTAGCCGAAGACCGGCGCCGGATGTCACAATCGGCGCTTCCCTATTCGGATTGTGAGGACCGGCGGCCATGCGTCTGCGCCAGATTGAAGTCTTCCGCGCCGTGATGCTGGTCGGGACGGTCAGCGAGGCGGCGCGCATGCTGAACGTGTCGCAGCCCGTGGTGACGCGTGTGCTGCAGCACACCGAACTGCAACTCGGCTTCCGCCTGTTCGACCGCACCAAGGGCCGCCTGCAGCCCACCGCCGAGGCGTTCGAGCTGTTCAGCGAAGTCGAGCGGCTGTACCAGGAGGTCGAGCGCGTGCGGCGCGTGTCGGCCAATCTGCGCCACAAGGGCGCCGGGCGCTTGCGCGTGGCGGCAACGCCCAGCCTGGCCCCGAGCATCCTCGCACCGGCCGTGCGGCGTTTCTCGCAGCGCCATCCCGATACGCTGGTGCGCGTGTTCACGCATCACACGGCCGAGATCGTGCAGGGGTTGCTCTCGCAGGATATCGACGTCGGCTTCGCCTTTGCGCCGCCCGTGCATCCGGCTATCAGCACCACGCCGGTCGCGCAGGGCCGCATTCTCTTGGCCGCGCCGCGCGCCTGGGTGGGCGGCAAGACCGACGGCCGCGCGCTGCACAAGCTCGTTGCCGAAAAGCCCTTCATCGGATTGGAAGACCAGATTTCACTCGGCTCGCTGGTTGGGCAGACGCTGGCGCGCGGCGGGCTGGCGCCGCAGTCGACGCTGGAAGTGCAGACGTATTCGCTGGCGCGTTCGCTGGTGGAGGAATCGCTCGGCGTGACGATGCTTGATCAGTTCACGGCTGCCACCGGCAGCATGGAGCGCATCGCGCTGTTCGCGCTGGAGCCGGCGCAGACATTCGATGTGCGCGCCATGCGTGCCGAGCATCATGCGCCGTCGTCGTTGGCCGATAGCTTGGTGCAGTGCTTTGCGGAGGCCGCCCGTGCGCTGTCGGACGAACTCCCGCAGCGCGTCGAGCCGACCGCGTTTGTGCTCAAGCCCACCGAACCTGACAGCGACGCGGCGGACTAACCGACTTGCGCTGACCATTTTCAGGAGACGGATCCATGCGTCGTTTTGCAACTGCAGTGATGTTCGGCCTGGCGCTGGGCGCCGGCGCCTTCAGCGGCGTCGCAACCGCCCAGCAATCGCCGGTGCCCGGCATGTCGTCCGACGATCTGAACACCGCGCTCGACTTCGCCAAGGCAGGGCTCAACAAGGCGATCGATCAGGCGCGCGCGTATTCCGCGTTACCGATCAAAGACCCGCACGACGTGCGCTACACGTGCGAGGGCGGCAAGACGCTCCTCGTGAAATACATGACGGTGGGCGACACGCCGCTGGCCGCCATGACACTCAACGGCAAGACGCTGGTGTTTGCCAATGTGATGGCCGCTTCGGGCGCGCGCTATGCGTCGGGCCAGTATGTCTGGTGGACGAAGGGCGCCACCGGCTTCCTTGCCGACGAGACCCAGCCCGGCAGCCGCAATCAGCTCTACCGCGATTGCAGCGAGGCCACCAGCGGCCGGCCTTAGATTTCCTGCAGATCGTGCCCGACGATGATCTCGCCCTTGAAGTGCGGGCGCACGGCATCGAGCCAGACTGAATCTTCCAGATACGGATAGCCGCCGGGCACGAAGTGCGACAGCACCAGCGTCTTCACCTTGGCCTCGGTCGCGATGCGGCCGACCTCTTCGGTGGAGGTGTGGCTCGCCAGCAGATGCTCGCGCAGCGTCTTGGCGTTGGGCTCGGTGGACAGCAGCTTGTCGAGCGACGGCAGGTGCATCACCTCATGGACGAGCACGTCGGCGCCGTATGCCAGGCGCACGAGGTTTTCGCTCGGTGCCGTATCGCCGGAAATGACGATCGAGCGGTCTGCTGAATCGAAGCGAAACGCAAATGCCGGCGACACCGGCGGGTGCTTGACCAGCGCGCTCGTCACCTTCACGTTGGCATCCTGCATGACAAGGCCGCCTTCGGTCAGCTCGTGTGGATGCAGCATCGGCGCCAGCGGCGGGCGGCCTTCGTCGGCAATGCGGGTGCGGATATCGTAGTCGTACAGCTCGAGGAACTTGGTGGTCATCGCGGCCAGCGGGGGCGGGCCCCAGGCGTCGACGGGGCCGGTCAGGTCGGTGGCCCACGCAAGCAGCATCAGCGTGCCGTAATCGGCGTTGTGGTCGGAGTGCTGATGCGTGAGGAAGACGTGGCGGATGTCCTTGAGCTTCAGGCCCGCCGTCACGTACTGGCGTGCGACACCGTTGCCGCAGTCGACCACGTACGACACGCCGTTGATGACGATCACCTGTGCCGGCGCCGAGCGGTTCTTCTTGGGCGTCGGTCCGCCTGCCGTGCCGAGCAGGATCAGCCGCGTGCCTTTCTTGGGCGCATCGGCGGCCAAGGCGCCCAGCGGCAAACCTGCCGACGCCGCGCCCGCACCCACGGCTAGCGCGCCGGCCTGCCGCATCCAGCGGCGACGGTTGTTGTCGAAAGCGTGCATGCGGCGGCCTCCTCTCTGTTGTTGTCTGTGCGTGCGCTTCAGCGCGGCAGCCCGCCCACCTTCATGCCGGGCTTGATGCCCTTGCGTGCAAACCAGCCCTTGTTCATTTCCAGCGCATAGCTGCCGGCCTTGGTGGGGCAGTGGTTGTCTTCGGTCTGCGGCTTCATCTCGGCAATGTCGGAGATGGTGCCGTCGTCGGTGATGAAGGCGATGGACAGCGGCAGGTCGGTGTTCTTCATCCAGAAGCAGTGGCCCGCGGATTCATCGAACACGAACAGCATGCCCGCGGTATCGGGCATGGTCTTGCGGAACATCAGGCCGGTCTCGCGCGTTTGCGGGGTGGCCGCCACCTCGGCCTTGACCTTGTACATGCCGATGGTCAGGTCGACCACGGGCAGGCCGGTATTCGGGGCAGTCGGAGTCTGGGCAAGCGCCCCGGTGGCGGCAACGGCCAGCGACAGAGCGGCAAAGAGGCGGGACAGGGTGGTCATGGCGCGAACGGTCGGAAACGAAACGCTCCATGATCGGCACTCGGCCAGCCGCCGTCAATCAGACAGCCGCTGGCCAGGGCGACGAAGTTGTTACCGCGTATTGGTGGCTTGCCGGCCGACGACGATCGTCTGCGCGGCCGCCTTGGGCGCATGCGCAGCGCGCGCCTTGTCCGCTGCAGGGTCGGGCATCAGCGCCACGTAACGCGCATCGGTGAGCGTGCGCAGGAATGCAACGACGTCGTCGATCTCATCTTCCGTCAGCGCAGGCGTGGTGCCAGCGCGGCGGTTCATCGGCACGGCATTTACGTTGATGTTGCCCTGGTATCTGGCGGGCACGTCGTTGAAACGCTTGCCGCCGGGGTACCACTGTGCGGGGTCGGTCGAGCGCGTGGCATAAAACGCCACCGTGTCGCGCAGGGTACGGAAAACGCCGTTGTGCATGAACGTTTGGCGCACCGCCACGTTGCGCAGGCCCGCCGTGCGGAAGTAGCCGCACCACTGGTCGGGATCCGGCCATTTGAGCGTGCGGGCGGTCTGGCACAGCCCCATGTCAAAGTGGCGTGCGTCCTTGTTGGCGGGCAGCAGCGGGTTGCGCGGCACGGCGATGGCGTCGTAGCCGAAATCCGTAAACAGCGAGCGCTCCGGGCGCGACGACGATTCCACCATCAGATGGCACGACGCGCAGTTGCCTTTGTCCGGATTGCGGAACAGGGCGAGGCCGCGCATCTCGGCGGCGGAAAGCGGCGTGCGCTTGCGCAGGAAATCGTCGAAGCGGGAGGTGAACGGCGCCAATTCGTCGCTCTGGAAATACGCCTCCAGCGCCTTGCCCAACGCGCCGACCAGGCGTTCGGGCTCACGCACTGCATCGGCGCCGAACTGTTTCGTCAACGCCTGGCCGAGGTCCGTGCCGGCCACCTTGCGCTGCAGCTCGCGCGCCGAACGGTTGCCCATTTCGTCGGGATTGAACAGCGGGCCGCGGATCTGCTCGGGAATGGAATCGGCGCGGCCGTCGGCAAAGAAGCCGCCAAACGGTGACGGGAAGCTCGCGTCGTCGTCCTGAAAGAAATAGCGATGCGGGATGTAGCGCAGATACAGCAGCGACGGCGCGTTGCGTGCCGCCACATGCCCGGGGCGGCTGCCTGCCGGCACACCGATGCGCAGCGCTTCGCCCTTCAGCGTGGGCGCGAACGCGCGGCCGGGGTCATGGCACGCCGCGCACGACGTGCCTTGCGGCTCCGACAGGCGCGGGTCGAAAAACACCCGCCTACCGAGCGCGACGAGGTTCGGGTCCGGCTTGAACGCGGTCGACTCGGCAGGCGGCGGCACGGCGTCCAGCCTGGGCGTCATGCCGATCGATTCGGCCGCCGCCACGCCCGGGATGAGCGCAGCGGCGACCCAAAGCGCAATGCTCAGGCGCTTCAAGGTGCGACGAAGCCGGTCTTGTCGCACACCAGGCTCGTGCCGTTCTGCGTGCACGTCGTCAGCAGCTTGCCGGCGACGGTGTAGGCCTTGAACAGCCAGCCCTTGGCGGGCGCGGGCTGGCGGTCCATCACCATGAAGCCGAACGAGTTGTTGTGCGAGATGCTGCCCACCGTTACGCCCGAAGCCGGGCTGATGGCCGGGAACGGATCGGGCAGGGCCACGTCGAGCGAATCTCCGGCGTTGCCCGCAACGATGGTCGCCGGATGGTTGCTCGTGAAGTTGATGGCCTGGAAGTCATGCACGTGGCCATGCAGCGCGACCTGCACGCCCGGCGGGTAATACGCCGTGGCGTTCAGGCTGTTCATGACCGACAGCAGCGCCGCATTGCCGCCCAGTGGCGTGCTGCCCGCGATGGGCACGAAGCCCAGGATCGGATGGTGGTTGGTGAAAATCGACATCACGCCCGGCTTGGCGGCCAGCGTGCCCACCGTGCTGAACTGCTTCTGGTACGTCTGGAACCACGGGTCGGTCGTCGCCAACGCCGTCGTGCCGGCCTTGGTCGAATCGAACACGATGACTTGCGTATCGCTGCCGATCGCGACGGCGTACGGGTCCGAGGCGTTGGCTGCCGTGTCGTTGGCCGGGTTGTCGCACGAGCGGTCGGCCGAATACGGACCCGGATCCAGGAAGCGGTACCAGCCCTGGCCGGCGCGCGCGCATTCCTCGTGGTTGCCGCGCACCAGCACCCACGGAGCCGCAGCCATGAGCGGGGCGGCGGGCTGGAACAGGTCGGCCTGCCACGTATCCCAGCCGTATCCCCAGGGGCTGCCCTGGCAGCCGGCCACGTCGGGCGGGCAGGCGTTTTCGCGGTAGTGGTAGTCGCCCACGTGCAGCACGAGGTCCGGGTTCATCTTGGCGGCCGTGGCGGCAGCGCTCGCAAACGGCCACGACAGCGGGTCGTTACACGACTGGAACGTGTTGCTCGACTTCTTCATGCGGCAGCCGGTGTCCGCCAGGATCACCACGCGCTGCGGGTTGGCCTTGGGCAGCGGCAGCACGCGCGAGCCGATCGACGCGGCCTTGGCCGTGGAGGCCACGGTGGCTTCGCAGGCATTCACGGGGAACGACGAGGCTTTCGAATCGCTGGCGGCGCTGGCCGTGGTGCGCTGCGCCGGCGTGCCGGCCGCCACACGCAGCGTCATGCGCGTGGAGGTGCCGTCCACCGTCAGCAGCGGGCAGACCGAGCTGTCGACGGGCGAGGCGCTGTTCGTATACCTCGTGACGGCGCGCACGACAGCCTGGTTGCTGTCGCCGATCTCCACCCACGCGGCCTGGATGTTGGCGTCAGCCGTGGCCGCATCCGACGGCGTGGCCGTCGACACCGGCGTCGAATCGGACGACGAGCCACCGCAGCCTGCAATTACTGCAGCAGCGGCCAGCGCGGCAAGAGAGAGCATCGTGAACACGGTGCGTTTTCGTCGCACCGGAGCGAACATCGATCGGAATTCCATTGCGCCATCCCTGTTTCTTGTTGTGAGGAATGGGCAAGGTACTCAAGCTTGATGGCGCTATTTTGACAGCCCTGCATGCGCGTCCGGGTTTCCGTTCAGCACGTGAGGGCGAAAAAAAAGCAGATGCATCAGCACCTGCTTTTTCTGTATCGGCCGAGCCGCGCGGGCCCGGCAGAAACACAAGCTTATTGCTTGGCGGCGTCAGCAGCCGGAGCCGAAGCGTCAGCAGCCTTCTTGGCAGCCTTCTTGTGGTGGTGCTTCTTGGCCTTCTTGGCCTTCGGAGCAGCCTTTTCGGCAGCAGCCGGAGCAGCAGCTGCGTCAGCAGCCGGAGCGGAGGCTTGAGCGAACACACCGGTGGCGAACAGGCCGGCGATCAGGGCAGCGATCAGCTTCTTCATGGTGAATCCTTTTATAGATCAGTGAGTTAACCAACGACCCGCTTAATGAGTCATCTGCAATAACGCAGGCCGTTACAGGCGCGTTGACACGTTGCACTGAATTTTTTGTGGGAGCCGCCAGAAGCCTCTGCGCTTACTGATCTCCAATGTGGTGCATGTTGCGCCGCGCAAGAAAGATGCCCGCGATGGGATGTGCCGCGCTCGCGTTTCGGAGCGGTCTGATTGGAGGGCGGCCCCCGCACCTGCAGAATGCCGGCCGATTTTGCACAAGGCTCACCGTGTCTCTCCCCCCGCCATCTTTCCGCCCTGCCAAGCCGTCTCAGCCCATTCAGCCTGCCCATTTCAGGCGCCGCGATTTTGTCCTGGGCTGTGCCGCATTATTTGTGCTGGGCGCTGTGCCAGCGTTCCGTCCGCCTTCGCGCGACGCTTCCAGCCTGGACGATTTCATGCTCGTCTCCCAGACCATTTCCGGCGCGCGGCTGGATCGTCAGGTCGGCCTGTCCTGCTTCAGCCATTTGCAGCGGAGCGACGATCGTTTCATCGAGAACATTCAGGCGCTTGCATGGTTGGTCCGCCGCAATCCGGGCCTGGATGGTGTCGGACTGATCCGCTTGCTCGATGCCGAGAACGCGTGCGACCTGCGCGCCGCGTTGGCCCGACTGGTGCGTGCCTGGAGCGCTCGGCTGGATGCGGCCCCCGGATTCGCCGATGCCGGGGGCCTCATCGTTCGGGCTTCCGACGCCCGCCTGTCCGGCAGTTGACGGCCGCCCCGCCGGGTGCGGGAGTATGGCGGATGGTGAAATTTTCCGGCATAATGCGGAATTCACTCTTGTGTCTTATATAAGAGTTGCGGCTTGCGCGAGGTGCGAGATTTGTGCGGTGCATCGTGAGCGCGTCACCGTAGGCCGTTAGAATCGCCAGTTCATTGCAGCGCGCCACGCCGGCCAACCCGTGAGCGGCACGCTGTGCTGTCAACCCCCACCGTCCACCCGCTAACCTGCGGTCTGCACTGGAGTCGTCCATGTATCAACACATCAAGGTCCCGGCCGGCGAGAAGATCACCGTCAACCAAGACTTCTCCCTCAACGTTCCGAACAACCCGATCATTCCTTACATCGAAGGTGACGGCACCGGCTTCGACATCACCCCGGTGATGATCAAGGTGGTGGACGCAGCGGTTGAGAAGGCTTACAAGGGCGAACGCAAGATTTCCTGGATGGAAATCTACGCCGGCGAGAAGTCGACCAAGGTGTACGGCCCGGACGTGTGGCTGCCGGAAGAAACCCTGCAAGTCCTGAAGGACTACGTGGTGTCCATCAAGGGCCCGCTGACGACGCCGGTGGGCGGCGGCATCCGTTCGCTGAACGTGGCGCTGCGCCAGGAGCTGGACCTGTACGTCTGCCTGCGCCCGGTGCGCTACTTCAAGGGCGTGCCTTCGCCGGTCAAAGAGCCGGAGAAGACCGACATGGTCATCTTCCGCGAGAACTCGGAAGACATCTACGCCGGCATCGAATTCGAAGCCCAGAGCGACAAGGCCAAGAAGCTGATCAAGATTCTGCAAGACGAATTCGGTGTGAAGAAGATCCGCTTCCCGGAAACGTCGGGCATCGGCGTGAAGCCGGTTTCGCGCGAAGGCACGGAGCGTCTGGTGCGCAAGGCCATCCAGTACGCGATCGACAACGACAAGCCGTCGGTCACGATCGTGCACAAGGGCAACATCATGAAGTTCACGGAAGGTGGTTTCCGTGACTGGGCCTACGCGCTGGCACAGAAGGAATTCGGCGCCGAGCTGATCGACGGCGGCCCGTGGTGCAAGTTCAAGAACCCGAAGACGGGCAAGGAAATCATCGTCAAGGACGCGATTGCCGACGCCTTCCTGCAGCAGATCCTGCTGCGTCCGGCCGAATACTCGGTTGTGGCCACGCTGAACCTGAACGGCGACTACATCTCCGACGCCCTGGCTGCGCAAGTCGGCGGTATCGGTATCGCTCCGGGTGCCAACCTGAGCGACTCCGTTGCCATGTTCGAAGCCACCCACGGCACGGCACCGAAGTACGCCGGCAAGGACTACGTGAACCCGGGTTCGGAAATCCTGTCGGCCGAAATGATGCTGCGCCACATGGGCTGGACGGAAGCCGCTGACCTGATCATCTCGTCGATCGAAAAATCGATCCTGTCGAAGAAGGTCACGTATGACTTCGCCCGCCTGCTCGAAGGCGCGACCCAAGTGTCGTGCTCGGGCTTCGGTCAGGTGATGATCGACAATATGTAAGCATGTCGTTCGCGGTTCCGGCCGCGATAGATATGAAAAAACCCCGGCAGCTTCGGCTGGCCGGGGTTTTTTTGTCTCGAATGTTCCAGTGCGCGAGTCGTCCGGGCGTCGTCATCGAGGCCGCCCGCGGCGTGATGGGCAGGTCGCCGCTGCGGAAAAAGCGCTGTGATATAACCGCGAGCATTCCGTCCTTTCGCGAGCAAATTGCACGTGGCCCCGTCAGACGCCCAGCCCCCGAAGCGAGTCTTTGCCGCCGGCTTCTTTGCATTGGCCGCGCTGGGTACGGCGGCATTGCTTGCGCCGCTCCTGCTGCCGCCGTCTCGTCAATGGGCGATTGCGATGCCCTTCCTGGCAGCAGCCTGTGCGTATGTCTGGGCTTGGGTCCTCTACCCCCGTGATGGCGCAGATTTGTACGGTGCGCTGCGCGGTGTTGGCGTTGCGTTGTTGGCCTACTTGAGCTTTACGGCGGTTCTTGCGGTCTCTGGCTATCGTGAGGCGGGGCTCCTGCTCGCGGGCTTCCTGTGGACACCGTTTCCGTGGTTGGTGCTGACGGCAGGTGCGGCAGCCGGCGGTACGAATCTGCGCAACGTCCGCGCTCGCATCCACACGTCGGCCGCGTTCGCGTGTCGTGTCTGGGCGACGTGTGTTGCCGCCGTGCGGGCAACCTATGCACGGCTTGACGAGTGGGCTGCCGACCCGCGCGCGTTTGCAATCGTCACGATGATCGTCAGCGGCTCCCTCTTGTTCGCAGGCGGCGCGTTGGGCCTTGCATGGCTTTCGCCTGGCCCCGCATCTGCAGGCGAGGGTTTCGGCATGTCGCAACGATTGCTGCCCGGCATAGTGGCATTGATTTTGGCCGTGACGGGGCGGACCTGCGGGCGTGCGTTGCTGGCTGTCATGCCGGCCGCGCACCGTCTGCACGTCACGCTGACGTCGGTCGCCATCGCAGGTGTTTCGGCAGTCTGGTTCGCAATCAACGTCGTCGGCTGAGACGGGTTGGCTGGAAGTTTGTGTTGGACGCGAGCGGGGCTCAAGAGGCGGTACAAGAACAATCGTGCGGGTAAAAGGCGGGCGAGACCCGGCAAGCCCGGGCACTGATGCTGCAACATCGGTACCGGCAGGCCTTCATGCGCCTGGCTCGCCCACGAAGTCAGCGTTGGAGATCCGGGTGGTTTGGTGCGTCCACCGTGCTTTTTGTGCACGGCTTCCCGGCTGCGTTACGGGTGTCGATCGCACGCAGAAGCGCATGCGCAGAGCGGACACCTTTCTGGTATTCGGTGAGCGAATCGCCGGCCGGGGATTCGGCGGATTTGGAGATTGAGCGGGTCACGGCATTCCTCTTCATCTGATGAACGGAACCGCGCCCAACCCTTGGCGGGAGGGGTGGGCGAGCACAGGCAAGGTGGAAAACCGATAGCTAGCAATCGGCGCGGCCGAAGCCGCTCATGCCTGGCTCGCCCAATGAAGGTGACGAAGCCAGGCCATAGCTTTTGAGGACAAGTGCTTATGCTCAGCACTTGCCCGCTAGCTACGAGGTTTCCACACCTCGGTCGCTTCCTCTATGGCACTGAAAGCGACGGCGCAGAGTGTACCGATGGCTGCTTCGTCTGAGCAGGGGCGAAACTATAAATCAGAATTTGCCTAGGAAAGGCACGTGCAGCGCCTAGAGGCGGGTTGTCGCGGCTGCGCGCGGATGGCGCCTAGTGAGGCAACCGCGTTGTGCCGGGCGATTGCGGCCCCGGTGAGCGCCCGCGCACCACATCGCGCAGCCGCCGCACGCCGCGCCACAGCTTGGGCAGCAGCCACGCCGATACCAACAGCAGCAGCGCCAGCACCACCAGAAACGCAATCGGCAGGAAGAACGCCATCAACAAACCGCCGCTGGCAGCCACGTCTTCACTGAACGACGCCACCCAGTTCGAGAACGGCTCCGGCGACGTGTTGATCAGCGCGCGCGTGCCGGCCTTGGTGGCATGCGCCGTGCCGGCCAGCGTCCCGCCAATCAGTCCCGCAGCCACCATCCATTGCGGATCGAGCTGCCCGAATGCCGCAGCGGCCAGGATCGCACCCGCGGGTACGCGGATGAAGGTCTGGATGCCGTCCCATACCGAATCGAACCCGGGAATCTTGTCGGCGAGGAATTCCGCCACGGCCAGGACGCCGGCCAGGCCGATCACCCACCACGATTCCAGCATCTGCAGACCGGGCGGCAAATGCAGCCAGCCCGCGCGGCCGAGCACTCCGGCAGCAAATACAGCCAGGTAGAGTCGGAATCCGCTGGTCCAGGACAACCCAGCGGCCAGCGCGGCGGTTTCGAGCATGTGGCTCCTTGGGCGGAGAAGGCAGGCGATTGGCCAGTCGATATTGCAGTGTAGTGCCGGCTCGTCCGCGTCGCGGCTTAAAGCAGCGATTTGCCGTGCGGGGCGCCCTTGAGGGGATCTCTGGCCCGAAGCGCGCACAGGAGTGCACAGCGCGCGAAATGACGTGTTGCGCGCGGTGCGTTATCTCAGTCGTTTAACCGGCGCCGGGGCAACAAAAAACCCGGCATGTCGCCGGGTTTTTTGCATTTGAGCGCCATCGCCATCAGGCGGGGCGCCGTGCAACGCCAATCAGGCAGCCTGGATGTTGGTGGCCTGCTTGCCCTTCGGGCCTTGCGTCACTTCGAACGAGACGCGCTGATTTTCCTTGAGCGTCTTGAAGCCAGCCATTTGGATGGCCGAGAAATGCGCGAACAGCTCTTCGCCGCCTTCGTCAGGCGAGATGAAACCGAAACCCTTGGCGTCGTTAAACCATTTGACCGTACCGAGTGCCATGAAAACCCCTCCGTTAAAACACAAGTCCGAGCCGGGAGGGTGTGCCTGTCGTGGCAGTGCAGAGCGGTACCGCGCAGTCATCGCCCGGCCGCCGGCCTGCGAGGCACGACGAATGGCGCGGGTGGAGCCGCGTCGCAAGCGATCGGTCTTCTTGTGGCAAACACCACAGCCTGAAGCGGTTGTCGATCTGTTGTCGACTGGTGTGAGGCCTCCCGGGCTCACCATTCATGCGGCTCGCTGCCAACGGTTTGCGGGGCAGTAGGGCGCACATGCTGAATTCGATTGTTCGAGGAATGTAAGAGACTGTCAAGGCCACAAAGGGTGGGTCTGTGGCGAAAAACGGTCAGTTTCTGAAGAGGATTTGCTCGAAATCCGGCCGATCGCCTCCAAGTACGGAAAACGATTGGCATCCCGGGCCCGGACCTTGCGCCAGTTCCAGCCAGCGCGGAGGCCGTAAAACCCTTCGTGCGCGAGGGCTGACGGACGCACGCGGCAGGAGCCAAACCGTTTGTAGACCTTGAAGTCGGCGTTATTTCCCCAAATTGCGAACTCGAAAGGAGTGGTTAGAATAAGACCATGGCAATCCGGCAAGCGACCACTCCACAACATGATGCAGGCACCGTCCTGGAGCGGAAAGAGCAAGCGCTCAAACCGCCCGCGATGTACAAGGTGCTGCTGCTCAACGACGACTACACCCCGATGGAATTCGTCGTGATGATTCTTCAGCAATACTTCAGCAAAGACCGGGAGACTGCCACGCAGATCATGCTGACTGTGCATCGGGAAGGTAAGGGCGTGTGCGGTATCTACACACGGGATATCGCCGCGACGAAAGTGGAATTAGTGTCAACCCATGCACGGCAAGCGGGGCATCCGCTGCAGTGTGTGATGGAGGAAGCATGATCGCGCAAGAACTGGAAGTCAGCCTGCACATGGCGTTTGTCGAAGCCCGGCAGGCTCGCCACGAATTCATTACGGTGGAGCATCTGCTGCTTGCGCTGCTGGACAATCCGACGGCCGCGGAGGTGCTGCGCGCCTGCGCCGCCAACATCGAAGACCTTCGCACGCATCTGAAGAACTTCATTGCCGACAACACGCCTGTGGTGCCCGGCACGGACGAGGTGGACACGCAACCCACGCTGGGTTTCCAGCGCGTGATTCAGCGCGCCATCATGCACGTGCAATCCACATCCAACGGCAAGAAGGAAGTCACCGGCGCGAATGTGCTGGTTGCCATCTTCGGCGAGAAGGATTCGCACGCGGTGTACTACCTGCAGCAACAGGGCGTGACCCGGCTGGACGTCGTCAACTTCATCAGCCACGGCATCCGCAAGGACCAGGCTGAGCCCGCCAAGCAAGGCGAGGGCAACCCCGAAGGCGAAGGCGGCGACGGCAAGGAAAGCCCGCTCGAGCAGTTCACCCAGAACCTGAACGCGCTGGCCAAGGCCGGCAAGATCGATCCGCTGATCGGCCGCGAGCAGGAAGTCGAGCGCGTGGTGCAGGTGCTGTGCCGCCGCCGCAAGAACAACCCGCTGCTGGTGGGCGAGGCCGGTGTCGGCAAGACGGCCATTGCCGAAGGCTTGGCATGGCGCATCACGAAGGGCGAAGTGCCGGACATCCTCGCGAAGTCCGTCGTCTACTCGCTCGACATGGGCGCGCTGCTGGCCGGCACCAAATACCGCGGCGACTTTGAGCAACGCCTGAAGGGCGTGCTGAAGTCGCTCAAGGACAACCCGAACGCGATCCTGTTCATCGACGAAATCCACACGCTGATCGGCGCAGGCGCCGCTTCGGGCGGCACGCTGGACGCGAGCAATCTGCTCAAGCCGGCGCTGTCGTCGGGTGCGCTCAAGTGCATCGGTGCGACGACGTTCACGGAATACCGTGGCATCTTCGAGAAGGATGCAGCGCTGTCCCGCCGCTTCCAGAAGATTGACGTGGTGGAACCGACCGTCGATCAGACCGTGCAGATTTTGCGCGGCCTGAAGTCGCGCTTCGAAGAACACCATGGCGTGAAGTACGCATCGTCGGCGTTGACTGCGGCGGCTGAATTGTCGGCGCGCTTCATCACCGACCGCCATTTGCCGGACAAGGCGATCGACGTGATCGACGAAGCCGGTGCGGCGCAACGCATCCTGCCGAAGTCGAAGCAGAAGAAGACCATCGGCAAGGGCGAGATCGAGGACATCGTCTCTCGCATCGCGCGCGTCCCGCCGCAAAGCGTTTCGCAGGATGATCGCAGCAAGCTGCAGACGTTGGAGCGCGACCTGAAGTCGGTCGTGTTCGGGCAGGATCCGGCCATCGACGCGCTCGCTTCGGCCATCAAGATGTCGCGTGCAGGGCTCGGCAAGACGGACAAGCCGATCGGCTCGTTCCTGTTCAGCGGCCCGACGGGCGTGGGCAAGACGGAAGTCGCCAAGCAGCTCGCGTTCATTCTGGGCATCGAGCTGATCCGCTTCGACATGTCGGAGTACATGGAGCGCCATGCGGTGAGCCGGCTGATCGGCGCGCCTCCGGGCTACGTGGGCTTCGACCAGGGCGGTCTGCTGACTGAAGCCGTGACCAAGAAGCCGCACTGCGTGCTGCTGCTGGACGAGATTGAAAAGGCGCACCCGGATATCTTCAACATCCTGCTGCAGGTGATGGACCACGGCGCGCTGACGGACAACAACGGCCGCAAGGCGGACTTCCGCAACGTGATCATCATCATGACGACCAATGCTGGCGCCGAGACGATGAACAAGGCGACCATCGGTTTCACCACGGCGCGCGAACAGGGCGACGAGATGGCCGACATCAAGCGCATGTTCACGCCGGAGTTCCGCAATCGTCTGGACGCAACCATCAGCTTCCGCTCGCTCGATGAGGAAATCATCATGCGCGTGGTCGATAAGTTCCTCATGCAGCTGGAAGAGCAACTGCACGAGAAGAAGGTGGATGCCATCTTCACCGAGAAGCTGCGTCGCTTCCTGGCGAAGAAGGGTTTCGACCCGCTGATGGGTGCGCGCCCGATGCAGCGCCTGATCCAGGATCTGATCCGCAAGGCGCTGGCCGACGAGCTGCTGTTCGGCAAGCTGGTCAACGGCGGCAAGGTGATCGTGGATCTGGACGATGCCGATGCGGTGAAGCTGGAGTTCTCCGAGAATGAAGCGCCGCCGGCACCGGCTCAGGAAGAAGCGGAAGCTTGACGAGTTCGTTGCACCAAAGGAAAAGGCCCGGAAGTTCCGGGCCTTTTTTTATGTCGAGGCGATGTTGTCAGTGTCGCCCGGTGCTGCCGAAACCACCGGCACCGCGCTCGCTCTCTGCAAAGTCGTCGACGATGTTCAGCTCGGCTTGTACCACCGGCACGATCACGAGCTGCGCAAGGCGCTCCATTGGGTTGAGCACGAACGCCGTGCTGCCACGGTTCCAGGTGCTGACCATCAGCTGGCCCTGGTAATCCGAATCGATCAGGCCGACCAGGTTGCCCAGCACGATGCCATGCTTGTGGCCCATGCCGGAGCGCGGCAGGATTAGCGCAGCATAACCGGGGTCGGCCAGATGGATGGCCATGCCGGTCGGGACCAGATGCGTGGTGCCGGGCTCGATGGTGAGCGGGGCGTCGATGCAGGCACGCAGGTCCAGCCCGGCGCTGCCGGTGGTGGCGTACTGCGGGAGCTGTTCGTGCAGGCGGGCGTCGAGGATCTTGACGTCGAGTTTCATGCGGGGCGGGCCGAAGAGGTTGCAGAAGCCGGAGATGGTAGCGCAAACGCCTCGGCCAGCAGCTCGTACGAGCGCAGGCGCGCCTTGTAGCTCGGTGCGACGGTCAGCACGATCAGCTCGTCGGCGACAAAGCGGTCCTTGAGTGCATGCATCTGCTCGGCCACGGATTCCGGTGTGCCGATGATGCTGCGGGGCCGCTCGCGCATGACGATGGCCTGGTCACGTTCGGTGTAGCCGTGTGCTTCGCCTTGCTCGACGGTCGGGATCGGGCCATTCACGCCAATCGCCATCTGCACGCGCCGCAAGTCAATCGCAGCTTCGTAGCGGCGCGCCTCGGCCTCGGTGTCTGCCGCGATCACGAAGACGGCGGCAGCGCTGTACGGCCGTGCGTCGTAACCGGGTTGGAAATCCGTGCGGTATTGCTGGGCGACGATGTGACCGACGTGCGGATTGATGAAGTGCGCAAACGCGAAACGAATGCCCAGGCGTGCGGCCAGCGCGCCGCCAAAATCGCTGGAGCCGAGCATCCACAGTTCGGGTTGGGTGTCGATCTCGGGCTGCAGGATGACGCCGTAGGCGGGGTGATCCGGCGGCAGCGTGCCCGTCAGGTGCCAGGTCAGTTCCTGCACCTGCTGCGGGAAGATGTCGCCGCGGTTGTAGTCGCCCATGGCCACGGCCTGCGCGGTACGCATGTCGCCGCCGGGAGCGCGGCCGACGCCGAGGTCGATACGGTTCGGGAACAGCGCCTCCAGCAGGCGGAACTGCTCGGCGAGCTTGAACGGGCTGTAATACGGCAGCATCACGCCGCCAGAGCCGACGCGCAGGTGTTTCGTGGCGCTCGCCACGCGGGCGATCATCACTTCCGGCGCCGGGTTGCTGACGCCCCGCAGGCCGTGGTGCTCGGCGCACCAGTAGCGCGTGTAGCCGAGCGAATCCGTCAGTTGCGCCAGGTCGACCGTCGCGGCAATGGCATCGCGTGCGCTGTGGCCGTAGATGACGGGGCTCTGGTCCAGGACCGACAGACGGATCGGCGCGGCACTCATGATCGCGCTCCATGCACGCGGTCGGCGATGGCCGCGACGATCTGGCGCGCGAGCGTCAGCTTGTCGGCGCGCGGCAGGCGCGTGATGCCCTTGGCATCGAAGAGCGCGACTTCGTTGTCGTCGCGGCCGAAGGTCTGATGGCCGAGATTGCCCACCAGCAACGGGATGCCTTTTTTCTGACGCTTGGCCTCGCCGAACTCTTCCAGGCGTTCGGTTTCGGCCGCAAAGCCGACGCAGAACGGCGCATTCGCACGGCGTGCGACGGCGGCGAGGATGTCCGGGTTTTGCGTGAATGTAAGTGTCGGTACGTCGGAATCGCTCTGCTTCTTGAGCTTCTGTTCCGCGGCGTGGGCCACGCGCCAATCGGCCACCGCCGCAACGGCGATGAAGACGTCGTTCTTCGTGGTGTCCAACTCGCGCATGACAGCATCGTGCATCTGCTGGGCGGTCTGCACATCGATGCGCAATACGCCTGCAGGCGTGTCCTGATGGCATGGCCCCGCGACGAGCGTGACTTCGGCGCCGGCCTGCGATGCGGCCCGCGCCAGCGCAAAGCCCATCTTGCCGCTGGACAGGTTCGTGATGCCGCGCACGGGGTCGATCGGCTCGAAGGTCGGGCCGGCTGTCACCAGCACGCGCTGGCCGCGCAGCAGCTTGGGCTGGAAGAAGCCGATGAGCTGCTCGACGATGTCTTCCGGCTCGAGCATGCGGCCGTCGCCGACTTCGCCGCAGGCCTGGTCGCCGGCATCGGGGCCGAGCAGGGTGACGTCGTCGGCGCGCAGTTGCGCTGCGTTGCGCTGCGTGGCGGGCGCGGCCCACATCTGGCGGTTCATCGCAGGCGCCACAAGCAGCGGGCAATCGCGCGCGATGCACAGCGTGGAGAGGAGGTCGTCGGCCATGCCGTGCGCGAGCTTGGCGAGGAAGTCGGTGGACGCCGGCGCGATGACGATCGCATCGGCCTCGCGCGAGAGGTCGATGTGCGGCATGTTGTTGCCGATGCGGCCGTCCCACTGCGACGTGAAGACCGGGCGACCGGAAAGCGCCTGCATCGTCACCGGCGTGATGAAGTGCGTGGCGGCCTCGGTCATCACCACCTGCACGGTTGCGCCCGCCTTGGTCAACAGCCGCACCAGCTCGGCCGACTTGTAGCACGCGATGCCCCCGGTCAGGCCGAGCACGAAATGTTTGCCTTGCAGTTCCATAACAACCCGCTTGGGAATCCGATTGACGCAATATGCGCGGGCAGGATACAACCCGGTGCCCGGGCCTCCTGCTGAACAGTGGCGATGATACCGGCTTGCCCCGGGGCGCGTCTGGCGCTCGGGTTTTTCCTCAAACGCGCATTCTCGATATGGTTTTCGGTCGTTCCGCAGTCCGCAATGTCCTCGCCTGGATTGGCGGTTGCGCCATCGTGGCGGTGGTGGTCGGCGCTACGCTCGTGTGTGGGGCGAAGGCATGGCTGCGCGAGGAGCCGAAGCTTGGGCGCGCAGACGTGATCGTCGTGCTGGGTGGCGAATCGGGTCAGCGCGTGATCGGCGCCGCCGAGCTGTACCACGCAGGCATCGCGCCACGCGTGTTTGTCAGCGGGCAGGGCGATTGCCTTCTCATCACGCGCCGTTTGGTAATGGCCGGTGTGCCGGCAGAGCGCATCGGCCACGAATGTGTGTCCGGCAGCACGATGGAGAATGCGCGGATGACGCGCGAGACGCTGGCAGACCAGCACATCAACAGCGCAATACTGGTCACCAGCTGGTATCACACCGGCCGGGCGCTGGCGGTGTTCCGCAACGTCTGGCCGGAGGTCGCCTGGGGTGCGCGGGGCGTATTCCCCGGCGACACGCTGGCCAAGTCGGTCCCGATCTACGAAGCCGGGTCGATTCTTGCCGAATACGTCAAACGGGCGTGGTATGCCGTCCGCTACTGGACGTGAGCCTCATTCGGCAGGCATGGGCCGCGCATCGGCGGCCAGGTCGTCCAGAGAGGGGACGAAGCGGATCGTGTCGCGCTTGTTGGATTCCCGCACCCAGTCGCGCAGCGCGCTGCTGGCGTTCAGGTGCGCCGAGATGTCGCCGACCACGGCGAGCTTCAATCGGTAGTTCGTGATCTTCTGCGCGATGCCGCCGGCCAGGCCGGTGCGCAGCGCAAAGAACGCAGCGTCGAAGCGGCTGACCGGCACGGCAACCATCGATGCGCCATGCCCCAGCGCCTCGCCGATCAGATGGTCCAGTGCGTCCTGTTCGGTAGCGATGCGCGGGCCGGCCTCATCGAGGCACAGCACCGCTTCGCCGTTCCAATGCTGAAGGTCTGACACGGCAGCTTAGCGACGCACGCGCCGCAGTTCGTCGACGATCAGCAGCACCGCGCCGATGGTGATGCCGCAGTCCGCCACGTTGAAGGCCGCCAGTGGTAGTTGTGCAGGTAGAAGTCGAGGAAGTCCACCACGTGGCCGTAGAGGACGCGGTCGATCACGTTGCCCAGCGCGCCGCCCAGAATCAGCGCCAGCGCAAAGCAGAACATCTTCTGCCCGCTGTGCCGCTTGAGCAGCCACACGATGAACAATGCAGCCGCCACGCCCAGCCCCGTGAAGAACCAGCGTTGCCAGCCGCCCGCCGCCGCCAGGAACGAAAACGCCGCCCCCTTGTTATAGGCGAGCACCAGGTTGAAGAACCCCGTGACCGGGCGTGACTCGCCGTACGTGAAGGTCTTGAGGACGGCGATCTTGGTCAACTGATCCAGCAGGATCCAGATGACGGCCAAGCCCAGCCAGGGGCCCACGCCATGACCGCCGCCGCTCTTTTTCATTCCGATCGATTTGCTCTTGCCGTTGTTGCGAGTGGCCATCAGGCAGCGCTCCGTTGTTCACCGGCGCCGAACAGGTTGTCGGTGCAGCGCTTGCAGAGGGTCGGGTGGGCGTGGTCGTGGCCGACGTCGGCGCGGTAGTGCCAGCAGCGCTCGCACTTGGCGTGCGTCGACGGCACCACGGTGATGAGCAGGTCGCCGCCTTCCGGGGCGCGTTCCAGCTTCGCCGCCGACGTGATCAGCACGAAGCGCAGGTCGTCGCCGAGGCTGGCCAGTGCGTCATGCACCGATTCGCCCGCCGACACCGTGACTTCCGCCTGCAGGGACGAGCCGATCTTGCCATCGATGCGCAGGGCTTCGAGTTGCTTGGTCACTTCGCCGCGCACGTTGCGGATGGCGGCCCACTTCTCCAGCAGCGCGCTGGCGCCTTGCGGTACCGGAGCGTCGTAGTAGGTGCTGGTGAAGATGGTGTCGGTGTGCTCGGTGCCGTGTGCGAAGACCTGCCATGCCTCTTCGGCCGTGAACGAGAGGAACGGCGCCATCCAGTGCAGCATGGCCTGGGTGATGTGATACAGCGCGTTCTGTGCCGAGCGGCGCGCCACGGAATCGGGCGCCGTGGTGTACAGGCGATCCTTCAGCACGTCGAGGTAGAAGCCGCCCAGATCTTCCGAGCAGAACGTCTGCAGCTTGGCGACGACCGGGTGGAATTCATAGACGTCGTAGTGCGACAGGACTTCCTTCTGCAGCGCATCCGTCAGCGCTACGGCATAGCGGTCGATTTCGAGCCATTGCTCGGTCGGCAGCGCGTGCTTGGCGTGGTCGTAGTCGGTCAGGTTGGCGAGCAGGAAGCGCAGCGTGTTGCGGATGCGGCGATAGCCTTCCACAACGCGCTTGAGAATTTCGTCCGAGATGGCGAGTTCGCCCGAGTAGTCGGTCGAGGCCACCCACAGGCGGATGATCTCGGCGCCCATCTTGTTGGCGATTTCCTGCGGCGCGATCGTGTTGCCGATCGACTTCGACATCTTCCGGCCTTCTCCGTCCACCGTGAAGCCGTGCGTGAGCAGGCCCTTGTACGGCGGCTTGCCGTACAGCATCGAAGCCGTCAGCAGCGACGAGTGGAACCAGCCGCGGTGCTGGTCGGAGCCTTCCAGGTACAGGTCGGCCAGGCGGCCGTCCGGCAGGTCGGCCGAAGCGTCGTACAGATCCGCCGCGTGCGAGCCGCGGATGACGTGCCAGTGCGTCGTGCCCGAGTCAAACCACACGTCGAGCGTGTCGCGGTTCTTCTCGTACATCTCAGCCTCGTCGCCGAGCAGCTCGCGCGGGTCGAGCGTCTGCCAGGCTTCGATGCCGCTCTGTTCGATGCGCTGCGCGACCTGTTCCAGCAGCTCAGGCGTGCGCGGGTGCAGCGCGCCGGTTTCCTTGTGCACGAAGAAGGCCATCGGCACGCCCCATTGGCGCTGGCGCGACAGCGTCCAGTCCGGGCGGTTGGCGATCATGTTGTGCAGGCGCTGCTTGCCCCACGACGGGTAGAACGCGGTGGCGTCGATGCCGGCCAGCGCCGTTTCGCGCAGCGTGGCGTTGCCGTCGTTGGGCTGCACGTCCATCCCCGCAAACCACTGCGACGTGGCGCGATAGATGATCGGCGTCTTGTGGCGCCAGCAGTGCATGTAGCTGTGCGCGTACTTGTGCGCATCGAACAGGTTGCCCGAGTCGCGCAGCACCTCGACGATCTTCGGATTGGCATCCCAGATCATCTGGCCGCCGAACAGCGGCAGCGTCGATGCGTACACGCCGTTGCCCATCACCGGGTTGATGATTTCCGAGTCGGGCATGCCGTGCGACTTGCACGACTGGAAGTCTTCCACGCCGTAGGCGGGTGCGGAGTGGACGATGCCGGTGCCGGTGTCGATGGTCACGTAGTCGCCCAGGTAGACGGGCGAGGTGCGGTCATAGCCCGCGTCCATCTTCGCGAGCGGATGGTGGAAGCGCACGCCCGACAGCGCCGCACCTTCGCACGTGGCCAGCACGGTGCCTTCGAGCTTCCAGTTCTGCAGGCAGGCCTCGACGCGCTCCTTGGCGACGATCAGCAGCCCGCGCGGCGTGTCGACCAGCGCGTATTCGATTTCCGGGTGCAGGTTCAGCGCCTGGTTGGAAGGGATCGTCCACGGCGTGGTGGTCCAGATCACGATCCAGCCCGGCTTGGCCTTGAGCACATCGACGCCGACGTGGAAGGCGCTCGCCAGTGCGTCGATGTCGGCAAACGGGAAGCCGACGTCGATCGACAGGTCGGTGCGATCCGCGTATTCGACTTCCGCCTCAGCCAATGCCGAGCCGCAGTCGAAGCACCAGTTGACGGGCTTCAGGCCGCGGAAGACGTAGCCCTTCTCCAGGATCTTGCCCAGCGCGCGCACTTCATCCGCTTCGTTGCGGAAGTTCATGGTCAGGTACGGATCGGCCCAATCGCCCAGCACGCCCAGGCGTTCGAAATCCGCCTTCTGGCGTGCGATCTGGCCGGTGGCGTAGGCACGCGCCTTCTCTTGCACTTCCTTGACCGGCAAGCCCTTGCCAAATTGCTTTTCGATCTGGATTTCGATCGGCATGCCGTGGCAATCCCAGCCCGGCACGTAGACGGCGTCCAGGCCGGTCAGGCCGCGCGCCTTGATCACCATGTCCTTGAGGATCTTGTTGACCGCGTGGCCGATGTGCAGATCGCCGTTGGCATACGGCGGGCCGTCGTGAAGGATGAACTTCTTCGCGCCTTTACGCGCGGCACGGATCTTCTTGTAGAGCTGCTTGTCCTGCCATTGCTTGACCCACAGCGGCTCGCGCTTGGGCAGGTCGCCGCGCATGGGGAAGGGCGTGTCCAGCAGGTTGACCGGGTACTTGCTCTTCTCCGGCGTAGGCTTCTTGGAATCGGACATGGTGTGATGTGGGGCAGATTCGGGCAATTCGGGTGGGTGCAGGCGCGGCTGACAGTGCAGGACGCGCGTGCGCAGCGTGTGGCTTCTGGGCGGCGAACGTGTCGGCCGCCTACTGAATTCGGTCGGTGGCGGAGGTGGCGAAGTCGCGCCGAAGCGTTGGCGACTCGCCGGCCGGCGGAACGGGCAGGCCGAAGAACTGCCGCGCGTGAACGCAGTCCTGCGCGATGGCGTCCTTCAGCGCATCGAGCGAATCGTAGCGAGCCTCGTCGCGCAGCTTCTTCATGAATTCCACGCGGACCAGCTTGCCGTAGACGCTGGCGTTGTAATCGAAGACATGCACTTCCAGCAGCACGCGGCCGGAGTCGTCCACCGTCGGGCGTACGCCAATGCTGGCGACAGCCGGCAGCGGCTTTTCGGCCAGCCCGTGCACCTGCACGACAAAGATGCCGGCCACTGCGGGCTTGCGATGCGAAATGCGCAGATTCAGCGTTGGGAAGCCCAGGGAGCGGCCGAGCTTTTGCCCATGCACCACGTGCCCGCTGATGGCATAACCGTGACCGAGCAGGCGGCGGGCATGTTCGAGGTCGCCCGCGGCCAGCGCCTCGCGCACGGCCGAGCTGGAGATGCGGATGCCGGATTCCGACACCGAGCCCATCTGCTCGACTTCAAAGCCGAACTGCGCGCCGGCGGCTTGCAGGTAGGTGAAATCTCCGGCGCGCTTGGCGCCAAAGCGGAAGTCATCGCCCACCAGCAGCCAGCGCGCGTGGAGACCATCCACCAGCACATTGCGGACGAATTCATCGGGCGTTTGGCCGGCAAAATGCGCGTTGAAATGCTCCACCACCACGCGGTCGACGCCCTGGCGGCGCAGGCTTTCCAGCTTGTCGCGCAGCAGCGCGATGCGCGTGGGCGCGCGGTCCGGCATGAAGAATTCGCGCGGATGCGGTTCGAACGTCATCACCGTGAGCGGCAATCCGCGTGCGTCGGCCGCCGCGCGTGCGCGGGCCAGCAGAGACTGGTGCCCGCGGTGCACGCCGTCGAAGTTGCCGATGGTCAACGCGCAGGGCGCGCGACTTTCGGCATTGGGCAGGCCGCGAAAGACTTTCACGAGAAGCGTCGGTGGTCGAGGAAAGGAGGAGTGCGTTTTTGTGCCGGATGGGCTGACAGCCAGCCAAAATCCAGCAAAACGCACATTATATAAGGGATTGCCCCATCCCCGGCGGGTCAAGGGAGGATGAACCTGGGTGTTGCACAATCGTCCGAACGATGCGCCCGCGCGGTTCATGCTTGCGGCACAATCCGGTATCCAGTTTCTTGCCGACATCTCCTTGAACGCCTCGCTGCGCCTTTTCTTCGCCAAGTTCGGGCTTGCCAGCCGCGCGCCGCTTGAACTGGACGCCCGAGCCAAGCTGCTCGCCGCCGTGCATCGCGGGGCGCCCATGGGGATTGCCGCCTCCGTTGTCCTGCCTGCTTTGACGGTCGCCGCGTTCTGGGACGCCTCGAACCGCCCGGTGCTGCTGGGCTGGTGCCTGATCATGCTGTGCCTGACGGCGTCGGGCCTGCGCTTCTATTTCGGCTACCGCTACGACCTGACCCGCATGACGCTGGCCGCGCACACCCGCAAGTGGTGGACGGGCATGCACGTCATGTCGGCGGTGGGCGGGGTGGCGTGGGGCTGTTCGGCGGGGCTGTATCTGATGTCGCCGTCGCTGGAGTTCAGCAGCCTGCTGATGATCGTGATCATCGGTGTGGCGGCGGCGGCGGTGTTGTCGCAGGCGCCGGTGCCGTCCAGTTTGCTGATCCTCGGGACGGGCATCCTGGCGCCGCACTTTGTGCTGGCCGAGCAGGCGTTTCCGGGGCACGGGCTGTATTTGCGGGGCGTGCTGCTGTTCTTTGCGGCGCTGCTGACTCGGCATGCCGTGAACATCCACAACACGCTGGTGCGCGAAATCCAGCTTGAGAACGAGAGCCGCCAGCTCGCGCGCCGCTACCAGGATGAAAAGCAGCGCGCATTGTCGGCGTCGGAAGAAAAATCGCGCTTCCTCGCCGCGGCCAGCCACGACTTGCGCCAGCCGGTGCACGCGATCGTGCTGCTGGTGGAGGCGCTGCGGGCGCGCAACCAGTCGGAATCCTTGGCGCCGCTCGTGGAGCAACTCGCTTCGGGTGCTGCGACCATCGATTTGCTGTTCCGCTCGCTGCTGGACCTGTCCAAGCTGGAGAGCCGCAAGACCTCGCCGACGCTGGAGCCGGTGGATCTGGGCGAGGTCATCACCGAAGTGGTTCAGCAGTTCATGCCGGATGCGCGCGCCAAGGGCCTGACGCTCGCGGCGCGTATTCCGCCGCTGCCCGTGTTCGGGATGGCCGAGCCGGTGCTGCTGCGTCGGGCGCTGTTCAACCTCCTGCAGAACGCGCTGCGCTATACCGAGCGCGGCGGCGTGATGGTGGCGCTGCGCGTGCGCCAGAAGCATCTGCGGATCGAGGTCTGGGATACCGGCATCGGCATCGCGCCGGAGCACCAGAAAGACATCTTCTCGACGTATTACCAGGTCGAAAACCCCGAGCGCGATCCGAGCCAGGGTCTGGGTTTGGGCCTGTCGATCTACAAGGAATGTGTGCGTCTGCTGCGCGGCACGTTTGGCGTGCGCTCGGTACCGGGGCGCGGCTCGATGTTCTGGATGGCGCTGCGGCCCGTGCCCGCCGAGATCAAGGCGCCGCTGGCGACGCAGCCGCGCGCCGAGCAGAAGCGCGCCGTGCTCGACCAGCCGCGGTTCTCTGGCGTGGTGCTGGTGGTCGATGACGACCCGCAGATCCGCAAGGCTTGGCACGCGCTGCTCGAAGCCTGGGGCGTCGAAGTCCATAGCGCCGCAGATGGCCGTTCCGCCGAGCAACTGCTCGCGCGCGGCATCCGTCCGCAGATCATCTTCTGCGACTTGCGCCTGCCCGGCGAGGAAGACGGCCTGCAATTGCTCGAGCGCTGGCAGGTCAGCCACCCCGATGCCCACGCCGTGCTGCTGACCGGCGATCGCAACTCGGCCGCCCTGGCGCGCGCCGAAGAAGCCGGCTATCTGCTGCTGGCCAAGCCGATGGACCCGAACATGCTGCGCGTGCTGCTCAAGCGCTGGCTGCGCGGCCGCTCGGCCGAGCCCCAGGTCGCTTACTGATACGGACGGGAATGTAAAACGGCGCCGTCGATGGCGGCGCCGTGATGGTCAGGCCAAGCGTGCAGATCAGGCCGCGCCTGTCAGGCGGAAGCGCTCCATGCGCGAGATGATCTGGATGCGCGTGCGCACGCCGAGCCGCTGCAAAATCGCCGAGACGTGCTCTTTGACGGTGTTTTCGGTCAGGCCCAACTGGCGTGCAATCGACTTGTTTGGCAGACCTTCGAGCAGCAGTGCCAGCACCGAGCCCTGACGCGGCGTCAGCCCCAGTTCCGCCGGCGTGATGGGGATGCCGTGCGAGGCGCCGCCCTTGCCGTTCGTGCCGCCCATATCGTCTTCCGACGGGAAGGATGCATCGCCGCCAAAGATGCCGGCGACTGCCTTGGAGAAGGCATGCGCATCGGCGTGCTTGCCGATGAAGCCGATGGCGCCCAGCGCTTGGGCCTTGGCGACGATTTCCGGCGTGTTTTCCGCCGACATGAAGGCAAAGCGCGCTTCCGGCAGTTTGCCGCGCAGCTCGCGCATGGCGTCGAAGCCGGTGCAGTCGGACAGCCACACGTCCAGCAGCACAACGTCCGGCCGGACGCCTTCTTCCACCAGCGCAAGCGCCTGGCGCCGGCCAATGGCCGCGTGCACCTGAACTTCAGGCAAGGCGTGTGCAAGAAACGTGGTCGTGCCAGACAAGGCGAGAGGGTGGTCGTCGACCACCAGCAGGCTACGCAGCGAGCTCGTCATTCTTATTCCCCGGTGAGGGCACTGCCCTCTTGTTGTTGTACGCGTGTCGACCCGGCGCGGGCGATGGCCGACGGGCCGGGCGTCTCACCCGGTGCCGATCGACCGTCACGGTATCGTCCGCACGATGTTGCAGCGCACGATGAACGGACGCTGGATGCGCGTCGGATCACCGCTGGCTGCCCACCCGACCCCTCGGGAGCGCGGACAATTATGGCGCTGAGATTATCAGAGCGCGCCAAAGCACGCCAACGGTTGCCCCTTCCTTTTATCGGCGCGACTGGGTTTTTTCCGGCACGCGTCGGCAAAATGCCACGGTGGCTGCAAAAGCGCCCGCGGCATGGCCGCGCAGGCGTCACACCCGATTTTCTCGGGGAACTCCGGCGCACTTGATAAAATGCCGCGATGAAAAACATCGTCATTCTCATTTCCGGACGCGGCTCCAATATGGAAGCCATTGTCCGCGCCTGTCAGGCAGAAGGTTGGTCGGGACGCATTGCCGCCGTCATTTCTAATCGGCCCGATGCGGCAGGACTTAAATTTGCCGCGTCGCACGGCATTGCCACCGCGGTGGTCGACCACAAGGCTTTCCCCGATCGCGACAGCTTCGACGCCGCCCTGGCGCAGGTGATCGACGGCTTTTCGCCTGATCTGGTGGTGCTGGCCGGCTTCATGCGCATCCTTACGCCCGGCTTTGTAAAGCGCTACGCGGGCCGCATGCTGAACATTCACCCGTCGCTGCTGCCGTGCTTCCCCGGTTTGCATACGCACGAGGCCGCGCTGGCCATGGGCGTGAAGGCGCACGGCGCCACGGTGCATTTTGTTACCGCTGACCTGGACCACGGCCCGATCGTGCTGCAGGCCATCATTGACGTGCGTCAGAACGACACGCCAGATTCGCTGGCCGGGCGGCTGCTGGCGCAGGAACACACGATTTACCCCCGTGCCGTGCGCTGGTTCGTGGAAGGGCGGTTGTCGGTCGAAGACGGTGTGGTGCGCGTCTCGCCGGACGAATCGCAGCTTGTCATTGGCGTCAACGCCCGGGAGGCAGCATGAGCCAGGATCGTCAGCGTTCGCGCGGCAACGGAAACGGCGGATCGGGCAACAAGCGCGCGGGTTCCGGTGGCGGTGGCTGGTATCGGGCGCCCCAGGGCAAGCCCGCGCCGCGCAGCGCTCCGCGTCCCCGCACGGGCGTGCATGGCAGCCATCTGGAGCACCTCGACAAGGTGCTTGCGCGCCTGCTGCACTTTGCGGCGCCCGCCGACATGGTGGTCAGCCAGTACTTTCGCGAGCACCACGAACTGGGCCACCGCGAGCGCGGCATCATCGCCGAAGCGGCGTTTGCCGTGCTGCGCCGAAAAGTGGAGTTCGGCCAGTTTGCCGAGAGCGGCACCGGCCCGGCGCGCCGTCGCCTCGTGCTGCTCGGCTTGTTGCAGACTGCCGGACGCGAGGCCATTGCCCCGTTCCTGAACCCGGCCGAAGCAGAATGGCTCGACCGCTGGGAAAACCGCGACCGCGCCGCGCTGGCGGCCCGCGTGCGCGCCAATCTGCCCGACTGGCTGTTCGACGCGCTGGTTGCCCAGCACGGTGCCGAGTTCACCGAAGCGCTGGCGCAAGCGTGGTTGACGCCAGCGCCGCTGGATCTGCGCGTGAACACGCTCAAGGGCGAGCGCGACGCCGTGCTCGCCACGCTGGCCGAAGCGGGCATTGAAGGCGCTGCGGCGCCGCTCTCGCCAGTGGGCATCCGCCTGGCGGGCAAGCCGGCGCTGAACAAGCTCGACATCTTCACCAACGGCACGGTCGAGGTGCAGGACGAGGGCAGCCAACTGCTGTGCCAATTGCTGGCGCCCAAGCGCGGCGAGATGGTGGTCGATTTCTGCGCCGGGGCCGGCGGCAAGACCCTGGCGATTGGCGCAGCAATGCGCTCGACGGGGCGCCTGTATGCCTTTGACGTATCGGAAAAGCGCTTGTCGAACCTCGGCCCGCGCTTGGCGCGCAGCGGCCTGTCAAACGTGCATCCGAGCCGTATCGACAGCGAGCACGATGCCAAAGTCAAGCGCCTGGCGGGCAAGATTGATCGCGTGCTGGTCGATGCGCCGTGCAGCGGCTTGGGCACGCTGCGCCGCAATCCGGACCTGAAGTGGCGCCAGTCTGCGCAGGCCGTCGAGGAAATGTCGGCCAAGCAGCTGTCGATCCTGACATCGGCGGCGCGGCTGTTGAAGGCGGGTGGCCGCCTCGTCTACGCGACTTGCAGCGTCCTGGCGCGCGAGAACCAGCAGGTGGTGGAGCAGTTCCTGGCCGCGCATGAGGACTTCGTGCTCGTGCCCGCCGGTGAAGTGCTGGCCGCGCAGAAGATCGCGCTGGAAATGGGGCCCTACCTCGAGCTGTATCCGCACACGCACCAGACCGACGGCTTCTTCGCGGCCGTGCTGGAGCGCCGCGCATGATGGTGCGCCGCTTGAGTTGGCTGCTGGCCGCATGGCTGTTGTTTGCCGCAGGTGGCGTGGCTCAGGCCCGCAGCGCGCCGCCGGTGCAGCCGGCCAAGGGCACGGTGCAGGCCGCGTTCACGCCCGACGACGACATCGAAGGGTTGTTGGCCGATGCCATCGACCAGGCTCGCGAGCAGGTGCTGGTGCAGGCGTATCTGCTGTCGAACAAGGCGATTACCCGTGCACTGCTGGCGGCGCATCAGCGTGGCGTGGATGTGCGCGTGCTGGCTGACCGCGAGCAGATGACGCGCTCCGGCGGCAGCCGCGTGCCCGAGGTCGCCAATGCGGGCATCCCCGTCTGGCTGGAGGTGCGCTACAAGAATGCACACAACAAGGTCATCGTGATCGACCCGCGGGGTGCGCATCCGGTGTTGGTCACCGGCAGCTTCAACTTCACGCAGACTGCGCAGCGCGGCAATGCCGAGAACGTACTGATCGTGCGCGGCGACGCCGATCTCGCCCAGCGCTATGCCGCCAACTGGCAGAAGCATGCGGGTGACGCGTTGCCCTATCGGACCCAGTAAGGGTTCGCAATCACCCGTCAACCCAATGAACGGATTGCCGCTGAACCTGAACCACATCGCGCTGGGCCACATGCTCGACGACATCGTGTCCGATCTCGGTGGCCCGCGCTTCATCTGGCAGCTGGGCGTGCTGGTGCTGGTGCTCGTTGCCGCCTGGCTGGTTGCACGCCCGATTTCGCGGCGCCTGCATGCAGCGCATGTGAACGAGACGTTCGCCCTGCGTTTTGCCTGGTCGAGCCTCGAGCGGGCGATGTTCCCGCTGATCGGCTGGCTGCTGGTGGTGGGCGCGCGCTATGCCCTGGTCGGCACCATGCCGATCAGCGTGTTCCGGCTGGCCGCGGTGCCGCTGTTTGGCCTGGCGATCCTGTATCTCGGCTTCTACGTATTGCGCCGCGTGCTGTCGGCCAATGGCGAGCTGCATGGCATGCTGGTCGTTGCGGAGCGCGTGCTGACCACGCTGATGTGGATCGGCATGGTGCTCTACGTGCTGGGCGTGCTCGGCGATGTGGTGGATTACCTCGACGGCATCCGTTTTGCGCTGGGCGGCAAGCAGAAGGTGAGCCTGGCGGCCATGCTGATGGGCGTGGTGTGGATTCTCGTCACCGTGTTGGTGGCGATGTGGTTCGGCTCGTGGCTGGACAGCCGCATCACGCGTGCTTCGGCCATTGATGCCAACCTGAAGGTGGTGCTGTCGCGCGTGACCAAGGCGGTGCTGCTGCTGGTGTCGCTGCTGCTCAGCCTGTCGCTGGTGGGCATCGACCTGACGGTGCTGTCGGTGTTTGGCGGCGCGCTTGGCGTCGGCCTGGGCTTCGGCCTGCAGAAGATCGCCAGCAATTACGTCTCGGGCTTCATCATCCTGCTGGAGCGCTCGCTCAAGCTGGGCGATCAGATCACGGTCAGCACGTACACCGGCATCGTTACGCAGATCCGCACTCGCTACACCGTCGTGCGCAACGGCGATGGCGATACGCTTGTCCCCAACGAACTGATGGTCGCGCAGGCCGTGCAGAACCACAACGAGCGCGGCACCGTGCGCGTGGCGGTGCGCGTCCAGGCATCGTATGCCGCCGACCCGGAAGCCGTGCTGGCGCTGCTGGTGCAATGCGCCGAGAGCATCCCGCGTGTTCTTCCCGAGCCGGCGCCCGCCGCGTTCATGGCCCTCTTTGCCGACAGCGGCATCGAGTACGAACTCGGCGTGTGGATCGGCGATCCGCACAACGGCAAGCTTGGCGTGCAGTCCGACCTGAACCGGGCGATCTATCGCCGCTTCAAGGAGGCGGGTATCGACATTCCGTATCCCCAGCGCGAAGTGCGTGTCCTCGGGTCGCTGGCCTTGCAGGGCGCGTCAGGCACTTCAGGTGATGCGGCAGCCGCATTTGGCTCCTCCGTGCCCGCCTAACATATCTGCAGGGGGAACGGGGCGCCCTTGTCTGAGGTCAAATCGGCGGTTTTCCCCCATGGAATAGAGGGGCTATTCGGTTAAAATGCTGAATGCTCCCTCGCAGGATCAGACGGCCCCTCGCAAAGGCATAGCACTTGCGACAAGGCGCCGCGAATACCTTGTATTGCGCTGGGGCGGAGGTCATATAAGCGGCGGCCGAAAGCTCGCCGATGTGACGCGCAAGTCGGGTGCCAGCACCCGAGTCCCCGCCAACCCGACCCCATTGTCGTAACGCTGCGACAGCGGATGGCCTTAAGAGGCAACCAAGTCTGGTTTATGGACCAAGGGTTGCTTTGATCACCCGAGTTGACCACGGAGAACACTTTGATCGACTCCTTTCTGACTTTCCTTGCTAACGGCACCCTGGATTGGGCCTGGTGGCAAGTTCTGATTTTCACGCTGGTGATGACGCACATCACGATCGCCAGCGTCACGATTTTTCTGCACCGCTGTCAGGCGCACCGGGCGCTGGACGTGCATCCCATCGCCGGACACTTCTTCCGTTTCTGGCTGTGGCTGACGACGGGCATGGTCACCAAGGAATGGACCGCCATTCACCGCAAGCACCACGCCAAGTGCGAAACCGAAGATGATCCGCACAGCCCGCAGACCCGGGGCATCCGCAAGGTGCTGATGGAAGGCGCAGAGCTGTATCGCGCCGAGGCCAAGAACAAGGAAACGATCCAGAAGTTCGGCCACGGTACGCCGGACGATTGGGTCGAGAGGAACGTGTATTCGAAGTTCACGTGGCAAGGCGTCGGTCTGATGCTGATCCTCGACGTGCTGATGTTCGGTGCGCTCGGCCTGACGGTGTGGGCCGTGCAGATGCTGTGGATTCCGATCCACGCTGCCGGCATCATCAACGGTCTGGGCCACTTCTGGGGCTACCGCAACTTCGACTGCGAAGACGCTTCGACGAACGTGTCGCCGTGGGGCATCATCATCGGCGGCGAAGAGCTGCACAACAACCACCACACGTACGCCACGTCGGCCAAGTTCTCGGTCAAGTGGTATGAGTTCGACATCGGCTGGGGCTACATCCGCGCGCTCGAAATCGTCGGTTTGGCGAAGGTCAAGAAGGTGGCGCCCAAGGCCCGCTTTGGCGACGTGAAGCCGGTCGACCAAAACACGCTGGAAGCCATCATCGCAAACCGCTACGACGTGATGGCCCGCTACGCCAAGACCGTCAAGGCGGCCTATCGCCAAGAGCTGGCCAAGCTGAAGGATTCGCGCGCTGTCGAGTACCGCGCGCTGAAGCCCGCCCGCAAGTGGTTCCACCGCGACGAGACCAAGCTGGGCGCGCCGCAGCGCGAGCAGCTCTCGCAAATCGTGTCGGACCACTCGGCGCTGCACACCTTCGTTGAGATGCGCCGCGAGCTTGGCGCCCTCTGGGGCCGTTCGAACGCCACGCGCGAGCAGCTGCTGCATCAGCTGCAAGAGTGGTGCAAGCGTGCCGAGGAAAGCGGCATCCACGCGCTGCAGGAATTCGCTGTTCGCCTGCGCCGCTACGCCTGAGTTTCTTGTTTCATAGGTGAAGCCCCGCTCCGCAGCGGGGCTTTTCTTTTGGGTAAACTGCCCCAACTCACATTTTTAACAAGCCGCGACAATGTATCGCGGTGCCAGTCCTCCTCACACGCTGTCCGTTTCATTGCCGCGCCAGCTTCTTGGCGCCTTCATAGCGCGAATGGACGCGGAGACCACCATGGAAACCCACATCAAGACGGTTGAATTCGAGCGCCCGGATATGCTTTCCGAGGCGCAATCCGGCGCAAGCTGCGTCGCCCACGCCTGGGCCAAGGTGCCGCCGGTGCTGTCGCGCGAGGAACGCGACGACCTGAAAGCCCGCATCAAGCGCCTGCTCAAGGAGCGCGAGGCCGTGTTGGTTGCGCACTACTACGTTGACGCCGACCTGCAGGACTTGGCCGAAGAAACCGGTGGCTGCGTATCCGATTCGCTGGAAATGGCGCGCTTTGGCCGTGATCATTCGGCCAAGACATTGGTCGTGGCGGGCGTGCGCTTCATGGGCGAGACCGCCAAGATTCTGAGCCCCGAAAAGACCGTGCTGATGCCGGATCTCGATGCGACGTGCTCGCTGGATCTGGGTTGCCCGCCGGATGAGTTCGCTGCCTTCTGCGATGCGCATCCGGATCGCACCGTGGTCGTCTATGCCAATACCAGCGCCGCCGTGAAGGCGCGCGCCGACTGGATGGTGACCTCGTCCATTGGCCTGAAGATCGTGCAGCACCTGCACGCCCAGGGAAAGAAGATCCTGTGGGCACCGGATCGCCACCTCGGCAGCTACATTCAGAAGCAGACCGGTGCCGACATGCTGATGTGGCAGGGCTCGTGCCTGGTGCACGACGAATTCAAGGGCGTCGAGCTTGACCTGCTGCGTGCCGAACACCCGAACGCGAAGATTCTCGTGCATCCGGAATCGCCGGAATCGGTGGTGGCGCAGGCTGATGTGGTGGGTTCGACTTCGCAACTGATTGCCGCGGCGCAGTCGTTGTCGGCGCAGGAATTCATCGTCGCGACCGACAACGGCATCCTGCACAAGATGCGGATGGCCGCCCCGGGCAAGCGCTTCATCGAGGCCCCGACGGCTGGTAACGCTGCCACGTGCAAGAGCTGCGCGCATTGCCCGTGGATGGCGATGAACGCGCTGACCAATCTGGCAGAGGTGCTGGAAACGGGTCGCAACGAAATCCACGTCGATCCGGCCATCGGGCAGCAAGCCGTGGTCTGCATCGACCGCATGCTCGACTTTGCCGCGCGCGAGAAAGCCGCGGTTCGCCCGCAAGGCGACCTGGCCGCCAACGCACAACTCTTTCAAGGAATCGGCCCGGCATGACGGCAACACAGATGAACACGACAAGTCTTGCCCCTTCGGCTGAGGCAATTTTCGATAGTTTTGGTCCGGCGCTGCGCGAGGCGTTGTCCGCCAACGTGGCCGCAGCCATTGCAGAGGACGTCGGCACGGGCGACCGCACCGGCTTGCTGATCCCTGCCGATCGCCATGCGCGGGCGCGGGTGATCGTCCGAGAGGATGCTGTGCTGTGCGGCACGCCCTGGTTTGACGCGTGCATGCGGGCCGTTGATCCGACGCTGCGCGTTACGTGGCGCCAGCACGAAGGCGACCGCATGGCGCCCAATTCGGTGGTGTGCGAGATCGAAGGCCCGGCGCGCTCGCTACTGACGGCCGAGCGCCCGTCGCTGAACTTTCTGCAATTGCTTTCCGGTGTGGCGACAACGACGTCGCGTTACGCCGAGGTCATTGCCGGCACGCGCGCCCGCGTGCTCGACACGCGCAAGACGCTGCCGGGGCTGCGCCTGGCGCAGAAGTACGCCGTGCGGATCGGTGGCGGTGAGAATCAACGCCTGGCGTTGTACGACGGCATCCTGATCAAGGAAAACCATATCGCTGCGGCAGGTGGTGTGACGGCGGCCCTGCGCGCGGCGCAGGCGTTGAATGCCGGCGTGACGATCCAGGTTGAGGTGGAAACGCTCGCGCAGCTGGATGAGGCGCTGGCGGCCGGTGCCACGTCCGTGCTGCTCGACAATTTCGAGCCGGCTGCGATGCGCGAGGCTGTGCGCGTGACCGCGGGGAGGGCGCTGCTGGAGGTGTCTGGCGGCGTGAATATCGAGACGATCCGCACCTTTGCCGAGACGGGCGTAGACCGCATCTCCGTCGGCGCGCTCACGAAAGACGTGCGCGCAACCGACTTCTCTTTGCGGATCGTCGACTAAGCCCAGGCCTCAGCGTTTCCGGGCGATTTGCCGATGGGTCGGCTGCATGACCGTCGGCAGCGCCTTGGGAAGCGTTTCGGGGTAGTCGCGCGAGAAATGCAGGCCGCGACTCTCATGCCGTGACAGCGCGCTGTCGACGATCAGCGAGGCAGCCTCGACGAGGTTGCGCAATTCCAGCAGATCGTGGCTCACGCGGAAGTTGGCGTAGTACTCCGTAATTTCTTCGCGCAACAGGGCAATGCGGTGCTGCGCGCGCTCAAGCCGCTTGTTCGTGCGCACGATGCCGACGTAGTTCCACATCATGCGGCGCAGTTCGTCCCAGTTGTGCGAGACGACGACTTCCTCATCGGGATCGGTCACGCGGCTTTCGTCCCATGCGGGAATCTGCACCGACGTTGGGCCGGAGGCCGGTTGCGCGAGGATGTCTTCCGCCGCGCCGCGCCCGATCACCATGCATTCGAGCAACGAATTGCTCGCTAGGCGGTTGGCGCCGTGCAGGCCGGTGTAAGCCGTCTCGCCGACGGCGTACAGGCCAGCGATATCCGTGCGGCCAAGATGGTCCGTCACCACGCCGCCGCACGTGTAGTGCGCTGCCGGCACGACCGGAATCGGTTGGCGCGTGATGTCGATGCCAAGCTCCAGGCAGCGCGCCATGATGGTCGGGAAATGTTCCTTGAGGAACGCCGGGCTCTGATGGCTGATATCGAGATAGACGCAGTCCAGGCCGCGCTTCTTCATCTCAAAGTCGATGGCGCGGGCGACGATATCGCGCGGCGCCAACTCCGCTCGCTCATCGTGCGCAGGCATGAAGCGCGTGCCGTCGGGCAGGATCAGCTTGCCGCCTTCGCCGCGCACAGCTTCGGTAATCAGGAAGGACTTCGCGAACGGGTGGTACAGGCACGTGGGGTGGAACTGGATGAACTCCATGTTCGCCACACGGCAGCCCGCGCGCCATGCCATGGCGATGCCGTCGCCGCTGGCCGTGTCCGGATTCGTCGTATAGAGATAGACCTTGCCCGCACCGCCCGTGGCCATCACGGTTTGGCTCGCGGTAATCGTCTTGACGTGGCCTGACGCAATGTCGAGTGCGTAGAGGCCATGGCAGCGCATGCCGGGCAGGCCCAGCTTCGCGTCGGTAATCAGGTCGATCGCGAAATGGTCTTCCAGCAGCGTGATGTTCGGGTGATTGCGCACCTTCTCAACCAGCGTCGTGACCACGGCATGGCCGGTGGCATCGGCGGCGTGGATGATGCGTCGATGGCGATGGCCGCCTTCACGCGTCAGGTGGAAGCCGAGTTCGGCCTGCTCGTCGCGCGTAAAAGGCACGCCATGGCCAATCAGCCATTCAATGGCAGCGCGGCCGTTTTCGACGATGTAGCGCGTAGCGGCCTCATCGCACAGTCCTGCCCCGGCAATGAGCGTGTCGTCGACGTGCTCGTCATGGCTGTCACCTGAATCGAGCACTGCGGCAATGCCGCCCTGTGCCCAATCGCTGGCGCCTTCCGGCAGGCTGCGTTTGCTGATGACGACCACGCGACGGTGATCGGCTAGGTGCAGGGCGACGGTCAGGCCCGCCAAGCCGCTGCCAACAACGGCAACATCGAAATTCATGGAAGACGCGGGATGCGGTGCGGGCGCGGCTGGAGGTAACACAGTCGCGTGTCAATCGGAAAGAGAAGCAGTGTACACCGCAGCATGCGCCAAACAGCAGGCAACAAAAAACCCGCCTGAGAGCGGGTTTTTGCTGTCGGTCATGCCGACGGAAACAAGATGCGCAATCCGCGAGGATTACTTGATCTTGGTTTCCTTGTAAGCGACGTGCTTGCGGGCGACGGGATCGAACTTCATGATCTCCATCTTTTCCGGCTTGGTGCGCTTGTTCTTGGTGGTCGTGTAGAAATGACCCGTACCTGCGGTCGATTCCAGCTTGATCTTGTCGCGTCCGCCTTTGCTGGCCATGTTTAACTCCTAATTAGACTTCGCCGCGTGCGCGCAGGTCCACGAGCACTTCGTCGATGCCTTTTTTATCGATCAGGCGCAGACCAGCGTTCGAGACGCGCAGGCTCACCCAGCGGTTTTCGGATTCGACCCAGAAGCGGCGATTCTGCAGGTTCGGCAGAAAACGGCGCTTGGTCTTGTTGTTTGCGTGGGAAACGTTATTGCCGACCATCGGCGCTTTCCCGGTCACTTGACAGACGCGTGCCATGGAGCACTCCTAACTAAATTCGTTGGCTACAGTTTGCGACCGGGCGATGGGACCAAAACCAAGCGCAGCGCCACTGTAGAGGTGGGACTTCAGCGAAACGCGGATTATACACACAAAACCGCTGACAAATCAACGAGATCGATGGATTGCTGTTGGGCACCGCCCGATGCGGCCTCGGCACTACATTTTGCCGTGTTCCAGGAAGCCGTAGACATGGCTGCGGCCAACGATCATGTGATCCAGAACGATCACATCGAGCGTGGCCAGTGCACGGCGCAGCTCGCGTGTCAGGGTGATGTCGGACTCGCTGGGTTCGGTGTTGCCGGTAGGGTGGTTGTGGGCAAGGATCACTGCGGCTGCATTGTGATGGAGTGCGCGCTTGGCGATCTCGCGCGGGTAGACGCGGGCTTCGGTCAGTGTGCCGCGGAAGAGTTCTTCCCAGGCGATCAGCCGGTGCCGTACATCTAGAAAGAAGCAGGCGAAGACTTCGTGCGGCCGGTGGCCGAGTGTCAGGCGCAGAAAATCCTTCACGCTTTGTGGAGACTCGAAGGTCTGCCCCTGGGTGAAGTCTTCCTTCAGCGCGCGCCGGGCAACTTCCAGCAGCGCGTGCAGCTGTGCGTACTTGGCGGGGCCCATACCGTTGATCGACGAGAACTCCTCTTGTGAGGCATGGCACAGCCGCCCAAGTGATCCAAAGTGCGCCAGCAGTTCGCGAGCGAGGTCGACGGCGCTTTTGCCCGGCATGCCGACGCGCAGGAAGATGGCCAGCAGCTCCGCATCGGAGAGGGCGGCGGGGCCGTGGGCGAGCAGCTTTTCTCGGGGCCGCTCGTGGGCGGGCCAGTCGACGATTGCCATAGGATGCGATGAACGGAAGAAAGGCCCTGCCAGCGGGAGTGCGGCGCGCGACACGCCTGCGGCCGCGCGGATGGCTGACGTACAATAACGGGTTACTTTTTGGTCAAGCAGGTTGAGCGTGCAAAATTTGGTGAACGAGGCGTCCGCGACGGCGCCAGGCGGCGCAGGCAAGGTGGTCGGCCCAGATTCATTTCTGACGCTGCACTACCGCATCGCGCTGGAAAACGACACGGATATCGTCACCACCTTCGACGACAAGCCGGCCACGCTGCTGCTCGGCCAGGGCCAGATGGCGCCGACGCTGGAGCAGGCGTTGCTCGGTATGCGCGAGGGCGAGCGCACGACATTCCGCCTGGCGCCCGAGCATGCGTTCGGCCCGCGCAATCCAGAACTGCTGCAGCGCGTGTCGCTGGCCACGCTGCGGGAAAACTCTTCGTTCGAAGAGGACTACCAGCCGGGCGACCTGGTTGAATTCAATGCGCCCAGCGGCGGTAAATATGCCGGCGTGCTGAAGGAAGTCGGCGAGACCTCCGCGCTGTTCGACTTCAACCATCCGCTGGCCGGCCAGACGATCGTGTTTGAAGTCCAGCTGATCGGCATTCTTTGATATGAGCAATGCCGTGAACGCCCCGCTCGATCCCATTGATCCTGTCACCCAGGCCGACGCAGAGGTTCTGTTGGCGCAGCCGCGCGGCTTCTGCGCCGGCGTGGATCGCGCCATCGAGATCGTCGAGCGCGCCTTGGAGCTGTTTGGCGCGCCCATTTACGTGCGTCACGAGATCGTGCACAACGCCTATGTGGTGGGCGATCTGCGCAACAAGGGCGCGGTGTTCGTGCAGGAACTCGATGATGTGCCTGTGGGCGGCACGGTGATCTTCAGCGCGCATGGTGTGTCGCGGGCGGTGCGTGAGGCGGCCGAGGCGCGCGGTCTGCGCGTGTTCGATGCGACCTGCCCGCTGGTGACCAAGGTGCACGTCGAAGTCTCGAAGATGCGTGCGCAGGGTTTCGAGATCATCATGATTGGGCACAAGGGTCATCCCGAGGTGGAGGGCACCATGGGGCAGGCCAACGACGGCATGCTGCTGGTCGAGTCCGTCGATGATGTTGCGCACCTCGAAGTGAAAGACCCGACGCGACTGGCTTACGTGACACAGACCACGTTGTCGGTGGACGAGACCCAGGAGATCGTGGCGGCCATCAAGGCGCGCTATCCGGCCGTGCACGAGCCCAAGAAGCAGGACATTTGCTACGCGACGCAGAATCGCCAGGACGCCGTGAAGTTCATGGCGCCGCAGGTGGAAGTGGTGATCGTGGTCGGCAGCCCGAACAGCTCGAACTCGAATCGTCTGCGTGAGTTGGCCGAAAAGCTGGGCGTGCCTGCCTATATGGTGGATACGCCTGAACAGGTAAAGCCCGAATGGGTGGCCGGCAAGCGCCGGGTGGGCCTGACGGCCGGGGCATCGGCGCCCGAAGAGCTGGCGCAGTCGATTGTCGATCGGCTCAAGGCGCTGGGCGCGCGTACCGTGCGTCCGCTGGACGGTATCCAGGAAAACATGTCCTTCCCCCTTCCGAGGGGGCTTCAAATCAATTGAATGCGTTTATGTAAATGCCCACTTAAAAGCGCACAAAAACTGTGCGCCCTAATGCGGTGCATAAAGCGCTTTTGAGGAATCAAGGCCACTTCTTCGGGGAGTGGCCGTTTTGTTTTGTGCGTTGCAAAAACCTCTTCAACACCGGCGAAGCCTTGATTTATCGTGGCAATCGCCCGCCAAGCCGCATGGGTAGGGGGTTTCCCCTAGTCTGGCATGCTTCTTGATATGGCTATGCGCCGTTCGCGAATGCCTGCGCGAAATGACGCCTGTTTGGGCATTGGGGAAAGCCCGTAAAGCGGCGTAGTTACTGTAAAAATCGTTGTTGCGACGCGTATTGCATCCGCAATAAAAGGGGATACAATTCGCGCGTTTCAAATTGAAACAATCGGCGCAGGGGGAGCGGCCGGGAGGCAGGACGCTCTTCTTGCTCTTGCGAGATCTAGGAGATCACTCATGCAAATTAAGTTTGCCAAAGTTCTGCCGCTTGCGGCTGCCGTGGCACTCGTAGCAGCTTGCGGTAAGAACGAGGAAAAGCCCGCAGACCAAGCTGCTGCACCTGCAGCAACGTCGGCTCCGGCTGCTGCTGCCGGTGGCGGCGAGACCGTCGTCAAGATCGGTCACGCGGCTCCGCTCACGGGCGGTATTGCTCACCTTGGCAAAGACAACGAAAACGGTGCACGTCTGGCCGTTGAAGAAGCCAACAAGGAAGGCCTGACCATCGACGGCAAGAAGATCAAGCTGGAACTGGTCGGTGAAGACGATGCGGGCGACCCCAAGACGGGTACCGCCGTGGCGCAGAAGCTGGTTGACGAGCACGTTGTTGCCGTCGTCGGCCACCTGAACTCGGGCGTTTCGATCCCGGCCTCGAAGATCTACAGCGATGCAGGCATCGTGCAGATCTCGCCGTCGTCGACCAACCCCGACTACACCAAGCAAGGCTTCAAGACGACCTACCGCGTGGTTGCAACCGACGCGCAACAAGGTCCGGCTCTGGCGAACTACGCCGCCAAGACCCTGGGCGCCAAGACCGTGGCCATCGTTGACGATGCCACCGCCTACGGTAAGGGCCTGGCCGACGAGTTCGAGAAGACCGCGAAGGCTGGCGGCGTGAACGTCGTCGCGCGTGAGGCAACCAACGACAAGGCGACCGACTTCAAGGCCATTCTGACCAAGATCAAGGGCAAGAAGCCGGACGTGATCATGTACGGCGGCATGGACGCCACCGGTGGTCCGTTCGCCAAGCAAGCCAAGGAACTGGGCATCACGGCCAAGATCGTTGGCGGCGACGGCGTGTGTACCGACAAGGTGGCCGAACTGGCTGGCGACGCAATCGACAACATCGTCTGCTCGGAAGCAGGCCTGGCGCTGTCGAAGATGGAGAAGGGCGCAGACTTCGAGAAGAAGTACCAAGCGCGCTTCAACACGCCGGTGCAGATCTACGCACCGTTCACGTATGACGCCGTCAACGTGATCATCGACGCGATGAAGCGTGCCAACTCGGCCGATCCGGCCAAGATCCTGGCTGCCATGCCGGCAACCAACTACAACGGCGTGATCGGCAACATCGCGTTCGACGACAAGGGTGACCTGAAGCAAGGTTCCATCACCCTGTACAACTACAAGGACAAGAAGAAGAGCGTTCTTGACGTTGTGAAGATGTAATCGAAGGGCTACCGCCCTGAAAACGGCACCGCGCCTACCCTAGCGGTGCCGTTTTTTATAGCCTCGCCAGTTACACAAGGCCCTCACCATGGGCGCGTTCGGCAGGCCGCTTACCAGCAACCTCACCTTACCCATCCGATTGATCGCATACCTTGCGGGCACGTCATCCCGTCGCCTACAACAAAGCAAGGCATAGCAGGAGCTGTTCTCATGGATATCTTTATCCAGCAGATCGTGAACGGTCTGGTGCTCGGCAGCATTTACGCGCTGATCGCACTTGGCTACACCATGGTCTACGGTATTCTCGGCATCATCAACTTCGCCCACGGCGATGTTCTGATGGTCGGTGCAATGTCTGCCCTGACTGCCATCAACTTCCTCCAGAAGTACTTCCCCAATCTGCCTGACTGGCTCACGCTGGTGTTCGCGTTGCTGTTTGCAATGCCGGTCTGCGCCATCGTGGCCTACACCATCGAACGTGTCGCTTACCGGCCGCTGCGCAATGCGCCGCGCCTGGCGCCGCTGATCACCGCCATCGGCGTGTCGATCGTGCTGCAGACGCTGGCGATGATGATCTGGTCGCGCAACCCGCTCACCTTCCCGCAACTGCTGCCTTCGAGCCCGATTGATATCGGCTCCACGGGCGCAACGATTACGGGCAAGGAAATCGTCATCATCGTGGTGTCGATCCTGGTGATGGTCGGGCTGATCCTGCTGGTCAACCGCACCAAGCTCGGCCGTGCGATGCGCGCGACCGCCGAGAACCAGCGTGTGGCAGGCCTGATGGGCGTCAACCCGAACTTCGTGATCTCCGCCACCTTCATGATCGGTGCTGCCATGGCAGCGGTCGCTGGCGTGATGATGGCGACCAACTATGGCAACGCCCACTTCTACATGGGCTTCATCCCTGGCCTGAAGGCGTTTACCGCCGCAGTGCTGGGCGGCATCGGCAACCTGGCCGGCGCCATGGTCGGCGGCATGCTGCTGGGCCTGATCGAAGCACTGGGTGCCGGTTATATCGGCGATCTGACTGGCGGTGTGTTCGGTTCGAACTACCAGGATGTGTTCGCATTCATCGTGCTGATTGGCGTGCTGCTGTTCCGCCCGTCCGGCATCATGGGTGAACGCGTTGCGGACCGCGCATAAGAAGGGGAGCGCCATGACAGAAAATTTCAAAGCGCCGATGAAGACGCGCGCCGCGTTGTACGGCTTCCTGATCCTTGCGATCTTCGCGCCGTTCATCGTGGGAGCCGCAGGTGGCAACTACTGGGTACGCGTGCTGGACTTCGCACTGCTGTACATCATGCTGGCCCTGGGCCTGAACATCGTGGTCGGCTTTGCCGGCCTGCTCGACCTGGGCTACATCGCGTTCTACGCGGTGGGCGCCTACATGATGGCGTTGCTGGGTTCGCCGCACCTGACCAACCAGTTCGAGTGGATCCACAACCTGTTCCCCAATGGGCTGCACCTCATCGTCTGGTGGGTGATTCCGCTGGGTGCCGGGCTTGCGGCGCTGTTCGGCATTCTGCTGGGCACGCCGGTGCTGAAGCTGCGCGGTGACTACCTCGCCATCGTGACGCTGGGCTTTGGTGAAATCATCCGGATCTTCATGAACAACCTCGACCGCCCGGTCAACATCACCAACGGTCCGAAGGGCATCAACCTGATCGAGCCGGTCAAGATCTTCGGGTTCGACTTTTCGAAGCGCCACGATTTCTTCGGCATCCGCTTCGACTCGGTCTACATGTACTACTACCTGTTCGTGATCCTGGCCGCGATCATCATCATCGTGTGCCTGCGGTTGCAGAACTCGCGTATCGGTCGTGCATGGGTGGCGCTGCGTGAAGATGAAATCGCCGCCAAGGCGATGGGCATCAACACGCGCAACATCAAGCTGCTGGCCTTTGCGATGGGTGCGTCGTTCGGTGGTGTGTCGGGTGCGATGTTCGCGTCGTTCCAGGGCTTCGTGTCGCCGGAATCGTTCGTGCTGTGGGAGTCGATCTACATCCTGGCGATCGTGGTGCTGGGCGGCATGGGCCATATCCCGGGCGTGATCCTGGGCGGCATTCTGCTGGTCGGTTTCCAGGAGTTGCTGCGTGCGCTGGCCGAGCCGGTGCAGAACAAGCTGTTCGGCCATGTGATCGTGGAAGCGGAAGTGCTTCGTCAGCTGCTGTTCGGCCTGGCGATGGTGGTGGTGATGCTGTATCGCCCTGCGGGCCTGTGGCCCTCGCCGCGCAAGGAAGACCGTCCGCAAAAGCAGCGGGCTGGTGGACTGTCCCGTATCTGATGGAGGCACGCACATGAGCAACAACAACGTCCTCCTCTCGATCCGAGGAGTCCAGAAGCGTTTCGGCGGCCTGCAAGCGCTGTCCGACGTGAGCCTGGAAATTCGCGAAGGCGAAATCTACGGCCTGATCGGCCCGAACGGCGCCGGCAAGACCACGTTCTTCAACGTCATCACGGGGCTGTACACGCCGGATGCCGGCGAATTCGTGCTGGGCGGCACGCCCTACCAGCCGACCGCGGTGCATGAAGTGGCCAAGGCCGGCATTGCGCGCACGTTCCAGAACATCCGCCTGTTTGGCGACATGACTGCGGCGGAAAACGTCATGGTCGGCCGCCACGTCCGCACCAAGGCCGGCCTGATCGGCGCGGTGTTCCGCACCAAGGCGGCACGCGAAGAAGAGCAGTCGATCGAAGACTGGGCGCACGACCTGCTGGATTACGTCGGCATCGGCAAGTACGCCAACTACACGGCGCGCAACCTGTCGTACGGTCACCAGCGTCGTCTGGAAATCGCCCGTGCCCTGGCCACGCAGCCCAAGCTGCTGGCCCTGGACGAGCCGGCCGCCGGCATGAACGCCACGGAAAAGGTGGAACTCCGTGGCCTGCTCGACAAGATCCGTTCCGACGGCAAGACCATCCTGCTGATCGAGCACGACGTGAAGCTGGTGATGGGCCTGTGCAATCGCCTGACCGTGCTCGATTACGGCAAGGTGATCGCCCAAGGTCTGCCGCAGGAAGTGCAGAGCAACCCGGCCGTGATCGAGGCCTACCTCGGCGCGTCAGCGCACTGACGCAGAGGAACGGAATATGAAACCAGTAATGTTGAAGATCGACAGCCTGAAGGTCGCGTACGGCGGCATCCAGGCGGTCAAGGGCGTGGATCTGGAGATTCGCGAAGGTGAACTGGTCACGCTGATCGGTGCCAACGGCGCCGGCAAGACGACCACCATGAAGGCCATCACCGGCCTGCAGGGCTGGGCCGGCGGTGATGTGCAGTATCTGGGCAAGTCCATCAAGGGCGTGCCGAGCTACAACCTGCTCAAGCAGGGCCTGGCGATGGTGCCGGAAGGCCGCGGCGTGTTCGCGCGCATGACCATCACCGAGAACCTGCAGATGGGCGCCTTCACGCGCAACGACGAGGCCAACATCAAGGCCGACATCGACCGCATGTTCGGCATCTTCCCGCGTCTGAAGGAACGTGCAAACCAGCTGGCCGGCACGATGTCGGGCGGTGAGCAGCAGATGCTGGCCATGGCGCGTGCGCTGATGAGCCAACCGAAGCTGCTGCTGCTGGACGAGCCGTCGATGGGTCTCTCGCCGATCATGGTCGAGAAGATCTTCGAGGTCGTGCGCGACATCTCGGCGCAAGGCGTGACCGTGCTGCTCGTCGAGCAGAACGCGCGTCTGGCGTTGCAGGCTGCGCACCGCGGCTACGTGATGGACTCCGGTCTCATCACCATGAGCGGCGATGCCAAGCAGATGCTCGACGACCCGAAGGTGCGCGCCGCCTACCTGGGCGAATAAGCACCCTTAAGCATCATGAAGAAGCCCCGCAATCGCGGGGCTTTTTCTTTGCGCGTGCTAGACGTTTCAGGCCGACGTGGCTGTGTAGATGTTCGGCCGATGCAATTGCATGAAGCCAATGCCCTCGGGCACATCGGTAAAGCCATGCTTGCGATAAAGCCAGTCGGCGCCCGTTGTCACTAACACTGTGCGCCGTAGCGTCTGCAGGTCCGGATGCTCACGCAGAAAATCCATCAGCGCGTGCGAGACGCCTTTCCCACGCCATGCCGGCAGCACGAACACATCGCACAGATACGCAAACGTCGCGCGGTCGGTAATGACCCGCGCAAAGCCCACGAGATCGCCATGCGAGCCATCGTCGTTCCGTCGATAGGCGGCAAAGCACAGCGAGTTCGCGACGGATCGGTCGAACACGTCGCGCGGCAGGCCGCGGGCCCAATACGTTTCCTGTGAGAGGAACTGGTAAATCTGGTCCAGCGGAAGCCACGCGGAATCATCGGACAAAACGATCCCCGTGGCCGGAACTTCTCGCGTCACGGCCATGGCAAACCTCAGAGTGGAAACAGGGGAGGGCGATGCAGGGGCGACGCATTGCGCGCCGCCCGGGTTAATGCGGTGCGCCTTAGGCGTGCGCCTTCAGCAACGTGCGCAGCATGCCGATCATCGTGTCGATTTCTTCGGTCGTCACATTCAGCGCAGGCATGAAACGGAGGATGTTCGGACGCGGGGCGTTCAGCAGCAGGCCCGTCGGATTCATCTCGCGTGCCGCTTCAACCAGTTGGCCGCCGATGTCCTTGCCGAGCAGCAGGGCGCGCAGCAGACCGTTTCCGCGCTCGCCGGCCAGGCCGAACTCTTCGCTCAGCTTGAGCAGCTGCGTGCGCAGATAGGCGCCGCGTTCTTCCACGCCTGCCAGAAAGCCCGGCGCCAGCAGTTGCTCGATCACCGAGCAGCCAACGGCCGTCATCAGCGGGTTGCCGTTGTAGGTGCCGCCCTGGTCGCCGGCTTCGAAGCTCGCAACTTCATCGGTGCACAGCAGGGCCGACAGCGGCACGCCGCCGCCGATGCCCTTGCCCAGCGTCATGATGTCCGGCTCGATGTTCGAGAGCTGGTAGGCGAAGAGCGTGCCGCAGCGGCCGCACCCGGCCTGCACTTCATCAACGATCAACAGGATCTTGTGCTTCTTGGTCAGCGCGCGCAGTTGCTGCATGAATTCCGGCGTGGCCGGCAGCACGCCGCCTTCGCCTTGCACCGGCTCAAGCATCACGCCGACCGTCTCGTCGGTGATGAGCGCCTCGACCGAGGCGATGTCGTTCAGGATGGCCTTCGGGAAGCCCGGCACCTGCGGCGCGAAGATGGTGTCCCAGCCTGCCTTGCCGGATGCGCTCATGGTGGCGAGCGTGCGGCCGTGGAAGCTGTGGTCGAACGTGATGATCTGGAAGGCGCCGTTCTTATGCTTCTTGCCCCACTTGCGGGCGAGCTTGATGGCGCCTTCGTTGGCTTCGGCGCCGCTGTTGGCGAAGAACACCTTGTCGAAGCAGCTGTGCGCCGTCAGCAGGCCGGCCAGCTTGGCCATCGGCTCGTTGTAGAACGCCGGGCTCGGGTTGATCAGCTTCCGGGCCTGTGCGTTCAGCGCTTCGATCATGCCGTCGTTGCAGTGACCGAGGCAGTTGACGGCCCAGCCTTGCACGAAGTCCAGGTATCGCTTGCCGTTGTGGTCCGTCAGCCACGAGCCCTTGCCTTCGGTGAAGACGATCTCGGGCCGGTTGGTGATGTACATCAGGGACTGGACGGGGTAGTCAGCAAACGCCATGGCAAAGCTCCAGAAAAAGGCGGCAGGAAGATGAAAAACCGAAAAAACGCGCGTTGGAAAAAGACAAAGGCCACGGGGGGCGCCCCGTGGCCTTGTGATCGTCGAATCCTGTGAACCCGATATGCAATCAGCAGACAGCCGCGTGGCTTCCCGGGGGGAGCAACGTACGGCGGCGTCGGAGGTGCAGGGCTTGGTTCATAAGGCGCAAGAATAAGACGGATGCCAAGTCAAGTCAAAACGAAATTTTGGCCTTCTTGGGATTTGTGCAACGTCAGCCGGCCGGGTGAAGGTCTGCCTCCGAGGTGAAGGAATCGGCGAAGAACGCGTCCGGATGCATCCCGCACTGGGCAGCGAAGTCCGTGCGGGCGGAGTTGATCACCACCGGCGCGCCGCAGGCGTAGACCTCGTGGCCCGACAGATCGGGGTGGTCGGCCATCACGGCTTGGTGGACGAAGCCGGTGCGGCCCGTCCAGGCGTCTTCGGGCAGGGCGTTGGAGACGACCGGCACGTACGTGAAGTTCGGCAGCGTGCGCGCCCATTCTTCGGCCTTGGCGTGCATGTACAGGTCTTGCGGCCGGCGGCCGCCCCAGTACAGCGTCATCGGCCGTGTGCTGCCGATGAACTGGGCATGCTCGATGATTGCCTTGATGGGTGCGAAACCGGTGCCCGAGGCCAGCAGGATGATCGGCTTGTCGGATTCTTCGCGCAGGAAGAAGCTGCCCAGCGGACCCTCGAAGCGCAGGATGTCGCGCTCCTTCATGGCCGGGGCGCCTTCCTTGGCACCAAACACGTAGTCGGTAAAGGCGCGCCCGGCATGTGGCGGATGTGCAGCTCGATCGGGCCGTCGTCGTGCGGCGGGTTGGCGATCGAGTAGCTGCGGCGCTTGCCGTCGCGCAGGAGGAATTCCACGTACTGCCCGGCCAGAAATTGCATACGCTCGGTGGCAGGCAGTTGCAGCTTGACGATGGTGACGTCCGGCGCGGCCTTCTCCAGCGACGCGACGCGGCATGGGATCTTCTTGATGGGGACATCGCCGGCGCCGTGCACTTCGCGCACTTCGATGGTGACGTCCGTGGCGGGCGTGGCGCAGCAGAACAGCGCGCGGCCTTCGGTGGCCTCTTGGGCGCTCAGCGCGTTGGGCGAGTGGTTGCCCTGAACGATGGAGCCTTCGCGCACGAGGCCCTTGCATGAGCCGCACGCGCCGTTCTTGCAGCCATACGGAAGGCCGATGCCCTGGCGCAGCGCCGCTGCAAGGATGGTCTCGCCGTCTTCGGCCTGGAACTGGCGGCCGCTGGGCAGCACGTTGATCTGGTAAGCCATCTACAATCCGAATATGTTGAAAAGAGTGTCTGGTCGCCCTGATGGGCATGCAATGGTGGTCAATCCGGCAGCACGTCCGATGGTGAATCAGTCAGTCGCTCGGCCATCCCAATCTGCACTGCGCTTGGGCCGTCCCCGCGTGGTGATCGTCGGCTGCGGCGATGTCGGGCAACGCTGCCTGGCGATGCTTCGCACGCGTTTTCGCGTCTTTGCCGTCACCTCGCGCCTTGAGGGTCGCGCTGCGTTGCGCGAAGCCGGTGCCGTGCCGATTGTCGCCAATCTGGACGATGCCGCATCGCTGCGCCGCCTGCGAGGGTTAAGCCCCCGCGTGCTGCATCTCGCGCCGCCGCCTTCTGCCGGCAACGATGATCCGCGTACCGCCGCGTTACTGCATGCGCTGGCGGGCCCGGCCCCGGTTCCCCGGGCCACAAAACGTCGCATTTTACCCGAGCAGGCGCGCAGGTCGGGGGGCTTCACTGGCCGCTTGAAAACTCACTTCCAAGCGCGCGCGTTCGTGTACGCCAGCACCAGCGGCGTCTACGGCGATGCGGGCGGTGCCTGGGTCGACGAATCCCGGCCGGTAAAGCCAACCACGGCGCGTGCCCAGCGCCGTGTCGCTGCGGAGCGTCGTGTGCGCTGGTTCGGCGCGGGCGGCGGCTGGCGCACGTCTATCTTGCGTATTCCCGGCATCTATGCGGCTGACCGGCTGCCCGTCGCGCGGCTCCAGCGCGGTACCCCCGCCTTGCGCGCCGAGGACGATGTCTACACCAACCACATCCACGCCGACGACCTCGCGCGCGCTGTCATTGCCGCGCTGTTCCGGGGGAAGCCGCAGCGCGTTGTGCATGCAAGCGACGCATCGGAGCTGCGCATGGGCGATTACTTTGACGCCGTAGCCGACGCGCGCGGCTTGCAGCGGCCGCCGCGCATTTCGCGCGCCGAGGCGATCCAGCAGATCGAGCCGTCGCTGCTGTCTTTCATGAGCGAATCGCGGCGGCTGCGCAACACGCGGCTTGCGCGCGAGTTGCGCGTGGCGCTGCGCTACCCGACGGTGGCCGATTTCCTCAGTAGCGGGGCCTGACATGAAGGCGCCTGCGCCCGCCCCTGCACCGCCGTCGCTCGGCGCCCGGCTGCGCGCTGCGCGGTTGGCGCTTTGGCTGTCGGCCGCGGTGGTGGGTGTAGGCGTCTCTTGGTTTGCCGCGTGCTTCGTGGCCGATTCGATGAGTGCGCGCGAGATGCAGCAGATGGTCGCCGCGCGGCGGCAGCTGGCTGCGCAGGTGGCGGAGGGGATGTCGAGCCAGATCACGGCCGACGTGGCGCTGCTGCGCGCGTTGCCGCAGACGCTCGCCCAGATCGATGCCATTCCGCGGGCAGTGGAGCGCGTCGACACCCGGCGCTGGAACCTGATGGATCAGGGCTCGCGGGCCCAAGAGGCCAGGTCGCATCCGGAAGTGGTCGACATCGATGCATTCCTGGACGCCACCGCAGGCAACCTCGGGCTGGACTACCTGTGGGTCGTCAACCAGCACAATTACGTGGTGCTCTCCAATAACGCCGGCCATGCCGATTCGTTCGTCGGCGTGCAGTCGAGCATGCAGCCTTACATGAAGGAGGCGATGCTGGGCGGCCTGGGCGAGCAGTTCACGGTCGGGCGGGTGACGGGCGTGCCGGGCCTCTTCTTCGCCGCGCCGGTGTATGACGCCGGTGGTTACCTGGTCGCGGCGATGGGCACCAAGGTGAGTCTTGCAAGGCTGCAGCACTGGGTGTCGCATCCGACGTCGCTGGTGGCCGATCCGAACGGCTTGATCATCCTGTCGACCGATGCGTCGCTGGTGGGCAAGATCCTGCCCGATGCGCGCTTGCAGCGCATGGGTGCCAGCGACCGGTACAACGCCTACCAGCGCGTCGACTTCGAACCCTGGCCCTATCAGCCCACCGCGAAGGCGCATCACGACGTGCCCGGCTGGGTGCCAGCCGAGGTGCGCGATACGCTGGCCTGGCGCGAGGGCAGCGCGACGCCATCGCTCACCGTGTCGCGCAATGCGAGTGCGGACCTCACCGTTGTCGTGGCCGAGCCGCTGCCGACGTGGGGCCAGCAGATCGCCAACCATGCGCGCAATCGCATGATCGGTTTCGTGTTGTTCGTGAGCGTGCTGGCGACATTCGCGCTGGTGGCGTGGTCGTTGGTGCGCGAGCGGCAGCACCACCGCGTGACGCGCCATCTGAACCAGCGGCTGCAGCGCACCAACAGCGCGCTCGCCAACGAGGCGCATTTCGACCATCTGACGGGCGTGCTGACGCGCCGGCGCTTCCTCGCGCTGTTCGACACGGTGCTCACGCGTTCCCACAATCGCGCCGAGCCGCTTGTTCTCGTGTTGGCCGATCTGGACCACTTCAAGCGGATCAACGACACATGGGGCCACGCCGTGGGCGACATGGCGCTGCAGCGCTTTGCGTCGCTTGCCACGGGCGTGCTGCGCAGCAGTGACCTGGTTGGGCGTTTGGGCGGCGAGGAATTCGCCATGGTGATGGGGCGCACCACGCTGGAAACGGCCACCGAGGTGGTGGAGCGCCTGCGTACGGCGGTCGCCGAGACCGACGAGAGTTTCCCGACCGGGCTGTCGATGACCGTCAGCATGGGCATGACGGTCTGCCGGCCGGGCGATACGGCGTCGGAGATGCTGAAGCGCGCCGATCTGGCGCTGTATCGCGCCAAGGAAAGCGGGCGCAACCGGCACGTGGCCGGCTGAGACGAGCGACTAACGCGCGACGCGGCCAGCGCGTCGGCGGCGCAGTTCGAGGTGCGTGCGCGTGCCCACGAGCGGCCCACGTCGGAAACGCTCGCGGCGCTGTTCCTCATCAAAGAACGCCAGCGACGGCTTGACCAGATCGCTGCGCGAGACAATGCCCACCAGCGCGCGCGATTGCGAATCAGCCACCACCGGCAGCCGCTCCAACCCATGCACTGCGAGGCGCGTGGCGACGATGCGGCAGGTCTCGCCGGGCAGCGCCATCACGGGGGCATTCGCACCAAACAACTCGGCCACGGTGACGGCGCCGCGCTTCTGGCCCGCCAGCAGCGCATCGCGGTCCAGCATGCCGATCAACGTGCCATTCGGGCCGCCTCGCACCACCGGAAACGCACGATGCGCCTGCTTGGGACCAAAGCGGTTGGCGAGTGTATCGGCCAGCGTGGACTGTGCGTCGATGGTTTGTACCGAACGCGTCATCACCTCATCGACGGCGTGGCGCTCGAGCGGATCGACAGCGTATTCGCGATAGATGTGGAAGCCGCGGCGCGCGATCTTCTCGGTCATGATCGAGCGGGGCATGGTCAGCACGACAAAGCCGTAGGACACCGCGACCGCCAGCAGAATCGGCAGCAGGGCGTTCACGTCGTGTGTGAGCCCGAAGGCGAAGACGATGGCCGTGAGCGGGGCGCCCAGCACACCGGCCAGCATGGCGGCCATGCACACGAGCGGCCACAGGGCTGCGTCGCCACCGGGCAGCACCGGGCCGATGAGCACACCAAGACCAGCGCCCATCATCAGCAGCGGAGCGAGCACACCGCCCGACGTGCCGGAGCCCAGCGCGATCACCCAGATGATGGCCTTGACCACCAGCAGCGCCAGCGCAACGCGGATGGCGAGATGGTTGTGCAGCAAATCGCCGATGACGTCGTAGCCGACGCCCAGCGCTCGCGGCTCGAAATAGCCGCCGATGCCCACCACCAGGCCACCGATGGCCGGCCACCACATCCAGTGGATCGGCAGGCGGCCGAACAGGTCTTCGGTTTTGTACAGCGCCATCGACAGCGAGCGTGCCAGCGCGCCGCACAGCAACCCGGCGACCACGCAGGAGCCCAGCGCAGGCAGCGTCGCGGGCGCGGTTTCCAGCGGGAAGAGCGGACCGGGCTCCAGCACCAAAACGCGGAGGAAGCCCGCCACGGCACATGCCACCGCCACCGGCAGCATGCTTCGGGGGCGCCATTCGAACAGCAGCAGCTCCACCGCCAGCAGCAGCGCCGCCACGGGCGTGCCGAACACGGCAGTCATGCCGGCCGTGGCGCCGGCCACCAGCAGCGTCTTGCGCTCGGCGGCGGTCAGCTTGAAGAACTGCGCGAACAGCGAGCCGATCGCGCCGCCGGTCATGATGATCGGGCCTTCCGCGCCGAACGGACCGCCGCTGCCGATCACGATGCCCGACGACAGCGGCTTGAGCACCGCCACCTTCGGCGACATCTTGCTCTTGCCGAACAGGATGGCCTCGATGGCCTCGGGAATGCCGTGGCCGCGGATCTTCTCCGAGCCGAAGCGCGCCATCAGCCCAACGATCAGCCCGCCGATGAGCGGCACCGCAATCACCCATGCGCCGAGCGTGTTGGTGGCCGGCGAGCGGTCGGCCAGCGACAGCGTCTGGAAGAAGAACAGGTTGGTGAAGAAGCGGATCAGGTTGAGCAGCACCACGGCTGCCAGCGTGGCAAACGCCGCGATGACGACCGCCAGCGCTGTGGTGCGGAACAGCGTGGTGTCGGTCGCAAAATCGCGCCGGTGCTGTTGGTGTTCAAGGGTTTGCATGAGGTTACTGCTCGGCGGAGGGTTCGGCGGGGTGATCGAGGTGCGGGATCTTGAAGGCGCGGCTGAAGGTCGACAGCTCACTCTGGTGCAGTCCGGCCAGCAGCGCGACGAGGTGGTCACCCTTCCTGGAGAGATGGACTTCGACCTGGCGCGCGTCGGTGTCGCTCTGGCGACGTTCGACCAGGCCCGCTTCTTCGCAACGCGTGACGAGCGCCGCCGTGCCGTGCGGCGCGGCCTGCAGGCGTTCGGCCAGTTCGCCGACGGTGGCCCATTCGCGCCCGGCATAGCCTTTCACGTGCAGCAGCAACTGGTACTGCAGCGGCGTGATGCCCTTGGCGTGGATCAGATCTTCGGAGGCGCGCAGGAAGCGGCGCAGGTGGTAGCGGAAATCGGACAGACTCTCGAAATCCTGTTTGGACAAAGGTCGGCTGGGGGTAGACATGGCGGAATCAAGCGGTTCGTGGCGGAATATATCACGGCGTGACATATTGTGAAAAGCGCGCCCTGTTGCTGTCTTGCGCACCTCGAGTGCACTCGGGATCGCATGGATTGTTGATTGGCAATCAAGACTGTTTCGTCAACCGGCGGGTTTTTCTGCAAAGGTTGAGCCCGCACACTGCGGTCCATGCTCATTACACCGGTTGGGGGCGCTCCGCCTTCAGCGCCCTTGGACCGGCCAAAACCATGTCCCCCACACTCGACAAACTGACACACGGCGGCTTCAGCATTGGTATCGAGCTGCCGCTCGACAACGATTGGTCCCCCTCCGGGGATGCCAAGCGCCTGCGTGATGGGCGCCGCCACGGTGTGCCCGATATCGAGCACCACGCAAAGCTCGCGCAACTCGCGGACTCGCTCGGCTTTCGCGCCTTGTGGGTGCGCGATGTGCCGGTCTACGACCCCGCATTCGGCGATGCCGCGCAGGTGTTCGAAGTGTTCTCGTATCTGGGCTATCTGGCCGGCATCACCCGCAACATCCTGCTCGGCACGGCGGCTGTTGTGCTGCCGCTGCGCGAGCCGCTGCTGACGCTCAAATCGGCCGCGACGATTCAGGAACTGAGCGGCGGCCGTCTGCTGCTCGGCGTGGCCAGCGGTGACCGGCCTGTGGAATATCCGCTCTTCGGGCGCGACTTCGAATCGCGCGGCGCCAGCTTCCGCGACCAGATCGCGCTACTGCGTGACGGCGCGCGGGGCAGCTTGCCCGCCGGCTTGGAAATCCTTCCGGCCGTGCGGACGCCGCTTCCGCTGCTGGTGGCCGGCCTCGCGCAACAGACGCCGGCCTGGATCGGCGCACACATGGACGGTTGCCTCGCCTATCCGGGCACGCCGGCCGACCACGCGCAACGCGCCGCCGCATGGCGTGCCGTTGCCGGCGACAAGCCCTACGTGAGCTTCATCCACCTCGACCTGGCGGAAGACCCGCACGAACCGCTGCAGCGTCATCGCTTTGGCGCGCGCGGGGGGCGCATCGCACTGTCCGAAGAATTGGCGGCGATGCGCGAAGCCGGTGTGCAGCATATCGGGCTGCATTTCCGCCGGAATCGTCGCCCGCTTGCTGAAACGTTTGCGGAAATCGCGGCAGAGGTCCTGCCCGCTTTCCATTCCTCTGCCTTGGAGTACACCGCATGAATTCCATCCAAACTTCCACCGAGCGCGAACGCAGCAGCGCGACGCTGCCGCTGCTCGCGCTTGCCGCCGGCGCCTTTGGCATCGGCACCACCGAGTTCTCGCCGATGGGCCTGCTGCCCGTGATTGCCGACGGCGTGCATGTATCGATTCCGCAGGCCGGCATGCTGATCAGCGCATACGCCATCGGCGTGATGGTCGGCGCGCCGATCATGACGCTGTTGCTCGCACGGTGGCCGCGCCGCAAGGCGCTGATCGCGCTGATGAGCATCTTCACCATCGGCAACCTGCTGTCGGCCGTCGCGCCGGATTACACGACGCTGCTGCTCGCCCGGCTCGTCACCAGCCTCAACCACGGCGCGTTCTTCGGGCTGGGTTCCGTGGTGGCCGCCAGCCTTGTGCCGCGCGAGAAGCAGGCCAGCGCTGTGGCAACGATGTTCATGGGACTGACGATCGCCAACGTGGGCGGCGTGCCGGCCGCGACGTGGCTGGGCCAGATGATCGGCTGGCGCATGTCGTTTGCCGCCACGGCAAGCCTGGGTCTCATCGCCATCGCAGGCCTGTTCACCGCACTGCCGAAGGGTGATGCCGGCAAGATGCCCAACCTGCGCGCCGAACTGGCCGTGCTGACACGTCCCGTCGTGCTTGGCGCGCTTGCCACGACGGTGCTCGGTGCCGGCGCGATGTTCACGCTTTACACGTACGTTGCACCGACGCTTGCACAGCTGACCGGCGCCTCGCCGGCGTTCGTGACGGCCATGCTGGTGTTGATCGGCATCGGTTTTTCGATCGGCAACATTGCTGGCGGCCGCCTGGCCGATCGCTCGCTCGACGGCAGCCTGATCGGCTTCCTGTTGCTGCTGATCGTGACGATGCTCGCGTTTCCCGTGCTGGCCAAGACGCACGTCGGTGCAGCCGCCGCGCTGCTGGTGTGGGGCATTGCCACCTTCGCGGTCGTGCCGCCGCTGCAGATGCGCGTGATGCGCGCCGCGGCTGAGGCGCCGGGCCTTGCATCGTCGGTCAACGTGGGCGCGTTCAACCTCGGCAATGCCCTGGGCGCGGCAGCGGGCGGTGCGGCCATCTCCGCAGGCCTGGGCTACGCGGCGGTGCCGATTGTCGGCGCGGTGATTGCTGCGGCAGGGCTTGCACTGGTTGGCCTGCACGTCGTGCAGCGCCGGACGCGCCTTGCCATGAACCCCTGATTCGATTTTCCTTGGAGCGCAAGATGAACAAGATTCCCGCTTTCGGCCTCGGCACGTTTCGCCTGAAGGGCCAGGTCGTCATCGACTCGGTCCGCAACGGCCTCGAACTCGGCTACCGCGCAATCGACACGGCGCAGATCTACGGCAACGAAGCCGACGTGGGCGAGGCGATTGCCGGCTCAGGCGTGCGCCGCGAAGACCTCTTCCTCACGACCAAGATCTGGGTCGACAACTACGCCAAGGACAAGCTGGCGCCGAGCCTCGAAGACAGCCTCGCCAAGCTGCGTACCGATTACGTCGACCTCACGCTGATCCACTGGCCTGCGCCCAACAACGGCGTGTCGCTCGAAGAATTCATGACTGCGCTGGCAGACGCCAAGGCCCGGGGTTTGACGCGCGAGATCGGCGTCTCGAACTTCAACATCGCGCTAACGCAGCAAGCGATGGCCGCGGTCGGCAAAGACGCCATCGCGACGAACCAGATTGAGCTGAGCCCGTATCTGCAGAACCGCAAGCTCGTCGATTTCTTGCAGCACGAGGGCATTCACGTCACGTCGTACATGACGCTCGCCTACGGCAAGGTGCTGGGCGATCCGGTGATCGGCGCGATTGCACAGCGGCACGAGGCGACGCCGGCGCAGGTGGCGCTGGCCTGGGCGATGCAGCTGGGCTATTCGGTGATCCCGTCGTCGACCAAGCGTGAAAATCTTGCGAGCAACCTGCGCGCACAAACGCTGCAACTGACCGCCGACGACATGGCGCAGATTGCCGCGCTTGAGCGCAACGGCCGCGAGGTTTCACCAGACGGGCTGGCGCCGCAGTGGGATTGAACGTCGCGCTACCGACGCAATAGAAAAAGCCGCTCCGAAGAGCGGCTTTTTTCACGGTGACGAGCGCTTGGCCCGCGTTGCATCAGTCGTCCAGTTGCGACAGGTCGCGCACGGCGCCCTTGTCCGCCGACATGACCAGCTTGGCGTACGCCTTGAGCGCGGCCGACACCTTGCGCGGACGCGGCTGCGCAGGCTTCCAGCCCTTGGCGTTCTGCTCTTCGCGGCGACGCGCGAGTTCTTCATCCGACACCAGCACGTTGATCGTGCGGTTGGGGATGTCGATGCGGATCTTGTCGCCGTTGCGCACCAGGCCGATGGCGCCACCTGCAGCCGCTTCCGGCGAGCAGTGACCGATCGACAAGCCCGACGTACCGCCCGAGAAGCGGCCATCCGTCAGCAGCGCACAGGCTTTGCCCAGGCCCTTGGACTTGATATAGCTCGTCGGGTACAGCATTTCCTGCATGCCGGGGCCGCCCTTCGGGCCTTCGTAACGCACGACCACCACGTCGCCGGCCTTGACCTTGTCGGCCAGGATGTTCTCGACCGCTTCGTCCTGCGATTCCGTCACGTGCGCCGTGCCTTCGAACACGAGGATGCTTTCGTCCACGCCGGCGGTCTTCACCACGCAGCCGTCCAGCGCGATGTTGCCCCTCAGCACGGCCAGGCCGCCTTCCTTGGAGAACGCATGTTCGTGCGAGCGGATGCAGCCCTCGGCGCGGTCCAGGTCCAGGCTCGGCCAGCGCGTGTTCTGGCTGAACGCGACCTGCGTCGGGATACCGGCAGGGCCGGCACGGTAGAACGTCTGCACGGCTTCGTCCGACGTGCGGACGATGTCCCACTTGTCCAGCGCGTCCTTCATCGTGGGCGCGTGCACGGTGGGTGCGTCGGTGTGCAGCTTGCCGGCGCGGTCCAGCTCACCGAGGATGGCCATGATGCCGCCCGCGCGGTGCACGTCTTCGATGTGGTACTTGTTCGTATTCGGCGCAACCTTGCACAGCTGCGGCACGACGCGCGAAAGGCGGTCGATGTCCGCCATCGTGAAGTCGATCTCAGCTTCCTGCGCGATGGCCAGCAGGTGGAGGATCGTATTCGTCGAGCCGCCCATCGCGATGTCGAGCGTCATGGCGTTCTCAAAGGCCTTGAAGCCGACCGAACGCGGCAGCACGCGCTCGTCTTCCTGCTCGTAGTACTGGCGGGCCAGTTCAACGATGCGGCGGCCGGCGCGCTTGAAGAGCTGTTCGCGGTCTGCATGCGTGGCGACCACGGTGCCGTTGCCGGGCAGCGACAGGCCGAGCGCCTCGGTCAGGCAGTTCATCGAGTTGGCCGTGAACATGCCCGAGCACGAACCGCAGGTCGGGCAAGCCGAGCGCTCGACTTCTGCAACTTCCTCGTCGGAATACTTGCTGTCGGCTGCGATCACCATCGCGTCGATCAGGTCCAGCTTCTTGATCTCGATGGCCTTGGTGACGGGGTTGGCCAGGCGCGTCTTGCCTGCTTCCATCGGGCCGCCCGAGACGAAGATCACGGGAATGTTCAGGCGCATCGCGGCCATCAGCATGCCCGGGGTGATCTTGTCGCAGTTCGAGATGCAGACCATGGCATCGGCGCAGTGCGCGTTGACCATGTATTCGACCGAGTCGGCAATGATGTCGCGGCTGGGCAGCGAATACAGCATGCCGTCGTGGCCCATGGCGATGCCGTCATCCACGGCAATCGTGTTGAATTCCTTGGCAACACCGCCCGCGGCTTCGATCTCGCGCGCGACGAGCTGGCCCAGGTCTTTCAGGTGCACGTGGCCGGGAACGAACTGGGTGAACGAGTTGACCACCGCGATGATCGGCTTCTGGAAGTCTTCGTCTTTCATGCCGGTGGCGCGCCAGAGCGAGCGTGCCCCCGCCATGTTGCGGCCGGCGGTGGAGGTTTTGGAACGGTATGCGGGCATTTTGGGTGCTGAAGAAAGTCGATGGTGGGGCGGGCCACGCGGATAAAGGCCCTCGCGCGCCCGTGCGATCAACCTCTTGAGCCGCGCCCGGGGCAAAACCGCCATTATCCCACGCCACGCGGGGCGTGTTGCCGGCTGTCATCGCGTTGCCGAACGCCCAATGAAAAAGCCGCTTCTGCGTGAACAGAAGCGGCTTGAATTCTGGTGCCCGAGGCCGGAATCGAACCGGCACGCCTTGCGGCGGGGGATTTTGAGTCCCCTGCGTCTACCAATTTCACCACTCGGGCAGGTGCTGATGAGCCGGCAATTATGCCAGAAGTCCGGCCAGCCAAACAAGGCGGGCCGGAAGACGTTCAATCCGTCTGCTGGTTGTTCTGCTGCTCGAGCACGCGCAGCAGCGACGCCGTATCGTCATATCCCCAGCCATTGGCGACCAGCGTATTGAGCTGCGAAGCCACCAGCTCCATCGCCGGCATCTGCAGGCCGAGTTCCTGGGCGATCTCTCGCACGAGGCCGAAATCCTTGTCGTGCAAGCGCGCTTCGATGCCGGCGGCAAAGTTGCGCTCGGCCATCTTGGGCCCTTCCAGGTCGAGCATGCGGCTGCCGGCAAAGCCCGGGCCGATGGCGGCCAGCACGCGCGACGGATCGGTGCCTTGGGCGCGTGCAAACAGCATGGCTTCGGCAATGCCCTGGATGTTGATGACCTGCACGATCTGGTTGCACGCCTTGGCGACCTGGCCCGCGCCGTGATCGCCGACGTGCGTGATCGTCGTGCCGAGCAGTTGGAGCAGCGGCCGTACGCGTTCCAGCACATCGGCCTTGCCGCCGACCATGATCGACAGCGTGGCCTTCTGCGCGCCGGCGGTGCCACCTGAGACCGGCGCATCGAGGAACTCCAGGCCCGCCGCTTCCAGATCAGCTGCGATCCGGCGCGTGGCCACAGCGGAAATCGTGCTGTGATCGATGCAGACCGCGCCACGCGGCGCGCCATGGATGACGCCGTCCGGCCCGAGCAGCACGCTTTCCACATCGGCCGTGGACGTGACGTTGGTGAAGATCACCTCCGCGTCGCGCGCCGCTTCGGCGGGGGTGTTGCAGGGCTCGGCGCCGAGGGCGCGGGCGTTGTCGGCGGCTTCCGGACGGCGCACATAGGCGCGCACGGTGTGTCCGGCGGCAATCAGGTGCTGGACCATCGGCGTGCCCATGTTGCCGAGGCCGATGAAGGCAATGCGTGTCATGGCAAATCTCTGCGTGTTGGATTAGCGCGGGCCAGCGTATGCGAAACGGCCGTTCTTGATGATGCCCATCACGCGCGAACGTTGGTCGAAGCCTTGGTGATCCTGGGCATTCAGGTTCAGCACGCCGTTGGGCACGGTCAGATCGCGCGTGGTTTCCAGCGCGTCGCGCAAGGCGGCGCGGAAGGCGGGGGTGCCCGGCGTGGCGCCGCTCTTAAGCGCCCGCGCCGTGGCATTGTCGAGCAGCTGCCACGCGCCCCATGCATCGCCCGCGAACTGCGTGACGGTGTTCGCGCCGTACTTGGCTTCATAGCGATCGGCAAATTCCACGGCCACCTTGCGCACCGGGTGGCTGGCCGGCAACTCGCGCGCCACCACCACGGGGCCGGTCGGGAAGAGCGTGCCTTCCACATCCTTGCCGCCCACCTTGAGGAATTCGGTGCTCGCGATGCCGTGCGTCTGGTAAATGCGGCCCTTGTAGCCGCGCTCGACCAGCGTGCGCTGGGGCAGGGCGGCCGGGGTGCCGGCGCCGGCAATCAGGATGGCGTCAGGCTTGGCCGCCATCAACTTGAGGATCTGGCCCGTCACGCTGGTATCTGTGCGCGCAAAGCGCTCGTTGGCCACCACGCGCAGCTTGCGTACCTCGGCCAGCTTCGAGAATTCACGCCACCAGCTCTCACCATACGCATCGGTAAAGCCGATGAAGCCGACGGTGTGCACGCCGTTGTCCGCCATGTGCTGGGTGACGAGCGTGGCCATCTGCGAATCGTTCTGCGGCATCTTGAAGGCCCAGCGCCGCTTGGCGTCCTGCGGCTCGACGATGGAGGCGGACGCTGCCAGCGTGATCATCGGCGTTTGCCCCTCGGCTACGGCATCGAGCGAGGCCAGCGCCGTCGGCACGATCGTCGGGCCGACGATGACATCGACCTTGTCTTCGGCGATCAGCTTGCGCACGTTGCGCACCGCCATCGACGGGTCGGAGGCATCGTCCAGCACGATGACCTGCGCGCGCTGGCCGCCGATGGTCGCCGGCCACATCTGTACGGTGTTCTTGCTGGGAATGCCGATGGCCGCGGCGGGGCCGGTGGTGGACAACACCACACCCACGCGGATGTCCGCTTGGGCGGGCAGGGCGATGGCGGCAGCGCTGGCAAAGAGCGCCATGCCGCACAGCAGGCGACGTCGGGTCGTCATGGAATCTCCGGGAGGTTCGAGTGTTGCAGATTGCCGGCGGATCAAAGCTCGTACGCTTCGTGATCGCCGGACATGAGTTGTTCGACCAGCTTGCGCGTGAGCGTCGGCGCAAACAGTTCGATGAAGGTGTAGACGAAGCCGCGCAGGTACGCGCCTTGTTTGACGCCCAGATGCGTGACGTTGGTGCCGAACAGGTGCCCGGCCGGAATGGCGCGCAGGTTGCGGTCGCGCTCGGCGTCAAACGCGACGCCGGCCACGATGCCCACACCCAGGCCCACTTCCACGTACGTCTTGATGACGTCCGCGTCGATGGCTTCGAGCACGATGTCGGGCTTGATCTGCCGCAGTTCGAAGGCGTGGTCGATCTTGGGGCGCCCGGCAAAGTGCTGGTCGTACGTGATGAGCGGATAACCCTTCAGGTCTTCCAGCGTCAGGTGCTGGCGAGACAGAAGCGGATGATCGGGCGGCGTTACCACCACATGCTGCCACTGGTAGCCCGGGATCGAGATCAGATCCTTCACGTGCGACATGCCCTCGGTGGCGATGGCAAGGTCGGCCTGGTCGTGCAGCACCATCTCGGCAATCTGCGCGGGCGTGCCCTGCTGAATGGAAAGGCGCACCTTGGGGTATTTGCGCGTGAACTCGGCAATCGCCTTGGGCAGCGCGTAGCGCGCCTGCGTATGCGTGGTGGCGATGGTGAAGTTGCCCTGGTCCTGCGCGGCGTAATCCTTGCCCACGCGCTTGAGGGTTTCGACCTCTTCCAGGACGCGCTCGACGGAGGCGAGGATGCGTCGGCCGGGCTCTGTGAGGCCCCGGATGCGCTTGCCGTGCCGGGTGAAGATATCGACGCCCAGCTCTTCTTCCAGCTCGATGATGGCCTTGGAGACGCCGGGTTGTGATGTATAGAGCGCTTTTGCGGCCTCTGTCAGGTTGAATTTCTGCCGCACGGCTTCGCGCACGAAGCGGAATTGGTGAAGGTTCATGGCTGCGCGGTCGATAAAGAAGAACGGGTGCGAACTGAACGCTACTTATAACCGACACCATATAAACAAACAATTTTTTATTGGTTTGGGATATGAGGCCAGTTCATTACGATGCTCGAACTTCGTGATAACACGCCCTCACTGTCTCCCGCGCCATGACGCTCGCCTATACGGTTTCCGGTTTGCTGGTCGGCCTGTTGGTCGGCCTGACGGGCGTTGGCGGCGGCTCGCTGATGACACCGCTGCTGACGCTGATGTTCGGCTTTTCGCCGGCGACCGCCGTGGGCACTGACCTGGCATTCGCTTCGTTGACCAAGGGCGTCGGCACGATCGCGCACCGCAGCCACGGCCATGTCCGCTGGGACATCGTCAAGCGCCTCTGCCTGGGCAGCCTCCCCGCGGCGCTGGTGACCGTGATCGTGCTGAAGAACGCCGGCAACCTCGACGCTGAATGGATGCACCTGATTCGCCTGACGATTGGTGTGTCCGTCATCCTGACCGTGATTTCGCTGCTGTTCCGCCAGCGCGTGCTGGGCTGGTTGGCCCGCAACCCGCGCTATCGCCTCCAAGGCTCGGCGCTGGCCGTGGCCACCGTTGTCGTTGGCGCGGTCCTGGGTGTGCTGGTGACGGTGTCGTCCATTGGCGCCGGTGCCGTTGGCGCGACCCTCATCCTCGTCCTGTATCCCGAATTGAAGAGCGCCGAAGTGGCTGGTACCGACATCGCCTATGCGGTGCCGCTGACCGCCGTGGCGGGCCTGGGCCATATGTACCTGGGCACGATCGACTGGAACCTGCTGGTGTCGCTGCTGGTGGGCTCCATCCCGGGTATCTGGCTGGGGGCGCGCCTGTCCAAGAATCTGCCGGAACGTCTGGTGCGCGGCGCGCTTGCCGCCACGCTGACGATCACGGCCATCAAGCTGGTGTCGTGATGCGTGATTTCATGCCGGCCCTGCTTGGTTGTTGCTGCTGTCGTTGAACCGACGGCAGCAGCCACACAAAGAACCGTTTCCCCCAATTGAATCGCACGCCGGCCCAGCCGGATTGGACTGAACAGTCATGTACCAATACGACGCTTACGATCACCGCCTCGTCGCCGACCGCGTCGCGCAATTCCGCGACCAGGTGCGCCGCCGCATTTCGGGCGAACTGACGGAAGAAGAGTTTCTGCCGCTGCGTCTGCAGAATGGTCTGTACTACCAGCGCCACGCCTACATGCTGCGCGTGGCGATTCCGTATGGCCACCTGCGCGCTAAGCAACTGCGCATGCTCAGCCACATCGCCGCCGAGCATGATCGCGGCTACGGCCACTTCAGCACGCGCCAGAACATCCAGTACAACTGGATCGAGCTGGAGCAGGTGCCCGACATCCTCGCCAAGCTGGCCTCGGTCGAGATGCACGCCATCCAGACCTCGGGCAACTGCATTCGCAACATCACGACCGACCAGTTTGCCGGCATCGCGCCGGATGAGTTCGTCGATCCGCGTCCGCTGGCGGAAATCCTTCGCCAATGGTCGACGTTCATTCCTGAATTCGCCTTCCTGCCGCGCAAGTTCAAGATTGCCGTGTCGGCCTCGCGTGAAGACCGCGCCGTGACGCAAATGCACGACATCGGCGTCTATGCCTATGAGAAGGACGGCCAGACGCTGCTGCGCATCCTGGCCGGCGGCGGCATGGGCCGCACCCCGATCCTGGGCGCGATCATCAAGGAAGACCTGCCGTGGCAGCACATGCTGTCGTACATCGAGGCCGCCGTGCGCGTGTACAACCGCTACGGCCGCCGCGACAACAAGTACAAGGCGCGCATCAAGATTCTCGTGAAGGCCATCGGCGCGGAAGAATTCGCCCGCCAAGTGGAAGAAGAGTGGCAGCACATCAAGGACGGCCCGTCGACCATCCCGCAGGCCGAGTTCGACCGCGTGGCGCAATTCTTTGCGCCGCCCGCCTACGAAAAGCTGGCCGACACCGACGCCGCCTATGAAAAGGCACTCCTGGAGAACAAGGCGTTCGCCCGCTGGGTGAGCCGCAACGTGCATCCGCACCGCGTGCCGGGCTACGCCGCGGTCACGCTGTCGCTCAAGCCGGGCGTGGCGCTGCCCCCGGGTGATGCGACGGCCGAGCAAATGGCGCTGGTGGCGGATTGGTCCGAGCGCTTCGGCTTTGGCGAACTGCGTGTCGCGCACGAGCAGAACCTGATCCTGCCGGACGTGAAGAAGCACGACCTGTTCGCGCTGTGGCAACTCGCCAAGGAACACGGCATGGCCACCGCCAACATCGGTCTGCTGACCGACATCATTGCGTGCCCGGGCGGCGATTTCTGCTCGCTGGCCAACGCCAAGTCGATCCCCATCGCGCAGGCGATCCAGGCGCGTTTCGACGATCTCGATTACGTGCACGACCTCGGCGAGCTGTCGCTCAACATCTCGGGTTGCATCAACTCGTGCGGCCACCACCACGTCGGCAACATCGGCATCCTCGGTGTCGATAAGCACGACGAAGAGTGGTACCAGGTGTCGCTGGGCGGCGCCCAGGGCAACGATTCGGCGATCGGCAAGATCATCGGGCCGTCGTTCAAGGCCGAGGAGATGCCTGACGTGATCGAACGCATCATCGACACCTTTGTCGCCAACCGCAGGGAAGACGAGCTGTTCATCGACACCTACCACCGCATCGGCATGGCCCCGTTCAAGGAACGCGTCTACGCCCGTGCAGAAGCCTGAATGCCGAGGGAAACGAACATGAGCAAGATCATCAAGCTGCAAAACGGTGCCCCGAAAATCGTGGCTGACGAATGGACCGTGCTGCGCGCGCCGGAAGGCGGCGAGTTGACGCAAGCCGATGTGGACGCCGCCGCGCACGCCATCGTGCCGCTGGCCTATTGGCAAGCCCATCGTGACGCACTGCTCGGCCGCGCGCGCGCCGGCACGCTGGCCGTCTGGTTGGCTCCGGACGATGAGCCGTTCGCGCTGGAGGCAGACCTGCCGAACCTGTCCCTGGTGGCGGTGGATTTCCCGGTCTTCCGCGATGGCCGCGGCTACAGCACCGCCTTCCTGCTGCGCCAGCGCCTGGGCTTCACGCGCGAGCTGCGCGCCATCGGCGACGTGCTGCGCGACCAACTCGACTTCATGCGCCGTTGCGGTTTCGACGCCTATGCCGTGCGCGCAGACAAGAACATCGATGATGCACTGAATGGCTTCGGCGAGATCAGCGTGCGCTACCAAGGTGCCGTCGACGAGCCGCGTCCGTTGTTCCGCCGCGAGCGTGCCGTTCAGGAGGCCGCGTGAGCGACGTGCAAGACGTGAGCGTGTCCGAAGTGCCGGTGTCCGCAATCGGTCGCCCGGTGCTCTGGACGCGTCCGGCCTACACCGGCACGGCTGAAGCCCTGGCCGCGAAGGAAGCTGCGCTGCTTGAGCGCCTGGCAGAGATCGCCGCCAAGCACGGCGTGGCGAAGTTCGCCACCAGCCTGGCTGCCGAAGACATGGTCGTGACCGATGCGATCCTGCGCAGTCCCGAGGCCGTGCGCGCGCACCTGCCGATCTTCACGTTGCAGACGGGCCGTCTGCACGCCGAAACGCTGGAGATGCTCGATCGCGTCCGGGCGCATTACGGTTATGCCATCGAGCAGTACGCGCCGGACGCCCGCGCGGTGGAAGCCTACGTGCGCGACCACGGCCTCAACGCTTTTTACGACAGCATCGAGCTGCGCAAGGCGTGCTGCAACATCCGCAAGGTGGTGCCGCTGAACCGCGCGCTCAAAGACGCCGACGCGTGGCTCACGGGCCAGCGCCGCGAACAGGCCGTCACGCGTGCTGATCTGCCGTTTGCCGAAGATGACGAGGCCCGCGGCATCGCCAAATACAACCCGCTGTTCGACTGGTCCGAGGCGGAAGTCTGGGCGTACCTCGAGCAGCACAACGTGCCGACCAATGCGCTGCACGACAAGGGCTATCCCAGCATCGGCTGTGAGCCCTGCACGCGCGCAGTGCGCGCCGGCGAGGATGTGCGCGCGGCCGGTGGTGGTGGGAATCGCGCGACAGCAAGGAATGCGGTCTGCATGCGGCAAATGCGGTGACAAATTCGGCGACGAGCCCGTCGCAAAAGAATTGAGCGAAAGCGAAGGAAGAATCATGGGAGTGATGAGCGAGATCCCCGGCACGGCCTTGACGCCCGTGCAGAACGAACACCTCGACTGGCTGGAAGCCGAGTCGATCTACATCATCCGCGAGGTGGTGGCCGAGTGCCGCAACCCGGCGCTGCTGTTTTCCGGCGGCAAGGATTCGATCGTGATGCTGCATCTGGCGCTCAAGGCCTTCCGCCTGGGCGATCGCAAGATCGAGCTGCCGTTCCCGCTGGTGCATATCGACACGGGCCACAACTACCCGGAAGTGATCACCTTCCGCGACGAGCAGGTTGCGAAGCTGGGCGCGCGTCTGGTGGTCGGCCATGTCGAAGATTCCATCAAGCGCGGCACCGTGCGCCTGCGCAAGGAAACGGATTCTCGCAACGCCGCACAGGCCGTCACCCTGCTGGAAACGATCGAAGCGAACGGTTTCGATGCCCTGATGGGCGGCGCCCGTCGCGATGAAGAAAAGGCCCGTGCGAAGGAACGCATCTTTTCGTTCCGCGACGAATTCGGTCAGTGGGATCCGAAGGCGCAGCGCCCGGAACTCTGGAGCCTGTACAACGCCCGCATGGCGCAGGGCGAGCAGATGCGCGTGTTCCCGATTTCCAACTGGACGGAACTCGACGTGTGGCAGTACATCGCCCGCGAGAACCTCGCCCTGCCGCCGATCTACTACGCGCATCAGCGTGAAGTCGTGCGCAAGAACGGCCTGCTGGTGCCGGTTACGCCGATCACACCCAAGGCCGACGGCGACGTGAGCGAAGTGCTGTCGGTGCGCTTCCGCACCGTGGGTGACATCAGCTGCACCTGCCCCGTGGCGAGCACCGCCGCCACGCCGGCCGAGATCATCGCCGAGACGGCCGTGACCGAGATCACCGAGCGTGGCGCCACGCGCATGGACGACCAGACGAGCGAAGCCTCGATGGAAAAGCGCAAGAAGGAAGGGTATTTCTGATCATGACAAATCAAGCATCGCACCAAGGCCTGCTGCGCTTCATCACCGCCGGTTCCGTTGACGACGGCAAGAGCACGCTGATCGGTCGCCTGCTGTACGACAGCAAGGCCGTGCTGACCGACCAGCTGCAAGCGCTGGCCAACGCCAAGAACAAGCGTACTGCCGGCGAGCAGATCGATTTTTCGCTGCTGACCGACGGCCTTGAAGCCGAGCGCGAGCAGGGCATCACGATCGACGTGGCGTACCGTTATTTCTCGACCGCGCGCCGCAAATTCATCATTGCCGACACGCCGGGCCACGAGCAGTACACGCGTAACATGGTGACGGGCGCCTCGACCGCGCACGCCGCCATCATCCTGATTGATGCGACGCGCGTGACGTCCGTCGACGGCAAGACCGAGCTGCTGGCCCAGACCAAGCGCCATTCGGCCATCGTGAAGCTGCTCGAACTGCAGCACGTGATCGTGGCCATCAACAAGATGGACCTGGTCGACTACAGCGAAGCGCGCTTCAACGAAATCCGCACCGCCTACGATGCGCTGGCCGCACAACTCGGCCTACGCGACGTGCGCTACGTGCCGGTCTCGGCCCTGCGCGGCGACAACATCGTGCATCCGTCCGAAGCCATGCCGTGGTATCAGGGCGAGCCGCTGCTGGCGCTGCTCGAAGACCTGAAGGTGGAAGAGACCGCGCCCGTGGGCGACGATGCGCTGCGCTTCCCGGTGCAGCTGGTGGCGCGCCAGGACGGCTCGCAGGCGGACGACTTCCGCGGCTACATGGGCCGCGTCGAAGCCGGCACCGTGCGCGTGGGCCAGGCCGTGCGCGTGCTGCCCGCGAACCGCGAAACGACCGTGGCCGAAGTGCTGACGCCCAATGGCGCAGCCGCTTCTGCCGGCCCCGGCGAGACCATCACCGTGCGCCTGGCCGACGACGTGGACATCTCGCGCGGCGACACCATCGTCGCAGCCCCGACGACTGCCGCCAACGCTGCCAAGAAGCTGCACGCGGACCTGTGCTGGTTCGACGAACACGAACTGAACCCGGCCCGCAAGTACGTGCTGAAGCACACGACGTCCACCGTGTTCGCACGCGTGTCGGACGTGGAGCGCGTGCTCGATGTGCATACGCTGTCGCACGAAACTGGCCGCAAGCAGATCGCGCTCAACGATATCGGCACGGTCAACATCAGCCTGCAAAAGCCGATCGTCTGCGATACGTACGGCGACAACCCGGCCACCGGCGCGTTCATCCTGGTGGACGAAGCCACGCACCATACGGTGGCGGCTGGCATGATCCGTGCATTTTCCTGATGTGAAAGGGGCGCGTAAGTTGCGCCCCGCAGGAAAAAGCAAAGGAACCTAGGCAATGGAAGCGAAGACCCCCAAAACGCTTGGCCACGTGAGCCTGATTGGTGCGGGCCCTGGCGCCGCAGACCTCATCACGGTGCGCGGTGCACGGTTGTTGGGCGAAGCCGAGGTTGTGCTGCACGACGCACTGGTCTCGCCGGAGGTCCTCCAGTACTGCCCGCAGGCCGTGCTGATTGCGGTCGGCAAGCGCTGCGGCAAGCGCTCGACCGCGCAGCGCTTCATCAACCGCCAACTCGTCGATCTGGCCACCAAGTACCAGCGTGTCGTGCGCCTCAAGGGCGGCGATCCGATGCTGTTTGGCCGGGCTGATGAGGAATTGCAGGCGCTCGAACAGGCCGGTATCGGCTACGAAGTCGTGCCGGGCATTACCGCCGCGCTGGCAGCTGCGTCCGCTATCCGGCAGCCGTTGACCAAGCGCGGCGTCGCTCGCAGCGTCGCGTTTGTTACGCAGGCCAAGGCGACCGATCCGGATACGCCGCAACCCGAAAGCGTCGTGCCGGAACCCGCGGCGCAGGCCGATTCGCTGGTCTACTACATGGGCCGTGATCAAGCCGCCTCCATCGCTGCGGACCTGATCGCCCGTGGCCGCGCGCCGTCAACGCCCGCCTGGGTGGTCGAGGCCGCAACCACACCGGAGCAGCGCTCGGCCTGTTTCACGCTGCGGCAAATGGCCGATGGCGCCGCCGCGCAGTGGATCAACCCCGAACACCCGAGCCTGCTGATGATCGGCGACGCGTTTGCCGCGCGGGCTACGGCATCCGCGCCGGAAGTCCTCGTCAGCGAGCCGCACATCCTGGCCGCCTGAGCGACGCTCAGAACGCTAGCGCCACCTTCCCGAACACCGTTCCGGCGTCCATCGCCCGGAACGCTTCCCGCGCTTCCTGCCACGGCCGTACCTGATCGACGATCGGGCGCAAGCCGTGCACCGCCAGCGCCCGGTTCATCGCCTCGAACGACGCGCGCGATCCGACCGACGCCGGCCGGATCACCGCCTTGCGCGCGAAAATCTCCAGCGGATTCACGCCACCCTCGCGCCCGGCCAGATAGCCGACCAAGTGGATCTGCCCGCCAACCCGCAACGCTTTCAGCGAGCGCTGCAGTGTGCCCCCGCCACCCACTTCGATGACGTGATCGACGCCGCGGCCGTCCGTGCGCGCGAGCACCGGTTCGTGCCATTCGGGCGTCACGCGGTAGTTGATCGTGTCCGATGCGGGCACACCCAGCCGGCGGACGCGCTCCAGCTTGGCGTCGCTGCTCGACAGCACGATGGGCCGCGCGCCGGCCATCAATGCGAACTGCACCGCGAACATCGCTACACCGCCCGTGCCTTGCACGAGCACGGTCTCGCCGGGTTGCAGGCTGCCCGCTTCGATCAGGCAATGCCACGCGGTCAGGCCTGCGCAGGGCAGGGTGGCGGCTTCGGTGTCGCTCAGGTGCGGCGGCACGACCACCGCGCCGCCCGCGTCCAGGCGGATGGTGTCGGCCAGCCAGCCGTCGATCGGGCCGCCGAGCATGCGCCGCGTGTCGGCATTGCGAAAGTCGCCGCCGTCCCAGCGTTGCCAGAAGGTGCCTGCGACACGGTCGCCAAGGCGCACCCGCGTTACGTTGTCGCCGACCGCCACGACTTCGCCCACGCCGTCGGACAACGGGATCAGCGGCAGCGGAAAGCGCGTGAAGAACGTGCCAGAAACGATCTCCAGATCGCGGTAGTTCAATGAGGCGGCTCGCGTGTGCACGATGATCTCGTCGGGACCCGGCGTGGGGTCGTCGCGCTCGATGGCGCGCAGGGCGTCAATGCCGTAATCGTCGGTTAGTGCCAGAGCTTTCATGGGTTCCTCGTTGTCGGTGGAAGCGGACTGTGTGCAGGGCGCGTCTGGCGATACTGTCGCGCCTGGCTTAAGATGAATCCAATTCAATTTGGTCAGAAAAAACATAACGATTGGGAATATCGCCATGCTCGAGGAGATGCGCACTTTTGTGTTGTTGGCGCAGACCGGCTCGATCGCCCGCGTGGCCGAGCGCCTGCCGCTGACGCAACCGGCCGTGACCAAGCAGATTCAGCGGCTGGAGCGCGCGCTGGATACGGTGCTGTTCGACCGTCGCGTTAAGCCGTTCCGACTCACAGCTGAGGGCGAAGCGGTGCTCGCGCGGTGCCGCACCATCGTTGGCGAGTTCGAAGCCCTGCGCGGCAGCGTGCGCGCAACGGGTGAGCCGGAGGGCGTGCTGCGCGTCGGCGTGAGCCACGCGGTGGGCGATGCGCGGTTTGCGCGCGTGCTGGCTGGTCTGCGCGAGCGTTATCCGGCCGTGTCGTTCCGGTTGAGTTGCGAGTGGGGCGGCGTGCTGCGAGAGCGTCTCAACCGCGCAGAGCTGGACGCCGCGCTGTGGCTGGCGCCGTCCGGCGCGCGCGGTTACCACGCCGATGCCGGCATCCGCGTGATCGGCACCGAGCCGGTCCGCTTGATCGCCGCGCCCTCGCGCAAGCTGCCGGCCACGCTGTCGATGGCGCAAGTGACCGACGAGGCCTGGGTGCTGAACCCGGCCGGCTGCGAGATGCGGGCTTGGCTGCTGGGCCGCTACGAGGCCGATCGATTGACGCCGAACGTGGCTGCCGAGGTGCAATCGGTGCCGCTGCAGCACGCGCTGGTGGCCGAGGGTTTCGGGCTCGGTTTCGCGCCGGTGAGGCTGATCGAGCCGCAGATTGCCGAGGGCACGCTGTCAATGCACAGGCTTGCCTCGGCGCCCTCCGTCTGGGATGTTTGCGTGCAGCGCGCACCCTCGCTGGGGCGCCTGGCACGTGTGGTGGATGCGCTTGAAGCCGCGCTGTCCACCGAGGCGGCAGCGGCGCGTTAATCATCTAAGCCATCTCTGGACGCCCGCGAATGCCGCACGTCATCATCGAATACACCGCCAATGTCGAAGCCGATGCGCGCATTCCTGAGCTGATGCGCGTGCTCAACGAAGTGCTGATCGGCCATGCGGATGTGTTTCCCGTTGGCGGCATCCGCACGCGTGCGCTGCGCCTCGATCAGTACCGCATGGCCGACGGCGCCGAAGATGACGCCTTCATCCACGTGACCTTCCGCATCAAGGCAGGCCGGCAAAAAGCCGTGACGGGGCCGATCTGTGCAGCCATGTTCGCCGCCATGCGCGCACATCTGGCCGACGTATTTGCGCGCCGCTATCTCGGGTTGACACTGGAGTTGGTGGAGTTTGACCCGCATGGCTTTCACGTCGAGAACAACGTGCATGCGCGTTTTGCGCGCGTCGCGGAACCGCGGTAGGACGTCTGGCTTAGCCGAGTTGCCGCACGCAGTAACCCGCGATGGCGTCGAGCACGGCGTCGTCTTCGCCAACGGCGTCGACGCAGCGGATGGAGAGTGCGGGGTGGGCCTGCGCGCATTGCGCGACCAGCGCCGGCACGTCGCGCCGCAGGTGTCCGCCCTGGCCGAAGAACACCGGCACGATGGTGATGCTCTGTGTGCCGCTTGCGGCCAGGTCGTCGATAGTGCTCGGCAGATCGGGCGCCATCAGTTCAAGAAAGGCGAGGCGCGTGTCGACGTCGGGTTGCTGTGCAGCCAAACGCGCTTGCAGGCGATCGAATGGTTCGCGCCAGCGGGCATCGCGAGCGCCGTGTGCGAACAGGACAAGCGCGCGCTCGGCCATCAGTGGCGCTCCACCCAGCGCAGGCTGACCAGCGCCAGTGCCAGATACAGCGCGCCCGGCACGATGGCCGTGAAGATGGCCGGCCAAGTGTTCAGCAGGCCGACGTGCGAGAAGAGGTTGTTGACGAGCTGGAACGACAACCCGAGCATGATGCCGCCGAATACCTTCAGGCCAACCGCCCCCGCACGTGCATGCAGGTACGCAAAAGGCAGCGCCAGCGCCATCATCACCAGCACGGTGAACGGGTAGACCACCTTCTTCCACAGCGCGATCTCGTAGCGCTGCGTGTCCTGCTTGTTGTCGCGCAGGTGGCGGATGTACTGGAAGAGGTCCAGCGTGGCCATGCGGTCAGGCGTCACCATCAGCACCGACAGGATCTGCGGCGTCAGCTCGGATCGCATCTCCTGCTGCGGCAGCTTGGTTTGCTCGCCGCGGAAGTCGGGCGCCAACGCATCGGGAGCGCCGGGCACGGCCTGCACCGTGTCCTGCGGGGCGACGGTGCCCGGCTTGCGCGGGAATTCAATGAAGCGCGTCTCCGTCACGCCATTCAGTTGCCAGTTCTGGTGGCCTTGATAGCGCGCCTGCTCCGCTACGCGAATCGAACTCAGGCGGTAGTCCGAATCGAATTCATAGATGCGCAGCCCCTTGATGGACTGGTCGGGTTGCAGCGACCCGACATTGACGAAGCGGGTGACTTCGCCGCCCGTGCCGTCCGGCTTGGCGGGGCCGCGATCCTTCACCCAGACGCCCGAGCGGAACCCGGCCGACACCGTCGCCCCCAGCGCTTCCAGTCGCACCTTCTGTGCGTACTCTTCGGCCTTCGGGCCGATGAATTCACCAAAGATGTACGTCACCAGTGCCAGCGGCAGTGCAATCTTGAACAACGACAGCAGCGCGCGGCGTGTATCGAGCCCCGCCACGCGAAAGATCGTAAATTCCGACTGGCTCGCCATCTGCGAAAACACATAGATGGCGCTGATGAGCGCCGCCACCGGAATCACTTCATACACGCGTGTCGGCGCCTGCAGCATCACGTGGAAGAAGGCAACGAGCGTGGTGTAGCGTCCGACCACCGAGCCCAGCTCGCCCAGCATGTCGAAGAAGATGAACAGCGCCAGCACCGCAAACAGGATGAAGACGAATACGCCGTAGATCTGGCGCGCGAAGTATTTCTCGTAGACCGGCATCTTCATCACGCACCCGCCTTCTTGGGTGCGAAGCCGAGCAGGGCGGAAATCCCCTTCAGGCCGGCCGCGCTGTAATGCCGGAAGCGGAACAGCAGCACCGCGCAGATGAAGGCGACCAGGTGGATCGGCCACCAGGCCATGAACACATTCATCTTGCCCTGCGAGACCCACGCCTGCGACAGGTTCAGCAGGTTCGAATACGTCAGGTAGATCAGCACCGCGAAGATCATTGGCGTGTAGCGGCCCAGGCGCGGGTTGACGTAGGCCAGCGGAATGGCGATCAGCACGAAGTTCAGCGCCAGCAGCGGCAGGCCGATCCGCCAGACCAGTTCGCCGAGGTTCTCGGGCGTCGGGTTGGCCAGCAGATCCTTCGTGGAGCGGCTCTTGGTCGGCAGGTTGGCGTCAGCCTGCGGCGGCTTGTTGGCCACCTTCACGCCGTATTTGTCGAATTCGACGATGCGGTAGTCGAGCTTGCCGGGGGTGCCTTCATAGCGGCGGCCCTTGTCGAGCACCACAAAGCGGTCGCCGTTGGGCATCGTCTTGAATTCGCCCGTCTTGGCCATCGCCACGCCGATCTTGTCCTGCTCCGCATTGGCGACGAACAGGTTGCGGGCGTGCTTCATGCCGTTATCGACGCCCTCGATGAACAGCACGTAGTTGCCGTGCGCGGGCTCGATGAAGCGGCCGGCGGAGATCATCGACAGCACGTCGCGCTGCTCGAAGCGGTCTCGGAACAGCGCGCTCTGCTGGTTGGCCCACGGCCAGCCGAACAGCGCCAGCAACGCCACCAGCACGATGAACGGCAGCGAGAAGCGCAGCACCGGGCGGATGAAATCCGTCAGGCTGATGCCCGAGGTGAACCACACCACCATCTCGGAATCCTTGTACCAGCGCGTCAGCACCAGCAACACCGAGATGAAGAGCGTGGCGCACAGCAGAATCGCCAGGTAGCCCAGCGTTGCGAGGCCGATGAGGAGCAGGACGTCATTCGGGTTGGCCTCGCCGTTGGCGGCCATGCCGAGAATGCGGATCACCAGGGTGGTCAGCATGAACGTCAGCAGCACGAGGAAGACGGCGCCGGCAGTAAAGGACAGCTCGCGTCGCAGGGCTTGTTCGAAAATCATGCGGATGCGGGAAGGGAGGACGAGGTCTAGGCCAGGTTGGGACGATGCGTGCCCATCTAGGTTCCATCGGAGCCCCCGCGCAAAATGGCGGATAATGTGGGCTTTCGTTGACTCGCCTCATAGAGAGAAGCGCGATGGAATTTAGCACAAAAGCCCTGGACTGGGCCAAAGCCGGCGCCCTGGCCGCCAAGAGCGATTGCCTCGTGATCGGTCTGTTCGAGTCGCAGACCCTTGCCGGCGCCGCAAAGGCGCTGGACGTGGCCACCAAGGGCCTGGTTGCCCGTCTCGTCAAGCTGGGCGACTTTGAGGGCAAGCGCGGTACGTCGCTGCTGCTGCACGAAGTGGCCGGCGTGGGCGCCGCGCGCGTGCTGCTGGTCGGTCTGGGCAAGGAAGCCGACTTCACCGACCGCGCCTACGCCGAAGCCGTGCGCACAGCGCTGCGCGCGCTGGCCAGCACCAAGGCCGCCAGCGTGACGTGGACGCTCACCGAGCACACCGCGCGCGACAAGGACACCGCCTGGGCCGTGCTGACCGCCGTCACGCTCATCCGCGAAGCCAGCTACCGCTTCATCGAGCGCCATCCGGAACTCAAGAGCAAGCGCGACAAGAACGGCACCAGTCTGCGCAAGCTGGTGCTGGCCGTGCCGACTGCCGATGCCAAGGCCGCCAGCGTGGCCGCAGCGCGCGGCACCGCCATCGCCAACGGCATGGACCTCACGCGTGACCTGGGCAACCTGCCGTCCAACATCTGCACGCCGACGTACCTGGCCAATACCGCACGCCAGATCGCCAAGGATTTCAAGCTCAAGGTGGAAGTGCTCGGCCGCAAGCAGATCGAGGCCCTGAAGATGGGGGCTTTCCTGGCCGTGACGAAGGGCAGCGTGGAGCCGCCGGCATTTATCGTGCTGCGCTACGACGGTGGCCCGGCCAAGCAGGCGCCGGTGGTGCTGGTCGGCAAGGGCATCACGTTTGATACGGGCGGCATCTCGCTCAAGCCGGGTGAGGGCATGGACGAGATGAAGTACGACATGTGCGGCGCTGCCTCCGTGCTCGGCACGCTGCGTGCTGTGGCCGAAATGGGCCTCAAGCAGAACGTCATCGCCGTGGTGCCGACCTGCGAGAACATGCCCAGCGGCGTCGCCACCAAGCCGGGCGATGTGGTGACCAGCATGTCGGGCCAAACCATCGAGATCCTGAATACCGATGCCGAAGGCCGCCTGATCCTGTGCGATGCGCTCACCTACGTGGAGCGCTTCAAGCCGGCCGTGGTGATCGACGTGGCAACGCTCACGGGCGCCTGCATCATCGCGCTGGGCCACATCAACACCGGCATGTACGCCCGCAGCGATGCGCTGGCCGATGCCCTGGTGGCGGCGGGCAAGCAGTCGCTCGACACCGCGTGGCGCATGCCGCTGGACGAGGAATACCAGGAACAGCTCAAGTCCAATTTTGCCGACATGGGCAATATCGGCGGCCGCCCGGCCGGCAGCGTGACGGCCGCCTGCTTCCTGGCGCGCTTTACTGAAAAGTACGACTGGGCCCACCTCGACATCGCAGGCACGGCGTGGAAGAGCGGCGCGGCCAAGGGCGCCACGGGCCGCCCGGTACCGCTGCTGACGCGCTTCCTGATGGACCGCGGTTGACGAGCCGGAGGCACTGCACCGTATGACCCGCGTCGATTTCCACAGCAATGTGCCCGTCAAGCTGGCGTATGCCTGCCGGCTCGTGCGCAAGGCCTACGGCGCAGGCCAGAAGGTGATCGTGGTCGGGGATCAGGCTGCGCTGCAAGCGTTCGACACGCAGTTGTGGACGTTCAGCCAGCTCGATTTCCTGCCGCATTGCGGCCTGCGGCATCCGCTGGCCGCGCAGACGCCCATCCTGCTGGCCGATGCAACTGAGCCGCTGGACGACGCACCGCATCACGACATCCTCGTCAACCTGTCGTTCGATCCGCCGCCGCTGTTCGCGCGCTTCGAGCGGCTGATCGAGATCGTGGGCGATGACGATGCCGATCGCGCCGCTGCGCGCGATCGCTTCCGTTTCTACCGCGATCGCGGTTACCCGATCCAACACCACGACGTGGGGCGCGCATGACCGACGGACGCTATCCCGGGTCCCAGGCGGACAACAACATTCCAGTTCTGACGGAGATTGTCGAGCTGGAGGATGCCGCGCCCACGGCAGCGCCCGCCGCGACGCCGCCCGCGCCCGTTGCGGCTCCCGGCGTAGATGTGCCGCCCGCCCTGCGCGAGCAGGGCCTTGCGCCGACTTCGGCCATGCCGCCCGCCGGCACCGACGCGGCCCGCGTGATGGGCGACGTGATGTGGCGTTTCCAATCCGAATGGCCAGCGCTCATCGAAGCGCAGTGCCGTGCCGCCATGGAGTCGCGCCTGTCGTTGCTGAGTGAGCAGCTCGCAGCGGAATTGACCCGCACGCTGGAGGCCCGCCTGATGGATTGGCTGGGCGCCGCGCTGGACGATGCGCTCGCCGCGCAGCAGAAGCCACCGCATCGCTGATCGCACAAAGAAAAACCCGCCGTCTGGCGGGTTTTTTGTGGGTGTCGCCAACAACTCAGTCCGTTACCGCGCCCTTGCTAGCCGTTGCTGCCAGTTTCGCGAACTTCGCCAGCACGCCACGCGTGTAGCGCGGTGCGGGTTGCTTCCACACGGCGCGGCGCCGGGCAAGCTCATCGTCGGGCACATTCAACTGCAGCAGGCGCTGGTGCGCATCGATGGTGATCGAATCACCGTCGTGCACGAGGCCAATCGTGCCGCCCACGTACGCTTCCGGTGCGACGTGCCCGACCACCATGCCCCACGTGCCGCCCGAGAAGCGCCCGTCGGTGATAAAGCCGACCGACTCGCCCAGGCCCTTGCCGATGATGGCCGACGTCGGGGCCAGCATCTCGGGCATGCCCGGACCGCCCTTCGGCCCGAGATAGCGCAGTACGAGAATGTCACCGGCCTTGATCTGGTCGCCCAGGATTGCGCTCATGGCGCTTTGCTCGTCGTCGAACACGCGCGCCGGGCCGGTGATGACCGGGTTCTTCAGGCCGGTGATCTTCGCCACGGCGCCTTCCTCGGCAAGATTGCCTTTCAGGATGGCGAGGTGGCCTTCCTTGTAGAGCGCCTTGTCGATCGGCAGGATCACGTTTTGATCGGCACGCGGCTGGTCGGGCACGTTGGCGAGTTCTTCCGCCAGCGTCTTGCCGGTGATGGTGATGCAATCGCCGTGCAGCAGGCCGGCGTTGAGCAGGATCTTCATGACCTGCGGGATGCCGCCGGCGGCGTGCAGATCGGTCGCCACGTACTGGCCCGACGGCTTGAGGTTGCAGATGACCGGCACGCGCTGGCGCACGCGCTCAAAGTCATCGATGGTCCATTCCACTTCGGCCGCGTGGGCGATGGCCAGGTAATGCAGCACGGCGTTGGTCGAGCCGCCGGTCGCCATGATGACGGCCACGGCGTTTTCGATGGACTTGCGCGTGATGATGTCGCGCGGCTTCAGATCGCGGCGCACGGCTTCGACCAGCACGCGGGCGGATTCGGCGGCGCTGTCGACCTTCTCCTGATCGGGATTGGCCATCGTCGACGAATACAGCAACGACATGCCCAGCGCTTCAAACGACGAACTCATGGTGTTGGCCGTGTACATGCCGCCGCACGAACCGCTCGACGGGCAGGCGTTTTTCTCGATGCCCTCGAAGTCCTCCTCGCTCATGCGCCCGGCGGTGAATTCGCCCACGGCCTCGAACGACGACACGATGGTCAGGTCCTTGCCCTTCCAGTGCCCCGGCTTGATGGTGCCGCCGTACACGTAGATGCCCGGCACATTCGTGCGCGCCAGGGCGATCATGCCGCCGGGCATGTTCTTGTCGCAGCCGCCGATGACGACGACGCCATCCATCCATTGGCCGTTGACGCAGGTCTCGATGCAGTCGGCAATCACTTCGCGCGAGATCAGCGAAAACTTCATGCCCTCCGTGCCCATCGACATGCCGTCGGAAATGGTGGGCGTGCCGAAAGTCTGCGGATTCGCGCGGGCGTCCTTCACGGCAGCCACCGCGGCATCGGCCAGCTTTTGCAGGCCGGAGTTGCACGGCGTGATGGTCGAATGGCCGTTGGCCACGCCGATCATCGGATTGTTGAAGTCGTCTTTCGTGTAGCCCAGCGCGTAGTGCATCGAGCGGTTGGGCGAGCGCGCCACGCCCTGTGTGATGTGCTGGGAACGCTTGTTGTCTGGCATGGGGGTCTCCGTGGGATCGGCACTATCGTTGTAGTCAACTGCCTGGCGCCCAGCATGCGCTTGGAGAAATGGCGCGTCAAATATATTATTGAGCGATTATTGAGTCGTAAAAAGTATCAATTGCCGATATGGATCTGCGCCAGCTTCGCTACTTCGTGACCGTTGCCGAAGAACTGCATTTCGGGCGCGCCGCCGAGCGGCTTTCGATGACGCAGCCGCCGCTGTCGC